>JBGSJL010000132.1:0-8503 GCA_041741955.1 Pirellulaceae bacterium | reverse complement strand
ATCTCCGCCTTGAGCTCTTCGAACTTAGCTTGCACCTCTTTATCTTGCAACTCGCCGCTTAACTTTCCATCGACCGAGTAGAGCAAATTCCGCTGCTCGGAAGGGTCCTGCTCTAAGTCGAACATCTCATACGCATCTTTGATCCAGTAGTAGATCAATTTGTGGGTCTTGGTTCGAACTCCGTAGTGAGCTCGCGTGTTGTGGTGACCCGGGTCGTGATAATACCGATAGTAAACCGACTCGCGCCAATCCGCCGGCGTTTCGCCGCGAAGCAGTGGTGCGAGCGACCGACCCTGCATCGAAGCAGGAATGGGCAGTCCCGCCAAATCCAAAAACGTGGGCGCGAGGTCAATGTTCACCACGAATTGCGCTGGAGTACTCGCAGGCTTGATGCCTGGCCCACGGGCCAGCAATGGTACGCGCAATCCCGGTTCGTACATAAAACGCTTGTCGTACATGCCCAAGTCACCCAAGTACCATCCATTGTCTGCCGAGTAAATCACAATCGTATTGTCCGCCAATTTGTTTTCATCGAGGTAATCCAAGACCCTGCCCACGCCATCATCGACGCCTTGGACGCAGGCCAAGTAATCCTGCATGTAACGCTGATACTTCCACTTAACCAATTCTTTGCCGGTCAAAGTCTTGCCGTCGACCGTTAGTTCCATGGGTTCGCGTCCGTACCACTGTCCCACTTCACGGCCTGCCAAATCTTCTGGCGGTGTGAGTTTCAAGTCGCGGTTGGTCAGATTGCGAGCCACGGACTGTTCGTTCTCCGGCAGTGCGGCGGGCCGCGTGGCGTAGTCATCCCACAGCGTTTCTGGCTCGGGAATCACAGCATCTTTGAAGCGCGCCAGATTGCGTTCGTCGGGCTCCCAAGCTCGATGGGGAGCTTTCTGATGCAGCATCAAGAAAAACGGTTTGTCCTGTGGTCGGGTCTTCAAGAATTCGATACCCAAGTCGGTTGTGATGTCGGTGCAGTGCCCTTGCACTGACAGTTTCTTTCCGGAAACCAAAAAAGTCGGATTCCAGTAGGCACCCTGGCCTGGCAGCACAATCCAACGATCAAAGCCAACGGGATCCGAGCCCAGATGCCACTTGCCAATCATACCCGTGTGGTAGCCACCGGCCTGAAGATGTCGAGCGACCGTATCGCTGGCGGGGTCGAAACGGTTGAAAACCGGAACACCGTTGAGATGCGAATACTGGCCAGTCAACAGCGTTGCGCGACTGGGCGTACAAATCGAATTGGTCACAAATGAATTCGTAAAGCGAGCCCCTTCCGCAGCCAAGCGGTCCAGATGCGGAGTCTGATTAACCTTCGATCCGTACGCTGAGATCGCGTGCTGGGCATGGTCGTCCGAAAAAATAAATAAGATGTTTGGCGGCGCAGCTTGGCAAACCAAACTTGTAAGAATATTGAGCAACGTCGCGCTGATCAGGGCTGGAAACAGCGATTTTTTCATGGGATAAGGATCCTTCAAGCGGGAGATCGCGGTCGACTGAAATTGGCCGAGCAGTTTTTGCCTGCCCCCCATTCTACCTCATCAGCCCTCCGCTTGCAGGACAGACCCCCAACGACGGTAGCCTAACGATGATCAAAAGCTGTCCAACGAAATGCTCGCCAATGTCCGATGCTTACGCGATTATTGTGCCCGTATTCGGTCGAGCTTGCTGATCGAATCGGCACCCGACTGAACTGGATCGATGAGTTCCTCAATCTGCCGAATGTCTTTGATTATCGCCGGTGAGAACAACGCGTCGTCTAGATCGCTATTTACCTCGAACCAATGAAAGTGGAAGCTCGTGTCCACTTCGTAGCGTTTGAAGTCCTCGCGTTTTTCACCAACTTGCACAACGTCGCTCGTCACAAAGGACATTTCTTGAGGCAGATATACTCCATCCTTTTCTTGCCAAGACATTTCCTGTCGAAAGTCAGGCAGATAGTCGGATTTCCCTGTCTGCTTTCTCGCGACTGAGTAGCTCCTGGGCATATTGCTCAACACATCAAATAGCCAACGCTCCTCCACATTGAATTCGCCCTGCGGATCCCGTAATTTGTGGACAACGCGGTACTGCCCATCGACTGCCGAGCCCACGGTGAATTCCGCCGCTGGATAGTATGTTGCATGACCCTCGAAACTTCCCGGCGCTTGCTCCTCTACAAAAGCGCGTGGGAAGCCCGTCAAACCGAATTTACGAATATCGAGAACCTCCCGAGTTTGAAGCGCGCGAAGCAAAGAATCGCCGGTCATTCCGCAAAGCCCATCTTCGTCGCGTACCATCGTCTTTCCAGCAGTGCTGGCGATCCCTTGCAGTTGAACCAGACGGCGTTCACCTGCTTCGGTTCGGTCGGGGGCGAGGAATTCGAAACGTTCGCGTTTGACGATTGCCAAAAATCTGCGGCTATCCCAATCGCAGCGCAAACGGCACATCGTCACGTCCTGAAAATACTCTGTGTCCGAAATGTCGTGGACATTCACTTGGCGATAAAGCACATCAAATTGACGTAAAGCGGTCGCATTGATGGCAACTCCATTTACCGGACCGCCGCGTTCCGTGCGTACTTGTGCAGGGCACGAGATGGTAACCCAGAATTGCAAGGCGATAATCGCCAAAGTTGGCAGTTCAATTTTTAAGGCTAGATCCATCGCAATCCCCTGTCCAAAAATTTTCTCGGGAAGTTAGTCCACAAGAGTCTAGTCTTCGCAGCAGCAGCATCCCTGTCCGTAACACACACCTACGCCACTGTAAACTACATAGGATGTCCCAACTGGGGTCCAGGCTTGCGTTCCACTCTTGCAAAAGTAAGCTTGCTGGCCGTTGAAAGCAATCAGTTCGCACTGCGTTTGACACTGGCGTTCGGACACGCAAGTATTACTTCCGATGGCCTGCTTGCTTGTGCTCCCCAGTTCGCCCGGATTTGCATCACGAAAATTGGACACAAGGTTCATCCGCCCTTCCTTCATCGTTTCATGTTGCTCATTCTGACAATACCAGATCAATGGGTCGATTAAGCCCTGAGTGCAATAGGCCGAACCAAAGTCAGAGCACTTGTATACGGTGCCTGGACAGTTTTCTTGTGCGACGACGATACAAACGACTTGCGCCGCAAAGCCCACATTCGCACTCAAAATGAGGCTTGCGGTGATCAATGTTGTTTTCAGTTTGAACATTTTTGGGATCCTAAAGATTGGAAACAGTAGATGTTGCATTTCATTCAAAAGCCACGCGTAGCGTTTTTGAAAGCACCTCCTTTCCAGTTTTTAGTCGGCACTCGATTTTGGCAAGACGCACGGGCAACTGAGACTGTTCGTCGCGCTTTTCGCTTTCGACGTACGTGAAATTCACGCGGTAAATACCTGGCCCGATGCGATTCAAATCACAATAGAGTTTTCCGAATTCAGCAGACCAATCAATTGCTGGTGGCAGCTCTTCCTGCTGAGAGCCGTTTGCAAGTTTCCGATAGCGAATGAGTGAGTTGTCGAGTTTGAAAATTGCACGTGCTTGAAATGTTTTTTTACTAGGTTCCAATTCGGTGAAACGAACGATCTCCGGTGCAACGGCAAAGGCCTGCGACTGAGCGACTAGGCAATGGATGCTGGCTTTGTCACCGGACTTCGGATCTTGAACGTAAATACTTCCCACTCGATTCACCTGAGAACTGGGATCCAGCTCTAACTCGCATTCAATCCACATTTCGTTTCCTTCCGCAACGCCACGGAGCTTGATTTCTCCGAGGCTTTTGTCAGCCGTGGCGAGCACCTCACCAAACACAATAGGTTCCGTCGCCAGGACTGGGATCCGGAATCGATGGGCCTTTTCCCCAAACTGAGCCGTCGTTGAAAAACCGCTTCCCGGAAATGAAATTAGGCCTGCCAGTCGATAATTCAAAGCGATCTCAACCAATGCGTTGTCCGCGTATGTAATGTTGAACCTCAATTGCTGCGCTGCAGAACGTGAAGTTTTTGGTACTTCGATGCGCAACTCAATATCCACTTTGCCTCCCGCAGGAATAATATCTTCTTGAGCAACTGCTCTTAGGCAACTACAGGAAGTAGTCATCGCGTGAATCGGTAGATCAAATAGAGTGGTATTGATTAACGAAAGTGATATCGATCCGCGTTTTCCAGCAGGTAGCGTACCCACGTCAACGTCAGCTTTTAGATCCCCGCTGTTTGCATGTTCGATTTCACCATGGACGGCGACCGAGAAGCTCTGTTCCTCAGGAGCAGCCTTCGGCTGCTGCGCATTCAACGGACAAACGATTGGTAACGAAAAAAACAAAGCGATTAGGAGTTTCGGAATCATGGCAAATTTACCTTCCGTATTGATTGACTAGCCACGCGGGACAGAACCTAACCGAAGTGCTTCCGCGTTTTGCGTCGGAACGCTCGGCGCGTCTTTCTGGATATGGTGCAATGAGAATTCTTCAGACTGGTGTGAACAGAGCGATGATCGGACAGTACCACAACACATCGGGCTTCCCAAATGCATCGCATAGGAAATTGAAGCCACGGAAGGAAGAAGTGGCCGAGCCGCTCCTCCCAGGTTATGCTGAGAATGTGCGCCACCCAGAATACGCCAGCGCACAAAAAGTCGCTCAAGAATTCGAGCAATGCTTGGTTGTTTGTGAGCTTGTGAGCTTGTGAGCTTGTGAGCTTGTGAGCTTGTGAGCTTGTGAGCGTTCATGAAAAGTGATCTCGGGAACCACCTAGCTTCGATTTGACTCAGCACAACGTGATAAATAGAACACATCCGAGAACGGAGTCAACAAAATTCCGCCTCTTTTGTTAATTTATTTTTCACTGCAGGCACATATGGCGATTCCAAGTCGCCTAAAAGGATATCGGCCCCCGCAATGCAAGTAGTTGTAAATGCAACTTAACGATCGAGAAGTCATGTCTCATAGGCCTTATCACTGACAAACTCACGAGGCTAGCGATTTGTAAGCATGCATTTGTTTGACACGAATCGATTGGGCTGATCATCGCAGTCAAATTGCTACTGGAGGCTAGGGGCATCCGAAGTAACGCCTACGTGGAGTGCCCACTTCTTCCACTGCTGAGCCATAGCCTGGACGCGATCGGGTTGCTGCTTGGCCAAGTCGTTCGTTTCGCATCGATCCTCGGCCATGTTGTATAGCTCCCACTCAATCTCATGCGGCATGCGCTTGCTCCAGACAATCTTCCAATCTCCTTGACGTAGCGCGTGGGCCGCTTGATGGTCAAAACCAAGCGTCCGCTCGGGCTGCGACTGGCCACGCAGCGCAGGCAGCAAGCTCATGCCCTCTAGCGGTATCAGCTCGTGTTCGCCCAGCCGCTGCGGATAGCTGGCTCCGGCCACTTCCATCAACGTGGGCATGATGTCCATCACGTGAGCAGGCGCGCGCACCCACTGCGTCTGCGGCTGAAGTCCTGCGGGCCAGTGAGCGATGAAGGGAGTGCATATACCACCTTCGTGCGTGAAGTGCTTATACATTCGAAACGGCGTGTTGCCGAGATTGGCCCAAGCGCTGCCATAGGACTGATGCGTGCCGGGCCCACCCATGTTTTTCAGTTGATCGCCTGTGCTGAGCGTGGTTAGCCCCTTGCGTGAATCACCGTCAAAACCAAACGGTCCCCATTCGTAACAGGCACCGTTGTCGCTCAGAAACACGATGAGCGTATTGTCGAGTTCACCCGTTTGCTTGAGGTGCTGGACAATCTGGCCCACGCCCGTATCGACCGCTTCGACCATGGCGGCGAAGATGGCCATCCGCCTCGCCAAATCATTTTGACGGTTGGCGTCGACGGCATCCCAAGCCGGATTTTCCTCGCCGGGAAAACCGTTAGCGATGTCCGGCTCGTCGCCCGGCACCAAGGAGCGTGGCGTGAGCTGCCACTGCGGACCGTCCACCAGTCCCAACTGTCGCATCCGCTCAAAGCGCTCCTGGCGCAAAACATCCCAGCCACGGCGGTAGGTGGCTTCGTATTTGTCGGCCCGCGCGGACGGAGCCTGCACAGGAAAGTGCGGCGAAGAGTGCCCGAGAAACAAAAACCAGGGTTGCTGTGTGGCTTGCCCCTGACGAATGAACTCGAGCGCGTACGCATTGAAGACATCCGTCGAGTAGAACTCTGCGGGCTTGGGGTCGATCTCCTTGACGCGGCCCGCTGGCAGGCGTTTATAGTACTCCGCGTCGTACTGATCGTGAGAGTGGTCGTTGGTGTAGCCGTAAAATTCGTCGAAGCCGCGCTGGATGGGACCCGTTTCCGGATGCATATGCCACTTGCCGACGTAATACGATCGATAACCTGCGGGCTTGAGGACTTCGGCCAGCGTAGCACACTGATCGCTCAGCCGCCCTAGGTAGCCCGGACCACGTTTGGGATCGGGGTTCTTTGTCGTAAAGTCGCCAATACCCGCTTGAGTTGGATAGAGTCCCGTCATCAACGACGCCCGCGTCGGGCAGCAGCGAGCCGAGTTGTAGAGGTGTGTCATGCGAACGCCGGATCTCGCCAAATCGTCAATGTTGGGAGTCTCGATTTCACCGCCAAAGCAGCCTAAATCCGAGTACCCCAAATCATCGGCCAGGATCAACACGATGTTAGGACGCTGGGCAGCACTCTGGCTGACAAGCGGCAGTAAAACCAGCAGCCCCAGTGCAAATAGGCGTTGGCTACAAATCATGTTGCACCTGCGAAGGTTGGAGAGGAAAACATGCATTGTAGCCGAGTTCACTTCGAGTTTACTTCGGGTGTACTTTCACGGCTTGGCGAGTGGCTCATCAGCAGGGTTGACCTCGGTTTTGTGAGGCATCTCGTCGATTTGCGAGCCGTGGCCTACAATCAGCCGCGTTTCTTGCGACGGTTGTCACGAAATTGGCAGGGCGGATCGATGAATGGTACTGCGCCTGGGCAGACGCTGCGGTTTCCAGACGATTGGCGACATCGTCATTTGTTGGATCTGGAAAGCCTCTCGGCGAGCGAAATAACCACGTTGCTGGACACCGCAGAGCAACTCAGCGAACTGTATCGCTGCTCAGAAACTAAGCTGTCGTTGTTAGCGGGCCGGACGATCGCCAATCTATTTTTTGAAAATAGCACTCGCACCCGCAATAGTTTTTCGCTCGCAGCCAAGCGACTGGGCGCCGATACGATCGAATTCTCGTCCTCGGGTTCGTCGACTTCCAAGGGCGAGACATTTATAGATACGGCCAAGACCATCGAAGCGATGGGCGTAGATGCAGTAGTGACTCGGCACGGTACACCAGGCACTTCGCACTTATTAGCGAAGCACTTGGATTGCTCGGTTTTGAACGCTGGCGATGGACCCCACGAACATCCGACGCAGGGACTGCTGGATATCCTCACCATCCGACAACATCGCCAAACCATCGCCGGACTCACCGTGGCTTTGGTAGGCGATATTTCGCATAGCCGTACCGCGCGCTCGAATATCTGGGGCTTGCAAAAATTAGGTGCCCACGTGATTGTCTGCGGGCCAGCCACACTAGTTTCGAAAAAATGGGAACAATTGGGTGTCGAAGTGGCCTACAACTTGGACGCGATTCTCCCGCGTTGCGATGTGCTTAATTTGCTGCGCATCCAATTCGAGCGCCAGGCGACGCGCCCATTTCCATCCGTCCGAGAATATGCGTTGCTCTACGCCATGAATGCCCAGCGGATGCGGATGAGTAAACCCGACATCCTTATTATGGCACCTGGTCCGATCAATCGAGGTGTCGAAATCACACCGGAGGTCGCCGACGGGCCGCACTCGGTCATCCTGCAACAGGTCAGCAACGGTGTCGCGGTGCGCATGGCCGCGCTGTGGCTGCTGTTGGGTACGCCCAAACCTAAAGAGTGTGCGAGTCGAACCGCGGGCGATAGTTCTCTAGGCGATACAGCGATCGGCAAAAGTTCTACTGATGGAGGGCGCGATGGCTGAAGCGCATGAGAGTTGGCTGATCGAAAATGGACGGATCGTCGATCCGCGACAAGGTATTGATCGCGTAGGGAGACTGCTCATTTCGGCAGGCCTGATCGTGGCCATCGATCCGCGCGATGGCGATGTGCCCATTCAATGTCGCCACGTCGACGCGCGTGGCTGGATCGTCGCGCCCGGGTTGGGGGATTTGGCTACCGAGCTCGGGGAGCCCGGTCGCGAAGACGACGAGACCATTGAGACGGGCACCCAAGCGGCACTGGCGGGCGGCTATACGTCGATCGCCTGCGCGCCCAATACGGATCCGCCGATCGACACCGCCACCGCCGTCGAGTTTGTACGTCAAAAAGCCGCGCGGGCCGACCGCTGCCGCGTGTATGTGATCGGCTGTGTGAGCAAGGGACGCGAGGGCGAAGAACTGGCTGAGATTGGTTCATTGGTCGACGCCGGAGCCATCGCTCTATCGGATTCCCCGCGTCCGCTAAGCAACACGGCTTTGTTGCGCCGCGCACTGGAATATTGTTTGATGTTCGACAAGCCGATTTTGGATCGGCCGGAGGTGACCAGCTTGACGCGC
>JBGSJL010000131.1:0-9616 GCA_041741955.1 Pirellulaceae bacterium | reverse complement strand
CAGTTTCTAATCGAAACCGCCTCGCTGTCGCTGTTTGGCACCGGCATCGGCGTGCTCATCGGCTTGGCCACACCCGGAATTGTCGCCTACTTCTCAGGCATGGAAACGTTGATCACACCGTGGTCGGTGGTCATCGCATCGGCCGTTTCGCTTGTGGTTGGAATTATTTTCGGCATCTACCCCGCGCGGCAAGCCGCGCGGTTGGACCCTATCGAAGCCCTTCGCCGCGGCTAGTGCCGTAGGCTCTTAAGAACCTGCGGCTATTGGAACGCCGCTGGAAGATAAAATGTTTGTTTAACCGCGTGGGCATCGCCCCGCGTTATTTTAGCGACCCACGTTAGCAGCCGCGGAGGACTGTAGTTTTACTTGCCCGCGATCGGCAAATTGAAGTCGCCTTGCAGGTCCCGCCACACGCAATGGATATGGTTGGCTGGGTTACCCGCCGCATCGGCCTGCACGTTGATGAACTCGATCACAAATGTAGAACCCTCGACCGAGTAGTAGTGGCCAATGCCGGGCTTGTGGGCGCCCGACCAAGCAAATCGAATCTGGTCAAAACCGGCACCGTCTATTAACTCCCAGCGCTGCTTCGCTACGCCTGTTTTCATCTGCGCTGAGTAGGCTTCGATCAAACTCTTAAGCTGTGCCTTTTGAGCGGCATTCAAATCGGCCGCCGCAATGCCTCGCGCTGCCGCGATGGCAGGCTGCGGTTCGCCAGCGCCACGAATTTCCTGAGGAACTTCGCCTGAGAGTGTCGCTTGAGCTAACTGCTTTTCGTCCAAACTGTTGACCAGATCAAAACCCAGTTGTTCTTGATCGTGAAGTACGCGGAGCCCCTTTGGAAATTTCTCGCCAAAGGTGTCTTTTAGTTCGGCAGGGTTCGAGCCCATGAATTGCGGTGTCGAGTCGACAACACGATTGCCTTCGAAAGAAAAATTAAGTGAAAGGTGATGTCCTTCGACGCTCAGTCCCCACGGCTGCTTCAGTGCTGGCTCTCCAAACACAGTGAAGTAATATTTCTCCGGGTTGCGGCGGCCTTCGCTTTTGGGGCCTTCCAGCTTCAGGAGAATACTCTCCAGCTGCATGATTGTCGTGGCCTTGTCAAATCCAAGCTGACTGACCGCTGCGCGAAGCGTTTTCTTCGCTGCAGCTTGTTGTTCTGGCTTCATCTCCATCAGTGGCAAACCCTTGCGAGTTTCTAACGGAATAAAATGCCAGGCCACACGGAGTTCCGAGCCGTAGTCGACTAATGCCTTGCTTTTTTGCTCGGCAGAAAGCGTAGCCAGGAATGCTTTGGCTGTTCCAACAGGCTGAGGGATCTTGCCAGCGTTTCCTTTTTTTTCCTGAGTCGCTGTTTTTGCTTGAGCCGCTTTTCCAGCCTGAGTTGGCGAGGCCGCAGTCGCTTCCGCAGCAGCGCCTGGCTTTTCCCGTGCTGGCTTTTCCTGTGCGCCGACCAAATGGCAGCAGAGCAGGGTGGTGGCCAATGTAAGTAGGTAAGTGGGTCCGCAGCGCACGATAGTGTCTCCAGTTAGAAAAGGCAGTTGGTTTGGGGAAGGTGTGGGTAGGCAAGCTAAGCAGCGTGCGGAGAATCACTGTCTGATTCTGAACGTGGGATAGGCTTCCAGCCTGTCGATTGCCGCATGACAGGCTGGAAGCCTATCCCACGTACTTCTCCGCATTGCAACTTTAGAAACACAGCATAACACAAAGTCCATGGACTGGCTGGGTACACGGAAATACCAACCCGCAGCGCCCGCGATCTGGAAGAGCCAGCGAAGAAACGAAAAAAGCCTCCGCAGTTTTCGGCAAAACTGCGAAGGCTACTGTTCCCTGGCACCGGAGTGAAGTGTTTCCAAATCACTCCGGTGCTCAGACTTAAGCTCTGTCGCGAAGCGCCGACAAGCGTGATTGACCCAGAAACCACAACCTGTCAGGTGTATGCTCCGACCCAGGAGGGAGGCCAGCTATGTTTTCCCGCAAAACCATAGCCAACGACAGAACTTCCACTGATCGACTTCCTGTCTTAATTCAAGCTCGGGCCACACTCCTGTGTGAACGTGGTTGGCTCTTTCGCGTGGTCCCACAAGCCCGCAAGCTCATGTCTGGTTAGACTCGGCGAATTCGCCTGCTCGATAGGCCCAGAAATAGCCAATCTCGCCAAGCGGTGTCAATGCGAAAAACGCCTAATGCGAAAAAAAAGCGGAAGGTGCCGACGGAGGGAAAATGCTGAGCGCTGGCAACTTTGCCTGGCTGTTCTTTTTCGCAACCGCTTGCTTGGCGACGCTCTCGTCGGTGACCGGAATTCCATCGCGATCCGTCCATGCGCGCACGCCACATCCCGTTAGTAGAACCGAGCCTTTGCTGGTGTTGGCTACCGCCCAGTCAATCGCCGCCCAGCGGTCGGGGATGACCTGTACGCGACCGGCGCTGCGGCAGCCACCAAGCACGTCCATCGCCATGCACCGCGCTGCCTCAAGCGACATATCCGAAGCGCTCAAGACAACTCGGTCTGCTCCCTTGTCCAGGACCTCACCTAAGCGCTGACGCCACTGCGCATCCAATCGGCAACTCAAGTCCATCACGACCGTGGTGGGACCCAACTGGTGCTGTCGCAGAGCGTGCAATGCCACAGCCACTTGATCCGGTGTTTCGGCTGCATCGATATAAAGCGGCGTGTCAACCGCCGTACTCAAACGTTGCATGCGGCCGGGAATCTTATCGAGCGCTTCGATACCCGCCAACGCATCGGGAACGGAAAAGTCGAACATCCAACTGGTCGCTACCGCTGCCATCGCGGCGCGCGCAATGTGATCGCCGGGGATCTTCAAAGTAAGGGGCATGATCAAATTGCCACTCATCGTCAGCAACTGCTGCTCGCCTCCAGACCTAGCCAGTCGCTTGCCGCGCACCAGCCGAGCCGCATCTAGGCCGTAATCGACACAATCCAGGCCCGAAGCCTCTGCCCAAGCCGCCGCCAGCGCGTCGTCGGCGTTGTACAACAGCATCCCATGGGACTTGAGGTTTCCGGCGAGCTGCATGAGCAATTCTCCAAACTCCTGACTCGTGGGCTTGCCGCGCTGTTGACCAGGTCGCAGGCCAGTCAAGATCAGCATGTCAAACTCCACACCCGCATGGACTTGCTGCTGAAGCATGGCCGGAGTTAACTCGACGATCACAGCCGGCGAGCCCACGCATTCGGCACGGCTCATCCACTTAGCTAGCTTTCGCGGTGCCGGCGGGCGTGTGGCAGTACGATCGCAATCGCGGGAGTCGCTACACCCAAGCGACGTGTAGTAGGCCACCGCTCCGCCCAATCGCTTGAGCATGGCTGCCACAAACAGAGCCGTGGTGGTCTTGCCGTAGGTGCCCACCACGCCGATGGTCAACATGCGCTGGGAAGGATTGCCAATCAGGGCTTGGCACACGCTTCCAAAAACTTGGTGAGTATCTTCAACCAAGCACTGAGGAATGCTAACTGGCAAAAGCCGCTCGGTCACAACGGCCACCGCGCCGCGCCGGACCGCCAACTCGACGTTGTCGTGCTCGTCGCCAGCCGCCGTATGCCGCGGAATGAAAACATCGCCAGGTCGGCACTGATCTGCCCGCTGGCAACAGCGCAACAGACAGATATCATCGGCGCCCACAAACACAGCCTGGGTCAGGAAGCTTCTTAGACTCAGGCCACCCGACTCGGTAATGCCCTTGCTGGGTAAACTTTCGCCTGAAAAATCGCCACGGGAAGACGTAGACATCGTTGGCCTCCTTGCCACGAGAACTAGCGTAATGATAATTTTGTTTATCAGCTTGGCTGGCGAGTTCGCTCGGCGGCAGTCATTGCAGCCAGCGAGCCCGCTTCACACGGCTCTGGGCAGGACCATCTACGGCCCTTGCCTGAACACTGTGCATAGCGTGTCCCGAAATGGTAGGAACCGTCAAGACGAAAAGTAGCTCGAGTCCGCTTTTTGTCGGTGGTTCCTAGATGATTCGCGCGGCGCTGATTTGCTAGCTAAACTGTCCTGTGTGGTGTGGTTCAAACGTTCTCCCAATCTTAAGACGATCAACTAACAACGATCATTCAATATGGCCGCTAAAGACCTCGATGTTGACCAACTGGCCGCCTACTTGCACCTGACGCCACAACAGGTGCGACGCTTGGCCGACCGAGACCAATTGCCGGGGCGACGGATTGGCGGC
Organism: Pirellulaceae bacterium; assembly: GCA_041741955.1. Classification (GTDB taxonomy): domain Bacteria; phylum Planctomycetota; class Planctomycetia; order Pirellulales; family Pirellulaceae; genus Aureliella. The sequence goes on along the minus strand of JBGSJL010000131.1, from coordinate 5,422 downwards.
GATTGGCGATTCTCCGAAGCCGAGGTACATACCTGGCTCGAACAGCGTATTGGCGCGAGCAACTTGGAAGAGTTGACGCGAGTCCAACAAGACGTCGATCGCTGGAGTGACGCCAATAGCGATTCCGTGGAGCTGTCCGAGCTACTGCACCCCGAAGCCATCGCCATTCCGCTGGCCGCGAGAACGCGTAGTAGCGTGATTCGCACGATTTGCCGGCTGGCCGAAAATACGGGTTTGCTGTGGGATGCGTCGAAAATGGTGGACGCGGTTTTGGCTCGCGAAGAACTGCATCCGACCGCATTGGACAACGGTGTTGCCCTGTTGCACCCGAGGCGACCGCAGAGTTCCTTACTATCAGAGCCTCTGCTGGCACTGGGTGTCACGTCGCAACCCCTGCCATTTGGTAATGAAAGTGGTCATCTGACCGATGTGTTTTTTCTGATCTGCTCGACCGATGACCGCGTACACTTGCAAGTGCTAGCCAAAATTTCACGCTTGCTGTCCGGTACGGATTTTCTATCCGAACTACGGGCCTGCCAGTCCAATAGGGAAGCACACGGTTTGCTGGCGGAACACGAAGACGCACTCGACCTGCCGGAGCCGCATTGATGGCTCAGCCGAGCCAGCAGAGAGTAGTTTGGATCGGCCCCACCTCGGGTGACTTGGGATGGCTTCGCGATCGGTTGGTGCGCTATGTCGAGCAATCTACGGTACGCTCGCTCACACAATTGTCTGTCATCGAGCCAGCAGAGCTGCAGACGTTGATTAGCACCGGGGTAGAGAGACTGATTTTTGCATGTCCAAATCGACTGGATTACCCCCGGCAGAACGTTGAGTTGATGGAGAAGTTTTGCCCAGAAGTTCCCTTAGCGGTAGCCATCGATAGTTGGTGGGACGGGGCGATGCGGACAGGCATCGGTCCCACCGACCATCTGACGCTTCCCTGGTATCGCTGGTGGGACGGTTGGATAGATTGGCTCGACGGCCGCCGACCGCAGCTCTTCGGCCCTTGCCAAACGCCCTACGCATTTAGCTACGACGATGCGGTCGCTCGGCCAACTCGTTTCGATTCATCTCATAACTACTCTGCCGACGGCAATCCCAAAAACCAAACGCGCGGGCTAATTGTCGGCAATTGCAGGCAGACCACCGAAGCTTGGCAGCTCGTGGCCGACTCGTTGGGGCATCAGGCCGAAGTTGTATTAACCCACGAGTTTTACGGACGCACCCCCAGCCAGACGGTGCAGTGGGTACTCTGGGACGATACGTCGCTGGATACGCGCCCCAGCGGGGCCCAGCAAACCACTCCAGACCAAGCTTTGCCCGATTTTTTTGCGAAGCTTTCGCGGACACACCCCGCTGCGCTAGGAATTGCAGCCCTGAACATGCCGCGATCTGCGCCGTGGCACCCATTCCTAAGGCACCCAGATCCATCGCAAACTGCTCCTGCACTTCAAAAGTACGAATTCTTTGCCAAACCCAGTAGCGGACTCGCTCTGCGCCGAATTTTGGAAAACCGAACGTTCCTAGCTCGCTAGTTCGGCAGCTCCACCCGGCTGGTGTTTGCCTAAGCGGCCTTGGTCTGTTGGGCGGGCCCGCTGGCAGATGCTTGGCGGCCGCTCTGATACATGGCAAGTACCTTTTCGATCCGTTCGTTGAGCCGATCCAGTTCGGTTAGCACGTGGTTATGCTTGCTTTCCAGCTCTTCTAGGAAGGCCGTGCTGCTTTGAGAGGGCGTTTGAGCTTCAGTGGATATGGGTTGCATTATCAACAAATCCAGCCACAACGAGTTCAGAAACTACGACGCTTCGACGGTTCCCGTCGATCCAATTCGCCCTATCAAGATCGAACCGAGCTGCCAGGGCAGTAGAGCCAGAAGCTCAGAAGCACGCTTATAGCGACTTGGCAAACTCTGCTGATTACAGCATTCCCCCAAAGTTGGCCGCTGAGTCAGGTAAAACGTCTGGACGAACGCCGCCAAGCCTAGTAAACTGCCCAACTCGGCTGGGACTCCGTTGGGTAAACCGGCTTGAAGCAACTAATTCCGTACGGCTCGGGTCGGTAAGCGACCTGGGGCCGCCTACAGTTACATTTCGCGTTAGATAGAGGGTTTGGAGCAAGTGCATGGTTAAGTTGATGGTTCGCGACCGAGAAACGATTCAAGAAGCCGTTCGCCGTTTCCGAAAATTGGTAGAGCGCAGCGGTATCAAAAAGGAAATGCGTCGTCGCGAATTTTACGAGAAGCCAAGCGAAGTCAACCGCCGCAGTCGCCTCCGCGCCGAGCGTCGCGCTCGACGCACTCGCCAGTTGTCCAACGTTTAAGTTCCCAGCGGTCCAGTCCGCAGACGCTGAACAAGTTCGCGAGGGTGCCTCGATCCTCATCGGCTAAAGTTCTTGAAATTAGCAATCCGTTTGTTTTTTTGTCCGCAATGATAGGTTTGGGCGAGTAGCTCAGTTGGTTAGAGCGCCACGTTTACACCGTGGATGTCGGGGGTTCGAGTCCCTCCTCGCCCACTATGGTCCCCATACCGGTACCACACCCAGCCATCTCTACCCTGGAAGTCTCTTGATTTCCAGGGTTTTTTTGTGCCTCCGCTTGGCTTGCGATGGATTCCGCACCCATAGGGATGGAACCACAAATGGCACCACTTTTGGCACCACCCGCCGAAGTACCCTCCGCGATCGCTCTTTGGAAGCTTTCCGCCGTCGCCATGGCATAGTGCGCCATCGCCACCGGCACCGAGTTTCCGAGCCAGCTAGCAACGTCTTTGGCGGGGTAGATTGCCATCAACTCCGTTTCTCGGCTTGCGCGAAGATTCTGGAAGAGCTTTGGCCATGGGACCAACCCTGCTTCCTTGATCAGTCGCTCGAATTGGGTCCGCAGATTCACCGCATTGCCTCGATAGCGATTCACCACGTAAACCGCACCGTCTGGCGCTGCGTCCCAGGCTGCCTCAAGGTAGGCGTGGAGCTCGGGGAAGATCGGGCAAACCCTGACGCCCCCGGTCGAATGATGTTCTGTCTTGCTCGCGTGAATTACCATCCGAGATTCCGGTAGGTTCACGTCGCACCATTTCAGCCGCAATAATTCCGAAGGGCACCGAAGGCCAGCATAGCGAGCCAAGGCCAAGATCGTGCGCCAGTCAGTATCGGGTGCCAGCTCTATGCAACTCTCGATCCATTCGGAGGGAACGAAGAATTGCCGTTTCGTGTTTGCCACTGAATGGCTGATCAGTTTTGCGAAGGGGTTTTCATCGATCAACCCACGCTCAACAGCTTCGCCAAAAAACTGCTTTGCTTTGCCAACTCGACGGCGCACCGTAGCATCGGCCATGCTCTTGCGGTCTTTGTCTCGTCGGTTGCCATTGGTAGCCAACCAAATACGCCACCGCTTCGCATCTTCGGCGCGAATGTCTCGAATTGGCTTGGACGCACCAAAGTACGCCACCAAGCAATCCTTGGCCTTGTGGTAGGTCTCTATGGTGGAACCCTTAATGTCAGTGCGCTCGGCAATGTAGGTATCGAACCAATCGCCGAGAGTAACACGCTGAGTGTTAGCGGCTTTGCGTGCAACGGCCAATCCGCGATTCGACAACTTGCTGTGCTCGGCATTCGTTAGCGAGCGCATCCAATCGTTAGTCGCCTTGGCCGGCGCATCACCATGTTTGGCGCACTCCAACAAGTGCTCGACGTGATGCTGCCAAATGGATGCCTTGCTTTGGGCGATCGAGCCAAGCCAGATCGACGTCTTGCGGCCATCAACCCGAAACGATATTCGATAACCGTTTTTCGCTGAATCTAAATGAAGTGACGCCATAGATGTCAACCTCCTGTCGGTTGAACCTGAGAAGATAAAACACAGCAACGAGTCAGGAACTCGCGTTCAGCCGCTAAGCCTAGCTGTGAGATTACTACTATAACAAAAGGCCCGAAAACACTGCCAAGATGGCGCTAAAACGTCGTGACCAAATCGCAATTTGGCGGTCAGTGAATCTCGCGCTCGTGAGGCTCGGGATTGCCCGCTCGTGAGTCTCGCTGTCGTTTGCTGTCGGCAAATCCGGTAAGTCCATGCTGTGCTTTGGGAGGCCGGCGCGGTCGTCTTGGCTTGCTGCGTTTTTCGATTTTCGGCTTGTCGTTTTGCTCTCCCAAGTATCGTAGCAGCCCACACGGAAGCTCGTGACCCGAGCCAAGTAACAATTCTGCGGCCTGTTGTAGATCAATTTCACAGGCAAGCTTTCCCACCATGCGAAAAAGATCCGGCCAAAGCACGAAGCGAGCATGACTACAGTACAACACGCCCTCAGAGACGGCCCATACCTGGCACTGGTCGACAAGCCACTGACAGAGTACCCCGTCGTCATCTCGGAATCCAATAGCCTCGCGCTGCTCACTCATGGCTAGTACCCTCCAGATCACCACGCAGAACGGCCCGAATCGTCTCTACAACACGCTCGCAGTCACCAATATCCGAATAGCCCAGCCGACGCGCCAACGCGTACAGCGGCTCGTTGGCGTGTTCTGGTGGCTCACCTGGGGTAGAGACGAACCGTTTATAAGTGGGCCAGAATTCATGATCGGATCCGAACAATCCATTTGCCACGTAGGGCTGTAGACATACAGGGTCCCATGGCTCCCACCGCCCTAGGAATGGGCTCATCGCGCACCAAACCTCCCACGTCGACACTAGATTTTCCGAGTTGAGCAGACGCACTGTCATGCCGAAAATCTTCCACTCTCGGGCGACTTGCATTCGGCCTAGGGTCTCACCAACTGTTGATTTCAACTTTTCACCCTTTTTCAAAAAACTATGAAACTAACGCCCGCAACTCTCGATACCGCCGCTTGGCCACCGTGAAAAGCAGTCGCGCTACATGTTTGCCGGCGCGGTCGTGATCGCCGACCATGTGAATACTTAGCCCAGCCGCCTGCCATCCGAGTAGTGAACCGATAGCCGCCTCTGGTGTTACCTTGCTCCGCCACTGACCTAGCTCGATTTCACCCCACGTAGACTCCACCAGCAACACCCGAACCGGATAGGCGAGCAACCGTTGAACCTCCCGGTCGAACCGCTCCCGGTCGCGACCAACGCATCCAAGCAGGTCGTCAAGGCTCTTGCGTTCAATCCGCACAACATGCTCACAGCCTGCCAAACTGTAATCTCCCGTGTCCAGTGTGCCCGTCTGAACCTGTAGCGGCGCTAAGTCGAGCGGTAGCTGCTCTCTGGTGTCGACAATGGCTATGATCGCTTCAGGCTTAAGTGTTGCTGGTAGTGTCATTTTGTGGAGTTACTTCTATTCGGAGTTAGTTCCTCTGCCTCCGCCTATTACATAGGGCGGAGGTGGAGTTACTTCCTCCGGTCAAATCAATTCGGAGTCTGAATCGGAGCTTGAATCGGAGCTTCCATTGGTCTTTTGGTAGAAAA
>JBGSJL010000130.1:0-3937 GCA_041741955.1 Pirellulaceae bacterium | reverse complement strand
GGGCCAGATATCCCGATCGTCTGGGTACATACCGAAAACCCATTGCTGCACCCGCCCCAGCAAATGATAGGGTGAAATGAGTTCCCAGCGGCTTTGGAAGTCGACCGTTTCGATGAGGCCCCCGCGACGCTGGGGTCGGCGGGCCTGGAATTCCGGATCGCCGAGTCGCTCGCCGAACGAAAGTATCGAATAGGAAACCCAGCCGATAATCCATAGTGCGAACCAGCCGAAGGCGGCGAAGCGGCTTTCGATCGTAACCGCTGAGCAAGCTAGCGCCACCGCGGCCGTAGGCAACAGCAGCACTGCGGAGGCAGCGAGAATTCTCAGTGGTATGTCCCAAGTGATGCGCACCACATCTAGCTGCGGCGATAACAGTACGCCCACTACGTAGAGGCTCAATGCCGGAATCGTCGTGATCAGTGCCAGAAAAAACCAGAGCACCATGGATTTTCCGAACATGTATTCCCAAATGCGAATCGGCCGCGAAAAGTACAGCAGATAGCCACGGTTGCGCAGGTCGTAGGAAATCAGTTTGGGAGCGACGATACCCACGATGATGAGCATCATGATCGCTTGTGGGTACCGAAAAAACGAGAGTACGAGCGAGGACCAGACTTCGTGTCGAACCGATTCGGGAGCTTGCAGCACGGTCTGCGCCAGCTCGCGATTGCCGCTGGAGACAAGCACTAAGTTTGCAATTGCAGTTCGCAGCGGTGGATTGACAATCGATTGTTCGTAAGCAAAAAAACCAGCCCCAATGATGATAGCGGGAATCCACGAAAACGCCAATGTCCGGCTCAGCCAACTCGTGCGAAACGCTAGCTGAATTCCAACTACCGCCACGACCCACCAGCGCGTCCATCGCCAACTTTTCAGGCCGCTCCATTCTCGATATCCAACGTCATGCAGGGGCATGTTGCGCCTCCTGTACGGCAGCAAAGAAAATCTGTTCCAACGAGTTGCGCGCGGGACTCAATTGTCGAATCGACACGCCACAGTCCCGCGCTGCTTCCCATAACGGATGGCATTCGCTCGCGTCGATTCCAACGACCCAGATGCTTCCGTCGGATTGCAATTCGCTCGCGACGCCGCGAAGTCGTAGACATTCGATCAAGCAACGCGCATCGGGGAAGGGCTCTTCGACACTGGCTTCCCGCCCGCGCTCGATCTGCACGCTCATACCGTGCTGCGCAGGTCGGCTAAGATTATCCAAGCTATCGACCAAGCGGACTTCACCGCCCACCATAATGATCACCTGTTCGCAGACGCTACGCACGTCATGCAAAATGTGCGTGCTGATCAAAATCGACTTGCCGTGCTGACTGGCGAGCGTCTTAATTTTGCGCAGCATGGCCACGCGTTGTTCGGGATCCAGTCCCGTGGTGGGCTCATCGAGAATGAGAAGCTGCGGGTCGTGTACGATGGCTTGCGCGAACTTCAGCTTTTGTCGCATGCCTGTGGAGTAGGTTTCTACGTTGCGATAACGTTCCTGGCCGATATCCGCAAAATCGAGGACCTCGTGCGCGCGCCTGAGTCCTTCCACGGCAGCCAATCCGGAGAGTCGCGCCATGAACTGTACCGACTCGATACCCGTCAGTCCGGCAATGAAGCAATCGTCCTCTGGGAGGTAACCAACACAATCGCGAATGGCTCGCAGCTGCTGGGGAAGTTTTAAACCTAACACTTCCGCCGACCCGGCTTGAATGCTCAGCAACCCCAACAGCGATTTGATCAGCGTACTTTTCCCAGAACCATTCGGCCCCAACAGGCCGGTGATTCCCTTCCCGACGCTAAGCGTAACGTCTTTGAGCGCAGTGCGGCGACCATAGCGCTTGGTTACTCCGTGGAGGACAAGCACCTGCGGGCCAGAGGTCGTAGGGTTCGCAGTTGACAAGTGGTGGTCTCAGGGATTGGATCGCAACAGACGCTGCACGGCTATTACCGTCGGGTCACGTACTGCGTAGGCACAACATACTAGCACGGACTTCAAGCCATGAGCAGCCATGCGAACCGATCCGACCGCTCAGCCTTGACTTTGTACGGCACCCTTCAGCGAGTCAACCCCCGCAGAACCGGTAAATGTCCATTTGCCCATTTCGCAAGAGCAGGCGAAAAAAGAACCCACCAGCGCCCCGACTGCATGTGCAATCGGCAGCGGTACAAAATCAACCCTGTGAACAAACATCACCTGGCCCGTGTAAAATTCGAAAGCGATTTTCCCGCCGAGGCCGATTAACAGCAGGCCCAGCAGAACGGCTTGAAAAGGGTCTTTGTGGTTTATGCTGCGCAGCCAGCCGCTGGTGACCAACAGCGAGAAGCAGGCCGTATCCAGGCCACTCAATCCGCGATAAGTCGAAATGCCTGGGTTCCACCACGGAACGAGCGATGGGATGGCTAGCGCGCTAACCAACAACGTTGCATAAAAAGCACGTGGCATCGAGCGCTCGCACATGAAACCTAGCAGTGCAAACATGGCTAGGTCCCAGAATATGTGCTCGCCCGACCAATGAAGTACATGGCAGCCAAAGCTTTGCAGAAGGCTCGCCGCCAGCGGTTGCTGAAAGTTGATTTCCAGCGCTGCTGTCAACGAGCCGCTTGCCCATGCTAGGATCGAAACTGTGGCGATGAGTAGCGTAACGGGTGCGCACAAAAGTTGGTTTCGGCCAAGCATCGTATCCATAGTGTCAGTCCTTCAAAACCAGTTTTTTTTGTACAGCCTAATACTTGCCAGTTTAATACTCGGTCTATCGATCACTTGTCTTGGCCAAGTTGCTTGCGGCGACGGGCAGCCAACGCGGAAGCTCCAGCCGCTCCGGCAGCCAGTAAGGCCGTGATGGGATCGATGGCGCCACCGCCACCTCGTCCTTCACTACTGCGATTGCCGATCGTCGGGCCAAAGTCGAGATCGCGTGGTGAGCTGGAGTTGGAGTTGGAGTTGTTGACAGTATTCTGTGTCGACATGTCTTGTGGATCCGTCTCACCGGCTGGTTCTGTACTGTTGGCATCGACGTTGGTTGATACGAACTTTTCGTTTGCAGGTCCTAAGCTGGCTAGCGCTTCTTCGCGCAGTCGTTGAAGCTCAGTGTTCAATTGGGCTTGCGCAGCGCGATCGCGCCCGGCCCGAGTGACGTTTCGACGTTTGATGGCCCAGCGGGCGTACTCGGCATCGTTCTCGAGCACTATGAACGAGGCATATTCGCTAACGATCGAGTAGCCTTCACACAACTGCACAATTCTATCGACGGTCGTTTGGCTCTGACCATCGGCCCGCAGTCCGTTCATTAGCCCGTGAATCTGCTCAAAGGCCCACATGCGTTCAATTTCTGGGTTGGCATCGGCCAAAGCAGGGAAATTGACTTCGAGCGTTTGCTCGAAGGGTTGACCTAGCACTTCTGCTGACACGTTGACTTGGGCTGTACCTGCCTGTCGATAGCGACCCATCAACCATACCGGTGCGCCATAATACAGATCGGGTGTTGGTTGGCTACTAATGTCAAACGCATCGACTCCATCGACGGTGATTTTGACATTGGTTGCCACGGGACGCATCAGTTTGCGACGGAACGCTTGGGCCTGACGCTGAAAATCATCTTGATGCGAAATAAAGGCTGCCAAGCCGCCAGCCCTTTCGGCAACTTGTTTCAACAGTGGACGATTGATATCGTTGCCGATGCCGATGCAGAATACGCGTGTGCCAGACGGCGCGTCTTTGATGGCTGCTAACAATTCGGCTTGTTCTCGGACCTCGGTCATTCCATCGGACAGTACAACGACATTGAGTGGTCGATCGCTGTCCTTAAATTTGTATGCGGTCGCAATGGCAGGGCGGAGTGCCGTGCCGCCGCGTGCCCGCTGCGAACGTAAGAATGTGTCGGACAATTGTTTGGCTTCGGCATCGACCGTACGCAGTTTTCCGAACTGAAGTTCCGGCGCTGTG
>JBGSJL010000129.1:0-9662 GCA_041741955.1 Pirellulaceae bacterium | reverse complement strand
GTGACGTGCTGACGAATGAACTCGGCCGCCGCCTCCTCCGCTGAACCGCCAATCTCACCGATCATCAGAATCGACTCGGTCTGCTCATCAGCTTGGAACAACTCGAGCAAATCAACGAACGACGTCCCGACGATGGGATCTCCACCCAGCCCGACACATGTGGACTGACCTAAGCCGGCTTTGGTGGTCTGCCAGACGGCTTCGTAAGTCAGCGTGCCGCTGCGACTGATAATGCCGATCTTACCGGGATTGTGAATGTACCCCGGCATAATGCCAATCTTACATTCTCCAGGCGTGATTAAGCCCGGGCAATTGGGGCCGATCAATACCGACTGGCTGGCCCGCACACGTCGATAGACTTCGACCATGTCTAGCACGGGGATACCCTCAGTAATCGCGGCAATCACTCCGATGCCCGCGTCGATGGCTTCGAGAATCGCATCGGCAGCGAATGGCGGCGGAACAAAAATCATGGTGGCGTTGGCACCGGTCTGCTGGACTGCTTCCTCGACGGTGTCGAATACAGGCAGGTCCAGAACCGTTTGGCCACCCTTGCCTGGCGTCACGCCACCGACCATCTGTGTGCCGTATTCTGCACAACCCTTCGTGTGGAACATCCCCGCGCTGCCAGTGATGCCCTGACAAATCACTTTGGTATTTTTGTTGATCAGGATGCTCATGAGTTTATTCGTCGCGACAGGTGAAAGTGATGGATGGGTAGCAATGGGTGACGGCACTGGACAGTGTGCCTACTCCCTGGAGGGATGCCGCATTTGGATTAGGCACCAGCAGCGGCGGCGACGACTTTCTTGGCAGCGTCCGTGAGATCGTCGGCAGTGATCATGGCGAGGCCGCTTGCGGCTAACATCCTCTTGCCCTCTTCCACTTCGGTGCCTTCAAGTCGCACGACCAGCGGAATGGTGATGCCGATTTGCTTCGAAGCTTCGATCACGGCAGTTGCGATGGTGGTGCAGCGAGCAATACCGCCAAAGATGTTGACCAGTACGGCCTTCACGTTCGGATCGGAAAGTATGATGTTGAATGCCTCGACCACTTGTTCGGTGGTCGCACCGCCACCCACATCCAAGAAATTCGCGGGTTGTCCACCGTGATACTTGATGATATCCATCGTCGACATGGCCAATCCCGCACCGTTGACCAGACAGCCAATCGTTCCATCGAGCTTGACGTAAGAAAGTCCCGCGTTTCCGGCGCGGACTTCAGCCGGTTCTTCCTCAGTCAAATCCCGCAGCTCCTTGAGAGCGGGATGACGGAAAAGGGCGTTGTCGTCAAACGTAACTTTGGCATCCAGCGCGATCATCTCGCCCGACTTGGTGATCACCAGCGGATTGATCTCCGCCATCGAGCAATCGAGATCCACGTATAGGCGGCAAATCGCCTTCATAAACTTTTCAGCCGAGCGCACCGCTGGGCCGGTGATATCGAGTTTTTTGCATAGTTTGCGAACCTGGTAGCTTTGCAGACCAACGGCAGGGTGGAAGTGCTCTCGGAAGATCTTTTCTGGCGTTTCTGCGGCCACATGTTCAATTTCCATACCACCTTCGCTGCTGACCATCAGCACAGGCATCGCTTGGCCGCGGTCTAGCACGATGCCCAAGTACAACTCGCGGGCGATATCGCAACCCGCTTCGACGAAGACTTGGTTGACTTGAGCCCCGTCAGCACCTGTCTGAATAGTGACCAAGTGATTGCCAAGCAAGTTCTTGGCCACTTGGGCAGCTTCTGCCGCCGATTTGACCAATTGCACACCACGCTGGGCGGGAACTTCTTTGACCGTTCCCTTGCCGCGACCGCCTGCATGAATCTGAGCCTTGACCACCGCAATCGGTCCTGCGAGCTCTTTGAAAGCAGCGGCAGCCTCGTCGCTGGACCTGGCAACGCGGCCTTCGAGCACAGGTACGCCAGCTTGGCGGAAGAGTTGTTTCCCTTGGTACTCGTGAATCTTCATCTTAGCATCATCCCGTAAACCGAGAAATCCAATAAACCCGAATTCCTGTTGCAGGCGCCAGAGCTGGCGATGTCCAGTTGCAAAGCTCGCGGGATTCGGAGACCGGATTATAGGGGGCCAGCCCATGCTGAAAAGTAGCCCTGGCCGGAGACCTGAAAGCGAAATCTTCGCTCGCGCCAATCGGACTGGGCTGTCCGCTGGCGAAAGGCGGGCCGGAATCAATCTTGAAACTGGAGGTTGTCGATACCCAACCGCTTCATTTTTTTGTAGAGCGTCGTGCGATTGATACCCAAGCGATCCGCAGTGATGTTCCGACTGAAGGCATTGGCCCTCAGGACATCCAAGATGATCTGACGTTCGGGCTCTTCGAGTGCCTCGCGGAGCGTTTGGCCACCGCCGATGGTGGTCAGACTGCGACTAGTACGCGGGTTGCCGAGCAAGCTTGGCGGGAGAAGTTCTAAACCGATGATGGGCTGCTTGGTCAACAGTACCGCCCGCTGTACTACGTTCTCCAGCTCGCGAATATTGCCTGGCCAAGCGTAGCCTTGCATGGCTTCCATCGCGTGGGCCGTGAAACCTTCGATTTGTTTGGGCACATCTTTGAGCGTTTTTTGCAAGAAGTGCTCCACCAAAAGTGGAATGTCGGCTGCGCGCTCGCGGAGCGCTGGCAACTCTAGGTGAATCACATTGATGCGGTAAAAGAGATCCTGGCGAAATTTGCCGTCGGCAACCGCTTGTTCTAAGTTTTCATTGGTCGCTAAAACGCACCGCGTGTCGACCGAAATCGTTTCGTTTCCACCCACCGACTCAAACTGAAAGTCCTGCAGTACACGCAGTAGCTTGATCTGCATGGCCGTGCTGGCCGTGCCAATTTCGTCCAAGAAAATTGTGCCCGTATCGGCATGTTCGAACTTGCCCACCTTGGAGTGATTGGCACCGGTAAAAGCTCCCGCGACGTGTCCAAACAGTTCGCTCTCAAGCAGACTGTCGGGCAAGGCTCCACAGGCAACTTCAACAAACGGATTTTTTTTGCGACTGCTGCGACGGTGAACGGCCCGCGCAATCATCGACTTTCCGGTACCGTTTTCGCCGGTGATGAGCACCGTGGCTCGAGTGTCCGCGACACTGTCGATCACGTCGAAAATACGCAACATGCGCGGATCATGGCTGAGAATGTGCTCCAATCCAGACCGGCGGTCCAGTTCGCATTTCAGCCGCCGATTTTCCTCGGCGAGCTTCTTTTGATCCATCGCCCGCCCCAGCGTGGTCAGCAGCTCCTGGTCGATAATCGGTTTGGTCAGCAGATCAAAGGCACCCGCAGCCACGGCTTCCGCCCCCGCATCGGGTCCCGCATAGCCCGTCATCATCACCACGGGCATGTCCGCAGCCCGCTGGCGGCACCACTTCAATAGCGTGAAACCGTCCGGACCCTCCAAACTAATGTCGATCAGGCACAGCTCGGGCACTTGCTCCAGCACTGCCTGCTTGGCCTGATGGGCGCTACAGGCCGTGCGAACCAGAAAGCCCTGTCCGGCCAGCCACTGCGCCATGGACTCCAAAAGCCATTTGTCGTCGTCCACAATTAGAAGTTTACAGGCCGTCATTATTGGGAAGTATCCGCAGCGTACTTGGATCCGAAGTCGATGGAAATCATCTTAAAATAGGTAGGTTGCGAAACATGAACTGGCAAATGGTAGTGTTGCAAATTTGCAACATTGGTTCAGATGGGGCCAATAAATCACCCAAAAGTAGTAAAAATTATGCACTTTATGCAGATTCTTTTGGGGGGAGGGGGTGACTTCGTAGTAAACTGTAATTAGCGGAGGTTCTCTCAAGCGGTTTTTTTGGGCGTAGTTTTCAGTAAAAACCCTAGTCTTGTGAAACATATCCGTTATAAAGGCGGTCCTTAAGAGTCTTGTTTCAAACCACTCTACCCCCTCATGCATAGTTGAACTTCTTTTCGGGCGCGGGGTTTGTCTCATCTGTGGGTTGAGAGAGTCTAGTAGAAAGGTTGAATGCGATGAGTATTAAGTTGTTAGTAGCTGATGACCACGAAGTGGTTCGCAGCGGAATTGGGACCCTTCTCGATGGCAGCGATATCGAGATCGTCGGCTTGAGTGGATCCGTCGATGAAACGGTTTCACTTACTAAGTCGATGCGGCCCGACGTGGTCCTGCTGGACGTTCGTCTGGGCAGCGAAGATGGACTGACAGCCCTAGAGCAGATTCGCTCTGAGCTGCCTGAAGTATCCGTGGTGATGATGTCGACCTATGACAACCCCACCTATGTGGCTCGCTCCATTGCGATGGGCGCGTCCGACTATATCCTCAAGGATTCGTCGCGGCTGGACGTCTTGGAATCCATTCAGCGAGCTGCCTCGCACGAATTGCCGTCGGATTCGAGCATTCTGCGACGCGTGCAGTCGACGATGGCAAAGCGGAAGGATCGCTCCGATTCGAAAGACGTGCCGCTGACCAATCGGGAACTTCAGGTTCTGCGTCACATTGCCCTAGGACTGAGCAATCGCGAGATTGGCACATCGCTCAACATCAGTGTTGAGACGGTCAAAGAGCATGTTCAGAATATTCTGCGCAAGCTGGATTCGACCGACCGAACGGCTGCCGCAGTGTGGGCCGTAAAGACGGGACTGATCGAGTCCTAGTGCGACGGAATTCGTGAGAACAAAAGCGGCGTATGGCGTGCGCCGTCTAGTTCAACACAGCTCATTTCCGATCAGGTTTTTTTGTGAACCTAAGGCGACTGGCCCGTCGGTTTAGTCTTTCATTGGCCAATTGCTATTTGACGAGCAGCCGTAGGCGACGTAATTGTTGTTTGACGAGCAGCCGTAGGCGACGTACTGCGGTTGAGGACTACGCCTTCAGCTACACGTCAAACACTTAAACAACACGTCGCCTGGGTACGCGTCAGTGGACACGGCTAGCGCGTGATGTTCACAGCAGGACAACTCTTACCTGCTCTCGAACTAGTCCCACCACCACTGGTCCGCTTTGACGGCGTCCAATTGAGCACCGTTGCGAGCTTTGGCAACTTGTCCGTCCGCATCGAACTGAAGATTCTTGGCGTCCAGAGCGTGGCGGGCTTGGATGATGACGCCACCACCGATGGGTGTTACCAAGCGGCTACCCTTCATAACTGCGTTGACAGCCGTCTCCACTTGGCGAGGTGCGGGAAGCACTTCCACAGGCAATTGGTCTTCGCTGGCAAAGACACCCAAATCCCAGCTAGCCTGATCGTAGAAACCGCGATCTTGAATGTAAGCGGCCGCGATCGTTAGATCGACCAGGTTTCGAAGTTGACTGTAGATCACGCTGCTTTCAGAAATTTGTCGAAATTTCTTAGTAAACTCACCTGTAAAGATACGGCTGGCCATATTGGCACCGCGTCCAGAAACTTGCCTTGTGCCGTCGCTTTTGACTAGCTCGTCTTCGCCAACCAGCTTTAGCCCCTGCCCGACCAGCTTCATCGCCAAGCCATCTTCACTCTCCGCAATCGCTTCGTAATCAGCCACAAAGAACCAGCGAAGCAGTGCGTTGGACGAAGTCATCGCAGCGGTGAGTTTCGAGACGTAGCTCGGCATATTGACGGGGGGTGCTTCCAGTCCGATACCAATGAGTTTCATACGGTAATCGGCTTCGGTTAGGATGTGAGCGAAGTGTGTCCCAGCCGGAATACCCGTGATGGTCACTTCGTTCAGCCCCAAAGACTGACGCAGACTATTGACGATAAATGGCACATCGGCCTGCGAGCGGAATTTGCCGCCAAAAGACTTCAGCGTCTCCTGCATGCGGGCCAAGCCCTCTTGAGTGGGATCAATCGAAACGCTGATCGTATTGGTCTTGTCGCCGCCGGGGGCGTAGGCTCTGAGAGCTACGATCAGATCATCCAGCAGAATACAAGGTCGACCGCTATCGATTCCTACCAGGCGACCCACGTCATCCTGTGCAAAGCCCTCGGCCGGACCGGCGATCACAATGTCACCCGATTCGGGATAGAAGAAAACATATTCCAGGCGTGTCAGTCCAGCCAGGGCGACCATTTCAGTGCTCGGGTTACCGCCGGCGGCTACTTGCTTGGCCACAGCCGCCTCAAGGCGATTGAGCGAGATTTTTCGCATTTCGCTAGGCGTGGCTAAGTGCTGAGGCATTGATCGCTTGGCAGCATTGAGTCGCGCCATTGTCACGCGCGGGTCCGAGTAGATCGTCCTTAAGACGCCTTGCGGATCGATTTTCACACCCGACGCACCGTTCGCACCACCGTTGGCGGTATTTGCAGTATTCGCCGTGGTTCCACCTGTTGTGCCTGTTGTGCCTGTTGTGCCTGTTGTGCCCGTGGTACCGGTTGTCCCAGTTGCAAAACAGTTCGTAAGTTGGCTTGTGCAAGCCACGATTAGCAGGGCTACTGCGGCCAGGCGAAATTCAAAGAATGAAAGGCGACGCATGGGTTATTTTGCCTTAGGTCGAAAAGTACGGTACAGCTTGGGCGCGTATCTCGCGCGCTCTAGACAGCTTTGAGGTTAATCGCTTTTTGCCTACAACGCAACAAAGTCGGCGATTTTGCCCGAATTGCTCAATGGTTTTCGCGTCAATTGGCGGGTCGCCCGCGTCGCCCGCCGGCCCCCTGTTTGGGCCGAGGAGGAGAAATCATGAGTCGATGGCTGTCCTCTCCCAGCAAATCGTCGAGTCGTCCCCTGAGTTCCGGCGTGATTGCCACCTTATGTCGCTTACTTTTGAGTTGCACAATATCGCCGGACGTTAGCCTCAACGAAACCAATACCTCCATGTTGCCTGGGTAGCCGCGGAGAACCTCATGCAGGCCGGTCATCAACTCTTGTGGGTGCCGGTCTTCATCGACGTTGATCTTCAAACCGGCAGTAAACCGCGTCTCGGCCTCTTGGATCGGGATAATCTCATTGGCCAGTAGGTTGACTTCATCGCTGCCACCTCGTTTGTCCACAGTCGCGCGCATGACGACTACCGATTCGGATTGAATGAGATGCCCCAGCTTTTCGTAGCCATCGGGCCAGCAAATACAGCGGACGGCTCCTTGGACATCTTCGAGATCAAAATTGGCGTATTTGCTCGGAGCGCCGGGTTTAGGGTTCTTGGTATTGGCCAACTTTATGGAGGAGATCATTCCGCCCACGATGACTTCCTGGCGGTCTTTTACATCCTTGAGCTGCGTCGTTTCGTGTGAGCAGAAGGTCGATAGTTGCGCTTGAAACTCGGCCAAGGGATGGGCGGACAGATACATCCCGGCCACTTCCTTTTCCATCATCAACTTGGTTTTGTCGGGAAATTCCTCAATGTCAGGCAGCTTGCTGCTCGAATCCTCCAAGGCCGTATCAGCGGTAAGCTCGCCAAACAGGTTCATTTGACCACTGCGACGATCGGCCAGGGCGGCGGCCCCGCTCTGGATCGCCCGTTCGACCACCGCCATTAACTGCGAGCGTTTGCCGCCCGTGGAATCAAATGCGCCAGCTTTGATGAGCGTCTCGATGGCCGCCTTATTGCAATGGCTGGCCGGAACGCGTTCGCAGAAATCAAAGAGGCTTGTAAAGCGATTGGCCTTTTTGCGCTCGGCCGCGATGGCTTCGCCGGCCGGACCACCACAGCCCTTAATCGCTGAGAGGGCAAAGTAAATTTTATTGTCGCCAACCGTGAAGTCGACGTCCGAGGAATTCACATCCGGATGAACCACTTCGATTTCCATCCGCTTGCAGTCTTCGATGTGTTCGACCAACGCATCTTTGCGTTTGAAATTCCGTCCGGGGATATCTCCAGAGAGCAGCGCGGCCATGAACTCCACAGGGTAGTGGGCTTTTAGATAGGCGGTCTGATAGGCCAGGAGCGCATAGGCCGTCGAGTGGCTCTTGTTGAAACCATAACCGGCGAACTTGAGAATCATCTCCCACATTTCGCGAGCCTGCTTTTCGGTCAAGCCCTTTTCCGTAGCGCCTTCGATGAACTTGGATTCATTGGCGGCGATGATCGATTCCTTCTTCTTGCTAATCGCCTTGATGCACGTATACGCGCTCGCCAGCTCGATACCGCCCAGTCGGTTCAGGATGCGCATGACCTGCTCTTGGTAAACCATCACACCGTGCGTCTCTTCCAGGATATCTTTGAGCACGGGATGCAAGTACACCGCTGCCTTGCGCCCATGCTTGACGGCCACATAGTCGTCGACCATACCGCCTTCTAGTGGACCAGGGCGGTAGAGCGCGTTGGTGGCGATAATGTCGTGAAAGTGGTCGGGCTTCATCCGCTGCAACAAATCGCGAATGCCGCCGCTTTCGAGCTGGAACACACCTTTGGTTTCGCCACGCTGTAGCAGGGCAAAAGTGGCTTTGTCGTCGAGCGGAATGCGGAGTAGGTCCAAGTCCTCGCCTCGGGTTTGCTGGATGATCTGAACCGCTTTGGAGAGGATGGTCAGGTTCCGCAGTCCTAGAAAGTCCATCTTCAATAGGCCGGCCTCTTCGACGTCGCCCATCGACCACTGCGTAATCACATCGGTCTTGCCCGAGACACGCCCCAAGGGTACGTAATCGGTTAGCGGTCGATCCGCGATCACGACGGCTGCAGCATGTGTGCCCACATTTCTGGCGTTACCCTCCAGTTTCATGGCGATGTCCAGCAGTTCGCGGACCTCCGAATCGCCATCGTAGGTTTTCTTCAGGTCGATATTCTTCTCAAGGGCCTTCTTGATCGTAATCTTCAGTTCATCGGGCACCATCTCCGTAATTTGATTGACGCGCGACAAGTGAATGCCCAGCGCGCGGCCGACATCTTTAATAGCTGCCTTGGCAGCCATGGTTCCGAATGTGCCAATCTGAGCTACGTTTTCTTCGCCGTATTTGTCGCGCACATACTGAATAATTTCAACTCGCCGTTCCTTGCAGAAGTCGATATCGATATCGGGCGCTTCGAGCCTATTTTCATCTAGAAAACGTTCGAAGAGTAAGTCGTATTGAATTGGGCATACGTGGCTCAAATAGGTAGCATAACAAACCAGTGCACCGACACCGCTACCACGGGCCGTGTTGGGAACCCCCTGCTCGCGCGAATGCCTGACGAAGTCCCACACGATCAAGAAGTAGTTGGCAAATCCCAGTCGCTGAATCACCCCCAGTTCGCGATCCAAGCGAGCTTGCACGATCTCGGATAGCTCGCCGCCGGGTAACATCTCTTCGTTGCCGCGATAGCGATCCTTGAGTCCTTCCACGCACACATCGCGGAGATAGTCATCGGGCTTCAATTCTTTGGCGGGCAGCGGATAGACAGGAAAATGCCGCTTGCCCAACTCCAAATTGATTTCTACGGTATCGGCAATTTCTTGACTGCGGGCAACGGCGTCCTCCATGCCGGGGAAACAAGCGTACATTTCCGCGGGGGAACGCAAATAGAACTGATTGCCCTCCATCTTCATCCGGGCTGTATCCGTGCGGAACTTGCCCGTGTTGATGCACAGCAATACGTCCTGAATTTCAGCATCTTCGCGGTCAGCATAGTGCGCATCGCTAGTCGCCACGACCGGCAAGCCAACTTTTTGAGCAATATTCACAGCCCCTTCGAGCTGATGCCGCTGGATCTCCAGGTTGTTGTTCATGACTTCGATAAAATAGCGGGAACCGAAAACGCCGTGAAACCACTGGGCAATTTCGATGGCTTCCCTT
>JBGSJL010000128.1:0-7930 GCA_041741955.1 Pirellulaceae bacterium | reverse complement strand
CGCTCAAGCCCTGTCATGTCGGGCTTCGACCCGATGGTGTTCCTCAAAGAGGGAAGACTGGTGGAAGGCAGCATACGACATGGTCTGCACGAACAGGTTAGCGGCTCGATCATGCTGTTCACTTCGGCCCAGTCGAAACAAGATTACGAAGCCAACTTTGACCGCAATACGCAGGCGCTCAACGTGCTGCTCCAAGAAGCGGGCGTTAAGTAGTACGCTCAAAAGTACCAACACGAATCTTAAGTTCGCGAATCTGGCTCAAGGCTGGATTCGCAGTCAGCCCCGCCAGAATTTGCTTCTTGCGGAAATGCAGCTCTTGCATCGCGGGGCTGCTGGCCGCATAAACCTGTAGCACACCTCGTGTGACGTTCCCGGGTCGCGACACTGCCGACAGCTCCGCTCCGACCGCTGCTTCCCACTGTTGCTGTAATAGGGCAGCGGCCTGTGTTTCTGCATAGCCCGTCGAGCTCAGCAGGCCGCGAATAACGTTACCGATTGGCTTTGCAATCAATCGGCTCTTGCGCTGACGAATCTGCGCCAAGTCCCAGGCTTCGCGTTCTTGCGGCGTAGGTTCTTTCATGCGTTGGTCACTCCATTGGAAGGGAACTGACCTCATTGTATCGAGTGCTCGGCGGTTGTGTCGTCGCTCGGAATGCCAGCAAGATTGCCGCGAGTAGGAGCCCATAGAGTACATGGTCTGCCAAGCCAGCGTAGACCAGCGCAACTAACAAGCCGAGCATTATGCCCAACGGGCGTAGGGTTCGCATCGTGATCAACCACAGTGCAAGCAATTCGACCACCACAATCGAATGGCTCAAGCCATTGATGAGACTGGCATTGCCGCGTAGAGCTTCCGTTGAAAAAAACCAGGAACGATTTGCAGAGGCTAACCACCACGCCGCTTCGCCTCGCCACCAAATCACACTTGCCAATTGCGATAGCGTACCGGCGGCAATCAATATCCACCAATGCGTTTGCAGCAATCGCAACGCCACGCGGCCGCGCCACGTGCGTTTTACTGTCGGGGAATCTTTTCTGAAGGCTAACGTGGTGCCCGGTTCTACGATCAAGTAAGAGATCGCAGCAATCAATGCGGGTTCCACTGGGCCCTGCAACCATGCAATGCGATGGGCCCAGCATAGAACCAAGACCAACAGCACCGTCAGCGTCGTCCGCCCGCCTAATCCTATTGCTCCCACGATCGCAGTCAAAATACCCAGCACCAACCATCCACGATAGAAGCCCGTGGAATCTGTCCAGACCAGTGGCGACCAGCTCTGCCACAGGGCTGTCTCTTCGAAATCAATTAGTTTCGCGGCTAGGTCTGTAGATAGAAGACCGTTAGCGGCAAAGTAAGAATCTAAGTTCGGCAAGAAACTTGCAAACCACAGCAGGCTTACCAAGCAAACAGCCACCCGAATTGGAGTTAGCCATTGCACAGAAATGGGTTCGAACCAGAACCTATTCCAGCCTTCGAGTGCAGACTTGATCATTTTGCATGCTTCGATTGAGTGACTGGTTTGGACGTGCGCAGGGGCGGCTGCTGAGGGACCAAGCTAACTCTTCCCGCAGAATCGTGGATTACCGCAGCACTGAAGACAATTTGTTGCTCTATGTCACCTTGGATCAATGCGGCCTGTCCCGTAGATAGCAATCTGTCTTGATCGAAGCTTAGGACGCTGGGCGCGACAAAACGAATAGCGCTGACTGGCTTTTTCGTATGCTTTTGGACGAACAAGACTAGCTGTGCCCCGATATCGGACAGCATTTCACTTTCGGGCTGGTCCACTGAAAGCAGACGAATCAAGCGGGCCAAATTTGGCCACCGCGAGAGACGTAGGTCCACTGGCTGACCACGCAACTGGCGAGCTCCGGGCAATTGCACCTGACGCCATGGCTCAGACGCTTCTTCATCCGTCTTAAACTCCAACAACAGTGGAAAGTCTAACGACTGGGCGTGCGTCAACTCGATCGGAACCGCCCCATAATCTTGACAGGTTGCGACCAGGTAGGGCGCAAACCAACCCGTCAACGTCCCTTGAAGATAGCTCGGTGCCACATTCGCGGACAACGCTAACACGAGTAGACAAAAGTGAACGATCACCAGCGCGGATACACACGCCCGCTGGGTAGACGTCGATTTGAAATCGGTCGATTTGTTGCCCGTCGAGTCGTTGCCCGTCGAATTATTGCCCGTTTTGGGCGCAGGCTCCGCCGTCCCTTCGATAACTCGCTTGTCTTTCTTCGATCTTGCCATCTCGGGTAACCAGAGGATGCATGGGCTAGAAAAGTCGCTTAAATGCAAAAGGGAAGTCAGCGCTAAGCACTGACTTCCCTTTCGTGATATTTAAGCGGAACCACAATCAACAAAGCGGTTCCCTTGGGTGAATCTAATTCGAAGCCGAAACGTAGCGGACGTCGTTCCCAGGCAATTGATTGGCCACTCGCAGCACAAACAACTTGTCATCCTCGCTTAAACGCCGCATCGATAACGTGCAGAAATTGCCGTTATCTTTCAGGAGGCGGACGCTGTCCGCATAGATGACGACAAGTTTCGCATCGATATGGAACAGTCCCGTATTATCGTGCCAAGTGCGCGTCGTCTTGAACAGGTCTTCTATCGGATCCGACTGGGCAGGTGTCGCCGCTGGAGTCGCACCTGGGGCTGGCGCTGGCGTACCGAACAGTTCGTCTAGATCCAATGGTGCCGCTCCGGTCGATGTCGGTTGACCAAAAATGTCTGCGGGCGGAGGAACGCCCACGCCAGGATCTGGCGTATTGAAGAGGTCTTCTACCGATGCGCCTGGAGTCGCAGTGTCCGGTATCCCAAATATATCGTCTACGGGATCTGCGGAGCTGGCTGGGGCGCTAGGCTCGGGCGTGCCGAAAATATCTTTTTCGATTGCAGGCGCGGGATCCATCGGTGCGCCAAATATATCTTCAAGCGGCGCAGGTGCTTCGCCACTGGCTGCTGGCGCCCCAAGAGCCCCGAACGGATCGGCCTCCGCTGGTGCCTGTTCGATAATGGTTGCCGGAGGGGTTGGATCTGGAAAAGCTCCGTCGATGGCTGGGGTAGTCAAGTCCGGAGTGAAGGCTTCAACGGGTGGGTTACCAAATAGATCGTTCGTGCTTGCTGGAGGTGTTCCAAACGCATCGACTGGCGCGTCAGGAATCGTGGCTGGCTCCGTACCGAAAATGTCGTTGATGGCCGGAGCATCCGGTGTAGTGGATGGTTCTGCACCGAAAATATCAACTGCGGCTGGAGGCGTGCCTTCGATGGGTTTAGGGTCTATGGTCGAGTCCGATGGACTCGCATCGGGCGTATCGTTTTTAATAGTGCTCGCCGCGTCTGGAGTGACGGTCTGCTGAGGTTCGACGGTCGGAGCGGCGTCTTCCGCTGGTGCGGCGTCTTCCGCTGGTGCCGCTGGAGCCTTTTCATCCGGCTCGACATGCTTCGGAGACTCAACGGGTGGAGTCATCACTGAGGGCATTTCCGACGGAGCCGATTCATGCGCATGCATTTCTGCAGGCATCGCCATGGGTTGCGAGAGAATAGTGTCGCCACATGCGCAACTAGCCTCGGGAGCAGAATAACAATTTGACTCCGATAGCATGCTGGCCACTTCCGTGCCAGCACAATTACCGGCTGGCGCGTAATAGGTCATCGAAGACTCGTAGCAGCCTGAAACCGATTCGCTTGCCGGTTGGCAACAAACGGATTGCGTCCCGCACTGGGCTCGCTTTCCGAACAAACCGCGTAAGGCTCGTCCAGCCCACACAGGGTTGAATGTGATTAGCGCTGCAAGCGTCGCCACGGTTGTGCAACGAAACCAATACCGAAAACCTTTAGACATGTCGCCATCCCCGCAAAAATCGGGACCCAAGTGAGTGTGAATCTTGAAAAGATATGCAAGTTATGCTAGTCAGTCAAATCGGGTTGATCAAGCAAGCAATTGCCAACTTTAGCCCGCGAATTACCCGAATCCACCCATTCTCGGGACTTTTTCGCGACAAATACGGATTTACCGACTGGATTGAGTTATCCATATGTTTGGATTGTGCAATTCAAGTGGTCTGAATCGAACCTCGAATCCCATTATCCGACAATCAAACTAACAGTAGTTGTTCAAGTTGAAAAAGCGAATGAAGCCAGCCTGGTACCAATTTGTCCTTGATCTGCTGCGCCAACTCCTGCGCAGCATGGTCCTGGGCTGGAGCCTAGAGCGCAAGAGTATTCTCTTCCTAGGTTTTGCCCTCATTTTGCCAATCGGTTTGGCTTTTTGGTTTGTTCTCCAGGTGGTTGCGGAGCCACTGGTAAAGCAGACGACTCGGCAAGCCGCTCGCGACTATGCCAAATCGATTATTGCCTGGCGTCACGTGGAGCGACGTACTGCGGGCGAAGGCAAGACAGTTTTCCCGGACGTCAATTCACACTTTGTAACCGAACCGTTGGCTATTCTCCGCCTGGATTTGGTTGACAACCCCGATTATCGCTATGAGTTCTTGATGCTCGATAGTGTCGTGCAGCACGAAAGTTTGCCGTCTGGAAATTTGCCGACTAGTACGAGCGAACAAAAGTTGATCGAGGAATTACATGTCAGCTATCGCGAACGCATTGGGCAGTTGAGCCAAAAGGCCGTCCAAAACCAACCCGCCCCTACCACCACCCAACAACCCAATGCCGCCGATTCGACCATCGGCGAGTTAGCTCCTAACCTTCCGGTCAAACCCTCGAACGCCCCCGGCGAGCTCGAGGCGCCAGCCGCGATACATCTGTTCCGAGAAACCGGACCTATTTTTCCGGACCCCAACACACTAACGCGATTCGCGGATGAAACACCCAAAGATGGCTGGTACGTCTATTACCACGTCGTCGATTTCCCCGAAAGCTGCATGTCTTGCCACAATCGTCTTGAATCTTTTGGGGCGGAAGAGGTTCCGTTCCGGGTTGTGAAAGTTCTACTTCCATACCAGCAAACTCAAGTCGCCACGCCCACCACGCTCGCTTGGATGATCACAGTGGCAATGCTCACGGTGGCCGCCACGCTCCTAGTCGTACACTGGGTGTTGCGCCGTTTAGTGCTAAATCCCCTGCAACATCTGCGAAATGTGAGTGATGCAATTAGTCGCGGTAGTACCGACCAGCGAGTCAATATCGATACCGGTGATGAGTTCAACGAACTGGCCGACGCTTTCAATCGAATGTTGCGGCACATGACAGACGGCCA
This sequence comes from Pirellulaceae bacterium, assembly GCA_041741955.1. Taxonomy (GTDB): domain Bacteria; phylum Planctomycetota; class Planctomycetia; order Pirellulales; family Pirellulaceae; genus Aureliella. The sequence continues at coordinate 2,702 of JBGSJL010000128.1, read as the reverse complement.
AAATAAGTTGCAGAACCTAAACTCCGAGCTAGACCTGAAAGTAGATCAGCTTGCACAAGCCAACTTGCACCTCTTCGAAGCCAATCGACTCAAGAATGACTTCCTAGCCAACATGAGCCACGAATTGCGGACTCCGCTCAATAGCATTATTGGCTTCAGTGAAGTCTTGCACGATATTTCTTCGCTCACGGACAAACAGCGGCGGTATGCTGGAAATATTCAGAAAAGTGGCAAACTGCTCCTCGATATGATCAACGATATTCTGGATCTCGCCAAAGTCGAAGCTGGAAAAATGCAAGTGACACCCACTTCGTTTCACTTAAGCCACTTGGTCCATGCGCAGTGCGACATGTTGCGAAGCTTGGTCGACGAAAAGAACATGGATATACAGATTGATGCAGCCACAGACCTTCAGGAGGTATTCCAGGACCAGCCCAAGATACAACAAATCCTGACGAATCTGCTTTCCAATGCGATTAAATTCACGCCCGACGGCGGGCTTGTAAACGTCTCGCTGGGACGTTTGTCAGAGTACTACTTTCATATCACAGTGCGCGATACCGGGGTCGGTATCCCAGCCGCCGATTTTGAAATCATCTTTGAGAAATTCCGACAGAGCAATGCCGTTTTGCAAAACGACGGTTTGACGCGACAATACTCGGGCACCGGTTTGGGGTTATCCATCGTGAAAGAATTGTGCAAGCTGCTAGGCGGTGAAGTGCGTTTGTCGAGTCAACTTGGAACGGGCAGCACGTTTCAAGTTGTCCTGCCGATTCACTACGAACAGGACCACTCAACTGAAATGGTTGCCATGTCATGAACTTAGCCACTGGCGCGGAGGTTTTAGGCATAGATATCGGCGGGGCCAACCTTAAATTGGCCAGCGCGACCGGCGAAAGCCTGTCTTGCAATTTCTCAATGTGGACCGAACATCACCGACTGGGCTCGCGTTTGCATGAGATGATTGGCGAATTTTCGGCATCGACGCATAGGCTATATGACTCTCTGGCAGTAACAATGACTGGCGAAATGGCCGATTGCTTTTCGTCTCGGCGCCACGGCGTGCATTCGATCCTAGCGCAAGTGGCCAAAGCGTTCTCGGTTTCGCAAACTTATGTCTACGCGGTAGGAGGTAGATGGTTGACGCCTCAGGCTGCCGGCAATTTGCCTTGGTCGGTCGCGTCCAGTAATTGGTACGCTTTGGCGGACTGGTGCGTTCGCAATCCGGCGATTCGCGAACTGCATGTGGACATCGTGCTTGATATCGGTTCGACCACAGTCGACGTCTTACCGCTGGTCGAAAACGCAGTGGCCACTGCGGCTCAGACAGACCGTCAACGATTGCAACTTGGTCAGTTGGTCTACACAGGAGTTGGTAGAACTCCCGTTGCGGCCATCGTCCGTAGCCTTGTCATCGGCGACGCTGAGATACCGGTGGTTGCCGAGAAATTTGCCACCAGCGATGATGCCTATCTTATCCTTGGATTGACAGCCGAAGCGGCGGATGACTGTGCGACCGCAGATGGTTATCCCCGCACCATTGCCCACGCTGCCCAGCGTTTGGCGCGTATGATCGGCGAGGATAGCGAACGTTTGGCGTCGTCTGAATTGGAGGGTATGGCACGTCAAGTTATTCGGGCACAAGCCGGCACAATTGCCACAGCGATGGTGCGCAACATCTCGGCTGCAGTACACTGTTCAGGTCGCTGCGTGCGCGTGCTGGTAAGTGGTCACGGGGCTGCGCTCGCTCGCGAGATACAGCGCGTCGTTCCTTTTGCGGTCGAGTTGCTGTGGTTGGACGAGTTGTATCAGCAGAGTGGCGGCACGAAAGCTGGTGCGACTAGGTGCGCGCCAGCCGTAGCCGTGGCTTGGCTACTTGCCAATCAGTCGTCCCCGCCGGAACCAAACCCATGACTGCCACAAGAGTGCTGAAACTTGGCGGAAGTTTGCTGACGCTCGAAGATTGGCCGACTCGGTTGCGTCAGTGGCTTTCTACACAGCCGACTGCAAGGAACTTGCTGTTGGTGGGTGGCGGCGAGATCATCGACGCGGTTCGAAAGCTGGATGCGATTCACGCCTTGTCCCCCTCCTTCGTGCATTGGCTTTGTATCGACCTACTCGAAAGCAGTTCCCGCATCGCAGAAAGCCTCTTACCCGAGTTCGCGGTACTGCACGAACGTAGCGAGCTAAACGAACACCAGCAAAAATGCGATGGCAGGTTGCTGAATTCCAATGCGATCGTGCGCACGAGCGCGTTTTACAAACGCGAGGCTGCGGACCCTCGATTACCGCAAGACTGGCAATGCACTTCTGATTCGCTCGCGGCCTTACTGGCCGATCAAGTCAACGCATGCGAACTGGTGCTTTTGAAGTCCACTGCGCCGCCAAGCACGGCCTCCACCGCAGACGATCTGGCGACGAATGGAGTTGTCGATTTGGCATTTCCACTGATAGTCAACCCTGAGTGCCGCCTGCGAGTAGTGAACCTTAGGACCGTAGGAATATTGTGGGCTGACTGCCACTGGCGACTGTAGAACCATCCAGCAGCCAACCGCGATTATTTTTCGACGCACCACTGCATACGATTCGCAAAGTCAGCTTGGTAATCACTGCGCCAGCGATAGACCTCGCTGCGTGGATCAAAATCGTCGCGGCTTGGCAGGTCGTGAAACCAACCATCGGCCCGTCGTTCGAAACGGCCT
>JBGSJL010000127.1:0-3299 GCA_041741955.1 Pirellulaceae bacterium | reverse complement strand
CAGCAGCTCACCAGCGCTGAGCCACAAAGCCCGTTTCAAAATCGGGCGTAGGTGAGCCAGCGGGAATCGACAACCGAGCTCCAGGAGAACCAGCGCCATCGCCAGTTTTGTAAATGGCTCCAAGTGGTGCATGTGCTCGAGGTTGATCGCGTGAGCCACACTGGGTCCAACAATCATGCCTGCCAATAAATAGGCGGTAACCTTGGGGATCCGCACGGCGTCTGCGGCGATCCCACCTATTAGAGAAGCTAAGAGTAAGATGCCCAGCGATACCGCAGTGTGAAATTCAACTGGAACAGCTTCAGGCATGGTCTACTTCGCGTCCGCCATGGCTTCCAGTTGAACGACTGAGCGGTTTTGTTCTTTCTCGAGATAGCTGCGTCCGTACTTTACATTGACATGGTCCCAGGGCAGGCGAGACATCAATTCATAGGGCTCATGCAATTGTTTTTCGATATCGATATTGCAGTCGTGAAGCGCCTGCCACCAACGATCTGGGTCGAGCATTTCTGTCCAGCCATCCATGCGAGCTCCACGTTGCCAAGCCAACTCGACCGCGTCGCACGTGCGGCGATCGCCGCGACTGAGCACGCCCTCCAGCAGACTCGTCTCGACGTTATGGCATTTGATATTCACCGAGCGGATTTTTCTCTGTGACCACAGGTGCTTGTGGGCCCACTGGAAATATTCTCGGCGCTGCATGCCGTTCCATTGGTAGGGCGTATGGGCTTTGGGTACAAAGTTTGAAACGCTGGCGGTAACCTTGGGATAGCGTCCCTTAATCTCCTTGCCGATATTGGCAATCGTTTCGGCCATCTCGACGATCCCATCCAGATCGACGGGCCGTTCGCCGGGAAGTCCACACAGGAAGTACAGCTTCACCGACTCGTAGTTGTTCTTAAAGGCCGTACGACAGCCTTCGAATAAGTCATCGTTCTTAATTTTTTTGCGAATCTGTTCGCGCATATCATCGCGGGCTACCTCCGGTGCCAACGTCAGACCGCCTCTGCGACCGTTGCCCACCAAATCTGCCAGCGTTCTCAATTGCTCGTTGACCCGCAGGCTGGGCACCGAGATATTAACGCCGAGCGGATTGAAGATGGCCTTCATCCGCGTGACCAGTTCTTCAAAGTGCGGATAGTCGCTACTGGACAACGACAGGATGCTGATCTCGTTGAAGCCCGTATTCTTGTAGCTCTCCAGGGCCGCATTGATGATGGTGTCTACGGAGCGTATGCGCAGCGGACGCTTGATCACCGTACTTTGACAGAAGCGACACTGCCATGGACAGCCGCGCATGATCTCAATCGCGATGCGGTCGTGTACGCACTCGACATAGGGCACCACGGGAGAAGTTGGCAGAGCGATTTCATCGAAGTCGCGAATGACACAGGGTTCGATGGTTTCAGGCACGTCGCTTCGCGAGCGGTGCAACGCGACAAACCGACCCTCTCGATACTCGGGTTCATAGAAGCGAGGCACATAGGCGTATGGCAATCGCATGGCTAGCTCGGCCAGTGCCGAGGCACGCTGTTGCCGACCCGCCGTGCCGGCTAGCCAGCCACCCTGCTCGCGGGCCGCATTACGCATCTCGAGCCACAAGTCGCAAATTTCCGGCAGCGAGGGTTCGCCGTCACCAGTCACGAAGCAATCGATGAACTCGGCCATCGGTTCTGGGTTTTGAGCGCAGGGGCCGCCGGCGATAACCAGTGGATCGGCCATCGTGCGTTGGGAGGCGCGCAAGGGAATCTGGCCTAAATCCAACATCGTCAGTACGTTTGGAGACGAGATCTCATACTGCAGCGAGAAACCAACTACATCAAAGTCCTTCAGCGGCGTAAACGTCTCCAGCGAGTACAGCGGCAGACCATGGCTCCGCAACTGCTCCTCCATGTCCGGCCAAGGCGTAAAACAGCGCTCGGCGGCCCAGTCCGCGCGACGATTCATCAACGAGTAGAGCACCTGCAATCCGTGGTGGCTCATGCCAATCGTATAAGCATCCGGAAAGCACAAGCAGAGTCGACCGGCCACTTCATCGTGCTGCTTGACGACGATGTTTCGTTCGCCGCCGACATACTGCGCCGGCATTTTCACTTTGGCCAATACGTGCCGAACTAAGTGCTCTTTTAACGATGTGTTGATCATGGTTCGTCTTTGGGTGCCAAGTTAGACGCGGCTAAAGCTTTCTGGCCAGCCAAACCAGTCTACCCGATGCCCGCTCGTGCCAGTAGGCCGCGTGCCCGGCAGCTCCCCCCCCCTCGTATCTGGAGATTTCGTAGCTGAAGTTCCCTGACTTCAGTCCGCAAGCATCGACGGCTGCTAACTCCAACCACGGTAGATTTATGGCGGCCTAACCACGAAAAAAGAGCGTCTTCTCATATTCGAGAAGACGCTCTTAAGGGAGACACGCTAATTTGTCACGATTACTGGATGGACTGCTGGATCAATCACCGGCAGCTCTGATCCATCTACTTGGCAACGTCTACAGTCTTGACTGGTTGGACAGTGCTTGGAGGTTCGGCTGCGAAGGGACTACTTGTGGCGAACGGAACGCCTTGCAGTGGAAGCTGGGCTTCGTACTCGACCGACAGCAAGAACCACTTGGCGGTTGCATACTGGCTGGCAGACACCGTATGAATGTTATCTTTGAACAGCATTTTCATACTGTCGATCAAGGTGGCTAGCTCGCGCTGGGAAGGGCTGCCATTGCCGCTGTTGTCTGGCGTGCGATTGCTGAAAAGTACGTCGATCCGCTCGCGTATGGCCTTGTATTCGTTGGTGCGCAACACGTGGGGCCATACTAACTTGCCCGTGATGCTGTCGTATTGGTCAGCAGTCAAGCGATCCGGTAGCGAAGCTTCGGTGACTCGCTGCCACTCTTCTTTAGTGGGCGCGACGGGGGAATATTTCTCGCGATATTGTCGATTGATATCTTGGTTCTCAAAGTATTTGCGAACGTACAAGTTCCGATTTTCGATCAGGCGGCGATTGGCCTCTTGATAATTGGTCGCTGCAATCGAATTCAAATAATTGGCTTGGCCAGCGGCCTGGATCACCGTGGCCGCCCCGCGCAAGTAACCTTCCCCTGCTGTGCTGGAATGACGCAGGTAGCTCCAGTTGTTGATAGGAGTCGAAACGACTTCATTTTGTGCCACTGCTAGCGATGAAACGACCCAAGTCAGTGCGATTGCCAGTGCAGGCCCCGCTGCAAAAATTCTCATCTCAGTTCTCCCCTTTTGTTCAACCCGTGTTTGTTTAACGTGTATTTTAGTCTTAATTGTATCGCACCCGCGCCCGCC
>JBGSJL010000126.1:0-11133 GCA_041741955.1 Pirellulaceae bacterium | reverse complement strand
GCGAATATGCCGGCAAACGTCATAGCCGCTCTTGCCCGGCATCATCACGTCCAAACAAACCAAGTCGGGCTTGTCGGCATCAAACTGGCGAATCGCATCCGAACCATTGGCCGACGCTCGCACCTCGTAACCCTCGCGCTGTAGCAATTCGACGAGCGCTGCTCGAGTTCGTGCATCGTCTTCGGCAATCAGCACCTTGAGCGTCATCGGGAGTCCTTCCTGGCAGGCGATTTGATCGGCAACGTCAACTCAAAACAGACACCCACACCCAATGGGGATTTGATGACCAGATCGCCACCATGTCGTTTGGCAGCAGCCAATGCGATCGGCAAGCCAATGCCGGTTCCAGAGGGTGCGCTGGTCGAGTTGTCCAGTCGCGTAAATGGCTCGAATACATGGCGACGATACTTGGACGCAATCCCAGGGCCACGATCGCAAACACGGACGATGACTTGCTCGTTTTGGACCTTCGATTCTACGTTCACGTACTTTCCTTGGGCTGCGTATTTTTCCACGTTGCCGAGCAAGTTGACTAACACGATTCGCAAAATATCCGGATCAATGCATACCAGGACTGTACCGCCCGTTTGATGCTGGCACTCAATTCCAGCCGCCGCGAAGCCCGGCAAGAAGGGTTCAATGATTTGGTCGATCGTCGCGCCGAGCTCGATTTCGCGCGGTTGCAGAATCGCTGCGGAATGATCGCCACGCATAAATTCGAGCACGCCCGACACAAGTCCACCCAGTCGCTCGCTTTCCTGAGCTATAACTTCCAGTCGCGGCAACAATTTTTGCCTGTCGGCGGCTGCGCTGAGCGACTCGATATCGCTTTTGGCCAAGTCGGCATAAAGCCGAATATTCGTCAGCGGCGTGCGCAGTTCGTGCGATACTTGGCCCGCGAAACTGACCTGATCGCGAGCCAATCGCATCTGCCGCTGCGTCGATGATAACACGTAGGCACCGAGTGCGGCGAAGACGACCAGGGTGGCTAGCAACGGCAACCAGATCGTAGCCGAAGACGCGTTCGGCGCGAGAGTCGCCAAGTCGCCGTGATAGGAGAGCTTCCAGTTCGCTAGCGGAGCGCCGACGAAAACTGCAGCCAAACTTGGCAAGTCCGCCGCTGTCGAATCACCCCAGCGATAGATCGTGCGCTGCTGTTCGTCGACCAATTCCGAGTAACCCGTTGCATCGTTGGTAAGAGCTGTCGCCCGGCTGGCCCTATCACCGGAGGAACTGCTGCGTGATTGTGGCGAAACGGCGATCAAGTCCGCGATCCAGCGCGAGCGCTCGAGCAGAATGCCAACCACCACTTCATTTTCTCGTGGTATCCACAATACCAATTGCAATCCCTGATCCATGAACCACGGTTGCCATTGCGGTAGGCCGACTTGAATCCCCTTGATTGCCGGTGAATCGGTCGCTTGGCTTAGCGCTGGACGACTGGCCGCTAGCGACAACAGGGCGGCGTAGCGATTGCGCTGGGCAAGGTCGTCTGACAGCGGTTCGGTAGGATGCACCAGCGTACCGCTGCTTTGAACCAACATTGTGCTGCGCACAATCGGTTCACTGCGATCCAGTTCGCGGAGCGCATCGAGCAGCTTTGCACCGCTGAGACTGGTGAGCCGTTGCGAAAGGTCGCGCGCGTAACGCTCGACCACTCCGCGCAGCGCTGGCTCGCTTTCCGACAAGCGTTGCTCCAGCAACTGCGTTAGGCCTTGCTTAGCGATCAGGTTCTCGTTGCGCATGCCGCGCACGGAAGTCCAGCCTAGCAGCACCAGCGGTGCGGCGATGAGTAATAAAATGGCCAGGAGCAACCGACGCGGCATAAACTGTCCAACGCTTCGTTAGGGCTTCTTCGCCGACCCACGATATCCGCCATCGTAAACCTGCTGCTGTAGATTCCCGTTTTGGTATTCGAGCATGCGCTTGCGGCTCGAAGTCCATTTCGCGGTGTCGACAATTTCGGTGGTCTGCAACTGGTTCTCCATGACATTCTCCTTCAGCAATGGAACCACGGAGGTCACGTTTGCGGCTTCGCACGACGTGGCACATTTGAACAGGTCCAACGCATTGATCTTCAGTAGCGCCTGGGCTTCGCCGACTTTGCCTGCATCGCGAAGCGCCGTGGCCATGCGGTTGCGCTCGGTGCTGACCAATACAGTGGCGTAGGCCAAGGTCTCTAAATTCGTGTCTTTCTCGACGTCGGCAGCCGACGCTGTGAACTGCGATGCGACCGACATCTGGCGTGTTTCGCGAACTTTAGAATCGGTGTTGGTATACGCTACGACGACGTCGCCCAAGTTGACTTGCTTACCGGCCGAAGCTGGGTTGACTTCAAGCTCGATGATGAAGTAGCGATTTTGGCCTGAGTAGAGCTGGGTTAGAGGAATCGACACGTTGCGACCATCGATACTGGCATCGGAGCCCAATGCGCGAACAGGGCGAACATTATCCGATAGCTTGATATCGATACGAATCTCACTGGCTACAACACTCATCAACGTATCGAACTCGCGATTGAAAATGGCCACCAAGCTGGCTTCGTCTTCGATGAACACATGATTGCCCGACGAGGCGTTGGCAAGTTGCATCATCAGGTCTTCGTTGTACCCCTGGCCAACTCCAAGCGTCGAAACGCTGATGTTCTCTTTGGCTAGCGAGCGCCCCAAGTCCGCCAACTCCATCGGGCTGGATGGTCCGACGTTAGCGATGCCGTCGGATAGCAGGATCACGCGGTTGACACTCGATCGATCCAGGAACTTTCGGACCTCAGCGGCACCGGTGGCTACGCCCGCGAACAGAGCCGTGCTGCTGCCTGCTTCGACCGAGCGAATTTTCTGGATGATCGATTCGCGATCGGTCGCCTTCGTGCTAGGCACCAGCACTTCGATGACACTGTCGTACAGTACGATGGATACTATATCGCTGTTGCGCAAGCGTTGGACGGCGGCGATGGCCGCCAATTTGGCTTGCTCGATACGTGGGCCGCCCATCGATCCACTCTTGTCAATCACGATCGCCACATTGATCGGTGGGCGCTTGCTGTCGGCAACCAACATCGGTCCGTCCAGAGCCACTCGCAGGTAGGTCGTGTTCTTTTGGTCGGCAAGCATCGTTGGTGTCGAGATGGTAGCGGTGACACCGACGGATTGATCTGCGCGAGCCGAGGCTGGCGCTTGGGCAGCCAGGCAAGCTGCCACTACCATGGCATTGTAAATACGAAGCTGGGTCATGTTTCATTCCTCACCCGAAAGGTCACCCTCTTCTTCGTCGTTTCGCAACATGCGATCCGCACGCGGAGGTGTTCTACTGATTAGACGAAAAAGGTCCAAGCAGAAGGTCTGATGAGTCTCAAAACATTGTAAAAGAAATCTCAGCTGGTGCACTACTGTCGATCGTCGGTCTTCAAGTAACGTCGCAGCAGGATCGTCTTCTCGACGTTGTGGTCTACGCCCGTTTGGAAGGCCACTGCTTGCGAACGATCAACAACGTAAAAGGCCTTGTAGCGCTGAGCCTCGCCCTTTTCGGCACCAAACTCTTGCTCGAGAGCACCGGTCGCTTGGTTGTAGTTGAAGAAGCCGATGGTTACATACACGGCAAACACGTTCGAACGATCCGTGGTCAAGTTGGCTAGCCGCGAGATCGGCAGCGTGTCCGTAAGCGCGTTTTCATGCGCCTGCGTGTGTGTCTCGCGAAATAGCGGACCAGGTGGTTGCCCAGCCGCAGGATTGTGATGGTAGCGCATCAGTGTCGTGTTCACTGGCGCATTGAGAGCCGCCGCATCCAATACGGGGCTACGAGTGGCGGGTACCATCCCAGCCTCCATGGCCGGCTTGAAAACACTAGCAAACTCCGTCGGTACTTCCGCATTAAAGCGACCAGCGGGTGACGTATAAAATCCTCCACCAGCGACAAAACCGCGGCGACTTACCTCAAGGGCCGTCCAAATTGCATTGGCACTGGGTGAAGCCAGCGTTGTGCGATCGTTGGGAACGAGCGTATTGAACCACACTCCCTGGGCGACGTTCTGTTCGGCAATCGTATTCAGATTGACGCGGCCAGGTTCGACAAATTTTGAAATACGATTGTAGGGCGCACGCAACGCATCGAAGACCCAGTTGGTCGAGGCGACGGTCATTGCCATGTTAGCAGGCACACTCGAAGGACTGTGGAATTGGGCTTCGCGGGGATCTACGTAGTCGTTGGCATCCGACCAGGGAGAGGGCGTCTCTACCCAGCTAAACAGAGTAGACATCGGGATCTCCGGCACGGCCGGCAGGGCCGCACGCGTCGACTGCTCATGCATAAACGACAGCAAGTGGTTGAATGGTACGAACGCACTGGTATTATCCTTCGGCAAATAACGATCGCCACCGTTGGAAGGCACACTCGAGAACTCTTGCATCAATTGCCCAGGACTACTCAGAGGCACGGTGGCCAATTCGTAGGGATTCACGAACTGGCGATTGGCCCAGTAGAGCGAGTGTGGAATCCAGTTGGCGTTGAGCGTAGTCGAAGGAGAAGGATCGCCCGGCAATCCAACGATCGACCCAGGGGCAACCGTACCCTCCTCGCCAGCAATGCGATAAGTTGAATTCAGGAAGCCGAGCGTGCAAAAGGTATTCACCTCTGACGTGGGGCGAATCGGCATAGCAAGAGTACCGGCCACTTCATCCATTTTCAGTTCATGTTCAAAATTGAGTAAGGCAGATACTGAAGGCGTCGTTGCTTGCTGAGGCGCGTGGGTTGCGGCCGAGAAGAACGTAGTACCCGTGAAGGTGGCCGGAGTCCGATAGGTAAATGCGCCGGGCATGACTTGCTCCAGCGGTTGGCCTGTTTTTTGACGACTCGCGAACTTGATCGGAGCCGCTGAGCCTGTGACATCGCCGTGGTCCTCTTCGCCCGAGAACACGGTCAAATCAATAGGCATCCAGTCCACCGTGATGTAGGGATTGAAGGCTGCGTCCCAAGGTTTCTCTGGATCCGCCAGCCGCTGTAGGTAGGCCGTACACCAGTTCTCCTGCGTGCCGATGTTGACAACATTGGACATCATGTTGTTCCCGGCCGCCCAAAGATTCAACGGTCCGCTAGTCGATGTTTGATCGTCGAAGGGAGCACGCGTGGGAGGTGGACCGCCCGCGTTGTAGTCGTGGTAGGCATCGTAATAAAGGTAGTTAGCCATGTCGCCAAAGCCAGGAGCGCCGTTCACGGGATCTCCAGTCATGTCGGTATTGTTAACCACACGGGTCGGAACCGCATAGTATCCAGTGCTTCTGGCCAGTGGTTCGGAAACATTCAAGCCAATTGTTTGCGGGGGACGGCGCATGGGAGGCGGGGGAGGCGGGGTGATCCACGTACTAGGGGCAGCGCTGGCCGCCACCATCGTGAAGCAGTTGCGCATGGTGGGCCGCTGTAGGATCGAGTAATCCGGATCCATATTGTCGGATTTATACATCTGAGCCCAGCCTGGGACCAAATCGATCCGGTGATTGTTAGGGTTGTTGACGGGAATGGCCGCCGTCGCGGTCGCCGACTTCTTCGAACCGAAGTAGGTTATTTCTCTGGGGCCGACTACCAAATACTGGCCACCCTCTAAAATCACATTGGCTGTCTGGCTCACAAAAACTTGCGACTCTGGGTCAGCGACTCCCGGACAGTTGTCAACGGTCGGTACAAAACCACCCGCTCCTACGCCACTGGCGAACACCAAAATACGGGCCTGGTTGGGATCGGGCTCGGCGACCGGTGTCATCGATCGGTCAAAGACAAAGCCAGAATTCTGCGCATCCATAACCGCATCTGTCTGAAATGTCGGAGTTGTGCGTGGCGCTCCCATAGTGTCAAAGCGAATGTTCGAGTTCACCATTTGATACGTCAGCTCGCTTTTGCGAGCCGGATCGTTGTAAACAGTCAGCGGCGTCGGTGGTACGGGACTGGCATTGGCATCGATGGGATTGCCAATATAGACCCGCCACACGGGAACTGCGGCTGGTCCATTTGGATAGCTACCTGCCGGTGCCAAGCGCGTGAGATCAAGGGCCATGCGGCCACCCGTTGTGCTGGTATACAGCGCTGGGGAAACACCCGCCGCACTTTGGCTGGCCGAGCCCTCGGTCGATCTGGGATTGAAGAACTCCAAAAACAGGGAGCCTTCGGGCAAACGATATTGATCGACACGCGGTGGCGTTGCGGTATCATTGCGGATGACGCGGATGTCGTGCGTGGCCAGCGACTCGGTGATCAGTAGCTCGGGTTGCTCCATGCCCCACACGACCGCACCGGCTTGGGGTTCCCAAGCAAAGTAGCTGGTGGCCGGCGTGGTCGTACTATCGCTCTTTTCCCGAAACGGAAACGGGTCGTAAGCAAACCGCGTCATGCTCGAATCCGCATCTCGGAAATCGACCACGTTGATGGCCCATTGGGCCAGAATACGAGCTCGCGCCAATTGGGTTTGATTGGACAACGGCAGCGTGTAACTCAAGCTTGGATCCGCGTTAGGAAACACATAGTTCTGAGGGATAATCAACTGGGCCAAGCAATACAAATGCCTAGCATACAATTGCCGCGATTCGAGGTTATTGCTAAAAACAGTCGGCGTCTGTGGCGGCATCGTGCCCGTATACACGACATTGGGATCAAAGAGGTTCTTGGGCGTCGCGTCGGGACTGAGCTGCATTTGACCCTGTAAGTATTCCTCGGGTACACCCACATTCCCAGTCGTCCGCTGGCCGGTAATGAAGTGCGCGCGTTGTGCAATCTGAAACAGCTCGAAGGGTTCGTCAATCTCACCGTCGTTGTCATCGTCGACACCGTTGCCAAAGGGACGATTGAGGTCCATCGGCAAGCCGCGCTGGAATTCCAACGGAAATAAGCTCGCAAATCCACGGTAGCTAACGCGATCGAACATGGTGATATCGAGGAAGTTAGGGTTGCTCGGATCGCGCATGCGGCGAATGGTGTTCACCATTTCAATAAACGATGTCGGGATATTCGAGTTCATTAAGCCGCGGGTTGCCAGCACGGGAGCTCGCAGGTGCGCGGTGCGTGGCGCGACTTCATGACGCAAATTGCTGGTAGGAACCGAGCTGGATGTCTCGCCGAACAGTGCTTCCAATCGTTGCGGTAACGCGGTGCGGTCGCTATCGCCAATACGATAAATGCGTTCCCACTCGGCTAGCGTAATTGGCGAATCTTGAAAGGCAGGGCTTAGCCAACGCGCTTCGTACGGATCGTCGTAACTCTGGCCCCAAATGCTATCGACATTCATGACGCGCGGGTTGCCCAAGCGATCGAGCGCATAGGCGGCTCGACCGTGCGTACCCAACGGAAAGCCAGGTAGCATCGCATGGCTGAAGACGTTGCGTTGCTCGCGGAATTTCAATTGCGACAGCGCGTCGTCACCTTCATCGGGATTGGCCAGGTTGAAAGGAGCGATCCCAGGCGAACGATCGAGCGTTTGGTGGTTGCGACCGTAGCGGGCCAGCAAGAAAGTTTGGTAGGCGTTTTGCTGCGTCTGGAAGGCCATGGCAGGTGTTACAAAGGGTGGCATAAAGCGCGGCGATTTGGCCAGCAAATGTCGGAACGAGCTCTCAGCCGCTCCATAACCCAGACCTTGCGCTAAAAAGTCGTTGGGTGGTGTACCTGTGTAACGCGCGAAATCGCCATTCACAGCGGCGGTGTAGCCGATGGCGCCCGAGTAAGGTGGAACAGCACCGGTTTGGGCATATGAGCCCGTCGCATTCAGGTCGAGTTTGCTGTCGAGATCTTCGACGTAATAGGCCACCAGCGCCTTGAGCAACTGACCATCGGGCGAAGTTTGAAATGGTAGACCCACATCGACCCACACGCTGTCGGTCGTTCCGTCCGAGTCGTTGTCAACATCCCAGGGACCGGCCGTCAGCCAATTCAACCAAGTGATAAATGCGGGCAACCCCGTCGCGCCCCAATTCGTACTCCAACTACTGGGTATATTCACAGCCAAAGTTGGAATGGCCCCAGGTCCACCGATATTGCTGCCCGTAAACGTTGGATGCGTGCTGTACGAGCCCATCGGGGTCACCAAACTAATTGACAGGGGACGACCGCAAGCCATTTCGATCCGGCGAACTGTCGAAAGAAACTCTTGTTCGGTATACGTCGCCGGGTCTTTCCAATTGACGATGTAGTTGATCAGGGCCGCGCGGTGGAAACTCGGGACAATTTGGGCCGCGTTGGTCGCACCGCTGAAACGATGCGATAAGAAAAAATTGTTGTAGTCTGGTGCATCGTAGGGTTCATCCGAGTCACCCACCAAGCTCCCTGCACCAGTAGTTAGCGAGCCAAATGTTTCCAACAGCCTCCAATTGGGAAATAAACCGGTGGACATCGAATCGATAGAGCCACCCGTGCCAACTGGCAAGTTATGTGCCTGCGATTCACCATTATTCAATACGCCAATGCCGTGTGAATTGAACGGGGCGGCATTCAAGAAGATATTGAATCCACCGTTGAGCAAATGGGAGGCGGTATCATCGACGTTGGCGTAACACAGATACACGCCCGCTTGAGCTTGGGAAGCTGGGGCCACCGGAGGTATCGCATTGGCCCACTCGGCCAGCGTCAGCGACCGGAGCCCAGACACACCGATATCGTACTTGGCATAAGTTTGCGTCAAATCGGCGTCGAGCAAATCGATCGTGATCGAGTAGCACTGCGCGAACTGCATCACTTGGTCGGCTGTCGGACTAGTGAACGGTGTGACTCGACCGATGTACCGCACGATGCGGAACGAATGTCCGCTGAGTGGTCCGTTACCCACCGGAAAGGTTACCACGCGGCCATTCAGAACATCGTGTTCCATTGGCAAGATGGTAGGATTCGTAAAGAAATTTGGGTCGGGATTACCATAGCCGCCCGGATTGAGTGGGATGCGCAAAAAGTGACCGTTGACAATGTTTGCAGAACCGACTTGAGGTGCCAACAACATGCTGCGCTGCGGGCTATCGTAAGTCATCGGTGGTGTCGGACCACTTAACGGATTTACCGGATCGAATTCAAAATTGCGAATGGTCAGCAGGGTGGCTTGCCGGGCTGCGGGGATCGTCGGTGACCGTAATGATGATTCGCGATCGCCGTAAATGTCGCCCAACAGGCTATGGCCATACGTGGCCGAGTCGTTGGTGGCCGAGCCGCGGACCAGTTGTTTGATGGCCTCTTCGAACAGCGGCTTGTAGCTTTGATTGCTGCGAATGTCCTTGCGAGACAGCGCGACGCTGGTCGCGCGCGACGAACTGGCGAAGACCATATAGGTCACAGCCAACATGCTGAACAGGGCGAGCATGCCCATCACTACCAACAGGATCAAACCTGGACGTTGTGAGTTGCGTGTTGTGTTCATCGTTCACCCTCCCTCAGTGCGTTGCACTTCATGCGATAGCCGGGGGGACAAATCCCCCTGGTGTAATTGGATCAGATTGAAATCGAAGCAGACGAGATTATTCAACTTTGATGCGGCGTTCCAATACGCTCACGACACCACTCATCAGAGTTCCTGTCGTAGGAGTAGCGATTGCGTTGCCCGGGCCAACAAGAATGCTCGGCGACATGTCGAAGTCGGGACCATCAAGAACTACATCTCGCGACCACACTGCTTGACCGCCGCTGTTTCCATAGGGATCCGTGCCCGTGGGTGACACATTACCTAGCAAATCCACGCGTGATTCTTGATCGACAGCGATGATACGATACCAGCGGAAATAGCTGTACCGCTGAGTTAGGTTTCCTGGATTAATCGCAAAATGTTTACCCAGCATGATCCAATCGCCGATGTGAACACTGTCATTGGTGGCTGCGTTGGCAATCAAGCGCACCCGTCCACCGGTTCCATCCATGAAGCTACCCGAGAGCGGATAGACCCACACCAACCGTTCGCCGCCGGGTTTGTCGTTGGCCGAACCTGGCGGCGGCGTGGGACCTACCGGAACGTACTGCTTGTCGCGACGATGCATCACAACCAGCGAGATCAGGTAATCATTCGAAATTTGATTGAGGGCTGTGTCAGTTGTCGGCACTTGTCGCGGCTCCTCTGGCGAGGCGGTGAGCAGCCATGAGTATTCTGAACTGGCGTTGGATTTCTGAATGCCCGTCGTTAGCGATTGGAAGATGCGCGCAGCCGGAATGTTGTCATCTTTCAGTTGTTCGCCCGTGAGCGGATCCTGGAAATAGGTCGTCATCGACAAGTCATCGGGCGATGAGAAAAACTCGTCGACCAACTTGCGAGAAATTTGACTGCTCGCGCCGGCCGCCGGAATCGAATCTTCGAAACCTAAAGTTACCCGCAACATGCGCGGTTGGTCTTGCCAAGGATCGCTCGGAGCACCATAGGGATCAGTGACTGGATTGAAACCATCTTCGAAATAAGGGAACACGGCGGCTCGGTAGCCACCGACGCGCGAAGCGCCGCTGTTGAATCGCTGGAGCACGTCGGGTTCAGTAAAAAAGACCGGATCGATGCAGACCGGTTGATAGCCCCAAATTCTCGCGATTGAGGCTGAAGTTACCATTGAATTTGTTGACGACGAATTGAGAAGTGGTACCGCAGCCGTTGCAATACCCACCGGCGTCGCTTCTAGCGTATTGAGGTAGCTCTTGCGAAATTGCACAAATCCGTTCGAAGGACCATAGTCTTTGAACCATTGCCAGTTGTAGCCTTGCCCTTGGTCTTCGAATGAATTTGGGAAGTTCAAGCCGCGCGTGGCCACCGAATGCAGCCAGCGTGGCCCCAGCGATTGCACATTGTTATGGGCGTTACTTTCAGAAGCATTGCGGGCCGCCAGCGGAATGATCGAAGCGATACCGAGCAAGCCCACGATCACTACAAAGATGGCGAACAAGACTTCTAGGATCGTCGTACCAGCCCGCACGACGCGCGCAGACGCACAGTTGACTCGCGCGACGCAAGCTCGCATCACTTCACTGCTAGGATTGTGATTCACTGGCTCTTGACTCCTGCAGTTGAAAAGGCGCGCGAGGCTTGAACCGCCACCGCTACATTGCTGTTGGTGATCGCCGTAGCCAGGGTCGCGTCGTCGACGTTAGCCACCTGCGACGATCGAACTTCGCCGGTGAACGGATTGCAACTGATCCAAACATTCT
>JBGSJL010000125.1:0-11355 GCA_041741955.1 Pirellulaceae bacterium | reverse complement strand
TCGCCAAACCAATGCGAAACATTTTCGACGCTCAAGGCGATCTCGCTGGCGATCATCGTTGTTATTCTCCAAACCAGGGGCATAACCAGCGGCGAAGACGCATCAATAACCAGTCCATGAGCAGCCCAGAAAGTCCGAGTATGGCCAGATAAATGTAGACGACATTCATATTCACCAGCCGCGACTGCTGCCGAATCGTGTAGCCGAATCCCTCGCTGGCGAACAGCATTTCGGCCGCGATCAAGAACACCATAGCCGGTCCCAGGTGCAGCCGAATGTTCTCGATAACTCGTGGCAAGATCTGTTTCCAGATGACTTCCAAGATGATCTCGCTTTCCGAAGCGCCGATTGTGTAGGCTTTATCGATCAGGTCCTTATCCACGTCTTTCTTTACCGCCTGGTAAATCGACTGGACCATGGTGAAAAACACACCGAATGCAACCAAAGCTACGTACATCTCAAGCTTGGTGCCAAACACAACCATGTACACGGCCAGCATCGCTGTGGGCGGGATCTTCGCCATGAACGTAGTGAAGGGGCTGAAGAATGCCTCGGCGGCCGGGTAAGCCCCCATAGCCACCCCGATCACAACGGAAACGACTGTGCCTGCCGACAGCCCCAACAGTAGACGCCAGTATGTGGCCTGAGCATCGGTTATCAACCAACTCGGCTTTGGTTTTTTTTCGCTGCCGCGCGATTGAGTGATTTCAACCAGGCCCTTCGCAAGTCCACTGATGCCAGGCAGAACATTCTGCGATGCATTGATTCGCGTCTGGCGGACTGAAAGCGCAGCATAGCCAACGAGGGCCACCAGCACGCCTGCGACCGCCAGGCTGAGGAACAGCCATAGCGGGATAGGACGACGAATCATCGATGCGTTACCTGAAAAGAACTATTTAACAGAGTCCGGTGCCATGCCATCCCGCACACCCACCAGAAACTGCGAATCGAAGTTCAATTGTGCCGCAGGCGAGTTGAACCCAAACACAGGCTTCGAGTCGGCCATTTCATGCGAGACGAGGAAATCAGCCACAGCCGGCATGGTGCTTTGCTGAAAAGTCTTATCCTCCAGCAACGCCAAGCCTTTAGCGGGCGAACCATAAAACTGGGTCTGTGTTACCACGGTCTGCATGTCTTCCAAACCCAGCTTACTGAATTTGGAGCCCAGAGCAACCAAAGTTTCGTTCCGAGTACTCGCATCGTCGATAAGACCATTGACAGCGTAAAAGGTCTCAAGAAGCGCGTAGGCAAAGTGTTTTCCGCCGGGTTTGTCAAGCGAATCCTTGCCAACGACGACCATGTCGATGATCTCGGCAGGAATACCAGTAGAATCAAAGAGCACTTTGGAATCCTTGCGGTCCCGAAGTGTTTGCATGACGAACGGGTTCCACACCATGATCGACTGGATGTCTGCTTGCGAAGTCTGCATGGCGGTCGCTGCAGCAGCGGGGTCCATGTTCTGAAATGGAAAATTGGCAGGCTGCTTGCCTTTCATTTCAAGCACACGTTCAAAGCAGTATTGCGAAACGGATTTTTCCAGACCGTAGGTGGGTTTTCCGGCCAGTTGATCGAGGCTATCTATTCCAACTGCGATGCACGCATCAGCGCCCGCGCTGGTCGAAGTTGGCAGGATGGCGACTGCGGCCCGCGATGCGCTCGGAGCCAGGATGTCCATATTGGTGATACAGACCGCATCGGCCTCGTTCGTACCATACTGGCCGATGCACGTGTCATAGTCCGCCAAGTTGAGCACGATATCTACGTTCCATTTTTTTTCTATCTCACCGAGTGCACCTTTTTTGCCGTCGATCAGGCCTTGTTCGTCGGCTACACCGAACACGGACCAGCTCGGATACTCGCTCCACGCCAGCGTGAAACTTGGCGGTGGGCCACTTGAACCCGTCGCAACAGAACCCGAGCTGCCACTGGGCTCCGTGTTCTTACATGCCGCCAATGAGAGCGCCACACATCCCAGCGCCAAAGTCCGAAACAAAGTGTTTTTCATATAAAACTCTCTCAAAATCGATGTTTTTGTTTCCTCGTGAACCTCAAGCGCTAGCTCGCATTACGCCTCGGGTATTTTTGCATCCTGTTGCTGGACGGGGCTGGCAGATTCTTTCTTGGACAATCCTATCAGGGCATCGAACTCGTCGTCCGACTCGCTCGTCTGAGCGTATTCCAAGAAATCGGCTTCAGCCCGTTTGGTATCCATGCCGGCCAACTCGCGGCTCACGCGCGCATTCGCGGAAGCTTTTTGCCGCGTTTCTCGCAATTCACGCAACTCTTCACTGGTGCGATCATTCGACAGCCCAGTCATCATGTCCGCAATCTGCTTCTCTTCTGAAGCGGACAGTACATCAGCCACCGCATCATGCTTTTCTTCCTTCAGTTTTTCCAGGTCGCGCATCAGTGACTGGATCTGCGTCTTATGCCCATTGACGTTGGCGACCAGTTGTTTGAGGTCTTCGTCGATTTCGTACGCCCGCTGCTGTTTCTCAGTCAACGTGCTGGAGAAGTCTTTGAAGGCGGCTTGGCACTTGATGTAGTCGGCATCGTTCTTAACAGCATTGACGTCGCCGTTGTACTTCTCCACCAAACCCTTAGCTTTTGAGGCGGCACCACTGCGAAGCTTTTCCAGCTTTTCAATTTCACTGGTTACAAGACGCAACTTATCTTTTTTAGTTTCTTCTTGTGCAATCATGGCGCTAATTGCGTCTTTGTATTGATTCAGACGCTTACGCTTCTCTTCGATGACTCGGTCGTAATTCGCTGAAATCACGCCAGGATTTGACCGCAGTGTCTCGCTGGCTTTGTCTACGCGAAACGTCATCAAATACCAAACTGCTCGAAAGTACTTGCCAACAGCTTTGAACATTTATTAATTCCTTAATGATTACTCTTGGACGTAAGCTTCGTGACCGGCCAACGGTCCGTCCAGCTCTTTCATGCGCTGCTCGGCCAGTCTGGCAACTCGCATGGTCGCCTCCAGCTCTTCCCGCATCGAAGCCAAATCGGCACCGTTTTCGGTTTGAACCATAAGCTGAAATTGCTCGCAAACGGCGCGAAGTCTGTCCACAGTCACGTCCACTTCTTGCAGCGCTCGCTCACGGTCATTCAATATCTTTTCGCGCGATTTTCCAGCCAACTTCTCGGCCAGCTCCCACAATCGGTACGATTGTCGCAATTGATCAACGGCTGCCTCGAAGACATGGCTGACTTGCTCGCGAACTTGGGCGCTACGAAATTGCAGCCCAGGCTTGTGGGCCGCTTTCTCGAAATCTGCACGCAATGATCTTAGCAAAGTTAAATAGTCTTGTGTGCGATGATCGCGATCGGTTTCTAATTGTCGTGCCAGTTCATCCAGTCGTCGATTCTCCAGCTGCAGCGTTTTATCTAGCTCCACTTGCATGGCCTTTTCGGTGATCTCTTCGACCTTAAAGATCATCCGCGTGAGCATCCAACCCACGCCACCCAAGACCCCGATCACCGCAGCGCCGGCCAAATAGCTGCTACCACTGGCCCACGACAGCAGGCCAGCGCTGATCCCGCCCACGATCGGCAACACGATACTGGGCGCGAAGAACAATTCGGATATTACCTTGCGTTTTACTGGATCCACGATGGTTGCCTTGTTGCCCTGCACTAAATTCCCAACGCCGCATTGCAGAGCTTGAAAAGGCACGACGAGTTGGGAAGCGCTAATAGGGCGGCTGCCCTAGTACAAACGTAACCGACGTTTGACCAGAGACTTCCCCCTCCATCGCATGGACACGAGCCGCCGGAACCCCCTTGGACAGCATGTATTGTAGAGCAGCCTCGGCCCGTTGTTTAGCCAGGTTACGGTTGGCTTCCAGATCGCCAACGGAGGTCGAGTTGCCGCGTACCATCACATAATAGCTCGGCCAACTCTTGAGTGTTTCCACCAGTTCGTCCAGCTTGGCCAAACTGGATTCCGTCAGTCGAGACGTACCGCGCGCATAAATGAGTGGCGGCACTTGGGCAGTCCCCACTGGCACTAAACTGTTCCATTGCGCGTCGGTCAGAACCGCCAGGGCGACATCCTCGCGAACTGCTTCAGGCGACACACCCGGATGGAACCCTGCGGCTTGTAGGTCCCTCAGCGCCTGCTCATTGAACAGCTTGCTCGAATCACCGCCGGTCGGATCGCGTCCCAAGCCACCGGTCTGGATCAGAACCCGTTTGATGCGATCAATCATGTCCTCGACATGCGACAGCGAGGCGCTGCGCAGGCCAAAGTGGGCCAAGTTTTCCTGCGTATTTTTCCAAACGATACCATCCACCAAGCGGCCAACCTGCTCGGGAGTCAATCGCGTACCGCTCTTGGCCGCATCGCTGGCGAGTAATTCGGCCAGTTGGCTGCGATCCGCGAACGAATACAGCGTGCGGAAGTAGCTCTCTAGCACACTCCGTACGACGGATTCGTTCTTAATCAGATAGTCGCGACTAACGACCAACGCATCCACAATGTAGCCGCTTTGCGCCGAACTATCGATCAAGACATGCAGTTGGTCGTTCTCGAGCAGCTCGCTAACCACGGGCTCCCAAGTAACGAAGACTTCGTTCGCTTGTGGCGAGGCGCCTTTGTATCGAGCCAGCACTTCCTTCTCGTTAGCGACGGACGAGAACGAAGCGGACGTGACTTTGTCCAATTGAAAATCGTGCATGAGCACGCGCACCAGCGTCTCGCTAGGCGAGTTGCCGACCATCACGAACCTAGTGTCCGTTGAATTCAGCGAATCTACGTTGGGGTACTTGGATTTGTAAGCCAATAGCGCGTCGGCACCGCGAGTTTCATCGATCAACGCCACAATGGTCACCGGCAAGGTCTGCCTTTGCTCGCAGGCCTTGAGCAGGGCATCGATCGGGAAAGCGGCCATGTGTAGCGCTCCCGATTCGAGATCTGTCAATCGCTTGGCATAATCCGCGCCATCGTCGACCAACTCCATTTTGATCTCTTGGCTGCGCAGTTGCTGGACCATCGCATCGGAGCGCAGAATTGCGTAGCCCGAAAAGGCATCGAGCCCGAGTTTCAAGCGGTGCTTGTAATTCGAATTGCCGCTGGTCGCATCGAGCACCTGCTCCTGTTGCTGTTCCCGCTGCTTGGCCACCGTCGGAACATACCAGAGCCGGTATACGAAAACGCCAATGGAAAGCAGGATCAACCAAACAACAGACGCGAGAAAAATCTTAGCTTTGGTCACAGCGATCGCTCAGTAAATACAATTTTTCGTTCTTTATTTTCGACGCGAACCACGCAGGATCCACATCAAGCTTACTAGCCCTGTCAATACGACCAAGGGGCACAGGCAGCACAGCAATCCCCCGAGTGCAGACAGCACACTGTCTTGGGTACCGGACGGCTCCGTGCCTGCCCCGTCCAATTCGCCGCCTAGCCAATCAGGACTCTTGGCCTCAATCGGCCCATCGTTGCGGATGCTCAAAGATTTGATCGCGGCCTCGGCAAACTCATCCGGCAGCGCAGCGAGAATCTCAAAATCTGCCGAGGCATCGTCTCCATCCAGCGAAGTTTCCGCAAATACGTCCGCAATCGCCTGGGTCAAGGATGCCTCGTCGTCAGCCCGTCGATACGAATGCGCGCGCTTGGCCAGCGAGTGATCGGATTGCATGTCAACGCCGATCACATCCAACCGCAATCCCTTGGCCAGAATGTCTGGTAGATAGGCAGTCACGAGCTGTTCGTCATTGGCTTCGCCGTCGGTCAGGACGAGCAAACGGTACGTACCATAAACCTGCTTGGCGCGTGCGGCCAGCAGCGCATCGGCGCCAAGTTTGAGAAACGCGCCAAGTGGGGTTCCACCATCTGCCTCGATAAGTCGCAAATTAGGTTGCCAAACTTGCGGATCGACCGAGCCTAACGGAACCACCCAACTGGAGCCATTGATTTCAGTGTTCAGTGCCAACACGCCCACTTGGGTATCGGCAGGAAGACTACGTAGCACTTCTGCCAACGCCGCTTTGGCTGCGTCGATGCGACGCTCGCGCCCCTGTTTGGTCCGCATTCGCGCGTCCATCGAACCCGAGTCATCGAGTACAACCACGACACTCTGCTGAGCATAAATCTCCTCGCTGAAGCTCGCCACAGCCAGTGCTAACAGTAATGCGATTGTTTTCAATGTAGCCATGCGATTCCTTAAACCCAATTAGCCCGGAGGCCGAAACATTGTTGCAAATGCGGATTGTGTGTCGCCCTCTGGGCTAGCTGTGGCGAAAACGAATACCAGTGGCTGACGCCAGCCGCAGGTCTTATGTCGCCCTCCTGGCTGAAAAGGTGGAACAATAACGGCATCGAAAGTGTGCGCCGAAAACGCGGAGCAATACCAAAGTTTGAACAGGCCAGCGCTAGCCATGATCACCAACCTGCGCCAACGATGCATGCGCTGACGCGTCGAGCTGGTATTGACAGTCCACAATCTCAGGACAGACCTGACAATTAAAAATCAAAGTCTTTGGGAGCAATTGTTTCGGCATCTACCTTCACAATACGGAACTCGACACGCATGTTTTCTTTGGCTTCGTCAATCGACTTTGGCTTAGCCACAACGGGTTCGGCAATGCCGGCTCCGACGGGTGAAATCTGCGAGAGGTCCAAGTTCGCTCCAATCGAGCGAGCGTAGGCTGCGACAGCATCTTTGACTTGGCTGGCCCGCGCGTTGGAAAGGTTCATGGCGGCGTGCATCGTAACCGTCGGATCGGGATTCCCGCCGGCAAATGCCCCCGATTCGACCAGCGTCATGATCTCCTTCAGATTTTCCAAATCGAGAGGATTACCCTTAAAAAAGTAGCGATAGTTTCCGGCAGTCCCCGATTGCTTGATGATCCCCTTGGCCATGCCGGCTTTGACTAGATCGATCAGCGTCTTGGTGGGATCGGAGTGCCCACGAATGACGACCCGCGCATTGCCGAAGGTCGACGCTGCTTTGACCGCGCGATTAAATTCAGCACCGTAGCGATCGGCGGAAAACTCTTCCTGATTGGGCTCGAAATTGATGGTGAAGCTGACGATGGTGTTCTCGTCCAAATTGCCGCCCAAGAACATGTCAACCGCTTCGCCACTCTCCGCGAAGCGCGCAGAGTTTTTCTCAGGCTCAACATACTCCAAATCCGCCAACTTGGCGATCTCTTTGTAATCAAAGGCTACCGGATCAAAACCGATACGCGACTTGGCATAGCCCCAGCCGGTTGCTAGATCCAATGATTCTTTGAGCTTACCGTCGAAGCCACTCAAGTTACCTTTGTCGGTGAAAAAAGCGATTTGTCCCGGCAAGCCGACGAATACGCAGTCCAGTAGCAATCCGTGCGCGTCAACTTCCAAAGTTGGTAAAACCTCCGGACCAAAGATCCGTTGGCCTTTGGCCAACAATTGCCGATAGGGTGGGCTCATTTTCTGAGTGGACTCAAACTCCTTGCGCATCGCTACGACATCGTTAGCCGCTTTCAAATAGCCCGCTACGAACTTCTTAACCCACGCCTGATTGGCTTCGTACCAGTCGCGGCGCACGGCGTAAACGTCGGCTATCGAGCGGCTCATTTGTTGTGTGCTGTTGATGACGTGAGCACCTTTGACCGTGCCTTCGGCACCGCTACCGGCCATGTCAAAGCCGCCGGTTAAGCCCAACAGATCAGGTGTGATGACGCAACAGGCGTCGATCGAAGCATCTTTGCGAAAGAGCTCCGCGGCACCGCCGGGACCGGTAAGATCTTTGGTCCACACGATCTGGATATCCGAATTCGTCAACTGCGCGGCAGCCAGCGAATCGTACAGCAAGCCCACGTGTGGGCCGCCTTGTTGACACGCAATCTTCTTGCCCTTCAAACTGTTGAGCGACTTCAAGCCCTCGCGACCGACGATATGATCCCCTGCACTCCAAGAGAGCTGCATGATAACCACAGGTTTGGTGCGCGGATCGGCTCCCAGAACTTCGCTGGCTTGACCCAACATGCGAAACGTGCCGCGTATCAGCGGCGTCTTGCCCGCCAAGTAGTTCTTAACTTGCCCAACGAAATCATCGCCTGGTACCAGATTGATCTTGAGTCCCGCGGACTGGAAGATCGAACCGCTCTGTGTTTGCAAGTCGCCGTTGGCATAAAAGGTGGCAATATCACCTCCCCAGGTAATGTAGGGAACTTGAATCGTGTCGGACGATGCAACAGGTTGCACCGGCACGTTGCCGACCAGCTGTCGAAAGCTTTCCTGCGCGGTGGCAGGGGCAGCCCAATGGGCTATCATGCCCAGCGCGAAAATTAGCGAGTGTATCTTTTTCAAAGTATGGCTTTCCTTTACGTCAAACGGTCTTCAAGTCGCTCAATGTCAGCACCGGCAGCTAGCGAATCCCTTGTGCTTCTAATAGGCCGATTTCTCGCTCCCATAGGGCGCGCTGTTCTTCGGTCACCTTCGGGTCCGGCAACAGGCTTCTACGAGTGCAGTTTACCAGAGCCTGCAGCGTTTGATACCGGCGGGTCTGGCCGATGGCTGGCTGAATAAAGTCGCCGATGGACTCCTTCAATTCAAATTCGGATTGCGGCGGAATGGCCTTGATCTGACTGCGCAGAGCCGCAAACCCGGCTGCGGAAAAGTCCGGCGGCAAGCCCTCTGTGTCGAGCCACGGGACCAAGTTTGCGCCAACTACACCCGCTGGCTTGAGCATCCACTTGATAAAGTCGAGCCGATCCTGGCCGGTGGGGTCTAAAATCGGAATGATTAAATCGCCCACGCGTCCTGGGCGACGAATATCGGGAGAAAGCAAGTGAATTCTGGCGGTCATCAGCAACCAAATCACTTTGCCACGCAGAGCCGGATCGCTCATCATACCTTGAATTTTTCCGGTCAAGCGCCGCTCGGTCTCGTGTGTTCCCTCCCCGACTCCGCCAAATTGCGTATCGGCTTCATCGACAAAGATGACGACTTTTTCTAGCGCCTCAAGCACTCGCTTTAGACGCTCGAAGATGACATCGGTCTGACCGAACCACTGGCTGCGGATACTCTTGAGCACCAATACGGGCATGTCAAGTTCTGCCGCCACCGCTTCGAAGATAAAGGTCTTGCCGCCCCCGATCGGTCCAGCCACACCCGCTCCGGGCAGCGCGCGATCATCGGGCAGCTTCAAACGCGGCAACATATACTCTGCCAAGAATTTTTTCAGATTTTCGAACCCCACCACCTCCTTGAGCGTGTGCGTTGGCTTTTTGAATTCGACGACATCCTCGCCCAACTGCGTCTGTATGAACTGCTCGACTTGCCGCACCACATCGTCTCTAGAGACGGGCCTGCCGCTATAAGCCGAAACCAGTAGCAACTGCCGCAGCGCGTGAATCGTCAGTCCCGCCGTCGATTCCGCCAGCACGTCGAGCTGCGCATCGCCCTCGGTGGGCTGCGGCTGTTGTAAGGCTTCATCCGGCACGGGAATGGCTGCGGACATCGAGGCGGCTGGATTCCATCCCAAGAAATGGCGCCGCGCCAACGTGTCGGGGGCCGGCACATCAACTCCCAGCACTTGGGGCAAGCGACTTATTCGCGAATGAATCTGACTCTTGGATTCCGCCACGAGGCAGACCGTATCCTTGCCTGCAAAAAAATCTGGATCGCTGAACCAATCCGTCACTATGGCTACTCGCCGCAATTGCGTATCGTTCATACGCGAAACGCTTTCGTCGCCCGAAGGCAACAACATGTCGGCCGCCTCGATAAAAATTAGAAGATTTTCGCGCAATGTAGCACGCGAACAAATGGTCAGTTGCCTTAAGAATTCGAGCGCCTGAGTCGCATTGCCGATTGCATCCCGCAGGTATTGATCGAATTCACGTCGACGCAACTCGATCTTGCTACTCTCCGGCCCCAAATCTTTGATGGCGAGTGAATGAAGCTCCACGCCCGTCTTCCAGGCCGCCCAAGCCTCACGCAATTTGGCCTGGTCCTCCGCACTCAAGCGAACTGGGCCGTTGAGCTCGTAGACCACTTGGATCAGTCCACCCACCGAAGTTTTGCGCAGTAGAAACGGTACCAGTGGCACGTATTTCTGCCCGTCAAAAAACAAATCGTTGACATTGCCAGCGATCACCACCGAACGCGCTTGTCCGGAATTGATGATCCTGGCCAAGTGGGAAAAGAATTCGTACTTAGGCGCTTCGGTAGCCGAATTGCTCATCGCGTTACTTTGTTCGAGAATAGGGTTGGCTGAGTGAGCCATGGCAATGGCAATTCTCACCGAAGAGTACCAAACACTCAACGCCCACGCGTATAATCTTGTACCGGACCTGCCTGGGTTGGCGGCCGGAAGGCTAGCCAAAATCTGACCGCTCGCGACATTTGTACCAATGACTTCATCCACAAGAAATGACTGGCGACTTGAAGAACTCACGCTCGCACAGGCCCGCAGCTTGGACTGGCAGGTCGCCGTATTACCTATGGGCGCCACGGAACCGCACAACCTTCACCTACCCTACGGCACCGATTCGATCGAAGCGACCTCATTGGCAAATCTATGCTGCGCGCGAGCTTGGGAGCTGGGCGGTCGCGTCGTGCAACTGCCAACGATTCCCTACGGCACGGAGACCAACATGCAGGCATTTCCGTTGGCATTAAACCTACAGCCTAGCACCCTATTCCTAATGCTCCGCGATTTGGTCTGCTCCTTGGAAGCCAGCGGCATTTTCAAATTGCTGATTTTTAACAGTCATGGTGGCAATGAATTTAAGCCCTTTTTGCGCGAGATTTTTGGAAAGACCCAAGTACAGATTTTCTTGTGCAATTGGTATCAAATGATCGGCGATATCGCGAAAACGGTTTGCGAACACCAAGACGATCATGCTGGAGAAATGGAAACGTCGTTGATTCTTAGCTTTCGGCCGGATTTGGTTAGCCGGGAGTCCAATGGCGCATTCCGCGCCGACGCGGGTGATCGAAGACCCCTCCAGTTCCAAGCCCTGCACGAAGGTTGGGTCGGCCTTACACGCCCATGGCATTTATTGACCACAAATTCTGGCTCTGGCAATCCGCATTCAGCCACTGTTGAAAAGGGGGAACAGCTCACTGCGGCCATCGTCGCCCGTATTGGTCCGTTTATTGCAGAACTTTCCAAAGCGGAACTCAGCGACAGCTTTCCGTTCCAGAAGCAAAGTATTGTCGATCGTCCAACCGATGAATGACTCGGCGAATCCCATTGAAGCGAATCTCCATCGCCGTTGCGACTCGGAACGACCGCGATTCAATGTTAGCTTCCTATGGACAGCGACCTCACTGACGGCCATCTGGCTGGCGCTTTATCCAGTGACCAGCCTGGGCAGTAAGTTCCTGTTGGCCGTATATGCTCTGACCTA
>JBGSJL010000124.1:0-11118 GCA_041741955.1 Pirellulaceae bacterium | reverse complement strand
CGCACTAACTGCGATTGGCGCCGCGCCGGATGGCGATCCGTATCTGCTTCCATCACTTATGGTTTCGTTGGTTTTGCATGAGAGCGGTTTTGACGAAACCAACTTGGGACCGAATACGCCGATCGATGTGTTGACGGATGTTGTGGAAGATGAGAAACCAAGCATCGTTTGGCTTGCATTGACCAATGCAATCCGCAGCCGCGTGCAGGATCGAGAGGTAAGTCGCTTGGCGACCGTCATAGCGGAGTACGGCGGCAAATTCCTAATTGGAGGCCGGAGTGCCGACACGTTCGATGGTGAGGGGGCTGTTCGCTGCGAGACAATGTTAGAGCTTGGTAATCTCGCCATTGAAGTTATCAATCGACGAGCGCTGCCTTGAGCTCGTGACCGTTGTCACGCATAACGAAGCACGAAATTGATTCATCACCTGACATCATCTCTCGCTAGTTTCTACGATCGCTGCGACACAGACAAGCAGAAAGGTCGGCTTGAACGTTGGGTGGTGCGTTTGGCGGTAACGGGATTTATCGTTCACCTATTGTTAATCGCTTTGGCCCGCACCGTCCCCTACTTAGGGTCAGGACCACTAGCAGGGCTCGATCGGAATTTTCTCCATGCTGTTTACACGCCCTTCAGCTTCATACTTTTCTACGAAGTTTTGCTGCTAGTACTGGCGCTACCGAGGTCTCACACGAGCGCGATTGGCAAGCAATATGAGATTGTTTCATTGATCGTCATTCGACGAGTCTTCAAGGATATTGGCGAATTTCGCGATCCAGTGACATGGCTCAGTCAAAGGGACGAAGCTTTGATAGTTTTGATGGACATGGTCGCGGCGGTATTGATGTTTCTGCTGGTTACTGGTTTTCGACGCCTAAGTCTCACCGTCATTCATTCGCCACCGCACAATCAACTTGAGAAGTTTGTGGCGATCAAGAAATCGATCGCGACGCTTCTATGCTTCGTCCTGCTCTTGCTTGCCGCTTACAATTTCGCGGAATGGCTGACGGATGTGGTCGGTTTAAGTGGGGCATTTGCAGGCGAAGGAAAGGATTTGGATTTCTTTTTCTTTCCAGCGTTCTTCGAGTTTATGATTTTTACAGACGTCTTTCTGTTGATCGTTTCGATCCCATTTTACGAACGATACGAGTATGTGATCCGAAATGCTGGCTTTGTAATCTCGACCGTATTGCTACGCATCTCGCTATCGACGCCGAAGCCATACGATCTAGCGATCGGTCTTGTCGCGATGCTGTATGGCTTGTGTGTCCTCAGCGTGTTCTCGTATTTCACGCGGGTGAATAGTTCGATGGGTAGCGACACAATGCAGTCGCGTTAAGTCTAATTGGATCCAGCCCGTCAACGAAAAAACTCGTCTGCAGCGCAAACGAGTTTCAATAATCGACGAGCGAAGATTTACTTGCCTGGAGGCATGAGAACAGTATCGATCGCATGAATGATACCGTTGCTGCAGTGTACATCTGTAATGATCACTTTCGTGTTTCCATTCAGAATAACCGAACCATCTTTGACTTCGATGGTAATCTTCGAGCCTTCAACAGTGCTCGCTTCCTTCAGCGTAACCACCGTTGCAGCAGGTACATTTCCTGCTACGACGTGATAAGTCAGAATAGAAGCTAGCTTCGCTTTATTTTCTGGCTTAACCAGTGACTCAACAGTTCCTGCGGGCAGCTTGGCGAAAGCAGCATCAGTCGGTGCTAAAACGGTAAATGGGCCGGTACCGCTAAGCGTCGCCACAAGATCAGCTGCCTTCACAGCGGCGACAAGAGTGTTGAAGCTGCCATTGTTGATTGCAGTTTCTACAATCGTTTTCGTAGCTACTGGCTTGGCCAGGGTGTCGGTGGACATTCGATTCACTTTCTCTATTCGGGGAGATTACGACGCCAAGAAATTAACGCCGTTTACTCCGGAGCGATACGACTTTCATCGGAAAGCGTTATCAAACCGGATTGGTCTTGAACGTGAAAACTGTACGACGATGACAAGTGCTGTACGACGATCCTGTGTCATCGACACGTCCGAGAGTTGATCCCCAGGGCGCGTAGGCGCGCGGGAAAACGGTTGAGGGCAACTTGACGTGTTGAGACAATTCCAACACGCAGCGACAATCCCCGTTCTAAATGACCAACATGCCTCTCATCTCAAATGACGTCGATAGGATCATTCAAATGGCGTGGGAGGATCGCACTGCCTTTGACGCGATCAAGGTGCAGTTTGGGCTCACACCGGGTGAAGTCGTCAAGCTGATGCGAGTCGAGTTGAAGCCTTCGTCGTTCCGTCTATGGCGGGCTCGTACATCAGGGCGAAAAACCAAGCACTTAGCCCTTCGCAATCCCGAGGTGAGGCGTTTTCGTTGCCCTGATCAAAAAAACTCTTAATGCGTCCGTGGGTTATGGTTTTGGTGGCCCTGGTATGTATGGCTATGGTGGATTTCGGCCATCGTATGGACTGGGGCACGGTTCCTTTACAGGATCGCCGTACGGCGCTCACTCTGGGTCCGGGCGAAGCAGCATGTCCGGAGGTGCTTTTTCGCATTGAAGCGTGAGGCCAATCTAACCCGTACAGCATCTCGCCTACCCGGTGATAACACGCGCCTTCAGTCGCCGGTTACGGTAGCTTTCCCATGCAGCCATGTGTCGCCCAAATGGTCCCTAGCAAAATGCTGCACCCAACAGGAAGGCGACCAGGCAAAACAGGGTATTTTTCGTATTTATCACTACAAACTCCTTATGACATTCAAAGGCATCTATGGGATTGAGCTCGACCTTCAAGCCGACTTCATTCAACATTTAGTTTTAGCGCACACAGGATGCGATTCCCAAGGCAGCTAAAGCCCCGAGCGTGAGCAGAAGGAGCAAAATTGGGTAAATCCCCGCTACCATCACTCCGGAAGCCGTGGGATGGGCATTTTCCATGGGTTCGTCGACGCCTTCAATCGCGTCGTGAATGTTCTCCATGACAGTATTCTGCTGTGCTTTTTCAGTTGTCATTTGCCTTTTGCCTTCGCTACGTATCTCAGTAGGTCTTCTCCAACCAGCCTATCTTTATCAACTTATTTCGATATCGAGTATTCAACCAATCCGTAGTGGTGGCATGCACTACCCGCAGATTAAACCATGACATAAGCACTGTCACCGCAGAAGACAGAATGGTCAGCAGATCGACCGTGGCGTCATCATTCCGCGCGGCCAAGAATAACGGGTTTCCAACCGGCCAAGCCACTTCAAATTCCAACCATCCTGACATCGTTCCGCAACGCCCCGATTGTGTTTAGCCACGTTGACGCGATCGCGACGAATGTCTGTGACGGCACAGTGACATTTACCGGCAGAGCCAATCGCTTGAGTTGGAGAAAATTCTCAAAGGCACACTCGGGTGACTCGAAGATCCGAAGGGACGCACTTCTTACGCAGGCGTTTGGAAATCCTAGCCGACAAACTGCAAGTCGTCGTTACGATCGAAGAACGACTCAGTGATGTCGCAAATTCCATTTCCTGCGACCTGTTTGGCAAAACAGCGACATGACGAACGGCTTGGACACGCAGACGGGTGAATAGCGGACGCCGTCTTAGGATCGGTTACGTTACTTTCCGTACTCGCTGCCGGTAGGCGTCGACTGCCTTGCTAGCGTCTTCAAACGTATTGGCAAGCTGCCTAGCGTAGTCCCGATGATGTTCGACCCTGGTAATGGCCACTTGAGCAAATGACTTTAACTGTTGCCAACCGGTGCTTTCGATCGCTTTGAGTTGTGCTAGCAGAAGGCGCGAATTCTAACTGCGTTGGTTTTTCCGAATTGTTTCCACGATAGACCCTGGACTGGCAATACGCTGAGCGACAATTTCTAAGCCGTCCTGCCCAGAGCTCGAAATACCAATTTCTCCGATGCGAAGCAATCGTTGCAAAAGAGACTGGTTAATTTGTAGATTGCGGACATCATCGTGCTGAACTTCTGATGAGTCGCGCTGGATGATTCCTTTTCGAAAAATCGTGCGGCTGTTGGTGACGGTCAGAGTCGTCGACAAGCTCAACACAAGCCAAACCATGACTACTCCGCCGACAAATACTAATCCCGCCACAGATATCCAGAGCAGCCAATCGATCGACGCTAGTGCGGTTGATCCAAGCAACTCCGGTTCTCTGGCGGAATCATCCATCGTAAGTGCGAGCCAAAGTCCATAGATTGCTGCCACGGCGATGGTCAAGACGATCAGCGATCTCAGCGGCCGAGCGCGAAACACAACGGGATGCACCTGCAACAGAGTTCGCTCCTCGGGTTGGGAGGCAATGTGGTCCTCCGTCTTCACCACGTCGACTTCCCGTACCGACGTCACCACCGCCGATGGGATTTCCATCTCAAACGGCTTTTCACACTTGGGACAAACAATTGGCTCGGCAGTGTGATCAATGGTCGTTTCGACATCGCGCCCACAGTAGGGGCATTTCGCTGTTAGCAATTGCATAGCGTCGCTTTCTTTGAGAGGACTTGCGTCGGATATGGGAGGTCACCCTCTAGTTGACGGTTACAGAATTGCAGCGATCTACCGTTACTGAGCGTTGTAATTACTAGACGGTCTGAAAGCCCTGTTTAGCTTTTCAAAAAGGCCAGCAAATCGTCCGCCAATTGCTCTTTGTGTGTAGCGAACAAGCCATGCGGTGCCCCATCGTACTCTTTCAGGCTAGCCGAAATGATTCCTTTCGCCGCAGGTCGTCCACTGGCATCGATCGGTACCGTCGCGTCGGACGTTCCATGAATGACTAAAGTTGGCACTGTCAACGCCGGAAGGTCAGGACGAAAATCAGTTGTAGCAAACGAATTCGCACAGGCAAGCGTTGCTTTCAGGCTCGCCTGCATCGCGACAGTTCGGGTCCATTGCAGGTATTCATCGCTAACAGGTTTCGACATCCATCCGACCCCATAAAAGTCTTTGAAGAAGCCACCGAAGAACTTCGGTCGATCGGCTAGCATCGCTTCGGTCATGCCATCGAACACCGCCTGGTCGACACCGTTGGGATTGTCATCGGTCTTGAGCATATAGGGCACTACGGATGAAATTAGGCCGCACTGCTTTACGTGACGTCCAGCATGACGAGACATATAGCGGGCTACTTCGCCGCCACCCATGGAAAAGCCGATGATACATGCATCCTCAACTTTCATTGCCGTCATCACGTCGCTCAAGTCGTCCGATAGGGAATCGTAGTCATAGTCGCCAAAGGGTTGATCGGAGCGACCAAAACCTCGCCGATCGTATGCGATTGCACGAAAACCTGAGTCCGCCAGCTTCATAGCGTGATAATCCCAGCTATCGGCAGACAGAGGCCAGCCATGGATTAGAACTACCGGCCGCCCAGTACCCCAATTCTTCACGTACAGCCCATGGCCATCGCGGGTAGGTATCATTGTCATCTGTTTTTGCTCCAATTCTGGTAATCGTAGCCACAGGCTACAAGTTGTCGGCGTGTATCAGCATCAATTTCCAAGTCAGCAGCTGTGGTAAGCCCGTGACGCAACTCTTAATGCGGTCTATTCGCGTCAGGCAGGTACTTGCCATAGCCTTCGGCTACCATTTTGTCTTTAGGAATAAAACGTATCGCTGCAGAGTTCATATAATAATGTTGGTCTTTGATTAGCAGCCAGTGAATACCGTCACCACAGCCAGCGGAAACATTCGGGTAATTCGGTTAAACAGTTGTGCTAGGTACATTCGATGCTTTTTGTCCTTCGATGCTTTTTGTCCAACGAAGAGTGCAAATGGCATTCCGTGAATTGCAGCCAGCTTTGAAATACAGCTTGGAAGGGCAGCTCATGGGCGCGATTGATCTGCTTTCGACCAAGCCGCTCGACTACACTCCAATCGCCGCTTTTCACTGCGTTGACACTAACCCAAAAAAGTTGGCGTTGGCGTCCTACGGGTTAGCGTGCCTTGCGTTGCTAAGCATGAAGCATGGTGGAATCCGCCATGTTGCTTTGGTTAATCGCTCAATGGCTAAATTCAGATCGCGACTGGAAACTGTGATTTGCGACACACCGAGGACCGCTAACGTAGTCGGCGTTCGAGCGGCAACTAACTTCTTGGTTCAATGCTTTGATCAGCAAGTTAGCTCGCAATCGCATAGCGCTGTAGGCCATCGGGTGTTGCTGGCACGAATCACACTACAGGATCCCCCCAGGATCTGTTTTCGGCCGGGGAAGAGCCGCGTTTGGAGAATTCAACGGCCTATTACCTGGTCGCCCACTCCAGCGTAAAACTTGTTGCAGGAAATTTCAATGCTGTCGGGGGAGTCATCCATGAAATCAGCTAAACCTCGCGTCCTGACGATCAATGGCGGCTCGTCGAGCATCAAGTTTGCGGTCTTTGAAGAGCGTCGAACGTTAATTCGTACCTTGGCTGGCACGATAGATCGAATCGGTATCAGCGAACCGACATTTGAATTTCATGAATCGCTTACAAACAAACGCGACCGCCGCACGATCGACGCGGTGGATTTTCCGGCAGCCACGCAGTTCCTGGTTCAATGGCTTGATGAGCGAGTTGGCTTGTTGGCGACTGACGCTGTGGGCCATCGCGTGGTACATGGCATGCAGCACACGGAGCCTGAACTCGTCACGCAGGAGTTGCTGGATGATCTACGTAGAATCAGCGCGTGCGACCCACAGCATCTGCCATGCGAGATCGAGTTGATCGAAGCCTTTCGCGAACGCAATCCAGAGACAATTCAAGTTGCCTGTTTCGACACGCACTTTCATGCTGCGATCCCGCGCGTGGCCAAGATGTTGGCAATCCCGCGACGATTATCGAATAAGGGAGTGTATCGTTATGGATTTCATGGTCTGTCGTTTGCCTACCTGTTAGAAGAGCTTGCCAGGCTGGGTGATGTGGCAGCAACCAAGGGCCACGTGATACTTGCTCATCTTGGTAATGGCTCAAGTCTGGCTGCTGTGTGCGATGGCAAAAGCATCGACACCAGCATGGGATTTACGCCTGCCGCTGGACTGCCAATGGGTTCGCGTTCAGGAGACCTGGATCCCGGTTTGATCGGCTATCTGGCTCGTACCGAACAGATGACAGCCGAGCAGTTCGATCGGATGGTGAATCAAGAATCCGGCTTGTTGGGAGTTTCTGAGCTGAGCTCGGATGTGCGTGACTTGCTCGCGATGGAAACAAGCGATTTTCGAGCGGCTGAGGCGATCGCATTGTTCTGTTATCAAACGAAGAAGTGGATCGGCTCATTCGCTGCCGCATTGGGTGGACTCGACACGCTCGTGTTCGCAGGCGGCATTGGCGAAAACTCTCCAGCGATCCGTGCTCGCATTTGCGAAGGGCTGCAGTTCTTGGGAATTGAAATCGACGAGGACCGCAACGAAACCAATGAAAGTCTGATATCTACCGCGGAGAGTGGTGTTACCGTGCGAGTTGTTCGCACAGACGAAGAACTCACGATCGCACGCCAAGTGTTTGACATGTTAGCTCGTCCAGCTACCGGTCATCGCATCACGACGCGGGGTCGCTCAGAGTTGTTCGAGGGACAGTGCCTGTCCGAGCCCGCTGGTGCCCAGCCGGAAAAGAAGCCCGGAGGCTGTTGTGGATAAGCCCAACGCCAACAGGGTTTCCAGGAAAAACTCGTGCGTTCACGACTCGCCTGTAAAATGAACATTTATGCATGAAAGATATCCAATGCTGATCAAGCTATCCACTGACAAAACTGTAAGTGACGCGGCGGCTGCCTTGCAGGCCGCCGTACAGGCCAATCACTTTGGCGTCATGCAGGTTCACAACTTGCAAGAGACCATGGAGAAGAAAGGGGTGGATTTCATACATAAGTGCCTGATCTTCGAAGTCTGCCAGCCGCAACAAGCCAAGAAGGTGCTCGAGGCAAACATGAGCGTCTGCACCGCGCTGCCATGCCGGATTTCTATCTATGAAGAAGGCGGAAAAACCATTCTGGCAACATTGAAGCCAACGACTTTACTGGCAATGTTCAACTCGCCGCAACTGGAAGGGGTGGCGCAGGAAGTGGAAGCCACGATTCTCAAAATCATGGAAGAAGCGGCGGTAGGATGATTAGCCGCCTGGAGAATCCCCGATCGCTCTGCTCACACCTTTGTTTCTTCCAGATCACGCAAACGATTCGCCAAGTCCAAGACCGACTGTGCAGAACTGCATTCCTCCAACCGAGACACCAATTGATCCAGTAAATGATCCGACTCAAATGCACAGGCCAGTGCTGCCTGAAATGTGGGGTTACCTGCACTGTGACAATCACTCGCCTGCGTAACCTCTTGGCTTACTAGCGGCCCCAAGGTCAAGTATGTCGCGTGTT
Organism: Pirellulaceae bacterium; assembly: GCA_041741955.1. Lineage (GTDB taxonomy): Bacteria > Planctomycetota > Planctomycetia > Pirellulales > Pirellulaceae > Aureliella. Next base: position 2,775 of record JBGSJL010000124.1, on the reverse strand, counting down.
TTGGATCCAGCTGCAGCATTTCGCCCACGACGACCTTGAGCGAATAATCTTCAAGTTCGACCCAATGTTCCAGCAGTATTTGAGCCATTGCATTGGTCGTTTCGCTGGCGAGTCGGGCATAAGTTGCTCGCCGCTGACCATGGTAGCTCTCAATCAACTGCAAAATGTCGTAAATGGTCCGTGGATTGCTGATCCTTGTTTCCTCCAGTTGGATCGCCATCGCAAGTTAGCATGCTGGCGATGTCATTTAGGTTATCAGTGTACTATGCAAAAAATCGGGCCAAATTACAGCAGAGTACGCTGAATACTTCGAAGTTGACGGCGTGAATCCTGCGGCAGGACCATCCTGATATGCCGAATTGTGTCTCATTCGCAGGCCCTGGTTTTGCACAACAGGTTTTCCACAACAGCATGCTGCCTGGTTTTGACGTCGCGCCAATTCTCGAGGAAAAGGGTGGATGCAAGATTTCCAATGGCAGCTTCTAGGGCTGACCAGCGAGACAAGCTGCACAAGACGAAAAACACCGAGTCACGCTTTCTTCAACTTAGCCAGGCAGAAACATGGTGGAATCCGCCATATTGCTTTGGTTAATCGCTCAATAGCTGAATTCAGATGCTACTCGATGCTGTAAGCTGCGACACACCGAGGACTGCTAACGTCGCTAACATTGCTAACATTGCTAACGTCGCTAACATTGCTGGCGTTCGGGCCGTCGCATCGCGCCCTCGCGCGGAATGCGCGTACAATGACTCAAACGGCTCGACGCACGATACTAGCATCGTCCTGACGATGGACAAATGATCGCACGCCTAGTGTCATGCAGGCTCCCCTTGCTATTCGTGTCGAACATCGTTCCGGACGCATTTGAGGTGCAGCCTCGAAGACGTTGCGTAGCAAGGCGGAGCCTGTGAACGCGGCACTGTAAGAATGGCACGAGCCAGCAGCCGAAATCAGAAAACAATTTAGTAACTGGATTCATAACGATGAGTACGATCACGAAACGGCACTTACGCAAGGCGGCCAAAAACATTCTGAATAGAATGGATGCCTATTGGCGAGCAGCCAACTATCTGTCGGTTGGACAGATTTATTTGTACGACAACCCGTTGCTAAAGGTGCCGTTGCAGCGATCGCATGTCAAGCCGACGCTGCTCGGCCATTGGGGGACCACGCCCGGACAGAACTTTATCTATGTGCATTTGAATCGAGTGATTCAACAGTTCGATTTGAACATGATCTACATCTCAGGACCCGGACATGGCGGCCCGGCGATCGTGGGCAACACCTATCTGGAAGGAACTTACAGCGAAGTCTACCCAGAGATATCGCAGGATGAGGCTGGACTCAAAAATTTATTCAAGCAGTTTTCGTTTCCTGGTGGCATCCCCAGTCACGTCTCGCCCGAGTGTCCAGGCTCGATTCACGAAGGTGGCGAACTCGGCTACTCGCTTAGCCATGCCTTCGGAGCGGTATTCGACAATCCGGATCTGGTCGCGGCTTGTGTGATTGGTGATGGTGAAGCGGAGACGGGGCCACTTGCTACCGCCTGGCACTCGAACAAATTCCTGAACCCGATCACCGACGGAGCTGTACTGCCGGTCCTGCATTTGAACGGATACAAGATCGCGAATCCGACAGTCTTTGCGCGCATCTCGCACAAGGAATTGGAGCAGTTTTTCAAAGGCTGCGGATGGAAGCCGTACTTTGTCGAAGGCGACGACCCCGAAACGATGCACAAGCGAATGGCGCATGTGATGGATCAGGTGATTGAAGAGATTCGTGAAATTCAATCCAAGGCACGCGATAACAACGACGCAACCAGACCGCATTGGCCGATGATCGTACTCAATTCGCCCAAGGGTTGGACTGGGCCGAAGTTCGTCGATGGCCTTCAGGTCGAAGGGACATTCCGAGCCCATCAAGTGCCTCTGCACATCGACGACGATCACCCCGGACATCTGGAACTGCTCGAAGAATGGATGAGGAGCTATCGACCGGAAGAACTGTTCGATGAGCACGGGCGACTGATTAAGGAGCTGGCTGAATTGGCGCCTGTCGGCGAGCGTCGGATGGGAGCAAATCCTAATGCCAATGGTGGTTTGTTACTAAAAGATCTGATCATGCCGGACTTCAGAAAGCATGCGGTCGATGTACCGGCTCCCGGTGCAGTGCAAGCGGCAGACACGCACGTTCTGGGCGAGTTCTTTCGCGACGTCATCAAACTCAATCGCAAGCAACGCAACTTTCGCATCTTCGGGCCGGATGAAACTCTTTCCAATCGACTGAACGCTGTCTTTGATGTTACGGATCGGCAATGGGACGCGCGAACAAAAGACAACGACGAGTTTCTGGCCAGTGACGGCCGGGTCATGGAAATGCTCAGTGAACATCAGTGCGAGGGTTGGCTGGAGGGCTATCTGCTGACTGGCAGGCATGGACTCTTTAACAGCTACGAAGCGTTCATTCACATCATCGACTCGATGTTCAACCAGCATGCTAAGTGGTTGAAGGTCACTGCGGGGATTCCTTGGCGCAAGAAGATCGCGTCGCTGAACTATTTGCTTGCCTCGCACGTTTGGCAGCAGGCGCACAACGGTTTCACGCATCAAGACCCAGGCTTCATCGATCACGTTGTAAACAAAAAGGCGTCGATTGTTCGCGTCTACCTGCCGCCGGACGCGAATTGCTTGCTGTCAGTTTGGGATCACTGCCTGCGCAGCCGCCACTATGTGAATGTCGTCATCGCTGGCAAATACAAGGCGCCTCAGTGGCTG
>JBGSJL010000123.1:0-5332 GCA_041741955.1 Pirellulaceae bacterium | reverse complement strand
TGCGTGCGACGCGCGAACTCCGTCGCGAAGGCGGCGCGAAGCTGCGACTGCGATCTCGTGAATCGATCCCAAGGGCTCAATCCCAAAAAATGGAAGTGTGCCATTTTGGAAAAGAATAAAATCGGCTTGGTAGCGTCGATCGACTTGCGGGATAGTTGCATTAGTTCGTCAATAGCCGCTTGGTTCTCGCCACCAAAAACTGCTTGAGCGATCACTTCCAAAGATATCTTGGTGGTAATCGACAGCATCTTAAAGGTGCTGCCACTGGCAACTCGTTCCATGGCATGGCGGGCTGTATTCTGCATCGTTTGCGCATACGCGCGCATGCGATCTCCATGGAACATCGGCATGATGAATTTGCGCTCCTCGCGATGCCGCTGGCCATCGAGCAACAGCATCGAACCGGACCCGAGAATCGGCGTTAGCGATTGTGCGGCGAAGACACTGTACTCGGTCGAGTCGTGCGAAAAAATCTGGCGAACCAAATCGGGCCGACCGGTAACCACGACGGGGCCGTTCAACGCCTGGACATGGAATGGATCACCATAACGCTGCGACCATTCCTCAAACGCCTGCCGAGGTTGGCGAATCAATTTAAGTGTCGGTCGCCAGCGACCGCTCGGTCCAGCGGGCAGAGATTTCTTTGGCTTGGTATTCATTGGTGAGTATTTCGAAGTCGCAAAACGTGGCTTGGAGCGTGCTAAAACTTTATCCGAAAATCAGACTTTGGGTATCAGGATTGGGGCTGGATTGCCGGCCTCTGCGGCTGGTCGCGAGCACTCCAAACAGCGAAATCGAAATCGTAGAGTAGCGTCTACGCATGGATTATGACGAGGATTAGCATTACGATTTAGCCTGGCAGGACACAGACGCTGCGCTGATGGCCAATGTCCATGATCGGCAACGGCTAGAGTTTGGCATTTCTGTCATACTATATCTTCTCACGTTTTCCCCCAACCTCTCTCACAAGGTTTCAGAATGTCCCCCAACTACCGTATAGACCGACGCAAGTTTCTTAAGTCCGCCAGCGCAGCCACCGCCGCTGGATTTTTTTTGGGTACCCATGGCGCTGTGCGTGGCCAGGATTCGCCGAATGAGCGTCCTGTATTTGCCACGATTGGACTGCGGAATCAGGGCGCCCTCATCACCAGCAAGACCTACAAATACGCAGACTTTGCCGCGCTGGCCGATGTCGACTCCAAGGTCCTCGGCACTAACATTGAAAAGACGGGCGAGGCCCAAGGTAAAAAGCCGGACGCCTATGGCGACTATCGAAAAGTCCTAGAGCGTAAGGACATCGACGCAGTCATGATCGCTACGCCCGACCACTGGCACACCAAGATTGCAGTCGAAGCGATGTTGGCTGGAAAGGACGTCTACTGTGAAAAGCCACTGACGCTGACGATTGCCGAAGGTAAGCTGATCGAAAAAGTGGTGAAGGAAACTGGGCGCGTGTTCCAAGTCGGCACCATGCAGCGTACTGAGTGCGAGCAGCTCTTTCTCCAAGCCGTCGCGCTGGTACGCAATGGACGTATTGGAAAAGTTACGCGAGTCACGTGCGGGATCGAAGCCTTCGAGCCTTCGCCAGTAATACCGGTGGTCGACGTACCGCAAGAACTTGATTGGGATGTCTGGCTGGGACCCGCACCCAAGGTCGAATATCGCGCGCTGCCAGAAATGCGTGAGGGCTATGGAGGCGGCGTGCCTTTGTACAGCAACTGCCATTATTCGTTCAGAAATTGGCACGAGTACTCCGGTGGCAAACTCACCGACTGGGGTGCACACCACGTAGACATTGCCTGCTGGGCACTGGGAGTCACAGACACTGGACCAAGCAAGGTCACGCCACTGGAGTTCGTGCTCCCCGTCCCGTACAAGGACGGCCATCCCACGGTGCATGACCAATACAACATCGCCACCAGTTACAAGATCAAGGCCGACATGCCCGGCGACGTAGAGCTGATCATTACCAGCTCCGGTGACAACGGCATCTTGTTCGAAGGGACCAAGGGACGGTTCTTCGTCAATCGCGGAAAGATTGTTGGCAAGCCCATCGAAAAATTGGCGACCAATCCTCTGCCAGAGGGAGCCATCAATGAAATCTACGGTGGCCCTGTTTGTGAGAATCACTCGGACAATTTCGTCCAGGCGATCAAATCCCGTAAGCAACCAATTTCCGATGTCTGGTCGCACAACCGTATGCTGGAGATCTGCCATCTGGCGAATATTGCGATGCGTCTTGACCGCGAAGTGAAGTGGGATCCGACCCAGCGCGAAATCATTGGCGACCCGCAAGCCAATGCGTTCCTCTCACGAGAAAATCGCCAAGGATTCGCCATCGACATGTAAAAATCAGGACAAACGTAGCGTTTTATCGAACCTTAAAAAATTGGTTCGAAGGGGCAATTTGCAGTGGGCGCCGAGGTTGGCTTGCCGGGGATAACTACTTCACCGGCAAGACAACCGGGCTGGCTTCCGCAGCGAGCAGGGGGCGACGTCGTCGGCAACGCATGGATGCAACGAAGCCAAAGGAGAAAAGCAGACTGATCGTTGAAGGCTCCGGAACAGCGGTTGCGGAAATCGTTCCACTCCAGTTCTCTACGCGATTGCTACCAAGTGTTTGAAATACTACGGGCAGGGTCAACGTAGTGCCGTCCCAAGTAACCAAAGCGGCAGAAGTATTGGCCCCTGCGACATTCGCCAAATTCGAACTGCCCACCTGCGGTCCGAGTCCCGTGGCAGCACCAAAATCGAGTGTACCGGCTGTGAACCTCAGCGTGGCACCGGTCAGCGCGACTCCATTTTGCGTGGTGCCAGAGGTAACGTCGAAAACAAGGTTTTTGTAAACTCCATTGACCGTTGCATCTCCAAACCCAGGTACGACTCCAGAGGCCGTAACGCCAAAGTTTCCAGGTTCGACTCCAATGGGATTTGGAGCAGTTGTATAAGGACCATTTGGATTTATGTCCGCAACGATGGCGCTGCCAGCCGAAAATGTAAATACGCCTGCGGTGAGGTCCGCACGGATCGTTCCACTTAATGTGGTCACAAGCGAACCTGCGTTCTGCTGCACGTAATTCAACCCAAATGCAGTACCACCAAGCATCAGGCTGCTCTGCGCAGAATTCACGTTTAGAATGACAACGTCGGCCCACGCAGACCGCGAAACCATACACAGCGCGAAGGCAAAAACAATTGAAACCCCGGTCACAACGGTGCGATTTTTACTCATGATTGACTAGCTTCCTCGTGTGGCTTTACCATTCACATTAAATCGACGACAACGCGCCCATAGTACTTCCCCGGTAGGTCGAAACAAGGGACTTCACAAAAATTAATATTCGTCGTGTCGAATTCAGTGACCTGCAATGATATTTCTGGAGAAATGCTGAATGAGTCTACCCATTTCGCTGGGCTTGGATTTTGGCACCGAGTCGGTGCGCGCGATACTTGTCGATACCGAAGGAACTGTGTTGGGACTGGCCACCGACGATTATGTCAGCGGCCAGATCACGCTCTCGCTGCCGGGAACCCGAGAGCGCCTACCGCCGCGATACGCGCTTCAGGATCCCGCCGATTGGATCGAGTCGGCCGTGCGCGCAACTCGCAGGGCCATGGATCAGGCGCGCATTGGCGGGAAGGATATCGTGGGTATTGGCGTAGATTTCACCAGTTGTACGATGCTGCCGACGACCGCAACCGGAGTTCCGCTTTGCCAGCTTGAATCGCTGCGACACGTTCCCTTGGCGTGGCCGAAATTGTGGAAGCATCATGGGGCGCTCAAACAAACCCAAAGGATGAATGCGGTTGCATCCGAACGCGGAGAAAATTTTCTCAATCGCTACGGTGGCATTATTGGACTGGAGTGGTTGTTTCCGAAAATTTTGGAAACGATCGACGATGCTCCGAACGTGGCCCAAGCAGCCGAAGTTTGGTTGGAGGCGGGCGATTGGTTTGTGTGGCAATTGGTCGGCGGTTCCGCCGAAACGTTGACACGCTCGACCTGCCAAGCCGGATATAAGGCAATGTGGTCCGCTCAAGAAGGCTATCCATCCCCCGAGTATTTTCAGGCGGTACACCCAGCATTGGCAGAGGCACTTGCCAATCGATTGCCCGGCGTTATGCGTTCACCGGGCCAATCGGCTGGCGGATTGACAGCGGCGATGGCGGAGCGGTTTGGCTTGACACCCGCTACACCCGTCTCGACGGCGATTATCGACGCTCACTCGGCAGTTCCCGGAGTGGGTGCCGCTGAGCCCGGGACTCTGGTTATGGTCCTGGGAACCAGTAGTTGCCATATGCTCAACGCGGTCCAGTTCGTCGACATTGCTGGCGTGGCTGGGGTAGTCGAGGGCGGAATTTTGCCCGGCATGTTTGGATATGAAACAGGCCAGGCGGCCGTGGGGGATGCGTTTGCGTGGCTCCTGCGGTTGCTGAACCTCGACGACTTCCGCGAATTGTCGCAGGCAGCCATGCAGTTGCCGCCAGGGGCCGAGGGCGTGAGCTGCATGGATTGGATGAACGGCTGCCGAACGCCGTTGATGGATGGCAGCCTACGCGGTGCCTTCGTCGGCTTGGGGCTCGAGCACGGACCCGCTCATCTGTACTTGGCGTTGATGGAGGCTTCGGCATTTGGGCTGCGCTGGATCGTAGATCTCCTAGGCGATGGCGGAGTGCCCATCGAGCGATTGATTGCCACCGGTGGCCTACCGCATCACAACCGCGCATTTGTCCAAGTTTATGCGGACGTGCTGGGCCGGCCGATCGAAATACATCCCGCCACGCAGGGTCCGGCCGTGGGCGCTGCCGTGTTGGGCATGGTGGCCGCAGGGCAGCAGCAGAGTGGCTTCCCAAGTGTTGCCGCCGCGGCTGCGGCCATGTCGGCGGGACAGGGCGACTCGATCATCGTTGAGCCTGGAGCCGAGCGCCACTTGGCATACCACAAACTCTATGAAAACTATCGCCGCTTGGCGTCTGCTGTTCAATCGCTTTCATAGGATCGTGCGGAAAATTACTGTCTGATTCAGAACGTGGGATTGGCTTCCAGCCTGTCGATTCCCGCATGACAGGCTGGAAGCCTATCCCACTTATTTTCCGCTTGATCCTTAGTCTAAGCGGAAATCAATTGGATTGGTTAAACTTAGCCTGCTCAGTTTTTCCCTTCGAATTTTGTACCATCTCTCTCTCTTTGGCTCTGTAGCAATGTCCAAACCAATCACGCTCATCGCCTCAGGTGACCTTCGAGATTCCGCTAACCAAGTATGCTGGGCAGCGCAATGCGCGATGGAAAAAGATTTCATCGCAGCGGCCGAGTCGCTTGGCTATCAAGTCG
>JBGSJL010000122.1:0-50370 GCA_041741955.1 Pirellulaceae bacterium | reverse complement strand
AGTTAGGATGCGACTGAAGTTTGATATTTTCGAGCGTAAGCTGCAACACCCTCGGCAATCTCTTGATCCGTAATGCCGTAGCGTTTGAGCAGCTTAATCATGACCGCACCCATGCGAACTGGCTTTTCGATCCGTCCCTCGCATGTAAAACTGAGTGACTGCATTTCCAGTTCAGCTTCCAACGCTTCGCTTGGTGCAGTCACTTGGCGCGGTGCTGGCGCTACGGTCCGGCTGGCTTGTCGAGTTTGGCTGGCTTGTCGAGTTTGGCTGGCTTGTCGAGGTTGGTTGGCCTGTCGAGGTTGGTTGGCCTGTCGAGGTTGGTTGGCCTGTCGAGGTTGGTTGGGTGGTGCAATGCCGCAATCGGCTTGCTCGGACCACGCGAAGAAGAGTTGCGAACTGCTAACTGGTGATTCGATTAGTGCGTTAGACATGGTATTTTAGGCTCTTTCGCCTACCTCTGCATTGTGCGAGAACTGAAGGACCCAATGACTGAGAGTTAGTTTCGCCAGAGCCTGGACACCTTAGGTCACAGCCTAAAAAATCTTTCGAAAAAATTTCCTCGCTAGAATTCTATGGTGACCTGATGCTCCGACTCCCAACCCAAACGAGGACAATATGAACGCTGCATTTATCAACGAAACCGGTACACCGGACGCAATTCAGTACGGCGTCCTTCCCGACCCACAGCCTGCGGAGAATCAAGTCCTGGTAAAGATGGGCGCCGTGTCGGTCAATCCGATCGACACTTATATTCGCGGCGGTGCCAATTTTTGGGAGTTGCCCAAGCCGTTTGTGATCGGTTGCGATGTGGCAGGTAGCATCGTCCAAGTCGGCGCGGCGGTTCGACAATTCAAAGTTGGCGATCGCGTGTGGGGCAGTAACCAGGGCTTGCTAGGACGCCAGGGCACATTCAGCGAACTTTGCGCGATCGACGCGCAGTGGCTCTACCCGACGCCTCAGGGTGTCAGCGACAGCCAGGCCGCGGCAGCGGCGCTGGTTGCGATCACAGCTCACCTGGGGCTTTTCCGCGAAGCACAACTCAAATCGGGCCAGACGATTTTCGTGCGCGGAGGAGCGGGGGGGGTCGGTTCAATGGTCGTACAAATGGCCAAAGCCGTCGGTGCTCAAGTCATTGCTACGGCAGGCGGCTTAGAAAAGGTAGAGCGCTGCCTAAAGTTGGGAGCAGACCACGTGCTGGATTACACCCAAGGCGACTTACAGTCCAAAGTACTCGAACTGGCACCCAAGGGAGTCCATGTATTTTGGGAGACCCTGCGCGATCCGGATTTCGATTTTTCCGTAGCCACATTAGCCGAGCGTGGTCGTATGATTCTTATGGCCGGCCGCGACGCGCGTCCCGCCTTCCCCGTTGGACCGTTTTATGTGAAGGGCTGTTCGCTCCATGGCTTTGCGATGTTCAAGGCTTCTGCGGACGAGCAGCGGGCGGCAGCCTCGGACATTAATCATTGGCTTTCGACAGGACGCCTACAACCACTTATCGACCGTCGGCTGCCGCTCAGCCAGGCTGCCGAGGCACACCGGCTGCAAGAAGCTCACACGCTTGCCAAGCAAAGCTCGTTGACCGGCAAATTGGTGCTGACACCCGATTAGGAATCCAGGGCAGACTTCGACTGGCAGTCGCTACTTAGCTCCACGGACGCTGATTTCCAGATAGCCAACTCGCCAAGCGGCCTGGCCTTCTAGATAGCCGCGCACGGCATACTTGCCGCGTGGCAGATTGACCGGCACAGCCAATTCGACATGGAACTCTCCGGCGTCAACGTCAATTTCTTGCTGGGACAGGACGCGCTGGTTGGCTGCAAGATACCGCTGCTGCAGGGCGGCTCGGCCGAGCTCGGTGCTTGTATCACCGCCCATTTCATTGAGTTCCCTGCGGACCTGATCGCGGCGATACGCGAACTCGAGCGTGAGCTTTCCTGGAATATCCGATCGACCCGACACAACTAGGCTCTGACCCGGCTCCACGCGCTCATCGGCCCATAACTTAAGGTCGCTTGGATGGCTAATGCGTAGCAGCGGATCGCCCAACAAATTCATTTCCCACAAGTGTTCGCGCCGCTCGGCTTCTAAATCGTAGTCTTGTGGGCTGAGCGCACTGGCAATGCCAGCGATCATTTCCATTTGCCTTTTTCGCGCCCCATGGGCTTCGCTCGAAAGCTGCGGAACCACTGCGGACAAAGGCTGATCCGTCAGACCTAAGCCCGCCGCGCCAGCGTCCAATGGGGCAACTTCCATCAAATCGGACGAAAGCAAGCTCTGCTTGGCCGATAAAACAACTTCCCCCAGCGTGCCGACTTGCCTGTCAAAATAGCTCGACAGCAGTCCGTCGGAGAGCATTGCCAGCCCGTAGGGTCCCGAGACTCGCGAGGCCGCCAAGCAAGCGATCGGTCCGTTTTTACTGAGCATCAACTCTTCAGCCAACGAGTCCTCGATGGCATCAAACGCGCCGGTGTAGCAAGCTAAAAAGATGGCGATGGGAGGTCGGGCACCACACTGAATTTCTGAAATATTTTCGTGCGTCAGAATCGGCAGCCACTCTGCTTGAGCCCGTACGTAATCGAGCGTCTGAACATGACCATGACCGATGTACACCCAAAACATTCCGCCTTGATTCATGCGGTTCACGCAGGTTTGACTGAAACGCCGGGGATCGGGACAGTAATGACTATCTAGGCTGGCCTGCGTTAACGACATCTCCGACCAACCAGGAATACGATCTGCCAGAAAGCCACGGGTGGTCATTTCAATTACGGAATCGGCCACGGCTCCGAATCCACCCACCCCGGCAATAACATGCACGTCGCGCCGCCATCGCGAAAAATCGGATTGCTGCTCGAATGCAATGACACGCGATAGCACTTGCTTGAGCTGTTCGGCCGAATCGGCTGGGATTCGTCCCACGGCCAGTTCGGGTATCTGGTCGTTGTTCAAGTCGCCATAAGCGTTGTCTGAGGCGATGGTCCGATCGCCTCCAAATTGACTCATGGCCGTGCTCTGATGGTAGAAGGTTGGCACGCTGGTCGCTTGGGCCGTCACGTCACCGGCTAAAAGAACAAACTTCAGTTGTTGCGGATTTTCGGTTCCCAACTGCTGGATGGCATCGCGAATCGCAGATTGCCCAATCGCCGAATCGATTTCCGCAATTCGATGCCCTTGAGACTCACGATACGCCTTCCATTCGCTCAAAGCCGACGACCATAAGGCGGGCCGTACCACGACCGTATCGATGGCCACCACGGGCCGGTGGTAACCAATCGCGAGCAGCAGCATAGACAGCACCGTCTGATGCAGCTTGAGCATAGCGGCCTCATTACAGAACTTGGGAGTCGGAAAGAGCGACCTGATTAATGCCAGGCTACGGTCTGACCTCTCTATTCGTCAATAGGCTCATTATTGTTGTTACCGATGATCGAGGCTAGGTCGGTATTGCCAGGTTGCAGATAGGCCATGTTTTCATGTTGCAAGCTGATCGTGGTCGAGATGACACGATTGGTAAGAAAAGTTGGTGGAACCCAACTATTCTGCGCGAAGTTGCATGTAATCGTTACCGCCACATTTTCGGTAAGGCTGTTGATCACTGCCGGAGCGACGTTGATCGAGTAGTTCCGTACTCCCGTAGCTAGCATAAGATTACTCGCCCGCGTCTGGACGTCCGACGCGGTCTTACCCGGCATGATACCCGCTCGCGCCGCCTCGTAGGCCACCATCTGTACAGAGTGCTGCACATAGATGAAGCGGCTCAACTCCAACATGCCGAAGACGAACATGAAGAAGATTGAGACACATAGCGCAAACTCGACCGTGACTGTACCACGGCGATTTGAACTTTGTCTATTCGAACGCGAATGAGTTGACGCCATTTTAGTTTCCTAGCTTCGAAACACGCTTCTGAAAGAATTAGCGGCCCAGCGGCAAGGCTGGCGCCCTACGTGGCAGATCAGCACCTAGCAAACTCACTGCACCAACATCGCGGGCAGGGTTTCAGCGAGCTGCGTAAAAATTGCGTTCAGCGTAGCGGCGTCCGGCGCGTGGTAATGATTGCCTCCGCCAGCGGTGGCAACTTGCAACATTAGAGCTTGGTCCGCTTGTGCACTGAAGGTAATCGTATGCACCTTGATGTTCTGAGACTGGGCCAAAGCTGCCAGCGCGACAGGATCATCACCCTGAGTCAAAACGCCATCGGTTAGCAGCACGAGATTGTGCGTTGCATTGGGCCGACTCGCGCCCTGCCCGGCCAGGGTACTGATACCATCGCGAAGTCCAGCAGCAATATTGGTGTTACCAATCAGCGGCTTGGTCCCCATGACTTGAAGCTGCGATTGAATTAAGCCAAAATCGTTGGTCAGTGGTTGATCGACGGACGATACCAGCGAGTGAAAGTTACCAAAATCAAAGTTGCTCGAGTACGAAACCAGCGACACGCGAGGGTGGTAGGGATTGGTGTTCAAGACGGTCAAGAAACTGGCGATCGATGTCCTCAGGGCCGCCCAGCGACTGCCCGTGGCATGAGGAGGCAAAAAGTAATTCTGTATAATCGACTTGCCATGCAACGCCCCTGGATACGAATAGGCCTCATTGGTGAGATCCCAGGCCATCGAGCCGGAGCGGTCGACTACCAAGCAAATGTCATTGTCGACGCGCGTCGCGATGGAATCTTCGACCAGTACAAACTCTTCCTGGTCCAGGAACTTTCCGAGCGCAGGCAGAGCCGCCACACTGCCGGCTCGACGTACAAAGGACGCATGGACTTTTGACGAATTGAAGGGGGCGACATCCTTGGTGAAACTGTAGGTGCCATTGGGATTGGGTACAGCATTGCCAAATTCCACGTCGATATTTCGGATCTGCAGCGGCTCGCCAGCCACTAGATGCCTTTGGCAAATCTGACGGGCTCGCAGGCGCGAGGCCGCGATATCGCCGGTCATACCATAGTTGATTGAGGCAGCCTTGGCAGCCGCATCACAGGCCAAACGCATCTCGGTTTTTGCCAGAGCCACGTAGGCTGAGTTCATGCACAGAGCCGCAATGATGCTGAGCATAGCCAGCACAAAGGCGGAGAGCACCATGATGGTGCCTTTTCGAGCTGAATTTTTTCGCTTCATCTTCACACCTACACTTGTTGTAAATCGAGTTATCTCGGGATCTCTAATCGGCTACGAGGATTGCGCGTTCAAAACATCATTCTCGCAGCATAAAAGCTTGAACTTGGAACGAACTGGTGTCGCTAATAACGTATTGAGATATCGCATTTTGATTCCATGGCACGACGACTCGTATGCGAATTTCATCGCCGGTAACAATGTCGTCCAAATTGTTTTTTGCTTGAGTCATATTCCTGACAGTCACGGTCGCACCCTGCACGTTTTGCTGAGTCAGTAACGCATTGCAGGTATCGAGCACGGTGGTCGTGTTGCTGATAGTCCGCGTTGCAACACGGCAGGACTCGTAAACCGAAATGATCGCCGACTGCTTGACGTGCAATCGCTGACAAATCTCAATCGAACCAAACACGAGGGCAATAAAAGCCGGCAGTACGAAGGCCAATTCGACCGTCGCAACACCGCGTCTATCTTTTCGTGTTTGTGTTCGGGTTGGCATGTCAAAATTGTCCATGTTTCGGAACTTGAATTGCTACGCGACTAGTGCATTTTGCACTCGACGAAGTCTGGTGCCCTAGTTGGGCAAATTGCTGAAGTCTTCGAACAAGTTTTCTGCATTGATATCGCCAATGTCGACCACAAACAGCGCATCGTTGTAGTCCAAGTCACCACCACCGATGATGTCTTCGAAGCCTAGCAGGATGTACGGGCTGTCGGGCAGCATGAATGCGACAACGTGCTGAAGCAAATCAGAATTTTCCGAAGGGTCGTTCCAAAGCCACTGCGTGCCACCATTGACGGCGTTGGAAATTAGGAAAAAGTCGAGTTGATAACCATTGTCGCCGAGTCCAATTTCCACAAAGTCACCACACTTGAGCGGCTCCCATGTCGTGCGAGTGCTGCCACTCTTGATGGAGGCATCTGGGAAGAGCACCGCTGGCGCTCCACGCCCAGGCGAGCCCGCTGGGGTCCAAGCAAATCCAACTGTATTGTGGTAGCCAGCACCCTCGAACAAGAAATAGATGCGGATGTTTCTGTCAGACTCAGTCCGCAGGAACAAGCGTGAGGCATCCAATTTGAATCCCTGGCGACCCGTGAGTACCACGCTTTCGGCAAGCTGCGAATTGATAATCTCCAGAAAGCTCGGCATGTAGTTGACGTAGAAGTCCGAACTGCGAGCATCGGATGCGTATTGGTATACGGGACCGTGTACTGGTAGGCCCAGTGGACGCGCCGGCGATTGAACCGGTGCAACAGTTTGGGCCGGGGACTGCGCGGTCCAAAGTGGGCAAGCAGCTAGTAATGCGACTAGTGCCAATTTCATGATCTTCATGTCAAAATCACCTCCGCCGTTCAATTTGGTTCGAAGCGGCAAAACAGTTTCTGGGCTGGGTTTCTGAGTTGAAAAATTGTCTGGTCTCACGCCCACAAGTCGATTTGACTTGCGGCAGCTTTTTCTGACCTATTGGAAACCTACGTCAGAAATCCTCTGTGTGCGGGTTCAAAAGGATCTTTTTTGCTACATTTCAATGGTTCTGACACAGACGCCAGGGACTCGAAAAAGCCCCAGATTTCGTTATAATCTGCTTGAAATTCGCATGAATTCCCCCCTCATTAAGGAACTTGCCATGGCCACCCTCACTTCCCCCAGCGCGCCCATACTTGTGGACGGAAAGTGGCTGGATTCTGCGGCAAGGGAAACTTTCCAGTCTTTCAATCCGGCTGCGGGCGAACTACTTCCCGAAAGATTTCCGGTCAGCACTTGGTCGGATTGCGAGAAAATTCTCGACGCCGCCTCTCGAGCCTCCGACCAATTGCGGCAACTTCCAGCCGAAAAAATGGCTGCTTTTCTGGAGGCATACGCCAACCTATTGGACGCCAACGCGGAAGCCCTTGTCACCATGGCTGCCGCTGAGACCGCCCTGCCTGTCAAGCCGCGACTAGCCGATGTCGAGCTACCGCGCACGACCAGCCAACTGCGACAAGCAGCCTCCGCAGCCAGAAATCGATCATGGGCCAATGCCGTAATCGATACCAAACTCGGCCTTCGCTCATGCTACGAAGCCATCGGACCGGTTTGTGTTTTTGGTCCCAACAACTTCCCATTTGCGTTTAATAGCCTAGCCGGTGGAGATTTCGCAGCAGCCATTGCGGCGGGTAACCCGGTCATTGGCAAGGCAAATACATCGCATCCCGGCACGACGCGGATGCTGGCCGAGCTGGCTCTGAACGCCAGTCGAGAAACTGGCATGCCAGACGCAACGATCCAGTTGATCTATCGACTGTCGCACGAAGACGGCGCAAAGCTGGTCGCCGATCGGCGACTGGGCGCTATTGGCTACACCGGCAGTCGGCATGCCGGCCTGGTGCTCAAGGCAGCCGCAGACGCGGTCGGCAAACCGATCTACTTAGAACTTTCAAGTATCAATCCCGTGGTGATTATGCCGGGTGCATTGAACGAGCGCTGTGACGAACTAATCACTGAAATGGTCACCAGTGGGCTCATGGGTACGGGGCAATTCTGTACCAACCCCGGCTTGATCATGCTGCTCAAAGGGAGCGACGCGGATCGCTTCGTAACCGAAGTTGCCGTCAAATACGAAGGGGCTCCGTCCGGCACACTGCTTTCAAAGGCTGTTCAAAAGTCGCTAACAACCGCGATCAAGACCATCGCCTCTGCTGGCGCGGAGGTGCTCTGTGGTGGGCAGGCCATCGAAGGTCGTTGTAGTGTTTCCAATACGCTTCTCAAAGTATCTGCACGAGACTTTATCGTCGATCCGGAAGTCTTCCAGACCGAGGCTTTTGGCAATGCGACACTTATCGTCGTGGCGGACAACTTGGACGAACTTGAAAAAGTAGCCTGCGGGCTCGAAGGCAACTTGACCGGATGCATCTACTCGTCCAAACAGGGCTCCGATGACGCAGCTTATGCTCGAATTGCCCCACTGCTTACGCGCCGAGTCGGACGCTTGCTCAACGATAAGATGCCCACGGGTGTGGCAGTGAGTCCGGCGATGAACCATGGCGGACCGTTCCCAGCTACCGGACACCCAGGCTTCACCGCTGTAGGCATCCCTGCCAGCCTTTTCCGATTCGCAAAACTCACCTGCTACGATGGTGTTCGCCCCGAGCGGCTTCCCGCCTTGCTACAGGATAAAAACCCCACCGGAAAAACCTGGCGTTTGGTTGATTTGCATTGGTCGACCGCCGATGTCGGGTAAGACAGCGACGCTCATCCGCCCGCCTCAAGCACCAGGCAGCAGCGTATCGAGGAGCGTTGCAAAGTGCATGGCCCCTTGCCGAGTCGATGCCTTTTCAAACAAGGCAACTCGCCCAACTGCTCCCAACATGCGTAGACCCTCCACGTCGCTGAGGACTTCAGCCAGTCGCTGTGATAGTTCGCTGTGCGTGTTGGGGTGGAATAGATGCCCACCGCCGAGTCGCTGATGGATTTCTGGAAAAGCACCGTGAGCGGGTTGGACATACGGCACACCAGCGGCCAACGCTTCCAGTACGAACAGGCCCTTGGGTTCTAGATACGTCGTTGGCACGCACAGCACATCGATCTCGCTGAGAAACTTTAGCTTGCCGGCGCGGTCGACGCTGCCCCGATAGTCCAAGAGATGCATCACGCTGGCGGATTTTAGTTTCTCCTTCTGCGCGTTCCAATAACCTTCATGCTGCTTGCCCAGCCAGCCCGCCACGCTAAGTTTTGCCTCGCTAAAGGCTGGATATTTCTGAAGCTCGATAAATGCATCCACCAATAGATGCAGGCCCTTCTCTGGTGCCAATCGCGCTAGGTATCCTACCGTCGGTGGGCGATCCGCCGCCCGCAGGACCTGCGAGTCAACTTGGAAATCGGCTAGGTCAATCGACAACGGGTTTACCGCGAGTCGCGAGCTTGGAAATTCCAATCTGGCCTGCATCCGCTGTCCATAGTCGTGGCTGTGGACGACAAACATGTCCACTTGCTGGGCTAATTTTTTTAGCTCGACCATCGCTTGGCTACGATAGGGTTCCTCGAGACTGTCATAGAAAATATCGTCGCCCTGAAGTATGACGACCACGGGACATTTGAGCTGACGCTTGAGTTCCGAGATACAGCCAGCGATCAAGAGATTCGAAAACACCACCACATCGGGCGACTGCGTTTTTAGCCAGCCACACAGTCGGCTAACCTCCTTGCGCTGGTTGCCATTGTGGCCCTTGAGCATGGAAACCGTCAGCGCACCCAAGTTGCTCGCCGAAGTGCCCATCGCCCGCGACGCGATCCAGCCCACAAGTCGAGGTGAGCTCAAGAATTGATCGGCCCAATTGGGTATCCAGCGAAAAACGGATGAAGCCTGCTGTAGGTAAACATTCAGTCCACCATAGAATAGGCGATCGCTACTGACGCTCTCTTCATCGGTTAAAATGGGAGTGTAAATTGGAATCAGCAGCGTATCGTGGCCCAGCTTGATCAGCGCCTTCGCTAGAGCGTTATCCTGCAGACAGCTACCGCAGAACATGCTGGCAGCTCCCGCCGTCAAATATGCAATTTTCAATGAAATTTCCGGATCAGTCAGCCAGGACACAGGAATGGAATCAAATAGTGTTTCATCAATCTTACTCGAACTTAGAATGCTAGGCATGATGTCCAGAGGCACGCTTGAATGTCGGCGGCAGATTTCGGTGGCTGCCATACCGTCGATCGCTAGGCTGGTAGCGGTGCTGGCAGCTATAAGTTTTTTTTTCGAAGGATTTGAGTGCATGGCTGCTCCGCAAGAAGAGTCGCAACCGGCTACCGACTACCCAAATTGGCAACTGCCGACCTTGGGTGGAAAACAACTTTGGACAGACCACGTTTGGCGTTTGGGCTGGCGCATTCAGCAACACGCGTTGACGGGACATTGGCGACTGCTGGACGACAAGAATGTACGTCATGCCTGGGGCAACCGAGTCGCCTGCGATGATCGGCTGCAGCAGCTCCAGCCCGCCAGCGCGCTGGACGCACAGCGGATAGTCATTCTATTGCATGGTCTGATGCGCTCGTCGAGCTCGATGGTGGGACTGGGCGAAGCGATTCGTGTTAAAGCCGATCTGCCGGTCATCTACTTCGAATACGCCAGTACCCGGGCGACGATTTCGGATCATGCGGCAGCACTCCGCGATGTGGTTTCCAGCTTGCCTGCGAATGTCGACATCAGTTTTGTGGGTCACAGCATGGGGAATATCGTCGTGCGGCACGCGCTGGGAGATTGGCAGCGAGCAGCCGACCCGCAGATGCTCGACCGCGTCAAACAAGTCATTATGCTCGGCCCACCCAACCAAGGTGCGTCGATCGCCCGGCAGTTGGCCAAGACGGATCTTTATGGCTGGCTGACCGGCCCCGGAGGTCTGGAACTCGGTCCAAACTGGGAGCAGTTCGAAGCGAAACTTGCCACACCAACCTGCCCGTTTGGTATCGTCGCCGGTCGGCTGCCAGAATCGAGCTACCAAAATCCGCTCGTCGATGGTGCCGGTGATTTTGTGGTCAGCGTCGAAGAGACGCAATTGCCTGGAGCCGCTGCGACGCTCGAAGTACCCCGTCTGCATTCTTTCTTAATGGATGACCCCATCGTGCAAATGGCTGTGGTTGATTTTCTGGATCACCAACGATTCTAGGGCGATAGCTCAATGTTCTGGGCCGCTCTCACTCAATAGGGCTTCCGCTTAGCAGCCGAAGTGGGGGAGTTAGCTGTCAGGCAGCTAACTATCGGCCTATCTGCGGCCAAACAATTGCATGTTTTACATTTGCGGACTAGCATCAAGGTCGGTAGGACCGTCAAGGATCTACTCGGTCAATCTACTCCTCGTTCTTGGGACTCCCACATGATCCAGTACGTCTTGCGGTTTGCCGGCGTTTTCGCGCTGTCTATGACTGTAGCTCAAAGTGTGCAGGCTGGCTTCCAATACGTTGAAACGTCGATTGCTAACGAATTGTCTTCGGACAACGAGAACCCAACCATGCTGGGTGCTGCTATGGTTGGAAGCAATACTGTCACGGGGCAAGTGACAGCGATCGGCAATGGCAGCAGCAACACCGCCGACATTTTTTCATTTGTGATACCCACTGGCTTGCAATTGGATGCAATTCGCTTGACCAGCTTTAGTACTGCCCTTGGGTCCAGCAATATGTTCATCGCCTTGGATGACGATGCGATATTCGCTTTTTCAGCCACGCAGATCAATAACTTTGAGTTCGGTAATCAAGTTTTGGGAGGTCTGCTGATCGGCAACGCTTTTGGCCCCACGATTGGCAGTCCAAACTTTTTGCCAGCCTTGTTAAATCCTGCAAGCAATGGTGCGGGTGGTGCTGGTGGCACAGCTCCGTTACCCGCAGGTACTTACACGGTCTACATTCAAGAGACAGGCCAATTCTCGAACTATAGTTTGTCCTTTGATGTCACTGCCGTTCCCGAGCCCTCGGCCGCAATGTTTGGCGTCCTTCTCGCACTAGGAACCGTTGCCAGCCGCCGCCGTCGGACGGCTGCTTATTAAAATCATTGGGTCAGGAGCCGAATTGGTCGACTAGGCAAATCTAAGACGAAGGCCAAACGGGTTAAGGCACTTAAAAGCGCTTCATCTTTTCATATACCGACCGCGTGTTTGTGCTTGGCTGACCGTACTCGTCAATGAAGAGTATCAACTGTTGACCAGGGTGGCGGTCGACCCTTTTCGACCAACCGTAGGTATGGTCTAGTACAGCAGCACCGCTTGGCCAGTCGTTTATGAGTTTCTCCGAGACGAGGATTTTTGCTCATGCCACTGGGAATCGACCCCAAAGTTGACTTTGCCTTTAAGGTGATGCTCGGCAGCCCCGAGCATCCGGCTGTGACAATTCATTTTCTCAATGCTATCCTGCGGCTCGAATCACCGGTAACAGAGGTAACCATCCTCAATCCAACCCATGAGAAAAAGGACCGACCGGATGACAAGATCGTCGTGCTCGACATCCTTGCCCAGGACTCGTTGGGAAGGCGATTCAACGTCGAGATGCAGACGACGCGTCCGGTCGATCTCCCCCGTCGTTTACTGTATTACAACTGCCTGAGTTACGCTCGGCAGATCGGCGAGGGCCAGTACTATACGGACCTGCGGCCGGTCTTGAGCATTTGCGTTCTGGATGAAATCATCTTCGCCAGAGCCGCTTATCCTCGTTATCACCACAGTTTTCGTCTCAGGTGTGACCAAGAAGACTTGGTATTTAGCAATGATTTTGAATTTCACACGTTGGAGTTGCCCAAGTTCACTCCTTCGAGCGATAATATTGGAATCCTGCCAGCGGAAGAAAAATGGTTGTACTTACTGCGCTATGCGGAAACGATGGATGCTGTCCAGCTCGCTGCCTTGTTAGTTGATCCTCAGTATCAGGAAGCCATAGGAGTATTGGATATGATCTCGAAGAACCCTGAAGACCGACAATTCTATGAGGCCAGACTGAAGTTCCTGCGCGACCAGCATTCCCAGATCGAAGCCGCCAAGCAAGCCGTTCAGGACGCGCGTGAAGAGGGGCGTGAAGAAGGGCTACAACGCGGAGAGTTGAGGGGCAAGATCCACATACTGCAAGAAATGCTGGGAGACCCAGTGAGTGCCAACTTGGAATTGAACAGTCGGCCATTGAGCGAACTTAATACGCTGATTGCTCAACTCCAGAGCCGACTACGCAATCGCAACTCTTGATCGACCTGATCAGCTACCACCACATGACTTACGAAAGTGAACCGATTGGAGTCTTGCTCCCACGATCCGTTTGGGTGAACGGATGGGAACAATCTTGATTGCTGTTATGTGATTGTGAATGGCGTCGACCCTCATGGTGGGTACTGACGACATCTATTTTTGACCCACTATTTACGTGTTTGATGGTTACTATTCCAATTTTGATACGACGCTTGTTTGCCTAACATGCACGGCAAATGAGTAACCCCTCGGATCTCTGGCAATTCCGGCGGATTGCAGTAAGTCGACTTCAGCTACGACGGGTTTGTGCCACCTATTGTCCATCGATGCGCCCCTGCTTGGGTGTGTTTATCGCGGGTTGTCGCTTCTGCGGCACGATATTGCAGCTCGGACCAATCATTGCTACGACTTTTAACCTGGACCAATCTCCGCAGACTTGAAACAATGTATCTGCAGCTGCTGTCTTCTAGATAGATTGTTCTAGCGATGCCATTATCGATCGCTAAGCCTCATTGTTTTTGGATCCAAATATGTTGGCCTCGAGGAAATTGTCGCTCGAGTCGCTGGAAAGCCGCCGGCTGCTGGCTTTCAGTCCGTCGGCTGATGAGCAAGAGCTGCTACAGTTGGTCAATCGCTTTCGCACGGATCCGACTGGAGAGTTTTCGAGATTGATTGCGGTGACCTCTCCGCTGCGAGCCCGCGATCCAGTCCTACAGATCGACCTCGACTATGCACAAGTAAATGGGAGCGTCTTGCAGAGTCAATTGGCTGGGCTGAGCGCAGTGCCGCCTCTGGCTTGGAATGAAGCCATCTACAACTTTGCCAAGTCGCATAATGACAAGATGCTGGCGACGAATCCCAAGCAGCAGTTTCACTCCAACTCGCTCGAACGACGCCAGGCGCTGCTTAGTGCTGGCGTAAACTTGCGGAATCAAACTGGTGAGAAAATTACTTCGGAGAATGTTTACGGTTACGGGAAGTCTCCGCTGCATACGTTTGCAGCCTGGGTTATCGACTGGGAGCGAGGTGGACCCAACGGGATGCGGGCCGACCTAGGACACCGAGTAGCTATCAACAACAGCGACTTCGAACAAATCGGTCAGGCGATCACTGCCTATGGTGGCGGCGATTTTGGTCCGCAAGTCAATACGCAAGTACTGGCTAACATTCAGAACGCGCCCACGATGGTGGTGGGTGCGGTGTTTGAAGACAGAAACAAGAGCGCTTGGTACGAAGCGGGTGAGGGGCTGGGCAGTGTGCAGATCGTGTTTCAAGGATCACCAGGTACGTTCACCACCAGTTCGCTCGGTACCGGAGGTTATCAGATTGCGTTGCCAGCTGGAACTTATACTGCGACAGCATCCGGCGGTGGTATAAGGCATAGCATTGTTGCTACAGGGATTACGGTCGATCAGACGAATGTGTGGCGCAATCTTATTTATGATCCAAGTGCCATTCCGCCGGACGTGTTGGAAGCGAACAATTCCGCATCGACTGCAACATTATTGACCGGCGGCCCGCAAACACTGGGCAGCCTGTCGATTCATACGCCGTCGGATATCGACTACTTTCGTCTGGAATCGAAGAGCAGTGGCCTGGGCACGTTTTCCATCCAGTTCTCAAACGCTGAAGGCAATCTGGACTTAGCGCTTCTCAACGCCAGTGGGAGTGTCATTGCCGTTTCAAATTCGACGGGCGATATCGAAACGATATCTGCCAATTTAACGCGAGGAATGAGCTACTATTTGCAAGTGAACTCCGTGGGCGGTGCGCAGAATGCGAACTACAGCCTCGCAGTCAATCCACCTGCCCCCGCGCCACCCATCGCCGAGCTGGATCGCGCGGTCGTCAGTTCGCTTGCCCCGACAGTTCAGCTCAACGTGGTCGCCAACGATCGCGACCCCGACGGACCGGCTAGCCAGTTGACAGCTCAATTAGCCAGTGGCAGTCCACTTGCTTTTTCGATGGCCGCCAACACGGTGACTTACACCGCACCGGCTAACTTTTCGGGTGTCCACCGCGCGAACTACACCGTTACCGACGATCAAGGGCTTAGTTCCGCGCCGGGCACTATCGAAATTTTTGTGTTGAATCTTGGGCTGGCCAAGCCCTGGCACAATGGGGCTTTGCCCACGGATGTCAACGACGATGGAATCACATCACCACTGGACGCATTGTTGATCATCAACGAGATCAATGCCCGCAAGTCACGGAGCCTGACATCTAGCGCGGGCGGCGTGAGCGATATTTTTGGCTTTATGGACACTTCGGGCGACGAATTTCTGTCTGGGCTCGACGTGTTGCTAGTCGTCAACAAACTAAATGCGGCCGGAGGGGAAGGCGAATCGCCTGCTGGGCCAACTCATATCAGCCCAGCCTTGAACGACGTGGCGCTTTTGCAGCTTATGGCCGCAGATGCATACAGTAGCAGCCAGCGGCGAACGACGCGCTAAGGTGACCCCAGAGTCAACTATCTACCCGTCGTAGCTGGAGTTCAGCCTTTGGGCGCCTGTATATATCGATCTCCTTGCGGGCGGTTCGCGCCTGGACTCCGTCGCAGAGTGGCCCTATTAAACTAAATGGCAGTTTGTAACTTGGCAGTTTGCTGAAAAAGCGAGGCTCGTCTATTCCTCCGGTCCCAGCGAAGCTGCCCAGAGTAGGTTATCTTATTAGCATCCACGAAGCTGTTGCATGCTGTGGTGGGCTGTGCGTTGGATCACGCTGATCCGACCTTCGCTGAGCCAATTTTCGAGTAGGCCTGACTTTGATGGGCAATATATCCTTTTCGTTTGAATATCCGTGGCTGTTGCTGCTACTGGTCGTAATTCCCATTCTGTGGCTTACCAGCTTTAGCTCGATGGCTGGCCTTGGACCAGGTCGACGTTTGGCGGCTCTCGCGTTTCGCTCGATCGTAATGTTGCTGATCATTCTGGCTGTGGCTGGGATCCAGTGGGTTTGGATTAGCGATAAGGTGACCGTCATCTACTTGCTCGATCAAAGCGATAGTATTTCGCGGGTGAAGCGCGACACGATGTTGAGTTACGCCATCCAGTCTGTACAGGCTCACCGCGACGACGCCCGCCGCGATCGTTCCGGCTTGATTGTTTTTGGGCGCGAAGCGGCAATCGAGTTCCCGCCTTACGACGACGACCTGCCCGTCGTGCGCGGCGTTGAGAGCTACCTTGGGCGCACCGATGCGACCAATTTAGAGTCGGCGCTCAAACTGGCTGCGGCAGCCTTCCCGGAGGATTCTGCCAAGCGCATCGTTATCATTAGCGACGGTATCGAAACGCTAGGCGCCGCTGCCTCGGTGGCCAAGTCGATGACGGAAGCTGGCATTGGTATCGATGTGGTGCCAATCAGTATGGCTGCCAAGAGCGAGATTTTGGTCGAGAAAGTCGACTTGCCCGCCAATATTCGCCAGGGTCAGCCCTTTGAAACACGGGTGGTGATCAATCGCTTTCAAGAGGGTACTGATGAGCCAGTGCCGGGCCGCTTGCGCTTGCTGCGCAAAGTTGGACCACGCGAAGAAATCTTACTCGACCAGCCGGTGGAACTCGACAAGGATGTCAATGTATTTCCAGTTCGCGACACGATCGATCAGCCAGCGGGTTACACGTATCGCGCCGAGTTCGTGCCCGACCGGCCCACCGACGATTCGCTCCAGCAAAATAATCGAGCGGATGCTTTCACGTATGTGCGGGGCAAGGGGCGCGTGCTCTTGATCGAAGACTGGAATGCGCCAGGCGAGTATGCGCCTATGGTAGAAGCCCTGCTGCGCAGCGACATTGAGGTCGAAGTGCAAACCAGCGATCAGATGTTCACCTCGTTGCCGGAGCTGCAGGCTTTCGACTGTGTGATCTTGGCGGGGGTCCCACGCAGCAGCGGCAATTCGGCCGATGACATTGCTAACTTCACCGACGAGCAACTCGAGATGCTCGTGAGCAATACAGAGTACGTTGGTTCGGGATTGATCATGCTCGGCGGCCCCAATGCACTCGGAGCAGGTGGCTGGGCCAATACGGTGATCGAAAAGGCCATGCCCGTCGATTTTCAAATCAAGAACAAGAAGATCGAAGCGGTTGGTGCGCTAGCGATGGTCCTGCACGCTTCGGAGCTCGCGCAGGGCAATTATTGGCAGAAGCGTATCGGCCAAACTGCACTAGAGGTACTCGGGCCGATGGATTATTGCGGTGTCCTGGAGTATTCCGCGCTCGGCGATCGCTGGCTGTGGGGTGGCAATCTCGGCATGCTCCGGGTGGGGCCCAACCGTGCCGCCATGATCAGCAACATGCGGGCCATGGTGCCTGGCGATATGCCCGCGTTTCAGCCTTCGATGCAAATGGCGCTGCGATCGCTGGTGGCCACTCCGGCCTCCATCAAGCATATGATCATTATCAGCGATGGTGATCCAACGCCGCCCGCTAGTGGAGTTCTCAGCCAATTTGTGAGCAATCAAATTAAGATCTCGACGGTCGCCGTGGGAACCCACGGACCCGCCGGACACCAAACGCTCCAAAAAATCGCCACCACTACGGGCGGTAACTATTACGTCGCGTCCAATCCCGCCGCGTTACCAAAGATATTTCAGCGCGAAGCCATGCGGGTTTCGCGGCCCTTGGTTTACGAGCCCGACGGAGGTTTGCGACCTCAAGTCACGTATCCCCACGAGATCGTACAGGGCCTACCGCGAGAGCTGCCCAACTTAAAAGGTTTTGTGCTGACATCTCTGAAAGATAGTCCGCTGGTGCAAGTCGCTATTCGCTCCAGCAATCCCACCGAACCCGAGAATCAATCCGTATTGGCGACTTGGCAGTACGGTGCCGGTCGAACAGCCGTGTTTACCAGCGATGTCGGCAAACGCTGGGCTGGCGAATGGACGAGCTGGAGTGGTTACGACCAGTTCTTTTCTCAATTGGTGCGTTGGGCCATGCGTCCTACCAAGTCCGATGCAAAATTTACAGTGGCCACGAATGTTGGCAATGGACAGGTGCAGGTCGTTGTCAATGCATTAAATCAAGAGGACCAGTTCCTGAATTTCCTAGACATGCAAGCCGTCGCGGTGGGGCCGGACCTCAAGCCCATTCCCTTGGTGATGCGGCAAGCCGCTCCAGGACGCTACGTGGGCACCTTCGAAGCCGACGCAGCGGGTAGCTATTTAATCAATGCAGTTCCCGGACCGGGGATGGCTCCCATTACAACGGGTGCCAGCGTGCCATTTTCAGACGAATACCGCGTCCGTCAAACCAATTTTTCGATGCTCGAGCAATTGGCAAAACTGGAGCCAACCGGAGGCATCGCGGGTTCGATCTCCGAGCCACTTGATCCATCCAGTTTCGAGAAGTTACTGAAGAACGACACGTATCGTGCAGGTCTGCCCAAAGCCATGAGCCTGCAAGATATTTGGCCGATCTGTTTGCTGCTGGGCGCTCTAGCTTTGTTTGGCGACATCTTCGTGCGTCGAGTATCGCTGGATTATGCCTACCCACTGAAATGGCTTGCCAAACGATTCAATCCAGGCGAAACGGCCAAAGACGCGGATCGCAAGCTGAGTATTGAGCGCCTGCGCAATAAGAAATCAGAAGTGTCCGGCGAATTGCAGCAGGCCAAATCGGCAACTCGTTTCGAATCGAACGAAGTCGCCGATAATCGCGACACAAGCACGCTCGACGACGCACTAGCCGGCAAGTTGCCATCCGTAACATCGGTTGGCGCAACTTCTTCGACAGGTATGGCACAAAAAGAAGAGCAGGCAGGTTATACTGCTCGCCTGCTGGCCGCCAAGAAAGCGGCTAAGTCGAAAAACTCAGATTCCGACAAGTCGCAATAACGGCATCAATACAGACCCGCTTCGTAGCGAGATTGCCATTGCTCGCTTGGTTTTGCAACTTGGACCACCAGCCACTCTAAGAGACAACTATGACAAACGTTGCCGAGCAGATGCAGCAGCAGGCAGATGAGTTCCGCAAGCGTTATCAGTCGGTCCGAGATGAGATTGGCAAGGTCATCGTGGGGCACGATGAAATCGTACACGGCGTGTTGACCAGCATGTTTGTCGGAGGGCATTGCCTGCTCGAAGGCGTCCCGGGTCTCGGCAAAACAATGCTGGTGCGCACCCTCGCCGAAACACTCAGCCTGAACTTCAGTCGCATTCAGTTTACGCCCGACCTGATGCCTGCCGATATTCTCGGCACCAACATGATCGTCGAGAATGAGCAGGGACGCAAAGCCTTCGAGTTCCAAAAAGGTCCTATATTCACACAGATTTGCTTGGCGGATGAAATCAATCGCGCAACTCCAAAGACGCAATCTGCGCTGCTCGAAACAATGCAGGAAGGGACGATTACGGTTGCCGGCCATCGCTATCAACTCGACAAACCGTTTTTTGTGCTGGCGACACAGAATCCCATCGAACAGGAAGGTACTTATCCTCTACCCGAAGCCCAGTTGGATCGTTTTCTATTTAAGCTAGTCGTCGGCTACAGTACGCGCAGCGAGCTCAATACGATCGTAGAGCGCACCACACGTGGCACGTTTGTCGAGACTCATAAGATCATGGATGGCGAAGAGATTCGCCGTTGGCAACAACTGGTCCGCGAGGTCATCCTGGCCAAACACGTCCAGGATTATATCGTCCGTTTGATCCTAGCCACCCATCCCGAAGGTTCGTTGGCTCAGCCAATTACCAACCAATATGTTCGCTGGGGTAGCAGTCCTCGCGGCGCACAAACGATCGCACTGGCATCCAAGGTGCGTGCGCTGCTCGATGGCCGTTTTAACGTCAGCTTTGAAGACGTTCGCCGCGTCTTTTTGCCCGCTATGCGCCACCGTGTCCTGCTGAATTTCGAAGCCCAAGCCGAAGGTATCCAATGCGATACGATCCTGCTGGAGATATTGGAAAAGGTCTCCGAGAAATCAGACGAGTCGCTCTAACTCTGGGTCCATTGAATGAGGCTGCGATCGGGAATCGGCAATTTCATAACCGGTGCGAAGTCCGCGAACGTCGCATCGGACTCAGTCAGAATGGCATTGAGCGCAACTGCGTGGTTCGAGACCAAGCTTTCGAAACCGCGTTCGAAGTCTTGCCGCTCGTCCCACTCAGCGTCCTGGCAAGATGGCAATAGTGCGGCCAGGGCCACGCAGGCAGCATCCAGTCGCGGTGGATTGCAATTGATGAGTTCGTCGAAGTTTGCATGTCGCTCAATGAGCTTAGCAAACTCTTCGGGAAGTCTCCAATTGCGAACCAACGCTGCGGCCGCTTGGGCATGATCCCAGCCAAAAAGTTCTTGCTCTAGTTGCGACAAACGAAGGCACTCCCGGCCTCTGCGCTGAATCATCGTCTCATATTGCTCTGGAAGTTGCTTCAGCAAAATGGGGATTGCCATGTCTTGTAGCAGCGCTGCTGCAAACAGATCTTCGGCATTGGACAGCTTAATGGCTTTACCCAAAATGCGCGCGAATACGGCTCGACGCAGCGAATCTTGCCACAATTTCTTAAGATCGAACGGTCCGAACTTGGGGTCCGGTACTAGGCTAAACACCGCGCTCCAAAGCGCAAAATTTTTAATCGTCCGCACGCCGACGAGCGCGAGGGCTTGCTTGACACTCGAAATTTCACGAGTGAAACCAAAGTAGCTGGAATTTACGAATCGCAATACTTGCCCCATCAAGCCGGCATCGGCTTCGATGGGTCGTGCGAACTCGGCTGGACCGTTGCTCGCATCCTGCGACAACTCGAGCAACTTGATGGCCGTCTGCGGTAGTGCTGGCAACTGGGCCGACTCGAGGACCTGTTCCAAATCGAATTGAGGCTGACTAAGAACGGCATTAGGATTCAGCATGTCCGGAAACTCACTAGTAGTTCGAGGCTTCAGGGAAAAACACTTCCGCTTGAACGGTAGTCCCAATCTTCGCGATGGGCAAACTGGCAATCCCCGCAGCCATAGGAACTCGACCAGTTCGGGCCTAGCAAGTACATCCAACTCGGCACAACCGTTACAACCCAGTAGAATGAGGTTCACAAAATGGAACTTACGAATCTTTTTAATCGGGAAAGGCTCTGCCAAACATCCAAGATCGAGCTGGGTGGGATGTTGCCTGCCATGCTACGATGAACTCATGGGATCTCAGACTTACAAGCTGCATGCCATAGATCAGAAAACGCTGTCAAGCCTAAGATTACTGCCATTTTTCAGAAAACTTTCTGGCCTGCTGGCTGGTGGCATTTCATGTAAAATAGAAGGGCTACAACCTACCTGAGCACTTTTTCACCCGCGCACATGAAGCTGCCCTTCCAATCCCATGAATATTTTTGACAAGCCTCTCGGGACCTGTTTAGCCATCCTAGTGCTGTCCGGTTGGCAGCTCAACGCCAGCGGCGCGCAAGAGGCAACGATTGACTTCGCCTCAGAGATCCAAACTATCTTGGCGCGCAAATGCTATGCGTGCCACGGGCCTGATCTGCAAGAAGGCAGCCTACGATTCGACGATCGGAAGACACTTGTCGAGGCGGCCGATAGTGGTCTAGTCGCCGTCGTACCCGGCAGTGCTAGCGAGAGTGAGATTCTGCGGCGCGTACTTGCTGCCGAAGATTCCGGCGAACGGATGCCGCCCGAGGGCAAGCCGCTCAGCGAGCGCGAGGTAGATGCCCTGCGTCGCTGGATTGAACAGGGGGCAGAGTACGTTGAACACTGGGCCTTTCAACCGCGCCGCTCGCCGTCGCTACCGCCGACCCACGATACAACCTGGGCCCAGCAGTCCATCGATCCATTCATTCTGGCCAAGTTGGAAGCGGCCGAGCTGAGCCCCGTTGCCGCAGCCGAGCCCCAGGATCTCATCCGCCGCGTTTATCTCGACGTGACTGGTTTGCCGCCCACGCCTGAAACCCTCGCCGACCTCAGCCAGCATTGGTCGGACGAAACCTATGTGCGACTGGTAGACCAACTCCTGGCGGCACCGTCGTTTGGCGAGCGCT
Organism: Pirellulaceae bacterium; assembly: GCA_041741955.1. Classification (GTDB taxonomy): domain Bacteria; phylum Planctomycetota; class Planctomycetia; order Pirellulales; family Pirellulaceae; genus Aureliella. The sequence continues at coordinate 28,575 of JBGSJL010000122.1, read as the reverse complement.
GGGCGCGAATGTGGTTGGATGTTGTCCGGTATGCCGAAACCAACAGTTTCGAACGCGATGGCGTGAAGCCCAATGCCTGGAAGTACCGCGACTATGTGATCGATGCCATGAACGGCGACTTGCCCTACGATCAATTCATGCGTGAACAGATCGCTGGCGATGAACTCGATGAAGTCACCCCGCAGTCGCTCACAGCCACCGGCTACTATCGCTTGGGTTTGTGGGACGATGAACCTGCCGATCCCTTGCAAGCCGAGTTTGATGGCTATGACGATTTAGTCACAACCACCAGTCAAGGTTTTTTGGGGCTCACACTCAACTGCGCTCGCTGCCACGATCATAAGATCGATCCGCTGTTGCAAAAGGATTACTATGCGATGGTCGCCTTCCTACGGGACATCACTCCCTATGGTGCGCGAAATGACCTTACCACGAACAATCAAGTTGACTTGGATCCCATCAATGGTTCCAAGCATCTGCATCTAAAAGAGCGACAGCAAGCGATCGAAAAGAAGATGGTCCAGCTCGAACGGCTAGCCATTCAAAAGATGTCGGCTGAAGATCAGCGCGAAACCGAGGGTTGGAATCGCGACCGCGTACTCAAAGAGAAGCTGCATCTGTATGTCGACGAGGCTGAATTTGCGAGCTACACGAGCCATAAAAAAGAGTTGGAAGAAATAAAGCGAGAACGCGCGACGCTTCCCGAGCGTCAGACGGTGCTCGGTTTAGGTAAGCTCAATGCTCAACCCCCGCAGACATTTGTGTTGACACGCGGCAGTCCCCACAGCCCCGGAGACGCCGTCGAACCGTTTTTTCCGAAGCTGTTGGGTGGTGGCGTCCCTCATTTGGAGATGCCCCGCGACGATGCGTCGTCCGCCGGCCGCCGCCGCGTACTGGCCGAATGGCTGGCTGCAGATGACAACTGGATGACTTCACGGGTGATCGCCAATCGAATTTGGTTGCACTATTTTGGCCGAGGTATCGTGCGCTCACCGAACAACTTCGGACTGATGGGTGAACCTCCAACTCACCCAGAACTGCTCGATTTTTTGGCCAGCGAACTGGTACGCAACAACTGGAACCTTAAGACATTGCATCGAACAATCTTGCTGTCAAGCACGTATCGACTTGGTACCCAGAGCGAAACAGCAGCGCTGTCCAGAGACCCAAACAACAATCTGTTTTGGCGGCAGAACGTTCGGCGACTGAGCGCCGAACAGATTCGCGACTCTGTCTTGGCTGTGACGGGACAATTGAACGAGCAGGCGCACGGCGACAGCATGTACGTTTCGCTTTCCGACGAAGTGCTGGCCAGTCAATCGCGCCCTGGCCAGGGTTGGGGCGAGTCCTCAGCCGACCAGCAAGCGCGTCGCAGCATTTATATCCACGTCAAACGCTCGTTGCCCGTACCGTTGCTCTCCGCTTTCGACTTTCCTGAAACCGATATTAGCTGCGAAGCTCGCTTCCTAACCATCCAGCCGGGTCAAGCCCTCACGATGCTCAATAGCCAGTGGATGCAGCAGCAGTCGGCCGCACTGTTGGCACGCGCTCAGCGCGAAGCAGGACCAGAACTGGCTGCGCAGGCGAAAAGGTGTTTGGAGTTGGTAACCAGCCGGCCAGCCGCAGACGAAGACGTGCATGAGTTAGTCGATTTGGTACACAGCCTAAGAGACGAGCACCACTTGAGCGAAGAGCGAGCCCGCGAGGCGATGTGCTTGGTCGCACTGAACATCAATCCATTTTTCTACTTGAATTAACGCACCGACGATATTCTTCCAAGGGTACTACCATGCCAGAACCAATTTCCAGCAGGTCGTTTTGTGGGCGAGTGCGACGCGAGTTCCTGTGGCAGACCGGTGCCGGCTTTGGCGCTGTCGCTCTGTCATCAATGCTCGGCGCTGATTTTTTCGGGTTGCCAGCGCAGGCCGCAACGACCGGTGTCAATCCGCTGGCCGCCAAGCCGCCGCATTTTGCACCCAAAGCCAAGAGTGTCATCTTCCTTTTCATGTACGGAGGTCCGAGTCACATCGATACGTTTGATTACAAGCCCGGTATGATCGGCATGGACGGCAAGACGGTGGACGTCAAGACGTTTGGCCGTGGCGGACATCGCAATCAAGGCCGCATCGTCGAGCCGCGGTGGCAGTTCAAGCAGTACGGTGAGTGCGGCAAATGGGTCAGCGATCTCTTTCCAAACGTAGCTGGCTGTGTCGATGATATCGCCTTTCTGCACTCGATGACCGCTGACTCGCCCATCCACGGGTCGGCCATGCTCATGATGAATTCCGGAAAAATCCTTAGCGGCTCGCCAGCCCTGGGTTCGTGGGTCAACTACGGCCTGGGAACAGTGAACGAAAACCTACCCGGTTTTGTCGTGATGCTCGACCCAACAGGTGGTCCCATTAGCGGCGCTAAGAATTGGTCCAGCGGCTACATGCCCGCAACCTATCAAGGCACCGTGCTGAGAAGTCAAGGCAATCCGATCCTCGATCTGCATGCGCCTCCTGGGGTGACTCGCGCCGAGCAGCGCACGATGCTCGATTCCATTGCCAGTATCAATGCACGGCACTTGGCGTCCAGTCCCGAAAGCGATGAGCTATCCGCACGGATGGCCAGCTATGAACTGGCTTATAAGATGCAAGAGCACGCTCCCGAAGCGGTAGATATAACTGACGAAGACGCGCCCACGCTGGAGCTCTATGGCATGAACAATCCTAAGACCGAAGACTTTGCACGCCGCTGTCTCATTGCCCGTCGCTTGGTCGAACGTGGCGTTCGCTGCGTGCAACTTTATAGCGGCGGCGCGCATAACGACGACAATTGGGACGCTCACGGCGACCTTGAAAAGAACCACAACAAGCACGCGGGCGCAACCGATCAGCCCGTGGCGGCCCTTTTGAAAGATCTCAAGCGGCGTGGTCTACTCGAATCGACGCTGGTCGTCTGGGGCGGCGAGTTTGGTCGGCAGCCGACGGCAGAGTATGCGATGGGCTCCGGTCGCGACCACAATGCTTATGGCTTTACCATGTGGATGGCCGGTGGTGGTATTAAAGGCGGAGTGAGTGTAGGTGTTACCGATGAACTGGGTTCCACAGCCGTCGAAGATCCCATGCATGTTAAATATTTGCATGCCACGATCCTTCACCAGCTTGGATTAGACCCTAACCGACTGAGTTATTTTTATAGTGGACTCGATCAAAAGCTGGTGGGCGTCGAGCATATCGAACCCATCCATGCGGTCATTGCTTAGATTTCACTTCTCGCGCGATAGCCAACTGACAGCAGCCGTCACTTTCCGAGTGCTGTTTCCCATTGGTTTCCCTCGCGGCAGTTCTTCAGAAGCATAGGCTCAACGTCGTTAGAGCCATACTGAAAGTGCAATCAAGATCGATCCGAATAGGGCTGGCAGAAGTATACTCCAGAGTGGGCGGGCCAAGTTTGTTATCGACGAGAATCGCGGAGTGATGCCCTCAGGCGAGAAAAGAAACCTGGCCGTTGGAAACGTCATACATGGCACCTACGATCGCGATGCGGCCTTGGCTGACGAGCCTGCGCAAGGTTTCGCTTTGCAGAGTCAACTGTTTGGCCGAGTTGACCACGTTTCGACGGGCCAGTTCATCGACAAAGGTCTGCTTGTGTTTTGGGTCTTTAACATCGATCTGTTTCAGCTTGGTGCGATCGATATTCGCTTGGATATCCAGCAAGATCGACTCGATGTTATCGCACGTCGGCTGACCGCGTGTTTGGATGGCACTGGGTTGTAACATCGCATCAACGGCTGCAGTGACAGCACCGCAGCGAGTGTGTCCCATCACGACGATTAGCTTCGCACCGGCGACGGCGCAGGAGTATTCGGCACTGGCCAGGATGGGTGGGCTGACCACGTTGCCTGCCACTCGAATGTTAAAAATATCGCCGATGCCAACATCGAAAAGTGTTTCCGCGGGCGCTCGGGAATCGATACAACTAAGCAACACAGCAAAGGGATACTGTCCCGAGGCCGTCTCGCTCACTTGTTTGCCGCTGTTTCGAGTCAGCGGTTTACCTGCTACAAATCTCTCGTTGCCCTCCTTAAGCAACTCCAAGGCGTCCTCGGGAACCAGCAGTTGCTGGAACTCTTGAGTCGAATGCTCGACGAAATGTGACACATTCGCAAAGTTGTACTTCGATTTGAAACCATGGAAACTAAGTTTGACTCCGTGCACTTTGGCAGTGCGGTCCCTGAAGTCGCGGATCAAGTGCAAGATGTCTGGGTCGATATAGTCCGTTCGGCTGGCGTCCAAGAGAATATGGCTACCTCGCGGTGCCTCGCGCAACGTGCTGCTCAGCGCTGGCTTGTTTAGAAAGCTAACTTGGCTGGACAATTCGACTCGGTGGATCGGCACACCTAAATGCTTCTCGACGATACCCGTTATCGGGAGCCGCAGATTGCTATTGAGTATGAAAGCTAGGCTGACCGTTAGTCCCACTACAATGCCAATTAGCAGATCGGTAAAGACGATCATCAGCAGCGTAATTAGGAAGGGGATAAATTGGTATCGACCCTCGTTCCACATTTTTTGAAACGTTGCCGGGCTGGCGAGTTTTGCGCCGGTTACCAGCAAGATAGCCGCAAGTGCCGCCAGCGGGATGGCGTTCAAGTACACCGGCAAGAACAGTACGCTGACGAGCAGCAGTCCGCCGTGAAAAATGGTGGACCGCTTGCTCTCGGCGCCCGAAGTGACGTTCACTGAGCTGCGGACGACAACGGACGTGACGGGAATGCCTCCGATCAAACCGCACGTCATGTTGCCGATCCCTTGGGCGATCAACTCTCGATTGGGCGGCGAGTTGCGCTGGTGACGGTCGAGTTGATCAGCGGCCTCGAGGTTCAGCAGTGTTTCCAACGAAGCCACGATGGCAATGGTAATGGCGGCCAAATAAACGGCGGGGTTGGAAACGCCGCTAAAGTCGGGCAAGCGAAGAAAGCCACCAAATTCCTGAAAGGATTTAGCCACAGGTACTTGGACCAAATGCGTACTTTCGATCGCCCAGGGCGTGCCTAGCCTCGTTAGAAAATAGTTGGCGAAAACGCCGAATACGACGACTACCAGTGGTCCCGGAATGAAGGAGCCTTTGAGTATTTGGAACCTGTTCCAGCACACAAGTAGTATGATCGACGCGAGTCCAACGACGACCGCACCTTGGTGAATCTCACCATAGAACAATGACATGATTTCAGTTAATGTGTTTTCATGGTCGGGCTGCACGAAAGCCATATCTCCTTCGGGATCGTTGTCGTGTCCCAAGACGTGAGGAATCTGTTTGAGGATGAGGATCACGCCAATCGCCGCCAGCAGGCCTTCGATGACACTGGAGGGAAAAAACGCGGAGAGGGCTCCAGCTTTGGCTATTCCCAGTGCGACTTGAATGATACCAGCCATCAAGACGGCCAGCAGGAACGCATCGAACGACCCGAGAGTTGCGATTTGCGCCGCGACAATAGCTGTCAGCCCCGCTGCGGGCCCCGCCACACTGGTATGCGAGCCACTCAGCGAACCGACGACGATTCCCCCGACGATTCCGGCCACCAAGCCCGAAAAAAGAGGAGCGCCCGAAGCTAGTGAAATGCCCAGACACAATGGCAGAGCAACTAAGAAAACTACCAAGCCAGCGGCAGTATCCTTGGCCCAAGCGTTTGTTGCGTTCAAGTTCGCAGGGCGGTTCAAAGCAATATCTTTCGAAACTGCTTACTATAACAAGTTTTAGAGCTTCGTATCTAATACAACGTGACTTCCGAACAAACGATCGTGCAGTGCTTGACGCTTGAGGCCAAGGACAGGAATGGTGTCGATCAAGAGAACTGTTTCATCGAGTGGCGAGAGCATTAGCGCCAAGATGTCCATACGGAGAGCCAGTGCGGCGGCTGAAAAGGCTGCTACCCAAATCGGAATATTGCGCATCAAGCTACGCAGAACACGCTTGCGCCTACCTAGTCTAAGACCATGCGCGTCGACGACACGCAACTGGAACATATAGCGCCCAGGAGTCCGCCAGCCCTTCCAATCCAACCAAGTAGCCATGGCGGGGACGATCGGCGTTAGCAGGCCAATCATCCCCAGGCGACTCGTGAGAAATTGTGCGAAATCGGGCAGATTTTCCACAGCGAAACCGCGAGCCGCCAACTCAGTCGATATTTGCTCTGCGAATTGACCTGGCACAATAAACGGAGCCATTAGTAGACTGAAGCAGGCCAAATCAACTGCCAGCGCCATGCTGCGACTGAGTAGTCCAGCATTGGTGAAACCCATCGGAGTGAGTTGTTGTAGGGCGAACCCAAAGGTCTCATAGTCGGGGAAGCGGTTCTCGGGTGCGTGCGCTAATAAACGAACTAGGAGCTCTTTCCAGCGCTCGGGCACATGCTTCGGCCACTTACTAGGAAATTCAATTTCCGCGTCGCGTTGGCTTCGAATTTGTTCCTGGAGCGTCGCACCTTTCGCCGAGAAGGGCCGTCGCCCAAAGGTTAATTCGAACAGAGTTACTCCCAGCGCGTACATGTCGCTATGGATACTCGGCTCGGCACCCTCGGCTAGCTCAGGTGCCATATAGCTCAATGTGCCACTGATAAATTCCGCAGGAGCACACTGATCGGTTTTGGCCGATCCAAAGTCGCAAAGCTTGACGGTTTCCTTATCGGCCAAAATAAGGTTGCTGGGTTTGATGTCCCCATGCACCAAGCCCATTTGGCTGGATTGCTTGAGCGCGGAAACCACTTGCTGCGCATAGCGGATCACATCATCAAAAGGTAAGGGGTTTTCGCGTATTAGGCTGCCCAGCGTCGGTCCTGCTAATAACTCCATCGCAAAAAAAGGTTCCGCATCGTTGCGTCCAACGTAATAAATCGTCACCACATTGGGATGGTTCAGTCGCGCCTGTGCAACCGCTTCATGCAGCAACCTATGCAATTGCTGCGCAGATCGACCGCCCTCCTGGCCTGCCGCGCGCATGACTTTGACAGCCACGGTGCGCTGTAGCGATTGGTCTAGAGCCCGATAAACGGCGCCCATGCCACCATGGCCAATTCTCGATAACAGGCGAAAGTGGCCTAGCTCCTCACCCGAACGATCCGCGCTCGTGGCGACGTCAAACGCTGTGTCATGCTCAACTTCGGAACAAAAAGTGAGCGTCTGGGTCGCATTAAGATCTCGTATCGATAAGGGGCGACCGCAGTTGACGCAACATTCTTCGCTACCCTGGTCTTTGCAAACTTCGACTCCGCAAACGCAACTGTACGAAACCAAGTTTTTGCCGTTGGTGGTTTCAATTTTTTGCGGACTTTGGCTCATGCGATACTCAATTGTTATGCTAAATGTGCAGTCGCATTCTACTCGATAGTTTCGTTCCGCGATATTTCACCCAGACCGAGTGGCTAGTGCTACACAGCTAAACCGTGCGGCAGGGCAAGCGGTGGCTCCAGGGAGTGCCCGCGATCAGGCTGCGTTCTTCGGCGTAGATGTCATATAGGATTTCTTTGTCGATCCCGTAGTTTTGCCGTACTTCGGCAACACGCTGCGGACGTACCGCCAGAGGGTCGATGACCAAGGGACCTTTTAGGTTCATTCTGCGGGCCGCCTCCATCCCTAAGTCGAACGCAATCAGGTCGCAGCCGCGTATGCAATAGGGTTCAGGGTAGAGACTGAATGCCAGCTTGTAGCGCTGGATGTCGCTAGCGGAAAAACTGGGGTCGGCCTGCGCTGTGAAACCCAACACAAACGCTTCGTCCTGATCCACTAGGCCACGGCCAAGCAGAACATGCAGAACATCATGTTGATCCAGCGTGCATGCGCCCGGCAAACTCAGTGGACTAGCGGGATCTTCAAAGGCGCGAATGATGGCAGGTACATCGTCGGTCGATAAACCAGGAAGCGTATCGAGCACACTGCCCACCGTCCAGTGGTCCGTTTCCAATCCGGGAAACCAGCACGTCCAAAAATTGGTGGCCAAGTTGGCTTGCAACTGATTGCCCATTGGATCGAGACGGGCGGGGTGGTCAAGCTGGCTGAAGCGACTGATCATCGCCTCGCGTTCTTTGCCTTCGGTGGCATTCCACAACGCTACCATACAGGCTTCGTTTTCTCTGGCGATAGCTTGTCCAATGATTAGCTGCAAGCGCATCAAGGCAGTCGCATTCAGCGAGCGCAGTTCAGGTTCGCCTCGGACTAATTGCATCATTTCCGCAACAATGTCTCTCGGGTTGGGCATACTTTGAATCCCTAGTAGGTATCGTGCGAAGTATTCACGGCTCAATTGGCAGTCGGTATCTGAGAAAGAGAGGACGATGGTCCGAGCCAATGTCGAGACCAATTCGTCTTTCCAAAAGCAGTAGCCTGGGACTGACTAGGGCTTGATCAATGACCAGACCCAGCGGAAACACCGCGCTGCCAGCTGCGTACCAAGTCGGCTGAATACCATGTCCATCGGCCGAACTGATAAGCCCACTTTGCCGGAGCAAACGTCCAAAATGTGGCGACCAGGGCGTGAGATTCATATCGCCAATCATCAGAATATTTTTTTTGGGAGCGGTCGACAATTCATCGCGGCAGTAAGCTGCTAGCTGATCCAATTGGCTGTTTCGCATTTCAAAGTAGGCCGTATTCATTGGAGGAACGGGATGCGTGACGACTAATCGCACTACCTGCGAGCCGAAATGCAATTGCGAAAAAACGGTCATTGGGCCATCGTTGGGAATTCGGACAACTTGATGGTCTTGAATGGGAAATTTTGAAATCAAACCAATCCCAAAATTGCCGAACTCGTCGGGCTTTAGCACTTGGTAGGGATACTCTCCCCCGAGCTCGCGCTCCAGTCGCCGCGTAAGTGGTTGGCTGAGTTCCTGAATAGCGACTAGATCCGCATTGGTTCTTTGAATTTCAGTTAATATCGCGGCGTGGTCTTGGTTACTTGACAGCACATTCATCGACAGCACCGTGAACTCCGAGACCTGACCAGTCTTTCGATCCAGACGGTTGGTCGAGAATTGGCGAGTCGTTCGGAGTGGAAGCCAGGCAGGTGACAACCACCATGCATGCGCGACGACCAGCACCAGCAAAATGCTCCATTCCTTACGAGTTCCGCGCGGATTGAGTGAAAAAAGCAGTAAGCCGACGACCAAGCCAATCGCCGTTTGAACGCGCAGGCTGGCCAGCAGTTCGCCGACGTACCACCAGCGGGCGGTCAAGCTGCCTACGCACATGGAAATCACGAGCGTAATTATGAAGCGACGCGAGTTTGGAACTACGCGACAAAACCAGCCGGGACGGGACGCCGATGGCCCACTCTCGGCTTTAGGCGAATCTTGATCGTCTGCCAACACTAGTTCTTCCCGCCAGTGGGATAACTGACTAACCGCTCACGCAGTCCCATGAACTCACTCCAAAACTCTCGATTGTCGAATATTGTAGCTTGAAACCTCTAAGGATTGCGGCACGTATTCCCGAAGAACTAAAGTGGCAAGTAGCGGCAGTTGAACCGGTGATCCGGTAGGGCCTAGAGACCGGCGATAGAATTTCTAAACTCGCTAGCGGGAGTCGCCAGACCTCCGACCGCATGGAACGAAGTCCGGCGAGTTCGGCTACGGGAAGTTAACTTCCGCTGCGACCATCGAAAGCCTCCTTTCCGTCCAAAGTCCAAACTATTTTTTTACAGTTTCGTTTTATGAATAGATGGTGACTACTAATTCTATTTGCAAAACCATGTCTTCGTAGCGTATTATCTGCATGATGCAAAATAGCGATGTGCGAATTCTGGCAGTATTACGGCGGGTTGGTCTGTGCCTCGGCCTACCCATCGACAGCTCCGAGTTGGATCTGGAGGATATTCCGCCCCATGCGCAATCGGCGGACAACCTTGCCGAGGAATTTGGTCTGTTGTTTGCTGGCGCCCGCCAGGTCGGCATATTCGTTAAGCAAGCTCAACTGGACACCAACGATGTTTTCAGCCTGCTGACGGAGGGTTTTCCCGTTATTGTCTCGCAGGAGAATGGTGACTTTTGCGTGCTCGAAAGGTTGAGTGGCAAACGCATCGAGGCCAGTCGGATCGCGGAGACGACCACTTATGCGACGTTCAGCCGCCGCCAGGTGCAACGGCTGCTGACAGCGCATGCAGCTGTCGTGACGCTGGTGGCAAAAAAGGAGCTCGAGTGCGATAGTCTGTCGGTCAGCGGTGGACCGGCCGCACAGGGCCACGGTGGACATGAAGCCGTTCACCACGCGCATCCAAAGCCGTTGCGGCGACTACTGGCACTCTTGGTGCTGGACCGCCGCGATATTTGGACAATTTGTCTGTTTGCATTAGCGGCTGGCATACTGGCGTTAGCAACTCCGCTGGCCATCGAGTCGCTGGTGAACGTCGTAAGCTGGGGCACTTATTTACAGCCACTGCTAGTTTTAGCATTGATGCTGCTCGCCTGTTTGGGACTGGCGGGTGTATTACGAATCCTGCAAACCGTGGTTGTTGAGATGATCCAGCGTCGGCAATTGGTGCGAGTGGTTGGCGACTTGGCCCACCGCTTCCCGAGGGCCCATCAACAGGAGCTCGAAGGATATTATCCGCGTGAACTGGCGAATCGCGTGTTTGACATCATGACCATACAGAAAGCCACGGCTGTTTTGTTGTTAGACGGGATCTCCATACTACTGACGACGTCGCTGGGGCTGCTACTGCTCGCTTTTTACCATCCGTTTTTGTTGGGGTTCGATATCGTACTCATCATTAGCATGATTTCGGTAACGTGGCTCCTCGGTCGTGGGGGCGTCAGAACGGCTATTGAAGAATCCAAGGTGAAATACAAAATCGCCCATTGGCTACAGGATGTTTTGGCTTCGCCGTCAGCCTTCAAAGTCAATGGTGGTGAACTACTCGCGATCGAGCGCGCTAACCGTTTAACGGCCGAATACATTGCCGCTCGGCAACGTCAATTTCGCGTTGTAATCCGACAAGTGAGCTTTGCGATCGGATTGCAGGTGATCGCATCGACGGCTCTACTGGGTTTGGGTGGTTGGCTGGTCATGCGGCAGCAGCTGACGCTTGGACAACTGGTTGCGAGCGAGCTGGTAATCACGGTGGTTGTAGGCGCGTTTGCCAAAGCGGGAAAGTCGCTCGAAAAATTCTATGACTTGATGGCTGGTGTCGACAAAGTTGGGCACCTGTTAGATATTTCGGTCGATCCACGCTTTGAGCTGGGGGTCTTGCCAAATGCTCCGGTCGAAGTCCGCTGGGAGGGTCTGGGCTTTCACCACTTGATCACGGGTAGCGAGTGCCACATCGGAGCAGCCCAGGTCAAAGCTGGCGCGCGAGCAGCGATCGTGGGCAGCGAGCGTTCCGGCAAGTCGCTGCTTCTGCGCTGCCTGGCGGGCTTAATTCAGCCGCAACAGGGCATCGCCGAAATTGGTGGCCTGGAAGCTCAGCGGGCCGCGCTGGCAGGTCAGGGTCAGATGGTGGGCTACGCGGCGGAAGTTGAAATTTTCAATGCGTCGCTGCAGGAAAACGTTGACTTAGGTCGTAGCGATGTCGGACAGCAGCGAGTCCGCGAGGTACTGACGCAAGTTGGAATGTGGGACGCGGTGCTGCGATTACCCAGTGGGCTGCGCACCTATCTACAGACGGACGGTGCACCACTGTCAAAGACACAGCGGGCTCAACTGAGCATCGCCCGCGCGATTGCCGGAAGGCCGCGTCTGCTGCTACTGGATGGCGTGCTCGATGAATTGACACCAACCGTGCTCGAGCACGTTTGGGCTACGCTAAGTGCCGCAGACGCACCCTGGACGCTGCTGGTTGTGACCAACCATCGGCAGATCGCTGACTTGTGTACGACGCAAATCAACTTGGAGCATCACTAGTCGATGAAGGCTTCAGAAAAACTTTGGACCGACTTTCCGGCCTTGCAATTGGTGCGCACCGGCCGCCTGATTCGCTTGGCTGGCAAGCTAACCTGTCTTGCGCTGGTGGCTGCTGTCATCGCGATGATCTTTGTGCCCTGGCGTCAAACCGCGCGGGGAGTTGGAAGCGTACTGGCACTCGATCCTCAGGAGCGGGAACAGACCGTCAGCAGCGGGTCGAAGGGTATCGTGCGCTGGGTCAAAACGGGACTACGCGAAGGTAGTTACGTCGAGAAAGATGAATTGCTGTTGCAGTTAGCCCCCTTCGCCGCAGACGCAGTTGGACAGGCCGACTCCCAAATCGTGGCCATCGAATCCAAACGGACGGCTGCAGAAACAAGTCGCACGGTGGCTGAGCAAGCTGAGATACTCCAGCAGAGCAGCGGCGACAATATGATTCGTTCGCTCGAGCAAGACTATCTAGCCACAAATCAAAAATGGGAGCAGACCAAAACGGAGGTACTGGCGCTGCAAGCTGATTTTGATGACAAGCGCAATCAACTTCGAATTGCCGAAGAGCTTGCACCTCAGGGACTTGTATCTCGTGAAGAGCTCTATTCCAAACAGCAGGCAACCGAAGCGCAACGTAACAAAGTCCTTAAAGCGGAAAGCGCCGTGGCAGAGGCGTTCGCGGCGTTGACTTCCAAAGAAAGTGAAATTGAAGCTAAAAAGCAAGAGATTTACATCAAGAATCGGGCAGCCGAACAGAAGGTGCTCGAAGAAATCCAAAAAATTCGCTCCATCGAAAAAGAGTTGACCGACTTGGAAAACAAGCGCGGCGAACTGGACCGATTGGAAGTTCGTGCCCCCCGAGCCGGCTTCATTCAGCGATGGAACGGACTGGAGGGCAGCGACACCATCAAAGAAGGTGATCAACTGTTTGTGATTGTGCCCAACGTCACTAACTTAGCTGTTGAAATGCAAGTCAACGGCAATGACATGCCTCTGATTCACGAGGGAGACCAAGTACGCCTACAGTTTGAAGGTTGGCCAGCGGTACAATTCGTAGGTTGGCCATCCGTGGCGGTGGGTACGTTCGGCGGAAAAGTCAACCGAGTCTTCCCAACTGATGATGGCAAAGGATTTTTCCGAGTAGTTGTCACACCTGACAAGCATTTTGACGGGGAGAATGATTGGCCCGATGGCCGATACTTACGGCAAGGCGTGCGTGCAAACGGTTGGGTATTACTGAAACAAGTCCCGCTTGGTTATGAAATATGGCGTCAGCTGAACGGGTTCCCTCCGGTTGTAGCCGATCAGGAACCGAAGCAGTCCAAAGAAAAGGACAGCAAACTGAAGTTACCCAAGTTGTAATGCTATGGTGCCTGTTGTGCTGGACAGTTTTTGCGAGCCCAGCCAATCGAGTCCAAGCCCAAGTCGTGCGCGAAGTGGATAACTCGGAAACGCTTGCACAGCCGCAAATACAGACACTGCCGCAGCCGGAAACACTGCCGCAGCCGGGGACACTGCCGCAGCCGGAGACACTGCCGCAGGATCAGTTAGCGCTAGCCGATGTGATTGCCAGCATCTATCGCTCCTACCCCATGATCGAGCAGGCGCGCTTGGAGCGAGCTCGAGCTCAAGGTCAGTTGACCGAAGCCTACGGAGCTTACGACACAAAGCTACAGGGTTACACGCTCTCCGAACCGACAGGCTTCTATCGCAATTACCGCAACGGTATCGGTGTGGCTCGGCAAACCTGGTGGGGAGGCTATTTGTCCGCCGGCTATCGCATCGGCCGTGGCGATTTTCAGCCATGGTATAAAGAGCGCGAGACCGACAAGGCTGGAGAATTCAAGCTGGCGCTTGGGCTGCCGTTGCTGCAGGGTCGCGCCATCGACGCACAACGCGTGGCCGTCTTTCAAGCTTCTCTAGCCGGTCAGGCCGCCGAACCCTTGATCCAGTATTCTATTCTCGCAGCCTCGCGGGAAGCGGCAGGCATCTATTGGGAGTGGGTGGCTGCCGGAGCCGTGTTGGCAGCCCAGCGCGAACTGTTGACGCTGGCCGAGAAACGCGGCGAACAGTATGAAGTCGGTGTTAAAGCAGGCAAGTTTGCGGAAATCGACCTTATTTTCAATAGCCAACTGATTGCCGAACGTCGTGGGAAAGTCATCGAAACCGAGCAAAAGTTTCGCGCAACAGGGTTCAAACTTTCGATCTATCTTCGCGATGAATTGGGGCAACCGATGTTGCCCCAGGACGCTTGGCTGCCGCAGCACTTCCCGATCATTCAGTTGCTACCGCCGGGCGACTTCCAAACCGATTTGGCCAATGCGTTCGCGCGCCGGCCAGAACCGCTGCTCTTGCGGATCGAACAGCGGCAAATAAGCCTCGACCAACAGTTGGCTCGCAATAGCTTGTTACCGCAGCTGGATTTTCTCTCGGAAGCCTCGCAAGACATGGGTACTCCCGCGTCGAGTTCGAACGACAAAGGTCAGTTTGAATTGCTCGTCGGCGTGCAGGGCGAGGTGCCCATTCAGCGCCGCAAAGCGCGTGGTAAGATTCAATCGACTTCCGCCAAGATGTCGCAGATCGAGCAGAAACTGCGACTACAGCGCGACAAAATCGGTGCCGAATTATTAACCGCTTACAACGCACTTACCCTGTCGGCCCAAATCGTCGAGCAAGCTGAAGCTGCATTGCGCGCTTCATTCGATTCGCTGGTCCGCTATCGGTTCGCTTTCGAACGCGGCAAAGTGGATTTAATCTATATCAACTTGCTCGAATCCAAAGTCAACGAGACGGAGATTAAGCTGGTCGAGGCGCAGCGCAACTGGTTTGCGGCCCTGGCAGAAATGCAAGCCGCTCTTGGACTAGACCCCTTGGATCAATCGCAGTTGATCGAAGCCCTGCCGCCCTCCACGCGACCAGGGCCCGGCAATTTGCCGGAGGTCCGCCAACTCGACGCACAAGCATTTGACGGTGACTGGGAGAAACATCGGGCTGCCAGCAGCTCACAGACAGACAGCGCCAACTAGTTGCCAATCCTAACCCGACGCGTAAGCGAGGCACGGAGTCAGATCGAGTCCCGCGCTTACGCATCGGGCTATGAAGATGCCCTACCAAGCTAGACGCAGACCTGAGAACTGCCAACGCGCCTCGGGCGGAAAAAAATTTCGATAGGCAGCGCGAATGTGGCTCGAAGACGTAGCGCACGAACCACCGCGAAGTACAAACTGGTTGCACATGAATTTGCCGTTGTACTCGCCCAAGGCACCCGCAGCCGCTTGGTAACCGGGATAGGCACCATACTGGCTACTGGTCCACTGCCACACGTTGCCTAGCATCGTTGGTGAGTCGCCAACACGTTCGACTTGTGGATGGAGCGTATTTTGGCACGCCAAAATCTGATCGGCGAAGCGGACGGGTGATCCGCGTATGAGGGGGTTCGCCTGAAGGCTCTTGACCGCCTCCGATTCCCATTCGAACTCAGTCGGCAGCCGCTTGCCAGCCCACCGCGCAAAAGCATCCGCCTCAAAGTAGCTCACGTGGCAAACGGGTTCAGCCGGGTCGAGCGGTAGCAGGCCCGCCAAAGTGAATTGCAGCCACTGCCCATCTTGGCGAATCCAATATAATGGTCCTTCCCAGCCGGCCAGTTGAACTTGATTCCAGCCCATGGACAGCCAAAATTCCGACCGCTGATACCCTGAGTCATCGATAAATTCCATGTACTCGCCATTGGTCACACAGCGCGTGGCGATGCGGAATGGCGGTATCAATGCTTGGTGCCGGGGCGATTCATTGTCGAAGGCAAATCCGTCGATCCTATCCCAACCAATGTCTACGATGCCGCCCGCCGACGAGGACCAATCCAGCGGTCGCAAGACGTCATCCCCACAACGGGTCGCGGTATTTTCATCCGCTGGTAGGCCATAAGCTGGAAACAATGGGTTGCCGAAAAGCACGTGTTTGATATCGGTAAGGATCAGTTCCTGGTGTTGCTGCTCGTGATTGAGCCCCAACTCGATACATGCGAGCTGGCTTTCGGAAAACGCCTCGGCTGAGAAGCAATCCATCATGCAGCGATCCACGTACGCGCGGTAGTCCAGCGTCTCGGTCAAACCAGGTCGCGAAATTTGGCCGCGTCGTTCGCGCGGAAACTGCTGACCAACTGTATTGTAGTACGAATTGAACATGGCTTCGTACCGCGCGTCCAACGGGCGATAACCGGCGGAGCTCTTGAGCACAAACGTCTCGAAAAACCAAGTGGTGTGCGCCAAGTGCCAGCGCGTGGGACTGGCATCCGCCATCGATTGGATGCCGCAGTCCTCGGGGGTCAGCGGAGCGGCCAGTCGCCGACTGAAATCTCGAATCTGAACATAGCGTTGCAGAAGTTCCGAATGCCCAAGCGGGCGCGACATGTTGAGTACAGTGGTTGGCATCGAGTTTTCCGAGATCTAACTTGCTGCGCTCACTTACTTCGTTCAGCCGAACGAGAGCGGCCCTAATTGACGGACTGTGCAGGGGTTACCTGCACCAGATTTCGGCAATGCAAAGAGCACTGAGTCTCGCCAGCACTATTTCGTTGGGGCATCCTGTGCTTCAGCGGGTTGCTCCTGGACCAGCTCGATCATGCCGAACAAGTGCCCGCCGACCGCATCATGTTGCCATGTACCCGCGTACTTATCTTTATGCAGTACGACGCGAGCTCCAAAGGTTCCCAAACCTGGAATTGTCAAATTGTCCATGGTCAACACGGGCGTGCTACCGGCCCATTTGACTTCCAGCCCAACGGGAACCACCACATCATGTTTGCCGTATTTGATCCGTGTCGTTATCGACCACATGTCACCCTCGGGTAATTTTTCGACCTTCTCGATATCGTAGGCTTCTTCATGCAAGTCGTTCAACGATTTACCATCCACCGTGAACTGCCCACGCAGTTTGGCACCCGTCAGCAGTCTCTTGAATTTGGCGTGTAGAGCGGCTTGCGAGTCGACATCGTTCACCAATGTCTTGTCCGTGAGCGTACCGGTCACAGTAAGCTGCTCTTGAGCACACAGGTTGGACGCAGCCATGGCGATCAGAATAACCAACCAAATACTGGAGATATGGTGGTTTGACAAACGCTTGGTCATTTTCATGTCCTATTTGAATATTGATAACTGGTATTGGTACGATCGAAGATCGTGGCACTTAGCCCAATCTCTATTCGTGCGCAAAGAGGCACGATCGGCGAAAATCACTGCGGTGCTTCATCCTCTGGATAGACCCACAGCTCGCCTAATTCCGGATTGAAGCGGTAGACGTTACCGGCGGGCAGCTCGGGTAAAACGAAGCGATTGGCTTCGACAATCTTTTCCATGAATTCTTCGTGCGACTTCGGAAACCGTCCCTCTAAGGCTTTAAATTGCTGAATGGCCGGGGGAATTTGAAATTCGAGTACCGCCCGTTGCTCTAAGTTAAACCTGGCGAGGGCTGGGCCCGAAATTATTTTCGCGATGCCTGTATGCTGTCGCAGGATCTGCCCCTGCTTCCCTACGCCTGCAACAGCTTTTTGCGGTGCGACCGGTGGAGCTGGCGGCGCCACCACAACTGGCGGAGGCGGTGGTGCTTGGGAACAGCCCCAGCAACAGGCAATTGCCAAACACGCGAGCAGTATCTTTTTACAGCCGAAATCGGAATTAGCCAAATGTCGATTCAAGTGAAACCCCTTTGTAATTGTTCGCGCACCACTCTCGAACTATTGTAGCAATTTGCAAACTGTCGTGCTGGAATAAAACCCCTTGCAGTACGGCCACACAATCTCCGTTGCGTTTAACTGAACATTGATTGTAGATGCCTGCTCGAGATAGAATGAGGGCGGTTGGAGAAACGGAGCTGGGTCATGCCAGGACGCCAGCCCAGAATCGGAGGTAAATATGGTGTTTTTAACCAGCCAACATTAAAACTGCTCCATTTTAAAGTACTTTTCAAAGCTCCAGGTGTTCGGCTATCTCGAAATGAAAGACGCCAGCGATGCGCTGCTACTCCGGTTCGTTTGTCTGCTTGGCAATGATCGCAACTGGGAACATTTTGCAAGTGTTCGGCGCGGAACCGACGCGCGCCGAGGCGGTTGACGCATTGCATCGCGCGGTTCACTTTTTCCGAAGCAGCGCCTCGATCGAGGGTGGTTATGTGTTCCGCTGGAGTTCCGATCTACAACTCCGAGAGGGTGAGACGCGAGTCGGAGAGTCGACTGCTTGGATTGAACCGCCAGCGACGCCCGCCGTGGGTCAGGCCTACCTCGATAGCTATGTACTAACCCAAGATGAATTGCTGCTCGACGCAGCTGAGGAGACCGCGAAGGCATTGCTACGCGGGCAAATGGTCTCAGGCGGTTGGACAGAACAAATCGAATTCGCGGACGTTGAACGCAAAAAATATGCCTATCGCGTTGACTCTGCTGAGATTGGAAAACGAAAAAATGTCACGACTTTCGATGACGACAAAACCCAGTCCTGCATTCGATTCCTGATGAAACTGGATCTGCAACTGTCTCAAAAGGACCAGCCGTTGCACGAAGCGACGATCTACGCCCTAGCCGCCGTACTGGACTCGCAATATGCAAATGGTGCCTGGCCACAAAAGTACGACCAGCGGCAGCAAGTCGTTAATACACTGGAACTACAGGCGTCCTACCCGAAAGTTTGGGCGCGCGTGTTCCCAAGCGTTAGCTATAGCGAGTTCTACACGCTGAACGATAGTACGCTGATCGACTTAATACAAACGCTGCTCGAAGCGGCCGACATTTATCGAGATCAACGCTATCTGGATGCGGCCAAGCGTGGTGGCGAATTTCTGCTACGTGCTCAGATGCCCCAACCGCAACCAGGCTGGGCACAACAATATGACAGCCAGATGCATCCCGCATGGGCGCGGAAATTCGAACCGCCAGCGATTAGCGGCGGCGAGTCGCAGGGCGTCATGCGCATGCTACTGCAACTCTACCAGCGCACGGGTGACGATCGCTATTTGCAGAGTGTACGCACTGCGCTAGCCTATTATCAACGAAGCCGCTTGCCCAACGGACGACTTGCGCGATTCTACGAATTGCAGACCAACCGCCCACTCTACCTCACCAAGACCTACCAGTTGACGTACGAAGACAACGACCTTCCGACACACTATGCGTTTACGGTGAGCTCGTCACTGGGCGCCATCGAGAAGGAGTTGCAGAAATTGGAGCAACTGGCTCCTGGAAAACCATGGGTCCCCAAAACTCCACAGCCACCCAAATCCAGTCCAGAACTCGCCCAAGCCGCAGCCAAGGCAATTGATGATCTCGACGCGCGGGGAGCCTGGGTCGAATCAGGCAAACTGAAGGCACACCCCGACGTGGCCGTCGATCAAATTATTGCCAGCGCGACATTCATCAAGAATCTCAGGACCCTGTCCGCCTTCATTGCATCGATGCCCCAATAGGATCAGCTTGGACTAAGCAGTTACAGCGGACTAAAAGGCCGGCTGTGCAGGATAACCCGTGGTCGGTAGCCCCCTCATGTTCTGTGGATAGGGACTCTGTGGCATTGGCGTGCTGGGTGTCTGCTGGTAGATCGCACTGGTGGCAGGAACTGCTGTGCCACCCGTGGCGCCCTGCTGTGGCGTAGTAACCGCTTGGGCCGTACGGTAGATCTGATTGGCCGTTTGGTAGGCCGCCATGGCCGATTGAGTTGATGGGTTGCCGTTAATCTTGTCCAGCAAGTCGCGCGCTCGCGTGAGGTTTGGATCGGCCTGTAGTGCGAGCTGCAAATACTGTTGTGCAGCGGGCAGGTTCTGATTCGAGAAGTGCAAGAAAGCTACGTTGTAGTTGGCTTCGGCCACAGAATGGACTTGCTGAAGCTGCTGGACGGCTGCGTCCGATTGGCCACTAGAAACCAACACGCCCGCTAAGTTGTTGCGATAGCGGACGTTGGCAGGTTCGAGCTGGATCGCTTTGAACAACGAGGCTTGCGATTCGGCGATGCGACCCTGCTTTTGCTGGAGCATCGCAATTTCGTTAAACGTGTCGGCTTGTGGCTTGACGGCCAGCGCCCGAGTAAAGTACTTCTCAGCCTCCATATATTGTTGCTGCCGCGCATGGAGTCTGCCGATGCTCATCAGGGCTGCCTCACTATTGGGTTCGACCTCCAACGCCTTGACGTAGTTTTCCATCGCTTTGGCTTGCTTGCCCTGCGTTTCATACAACTGACCATTGGTGATCCAGATTTCGGGCCCAAGGCTTGTGGGCATATTTGATAGGCTCGTGGGGTCGCTGCTATCATTCGAGTTGCCAAAGGGTGTCATGACAAAGTTTTTTGCTTTGCCCATGGCGCTCGATACGGTGGAACCCATCGATTTGACTTGCCCTCCAACACCCTGTCCAGTGCTAGATAGCGACGCTGCCGATTTGGACGCACCTCCAGAAAACCAACTGGTAGGTGACTTCATGCTAGCGCAACCGGAGGACGCGGTGAGTACTAGCAGCCCCAAGAAATGGAGTCGATGGTTTCTAAGCTTCAGCGACTGTCGCTCGTGCCATGTGCGTTTCATCAGCAGGGTAACTCCGCGAGGGTGGGCGCCTCAGGTTCCGACGGAACAATACGACGTAACACTTCAATCGGAATTATTGGTCTAGTCGCGTGAGTTAAAATCGTCAAGCGTCGCGCCGACAATAGCAGCATTACCATCACAGGACACATTAGAGCGCTGACGAATCCAATTGCAGCCATGCCCAGCGAAATAAGTTGCGTGCGTCCAAGTACCTGCCATCCGAAGAGGTCGCACCCAGTACGACGATAATCAGTTCGCGATCACCGCGCTGTCCCAGTCCAACCAAACACGCGCCCGCAGCGTCGGTCGTGCCCGTTTTCGCGCCCGAAAAACCTTCGATTTGCAATAAGCGATTGGTGTTATTCCAGACCAGTTTGCGCTGATAACCACTGGGACCGTCCACCAAGCAGGAATAGGTGGGAGTTGCAATAATCTTGCGAAAAAGCGGTAGCCGCGCCGCGCTGGCTGTGAGCTTGCAGAGGTCCTGCGCAGAGCACAGATGAGTGTCGTTGGTCAATCCATGCGGGTTGACGTAGTGGGTAGTGGCCATTCCAAGCTCGGCGGCGGCGGCGTTCATGGCATCGATAAATAAGTCATAACTCCCCGCTACACTCTGGCTGGCTGAATCTACGGCCGGAG
The DNA here is from genome assembly GCA_041741955.1 of Pirellulaceae bacterium. Taxonomy (GTDB): domain Bacteria; phylum Planctomycetota; class Planctomycetia; order Pirellulales; family Pirellulaceae; genus Aureliella. Next base: position 7,507 of record JBGSJL010000122.1, on the reverse strand, counting down.
CACTAGCTGTATCCAGCGATAACTGGCTGCCAAGCTCTTTTCCAAGATGTTCGGCGATGGCCACGGCTGCATCATTGCCCGAGGGCAGCAGCAGTCCATACAGCAGATCGTGCAAAACGATTTGCTCCCCCGCGCGTACCGTGGCCGAGCTGCCCACCGTTTGATCGGCCCGCTCTGAAAACTGCACTCGTTCATCCAGTCGACTTGGGGATTGTTCCAGGATTCGACAAGCCAAATAAGCAGTCATGATTTTTGTCGTGCTAGCCGGGTGCAGCGGTTGCTCGCCTCGACTGCTCCACAGGATCGATTCGCTTTTGGCATCCATGATGGCCCATGCCTTGCACGAAACCAGCGGCGGCCCCGTGAGCGAATCGGCAGGAGTGAGCTGCGGCGACGCTTCGGCCAACGGCACATCAACCGCCGACTCTTCCACCATGGGCCCCAATGCCTGCCATGTGGCGACGTCAACCACGCCGGTGGCGGTGAGGTTGTTCGCGCGTTGAAAGGCAAGTACCGCTGCCTGGGTAGCTCCGCCAAAGTCGCCATCCACCGCTAGCGGCGGAGCAGTTTGGTTTCGGCCGTTGAGCGTGCGTTGCAAACCTTCGACCAAGATACCTTGCGAACCGAGATGCAATGGTTGCGTGGCATCTTCTTGGGTAGCGAGCAGTGCCGGCACTGCTGAAGCTACCGCATTAAAATGTGCGTAGGTCGTTTGCGCAATTCGCGCACACAGCAACTCTCCTGCGTTATCGTCGCCCCAACTCTTATCGGCATTGTCGGTCGTCAGAACGCAAATCAGCACGCGACCGCCAGGACCATCGATCCAACCCGCGTCGCATCGTGTCGCGTTGATCGAACCCGATTTGTGCGCAATTTTGACACCTGGGAGCAGCCTGCACAATTTTGATTTATCATCGCACGCATACAGATGAGCGGCCATTTCTCGCGAAGCTTCGGTCGAGACCAACTGCTCCTGATCCAACATCTCCAACAACTTCAGCATCTCTTCGGCCGTCGTGCTGCCCAAACCATAGCTCTGACTGCGCTCTGGAAAAATGCTAGTTTCACGTTGATACACCTTCGAGTTGAGCTTGGTTTCCGTCAACCCGAGCCCTTGCATCAATTCGGCCGTGGCTCCCAATCCGACTTGGTCTACCACTAAATTGGTAGCTGTGTTGTCGGAAAAAACGATCATTAAACGAATGGCATCTCGCAAGCGCAACACAACGCCTGGCGCGAAGTGATCGGTTAAGACACCCGAGCCCGGCACCAGATCTTCCTGGCGGACGACGATCTGCGCATCCAAACTCGTGCGACCATTGGCAATCGCTTGGTAGGTCGCGACCATCAATGGAAACTTGATCAAACTGGCCGTCGGCATCACCTGCTGGGCATTGTGCAGCAACGTTTGACCCGAGGGGACGTGCTTGATCGCCACTGCAACTTGCCCCATATGTTTGTCTAGAAGCGGCGCAAGCTGGACTCGCAACTCTTCGATCTGTGGCGAACCGCTTGGCCCTGTCGCAGCCGGTTGCGGTGCGGCGACACTAACACTGCAGCAAGTTGTCAGCCAAATTGCCGCCAGCCTGCTGAGTAGCTTGCGGCAGGTGATGCTCCTGCAAGAGTTCTCGGTCGGCACGGGCGCGTGTTTTGTTTTTGGGGCGAGCAGCATCTAGACTGTCCTGCGGAATAAGTTGTGCAAGTACAATGGTAATACGGTGGATAGGTGAGTCGATCTATCAGTGTACTCTTTGTTCGAGGCTAAGAGTCTGCGAAAAGAGAGGGCGGAGGTTCTGAAAAGAAAGTTCAGAAAAAGTGGGGACATCGCACAGCATGTGATGAGTACGTTGAAAGAGTAGTACTTTGAAAAAGCAATAGGCAAGTTTTCAATCAAGTAACATGGGTGAGCGTAACATGGTTTTTAGGATAGCCGCGGTCGTTTTGGGTGGGCTCTTAATAGCGTCAGTGTGTACGGAAAATCTTTCAGCGCAGGAAAGAAATGTTGCGGAGGTTACCTACGCGCTGGAAACCGATGTGCCCTACAAATCGGGAGCCGGGATCACGGACTACGAACGCGAGCGATGCCGACTGGACGCCTACTACCCTCAAGCCACTACCGATTTTGCAACTGTGGTCTGGTTTCACGGCGGCGGACTTAGCAAAGGCGAGAAATCGATACCCGCTGGACTCAAGAATCAAGGCTTGGCCGTCATCGCAGCCAACTATCGACTCAGCCCTCAAGTGAAATCTCCAGCCTATCTTGAAGATGCTGCCGCCGCAGTGGCTTGGACCCTTCAAAACATCCAGCAGCGAGGTGGTTCGCCAAAGCGGATTTATCTGGCGGGACATTCCGCCGGTGGCTACCTCAGCACGATGATCGGACTGGACAAACGATGGCTAGCCGAGCACGGCATGGATGCCAATGACCTAGCGGGGATCATTTCCTATAGCGGGCACTCGATCACACACTTCGCCGTCCGCGCCGAGCGCGGCATCGAGGACAAACAGCCGATCGTCGACGAACTGGCACCCCTGTTTCATGTTCGCAAAGATGCGCCACGCATGTTGCTCGTTACCGGCGATCGCGACCTAGAGATGCTTGGACGCTACGAGGAATCGGCTTACTTCTGGCGCATGATGCAGGAGGTAGGACATAAAGGGACAGAACTTTTTGAGCTCGAAGGTTTCAATCACGGACAGATGGCAGAGCCCGCGCATCCGCTACTAATTCGGTTCGTTCTGGGTAGCGAGTAGCTGTCTTTGTGGTGAAGTTGCCCCTTAGGGCTATTTTTAGGGATCCTGGCGGAATATAGCGATTCACACTCGTGTAGTTTCGATTCGGAAGAATTGGCCGGGTGGTTTTTTCTTCCACCGCGTTTTCGATCGCGTTGGGGACCCACTTGCCTTAAACTAGCCCCTTCAAATTCCGAGATTTGCCCTTACGAATCGAGCGGAAGTCGGTTAATTTTAAGGCCTTGGAAAAGAACGAGCCCGAATAACCGTGGCAGCCGCGACGTGAGAATGTGCGGCAAAGCACTCCGGATCAGCTTGGCGGACACTGGGATTTTTACCGCTTTTGGGCCTTCTAAATTATTGACTTGCCATCGTTCTGGCAGCAATCTGCTCAAGGGTAAAAAAGGCCACTGATGACGACCACTGTACTCGACGTACCTACCGACCTTCCGACTGCCGACACACTTTTATTCAGGGATTTGCCGCTGAGTGAGGAGGTGCAATTGGCCGTTCAAATGTCCGGTTATCTCACGCCCACCGACATCCAGGCCGAGATCATTCCTCATATGCTCGACGGCCGAGATGTTTTGGCGCAATCGCAGACCGGAACCGGCAAGACGGCCGCTTTCGCACTTCCCGTCCTCTCGCAAATCGATTTGAGTGTAATAAACCCTCAGGTACTCGTGCTCGCTCCAACGCGCGAGTTGGCTACACAAGTAGCCGAATCGTTCAAGACGTATGGGGCGTGCATGCCCAAGCTGCGAATCGCTGCGATCTATGGTGGGGCGGACTACGACCCCCAACTCCGCGCCCTTCGCAAGGGAGTCCACATTGTTGTTGGCACGCCAGGACGCGTTCTGGATCATATCAATCGCGGCACGCTAAATCTCGATTCCGTGCGCGTGCTCGTTCTCGACGAAGCCGATGAGATGCTCAACATGGGCTTCATCGAGGATGTCGAGTTTGTTTTGGAGAACACGCCTGCCGAAAAGCAGATTGCGCTGTTCTCTGCCACCATGCCACCACAAATTCGACGCATCGCGGACCAATATCTGAAAGAACCAGCGACCGTCACGATTCGCCGCAAGGGCTTGACGGCCGAATCGATCGAGCAACGCTGCGTATTTGTGAACGAAGGCGATAAGCCAGAGATGTTGGCCCGCATGTTGGAAGCCGAAGACACCGACGGTGTGCTCGTCTTCACCAAGACCAAAGATTCGACTGTCCACGTGGCTGAGCGACTCTGCGAACTGGGACTTTCTGCGGCAGCTCTCAACGGCGACCTGCCCCAGGCACGCCGCCAACGCACCGTCGATCAGCTCAAGTCTGGAAAGCTAAATATCGTGGTCGCTACCGACGTGGCTGCTCGCGGTTTGGACGTGCAACGCATCAGCCATGTGTTCAACTACGATCTGCCGCACGACAGCGAGTCCTATGTCCATCGCATCGGTCGCACGGGTCGCGCTGGCCGCAGCGGTGTGGCCGTGATCTTCTTGACTTTCCGCCAGCGCGGCAAACTCAGGCTGATCGAACGCGCAACCAATCAACCCATCACCGTGGTCGAGCCACCGCGCACTCGCGATCTCAACCTACTGCGTATCGCCCGATTCAAGGCCGCTGTAGCAGACACGCTAGCGGAAGGGGACCTGGGCGTTTTTCAGCAAATGATCAATGAGTTTACTACAGAGTCAGGGCAGCCTGTCGAACTGGTGGCTGCCGCTTTGGCGAAAATGGTGGGCGGCGACAAACCATTGATTGCAAGCGAATTACCGAAATCATCAAGCTTCGAAACGCGAGGTGAACGCGGCGGTCGTGAGTCTCGCAGCGAGTACTCGCCAGGACGCGGCGAGCAACGCCCAGGCGGCTTTCGCGATGGTGGTACTCGGCAGCGGCAATCAGGCCCGCCGCGTCCAGGCATGCAGCGTTACCAAATCGAAGTTGGACGGGCCGACGGTGTACGTCCCTCCAACATCGTCGGAGCCATCGCCAACGAAGCGGGTATCAGTGGCGCTGACATCGGACCCATCGAGATACGCGGTACGGTCAGCACGATCGACCTGCCTGAAGGCATGCCCAAAGAAATATTCCAACTGCTGCAAAAGACCTGGGTGTCTGGCAAGCAACTGAGAATTAAGCCCGTTTCAGGCAACTCGGATCCAACGGAGGCTGTCAGTTCCACGCGACCGCTAAAGAAGTTCCGCAGTGGGCCGCCAACTAGCGCCCGCAGTGGTTTAGCAGGCGCTTCGCATGTCAAAGCTAAGAAACCTCGCACCGACAAACCTGCTAAGCTACGCAAAAAGTCTTAGCGGTGGTCCACGGGCTGTCATCGGATTTGATCGGCGCGGGCAGCAGGCTGTCTTTACTACTTCGGTCTGAGCAACCGATGCGTCCAGTGGCACGGCGAGTTTGTTTATGAAACAAGTCATCGCGATGGTACGGCCCTACTTGGCCGAACGGGTACTCGAGAATCTTCGTCTAGCGCCGCTGGAAGCCCTCATGGTACGCGAAGTCCAAGGCTTCGGTCGCCAAAAAAGTTACCTGCACAACTACGGCGATAGCGAATATGGACTCGCCTTCCTTCCCAAAGTAGAAATCACGATGTGGGTCGAAGACTTTCGCGTTGAAGAAGTCATCAAGCGGGTTACCGACATCGCCCGCAGTGGACGCATGGGAGACGGAAAGATCATCGTCCTACCGCTAGACGGCTTTGCCACGCTCTAGTGCTATGTCAAACTCAAAAACAGGAACTAGGTAGGATAGGCTGCTAGCCTGACGATTCAGCGTGGGATAGGCTTCTAGCCTGTCGATTCAGCGTGGGATAGGCTTCTAGCCTGTCGATTCAGCTATGACAGGCTGGAAGCCTATCCCACGTATTTTCCTACAACCCTGATTTTCATCCCACTCAAGCCACTACGAAAACACGACCCATGGCAGAACCGCTCAACCTTAGTGAATTTGAATGGAACATCGTTGTCCGTCAGCTTACGATCGACGATTTGGATGACCTGATCGCGATGGCTGAGATTTGCTTTCCTGGCATTCCATCCATTTCCCGCGAACAGTTGGAAAGTCAATTAGCGATTTTTCCTGCGGGTCAATTGGGGGTTGAAATCGATGGGCGTCTGGCGGCCTCCTCCTCCAGTTTGATCTTGGAGTACAACGCCAATCTCGAATGGCACAATTGGAAAGCCATTGCCGATAGCGGCTTTATTCGAAATCATGCCCCCAAGGGCGACACGCTCTATGGCATCGAGATCATGGTACACCCAGATTTTCGCGGCATGAAACTCTCGCGGCGACTGTACGACGCCCGCAAACAATTGTGTCGCGAAAAAAATCTTAGCCGCTTTTTTATTGCGGGCCGAATCCCAAATTATCACAAGCATGCCGATACGCTCTCTGCACGTGAGTATATCGAGCAAGTCCTAGAGAAGGCCATCTACGATCCGGTCCTTACCGCCCAGCTCTCCAACGGCTTTACCGTGAAGGGACTGATCCCTGACTACTTGCCTACCGATCACGAGTCTGGTGGCTATGCAACGTACTTGGAATGGACAAATCTCGATCATGTGCAAGGTGCCAAACGTCGCTTTCACAGCGTGGTGGAACAAATTCGTATTTGCGTCGTGCAGTATCAAATGCGATCCGTTAGCGGTTTCGACGAGTTCGCGAAGCAATGCGAGTTCTTTCTCGATACGGCATCGGACTACAAGAGCGATTTTGTGCTGTTCCCCGAACTATTCACCACGCAATTGCTATCCTGTGTCGAAGCCACGCGCCGCGGTACCGCTGCGCGACGATTGGCCGAGTTCACTCCACAGTACTTGGATTTTTTTGCCGAAATGGCCGTCAAGTACAATGTTAACGTTATCGGAGGTTCGCAGTTCGTTGTCGAACACGATACGCTTTACAACATTGCCTATCTTTTTGGACGCGATGGTTCCATTGGCAAGCAGTATAAAATTCACATTACCCCCAGCGAGCGCAAGTGGTGGGGCGTCAGTCCGGGCGATCGCGTTGAAGTATTCGATACCGACTGTGGTCGCGTCGCCATCCAGATTTGCTACGACATCGAATTCCCCGAGTTGACGAGAATTGCCGCGCAAAAAGGCGCACAAATCGTCTTTGTGCCCTTCAACACCGACACGCGCCATGGCTATCTGCGAGTTCGCCATTGCGCCCAAGCCCGCTGTGTCGAGAACCACATTTATGTGGCCATATCTGGCTGCACCGGCAACTTGCCGTTCGTCGAGAACGCCGATATTCACTATGCACAGTCGGGTATCTTCACGCCAGCAGACATTGAATTTGCCCGCGATGCGGTAGCCGCAGAATGCAATCCGAATGTTGAAACCGTCATCATCCATGATCTGGATTTTGAACAGTTACGCCGCCATCGCGAATCCGGTTCCGTTCAAAACTGGAACGACCGACGCAAAGATCTCTATCGCGTCGTCTACAAAGAAGACGGCCAATCTCACGAGGTCTAGCCGTAGGCCTGCTTCACCTGAACCATCAACCGCAGCTAGGGCTCGTGTGGAAAATGACTTTCTGATTCTAAACGTGGAATAGGCTTCCAGCCTGTCGATTCCCGCATGACAGGCTGGAAGCCTATCCCACTTTTTGGCCGATCTCAACGTGACTGTGGAGTCACCAATCCCAGCAAGCTCAGGAAGAAGCTCGCGAAAACTGTTTGTACGCCCATCATCCCCAATGTCGTCGATGGAATCACTACCGAGAGCGCCACACGCGGCGACAGCGGCGTCATTCCGTG
>JBGSJL010000121.1:0-4388 GCA_041741955.1 Pirellulaceae bacterium | reverse complement strand
CTAAAGTTTGCCTTTGGACAATTGCCGGAAATAGCCCTCAATGACTTCGCGGTAATGGCTGGGCAGTTCTTCAGTTAACCGCTGGAGTGATTCCTGGCGTTGGGCGGGTGGAAGATTGCCCCAGTCGAAGCGGTCGCCTGACGACTTGCGATCGACGTCGCCGGGCCCGCTGCCACCCGCTATTTCGCTGTCTTGCATGGGCTGGATTTCTGCAGGACTTGGCGTGCCGGATTGCTGTCGCTTCTGCTGCTGCTTTTGTTCCTGCATTTGTTGTTCGATCTTGTCGATAAGCTTATCGAGCTTTTCGACGATCTCCTGTTCTTCGTCGCGAACTCGGGTACCGGCGCGGCCCAAGTCCAACCGTCGCTCGACGTCGCTCATCAGCCTAGAAATCTCATCGAGCGAATCGTTCTTGAGTGGCTCGATGTCGGCGGCGATCAAATTCGCCAGCTTGGCAAAGCGGCTGGGCAATTCGCTTTCTCGCTCCAGCAGCAATTTGACGTTGGCCAAACACTCGTCTTTCTTCAACAGATGATGCTCGGAAACGGAGCGGTAAAACAAAAGCGTGGCCGGGTCGCAGACGGTTTGCAGCTGAAGTCCCGACAGGGTTTCTAGCGCTTCGTCGTAGAGTCGCCGCTGTCCAAAATTGCGCCCGCAAGCGAGCCGAATAGCGTCTTGCAGCCAGCCCGGTACGTCGCTGGTCAGCCATGTCAGGCTGCCCGGCGCAACGGGCTCGCGGTCGGGCGAGCGAAGTTGCAGATTCAGTTCGGCGATTCTCGGCTCGACGAGCCCGGCGACGGCGAGCAGGCGATCGAGCAGCTCCGGACCGTGCTGATCGGTCGCCGTGCTGTCCCAGTACTCTTGCACGCGAGCCTGCAAATCGTTAGGCACCGCCCGCTGTTCCAAGTAGCTGAGCAACTGTTCTTCGTAGATTTTTACATCCGGCCAATTCCAACTGGCCGTCTTCTTCAGATCGCGCTGGGCAGGTGCTCGCTCCGCGCGAATTGCGGGAGGTTCGGCGGCTTGAGCCGCTGGATGCGAAGGTACGGTCAGTCCTGCCCAGCCAGATACGAGCAGGCAGACTGCGGTAGAGATATGTCGGTAATCCAAGTAATCGCCCCCCCTCGAACCCATAAACGATCTTGAAAGGCCGCGAAAACATCGTGGCAAAGCACGCATGCTCAACTCCAGTTTCACTTTTCTTGCCAAAACAGCGTGCTGTCCCGCACGCAATTGGGCTCGCAGGGTGAGATACTCGATTGTACCTGAGAAAAAGCTTCGAGGCCAAGTTCAACTTAGATTCGACCGGACAATTGCCGCATTTTGCCAGCAATTCGCTGTTTGCTAGCAATGCGACACTTGGGGAATTCAGGGATAGTGGAACATCGAACAAATTCTCGGCTCGATATAGAATCTGTTAGTCCCCACGGTCCTTCACCCTTTGCCAGGACCCCCCATCCCCAGCCCTGCTCCCCCAGAGTACTTGGGGGGAAGGGAGCCATACGTTCTGCATTTTGCCAGCAATCCGCAGCTTGTTAGCAATGCGACACTTGCGGAATTCAGGGATCTTGGACCATCGAACAAATTCTCGGCTCGATATAGAATCTGGTGGTCCCCACGGTCCTGAACCCTTCGCTAGGACCCCTCACCCCAGCCCTTTCTCCCCCAGAGTACTTGGGGAGAAAGGGAGCAAAAATTTCTAGATTACTGGCGTTCGCATCCAAACATGGAAGGTGCTATATACAGTGAGATTTAACCAAATCGATCGAATTACGCTGCTGGAACCTGGCAAGCGAATTGAAGCAGAGCGGACCCTGTCGGCATCGGAGGACTACTTGCGGGACCACTTCCCGCGCTTTCCAGTCATGCCAGGCGTGCTGATGCTGGAGTCGCTTTACCAAGCTTCCGCGATATTGGTTCGGGCCACGGAAGAGTTTCGCTCTGGTTTGGTGTTGCTTCGGGAAGCAAAAAACGTCAAGTTTGCGGACTTCGTACAACCGGGGCAGACGCTGCAGATCGTTTCCGAGCTGATCAAGCAGGAGGGTCAGCGGTACTTGCTCAAGGCGATGGGCACGAAGGGTGATCGAACGGCCGTTTCGGGGCGACTGGTTCTGGAGTGTATCGCCAATGCGAACAACCAACCGGATATTGTGGATGAGCTGGCCGCCAGCTACGTCAAACAATTGACCAAACAACTGCAAGGGGCCGCTATTGCGCGGGCGTAAGATAGCTATAATTTCGCACTTTGCAGCCGCAAGTTGGCTGGCCAAAGTACACCGTAAGAAGAATTGATTCTCAACTTATAGTAGGAAATATGACAATGGCGAGTTCGGAAGAGGTATTTGAGAAAGTACAAGCGGCCCTCATGGACGCACTGGGTGTTGAATCGGACGAAGTCACGCCCGAGGCAACGATGGTCGGCGATTTGGGTGCCGAATCAATCGACTTTCTCGATATCGTTTTCAAGTTGGAGAAATCGTTCGGGATCAACATTCCCCGCGAGGAGCTGTTTCCAGATGACATTTTGACGAATGCGGAATACGTCAAAGATGGCAAAGTGACCGAGCAGGGGATTGCTGAATTGAAAGCCCGCTTGCCCTGGGCCGACCTCACGCGATTCGAGGCGAACCCACGCGTTCAGGACTTCGGTAACCTGCTGACCGTCAACGATTTGTGCCGTTACGTCGAAAGAAAACTGTAGGCATGCGTTGGTTTTGGATCGATCGCTTCGATAAATTTGTAGTCGGCCAAGAAGCCGTGACAATCAAGAATGTCACATTGGCCGAGGAGCCGCTGGACGACTATTTGCCCGGATTTCCGCACTACCCCCATTCGTTGATCATCGAGGGCATGGCGCAGACCGGCGGATTGCTACTGGCTCAGATTGAAGAATTTCAGCAGCGGGTGGTGCTGGCCAAAGTAAGCAAAGCGGAGTTTTTCCGCACTGCCGGACCAGGAGATCAATTGCGACTGACGGCACGTTTGCTGAGTCTCCAACCCGACGGGGCCATCGTCGAGGGTTCGGTGCAGGTCAACGACGAGCCCCAAGCCGAGCTTGAGCTGACGTTTGCGATTCTGGACGAAACGTTTGGTGAGGAGGCATTCTTTATCCCGCAAGAATTGTGCCGTGTCCTGCGAGCCCTGAAGCTGTTCGAGGTTGGCGTCCATCAGGACGGCAGCCCCATCAAGATCCCCCAGTATATGCTGGACGCCGAGCAAGCCGAACTCCAGCGCTACCGCAGCCAAGTGTAATGCGTGCACTTGACCCGTAAACCTGACCCATAAGCTCGAACTTAAGCTTTCGAGTCTTGGGAAGAATCAGCAAGCAAAATCCAGGTCAAGCGAGGCTGGGCGTTCCCTCGCGTCAGGGTAGGCCTGGGCTGTTAAAAGCGGAAAATAAGTGGGATAGGCTTCCAGCCTGTCAGGCAGGAATCGACAGGCTGGAAGCCTGTCCCACGTTTAACTGTTTCCGGTGGTGTCGCTGCGCTCAACCACCGGCTAATCGCTCGAATCCCTATCGGGATAAAACCTGCGCAAGCCGTTATTCCTCACAACCCCCAATTTTTAACAGCCCAGGGTGACCCCAAGGGCACCCATCTGAGTCGAGCGACCAACGGACACGAATTTGAGTTTAAGTTTACATTCGAGTTTAAGTTTTTTGAGGGAAAATGACGGCCAGCGAAAGTTGTAGGATCGAGCTGAAATCGCTGGAGGCGACGCAGGAGCTGGCAGAGCGCATCGGACAGCGACTGGTGCCTCCGCAGACGATCGCGCTAGAGGGCACGCTAGGGACGGGCAAGACGCAATTCGTCCGCTATTTGGCAGGTGGTCTAGGGGCGGATGCAGCACTCGTCACCAGTCCCACGTACGTACTGATGCAAACCTATGTGGGCCGCTGCAAAATTCACCACTTCGACCTATATCGTTTGAGCTCAGCCGCCGAAGTTTGGGACTTGGGAATCGACGAGCTCTACGAACAGCCGTGTATTATCTTGATCGAATGGGCCGACAAGTTTCCGGAATGTTTGCCGCCGGATGTGCTGCGGCTGCGGCTAGAGTCTGGCGATGGTGGGCAGCGGATGGCAGAGCTGTCGGCTACAGGTCCGCAGTCTCGGCAAGTGCTGGAACACTGGTGATTTCGTTGCCGTGTTCGTCGAATCTGCGACGTCGACGGCGCTTGATCTTGGCGCTGCTCCATTCCTTGGTGATCGTCTCAATGACTTCCGGTGATTCGTAACGAACCACGGTTTTGCCTTCGGGTATCGGGCCGATCAGTCCGCGAAAGACGGGCAAGCCGCGCAGCGCCAAGTCCGCGCTGCTATCGTCGACACCGATTTGCGTATGCAAGGAGAGAATAGGGTCGGACGACGGGAAGTCGCGTATGCGGA
>JBGSJL010000120.1:0-64851 GCA_041741955.1 Pirellulaceae bacterium | reverse complement strand
CTGGCTCTGGCTCTGGCTCTGGCTCTGGCTCTGGCTCTGGCTCTGGCTCTGGCTCTGGCTCTGGCTCCGGCGGTGGCGGTGGCGGTGGCGGTGGCGGTGGCGGTGGTGGTGGTGGTGGTGGCGGTGGTGGCGGTGGTTGTGGTACCGCAGTTGCCTGCGCAATCGGAGATCGTTCGGTCAACAGAGTTGTTGCGGAAGAAAACGCCAAGCCTGGAGTAAAACTCATCACCCCCCAATTGTTGGTGGCAGCGCTCGCATCGACTTGGACTGTTACGATCGTGGCAGCCTCAGTAATCGGATTGGGGGTTACCGTTACCGTGCCACCGTTAATACCAAAACGCGAGAGGGTGGCATTGGCCGCAGCATTGGCTTCGGCGACTGTGGCACCCGGCACAATGACCGCGCGGCAAGCCTCGTAGGAAGCGTTGTCAATCGCGTGCTTGACTATCGTAACTCTAGTAAACTCGATGGAGGCGATCACGAACACAAATAGAATGGGCAGAACTAGGGCAAACTCTATAGTCGTCACTCCAGCGCGAAACTGAGTTTCCGGCTTGCAACGCAGACGATTTGTTGGCGCATATAACATCATTTGGGTTCCACGCGACTAGCCATGAAATTAGTTGGTAACAAGCGTGGGAAGTCGCTTGGCGATCTCTTGAAAGACGAACATCAGATCCGACGGAGAGGAAGCGTGGAAGTGCAATCCGCTCCCCTCATACGCGACTGCTTGCATCCGTGGCTGGTCGGCTTCGTCGGAAAAAGTGATGGTATAAATCATGACTCCGTTGTCAGCCACCGCGTAGGCCGTATCAACCGGATCGCTGCCCGTGTTATGAATTCCGTCTGTCAGCAATACGATTACCTTGACCGCACTGTCGCGAGAGTTAGGACTATGAATTAGGGCATTGGCTCCCTCGCTAATCCCTTCTCCAATATTCGTTCCGCCTGCGCAAAGGCTGTTGGTGTAATTGGAGAGCGAAGTGCGAATGAGAGAGTAGTTAGTCGTCAAGGGCTCATCGGTGATGGCCGCTTCATTGTAGGTTGATAGCGAAACATATTCGTTCGATACCGTGCTGGCTAACTCGTTGAGAAAAACGTCCACGCCGGCGACGACGTTGCGCCACCGACTATCGGGAGGTGCTGCATCGCAGAACTGCCAACCGGGCGGAGCAGACGCGGGAATCGGCGGATAGACGGCAGGTTCGGTAGCCGCATAGGCCATCGATCCGGAGCGATCGATCACCAGCGCGACGTCGACTTCGATTTGACTAGAAATGGCTGAATGGGAACTCTGAAAACTACTCACACCAAGAATACTAGGCATTAGCAATGGAATGGGCCCATCCAACGAACCGGTTGTTCGCCGCGCGGTAACTCGAAGGGCATTGGGATTTCCACCGCCTGAAACAAAATCATACCGATCCGCCAGTGAGGGTCGCTGCGAGGTACCAAATGTGAGATCGTCGTCATGAAGACTCAGCGGCGTTCCAGCGATGTCGTTCATGGCGGCAATCGCGATCGCACGAGTTTTTGCAGCCGCCGTGCTACGAGTAACACACAGCTCGCGTCCGCCAGCCCGAACGGCTGCGTCGGTGGCCGTAATCATCTCGGTGCGATTGAGCTCCATGTAACACAAATTGATAGCGAATGCGGCCATCAACACGATGAGCGGCAACATGAATGCCATCAGGGCGGTGACCGTGCCGCGGCGCGCCTGGGTACTGTCCCGCGAATCAATGGAATGACTTGTCATAATTCCCTTCCTAGAACTCTTTCATCATGGTTACGTCGGCTGTGAGAATCTTGCCGGAATAGAACCATGGCGCGAAGACACAATTCTTGTTGCTCGGCGCGTCCACTTGAACACGAATTGGCGTGCCATAGGGCTGATTATCAAAATCGGCTGGAACCACGGTAATCGTGGCCTCTTGAATACGTCTGCCGACAAGAATTTGATTGCAGGCCGCTTCTACGTTTCCTGCATTAGAGCCCGGCACCAGGGCAATCCGAGCTCCTTCATAGGCGGTGATTTCAAGGCTCTGCTTATTGAAAATCATCGTGGTCGCTTCGACCGAGCCCAAAACAACGAGCGTCAAAATCGGAAGCGTCACCGCAAACTCGACCACCGCGACACCTTTTCGCAGCTCTCGATTCAACTGGGTCGCTTTAAATAGCGCAAACATGCATGGCTCCTTAATGTGGCAGTAGGCTGCTGTCTCAACACCTGTGCGCCACTGAATTCGCGAGAAGGCCCAATGGCGGACCCCAAGCTACTAGGCAGCCTAGGTCGCAAACCGCTTCGACCAAAAGAATGTCGAGCAAGAATGAACTTGATGTCCCAGGTAGTCACTCGATCGAATCGGGATCGTTCGAAGAATCCGACTGGATCGATTGCACCGATTGCGAGCGTTGCGGGCGTTGTTTCGAGTGAATGCGAATTCGGCGACGAAGTGGGCAGATAGCCATCGTGCGAGGTCAACTTCGCGAACCGAACTTGAAGGCTTCAAATACGCTAGCCGTTGGTCGGGCCCAGCCAACACCGCCGGACACATTACTTTGCGACGAGCAAACTCGTCGAAACCAATTTCCATTTCCTACCAACTCCTGGGCGATGCCAAAGCGGCGACAAGTCGCACGCACTCCAAATTTTCAGAACCAGCTCCTCGAAAATGTCCGACCACACACGCGTTCCTCGCAGGGGCCAAACTTATTCTGATGCCGCTCTTTCCATCTGAAACCTGAGGTGGGATTGGACGGTCGGCCATTCGCATTGGATGATCGAGTAGACACACGTATCACGCAGCGAGCCGTCGCGGTGGTGTTGGTGGTTGCGCAGGATGCCATCGAGCTTGGCACCGAGCCGCTCGATCGCTCGCCGACTCTTATAGTTAAAGTAAGACGTACGGAACTCGACGGCAATGCAACCCAGCGTCTCAAAGGCGTGTGTCATTAACATGAGTTTACACTCCGTGTTGAGCGCGGATCGCTGCACGCGTTCAGCGTACCAGGTCGCACCGATTTCGACTCGCTTGTTCGCTGCGTCAATGTGCATAAAAGTCGTCATGCCGACCGCAGTATGGCTCGCGTCGAGAACAGCAAATGGAAGCATCGAACTCTTCGCATGCAAGTCTAAGCGTCGCGCGATTTCCGCCTCCATTTCTTCGGGCTTGGGGACGTTCGTGTACCACAGCCTCCAAATCTCTCCGTCATCCACCGCTTGGGCCAGAGCATCGCAATGTGCGGGCGTCAATGGCTCCAGCGTCGCGTGGCTACCTCGCAAGGTCACTGGCTCCAACCAAGGCATCGGGCACTCCTCTACTAGATGGACATAAACAACTCGCTCCGAGAATGCGTCTCCGGCGATTTGGCGAAACAGAAATTGTCCGCGAGGTTCGGTATAGATTTGAATCCCAGCACCGGACATCTGCGCGATGCGAGTCATCTCAATCAATGCCGGAAGAAGTGTCGCACTCATTACCGCCACAATCGCAGTAAGTAGTAACAACGTTCTCAATCCGAAGCGGATTCTCATTTGTGGTTTACGGGACAGGTGAAGCATGTTTTGTTTCGAGTAATTGTGCGAGCCCAGCCGTCGCCCAGGCGGTCGCAGCCGTCGAGAGAAACTGGTGCTCGCCGTAAGGGTCTCCGTTCTCGAAGTAGGGCTGTGCCTTGAGGGTTACATGCGACTCGGCCAGCCACGAACCGTCGTCATGTTGCGTTTTCAGTAGGAAGTCGCGGGCCCGTGCGATGGCCGGAAGATCTACTGCGGTGCCAGTCTTGCAAAGCATGTACAACGACTGGCCGGTTGTATACGTATCGCTGGGACGATCATCGCTCTCGGCCCAGCCGCCGTCATCGCGCTGGAGTGCGAGGATAGACGCTTGCACTGAATTCTTCAGCTCCGCATCGCCTCCGAGATGATGCAGCCCCCACAATCGCCACAGCCGATCCTGTTGGTCTTTCAACGGCACGCTAGCCAGCCATTCGTCCGCCGCCGCACGGGCCTGTTGCACCTGCTCGCGATGTTCGGTCGTGGCATAGGCTTGCAGGCCGATGAGCACCAGGACAGTATCACCGATGTGCGAGGCTTGGATCGGCGGGCGGCGGCAGGAGGCCAGCCAGCGCCCGTCCGCTAAGGCAGGCCGGCTGTCGGGTCGACGGGATGTCAACCGAGCGACTCCTTGAATCTGCAGTAAATTTGCCACCATGGCCGAGGTGGTCTGGTCGGGTGGCCGTTGGTCCAGGCTCAAGGCCCAGAAACCGTAGCCCGTCGTGCCCGCTCCGCCAGGCACGTGCTGGCCCATTTCCATTTCCTCGATGCGCTCTGCGAAATATTTATGAGTAGTTTCCCCTTGCGAACTCAGCCAGACTTTATCCAGCGGGAAGCCGACACGCTCGGCCTCCAACGCCGCCAGCATAGGCAGGGTCTGATGATGGCAGGAAAAACATGTTTTATTTTTCTGCCAGTCGCTCGCTGCCTGCTGCACACGAGCCAACCCGCGTCCCGCGGCAGATTCGACAGTGTTTGATGCGTGCTGCACTGCGGGAATCAGCTCGGCCTGTGCCTGAATGTTCTCAGCCGAGCTGGTGGCGTAAGGGCTCGTAGGCACGGCAGTACTCGCGGGCTGCTGTCCTAACACTGCGGCCGAAGTCAGCCACACGGCAGCGAGCAACATATTGCAAAAGAATTTCATAAAGACACTTTCTATGAGCTAATGACCAGCAGGTATTTGCATTATGAGGGGTTGCATGCAGTACCGTTTTGGCCGCAACTAGAATTTTAGCGTAGCAGCACCCGTCAAGCGAGCAAATTGATTAAAGTCAAAAGCGGGCAGCAAGGATTTGCGTTTTAATTGGACAGCCCCAACTAGCTGGCAATCCAAAACCCGAAACCCATTTGGAGCGATATGAACGAGCCTGCAGAGAGCGAACCTTACTTTCATAAATACTTGCGATTAGTTCCGGAGGATACCGAAATTGCGATGTTGCTCCGTACGCAGCAGTCGGAAATTGCCGAGTTTTTGTCGCACATCACTAGCAAGCAATCGCTAGTAGTCCACGCGCCCTATCTTTGGACGGCCAGAGAGGTGCTTAATCACATGTCCGATTGCGAAAGAGTTTTTGGGTTTCGATTGCTGTGGATCGCCAGAGGCGAAGTGACCCCACTGCCCTCCTTTGACGATCATCGCTTTTCCGTCATGTCGCGGGCAATGGACAACGCATGGGACGGGCTGGCGGCGGATTTTGATTGCGTAAGGCGTTGTACCCTCAGCTTGATCGAGTTGCTGCCCACCGAAGCATGGGACCGAACTGGGGTCGCGTCCGGTTTTCCGGTCACGGTGGAGGTATTGGCCAATATGATCTACGGTCATGTAGCCCACCATTTTGCAATTCTGAAGACTCGCTTTGCGGGCAGTTGGAATACGCCCGGCATTCTCGGCGACTGCGCGTCCGCTGGCCATTCAGAATAGCTTATATTGAATGCGGTTAGAAATGTCTGCTAGGCTGCTCAAACACCCCTACTTGTTTACGAAAGGCTCCAGATTATGCGCATCACGCATGCGATCGTTTTGTTTGTATTTTTGGGAATCGCAACCACAGTGCCGATGACTCAGTTGTCTGCCCAAGAGTCTGCGGCGACTCGCGCAAAAATTTCGAAACTCCAGCAAGGGCTGCTCGGTGCCTGGGAGATTACGGGCAGCCCAGGCAATACAAACGAGCCTGAGGTAGACGCCGAACTAAAGTTCTGGGGACTCAGCCATTTTGCGGTGACGAAACGCAACGCAACCACCGGCGACATTGATTATCACCACATGGGAACTTATACGCTCGACGGAGATCAGTACGTTGAAACCGTGACCTTCGCGATCGGCGATACCGAACAACTCATTGGCAAGTCATTCACATTTCGCATCGAAGTCGATGGCGATACGTACATCCAGCATGGTGTCGGCAATCCCTACACGCAGCAGTGGAAACGATTGCGGCCTGTCGGAGCCCCGAAGGCAACACCCGAGCCGGCGGTGGACGAAACCGACAAACTGCTAGAGGTTCCGGCTGAAGCATCCAACACAGAACTGCTCACGTTCATGGATCGCGCCCGCCGTATGACACCCACACAGCGGGATGCGGCGGGTGTTCGCCTGCATGCCCAGAAAGTCTTTGGCGCAATTTTAAAAGCTGCCGATATAGTGATTGCTCGGGGTGAATCGGAAGATGACCTAGTCAGTGCCATCACCAAAAAGTTTGATGCGCTGACGATCTTGGTCAACTACGATCCGACCGTGGAGCCACAATTGGCGCAGTTGATCGAGCAATACTGCGAGGATGAACGGCCCGCGATTGCAATGGTGGCTGTCGGACAGTCCCTGCGGTCCAAGTCGAAGGATCTAAGGAACGCTACGCCCGACACCGCGCAGGCCATCAGCGACGAGGTTGTTGCATTTCTCGATCGCTTCGGTGCCTCTAAGGCAACCTACGCACCGATCGCCAGTGTGGCCAGCGCAATTGGCTACTCGGATCAAAAAGAGATTGCAGCGGAGCTCCACGAAAAACTAGCTCCCTACTTCCTCAACGCAGAAGATGATTCGCTACATCGCTATGCAGGACGTATGCAGGGTACGGCTCGCCGCTTGCGACTACTCGATCATGAAATGGAGCTCACCGGCACGATGGCCGACGGTAGTGCCTTCGATTGGGCCGACTATCGTGGCAAAGTTGTGTTGGTCGATTTTTGGGCCAGTTGGTGTGGTCCATGCATTTCGGAAATTCCAAACATGAAAAAGAATCTGGAGCGCTACGCCGTCAAGGGATTCACGATCGTTGGAATTAACATGGACTCTACACGAGCACCGTTTGAGAAGAGCATCGAGCAACATGATATATCCTGGGCAAATATCGTGAGCGAAGAAGAAGGTCACACAGGCTGGGATGCTCCGATGGCTGTCCACTATGGAGTTAGCGGCATTCCGACGGCCATTTTGGTGGATCAACAGGGCAAGGTCGTTTCGCTCAACGCTCGTGGCCGAGAACTTGACAAACAACTGGTAGCGTTGTTAGGAGAACCTGCAGACGAAAAAGACAGCGTGGAAAAGCCCGACGACAAGGACGACGACAAGGACGACGAATAAGTTGCTACCGTCGCGGGCGCAAACCTGGGCTGTGCGACAATTAGCAGTTTTCGTTGGTTTCTTTCAGAATCATTCGTGCGTTTTTTGTTCCAGCACGATATGAAGAATAACCTTGTTCTTAGTCGCGGAGCGATGATATGCGCACGCCTGGGACGCGAGTCCCAGGTCTCATCAGAGTGTGTCTGTTACATTGAATTGATTTGGTCGTGGAACGCAAAGGGACAATCGATGCAACCAACCAACCGAAGAAGCTGGATAACGGCTGCGGCAGCTTTGGGTCTGGCCGCAGGTGCCACCACGGACGAAAACTCGCACGCATCCGCGCAAGAAACTGGCGAAGCCAAGCAGCGTATTGGACAGATTCGGCAATCGGTGATGGGTTGGTGCTTCAAGCCGATGCCCGCTCTGGAGCTAGCGAAACTTGGGAAGCAACTTGGACTAGTAGCTATCGAGGGGATCGAGAGCGAGTCCTATGCGGCGGTCAAAAAGCTGGGACTGGACATCTCTTTGGTCAGTAGTCACGGGTTTGCCAAAGGTCCGATCGACACGGCCAATCATGGGATGGTTGAAGATACGCTGCGCAAAGCGATCGACTTGGCAGTGGAATTCGGTAGCCCCAATGTAATCACCTTTACTGGTATGCGTGTACCGGACATGCGCGATGAAGTAGCAAAGCAAAACTGCTTGGACTGCTGGAAGAAGGTGATTGGCTACGCCGAAGAAAAGAAGGTCACATTGTGCCTGGAACACTTGAACAGCCGCGACAATACGCATCCAATGAAGGGACACCCTGGTTACTTTGGCGACGATGTGGATTTATGTGTGGAGTTGATCGAGCACATGGATTCACCCAACTTCCGCTTATTGTTTGATATCTATCATGTGCAAATCATGCACGGCGATGTCATTCGGCGCATTCGCACTTTGCATCCTTGGATCGCGCACTACCATACGGCTGGTAACCCAGGACGCGGCGAAATCGATGAACATCAAGAGATCAACTATCCGCCGATACTCGCCGCTATTCAGGAAACGGGTTACACAGGCTACGTAGCTCACGAATTCATTCCGACTTGGGATGATCCCGCCAAATCGCTACAGCACGCAGTGGATTTAACGAAACTCAGCTAGTCTTTCGAACTGTAAACAGTTAGGTTTCGTAACCCAAGTTCGGAGAGAGCCAGCGTTCGATCTCGCGGAGGCTCATGCCTTTTCTACGCGCGTAAAGTTGCACCTGATCTTCAGTCAGTCGATCAACTGCAAAATAACGCGACTCGGGGTGTGCGAAATACAACCCACTGACGCTCGCGCCGGGCCACATCGCGTAGGATTCGGTCAGGCGGACACCGATTTTTTCCGTGGCGCCCATGAGTTGGAACAGGATGTCTTTTTCGGTGTGATCCGGACAAGCCGGATAGCCAGCGGCCGGGCGAATTCCGCGATACTTCTCGTCGATCCGTTGATCGTTGGACAGATTCTCCGCTGCACCAAAGCCCCATTCTACGCGAGCGCGGTGGTGTAGCAATTCGGCAAAACCTTCTGCCAAACGGTCGGCCAGCGATTTGATCAATATCGAGTTGTAATCGTCGTTTTGCAGTTCGTATTCCTTAGCGAACTCGTCAGCACCATCACCCGCGGTTACGACAAAACCACCAATGTAATCTTCGCGTCCTGAATCTTTGGGGGCGATATAGTCGGCCAGCGAACGAAAATCCTTTTGCCCCTGACGCTCCCATTGCTGACGTAGGAAGTGAAATGTGGTCAGTTCCTGCTGCCGAGACTCATCGCGATAAAGCACCACGTCGTCATCCACGCTGGCGGCAGGCCAAAAGCCATAGACGGCGTGGGCTTTGATCCGTTTCTCGTCGATTATTTTGCGGAGCATCTCCTGGCCATTGTCAAACAGCTCGCGGGCCTCTTTACCAACATAGGCATCATCAAAGATCTTGGGATACTTGCCCTTCAATTCCCAGGACATAAAAAAGGGTGACCAATCGATGTAGGCTGCAATTTCCGCGAGTGGGAAGTCCTTCAGGATTTGAGTTCCCACAAAGCTAGGTTTGGGAATATCCACAGTCTGCCAATCGGTTTGAAAGCGATTGGCCAGTGCATCCGTGTAGGGCACCAGCGTAACTTTGCGAGCTTGATAGCTGGCGACGAGTTCGAGTTGAAGTTGGCGGTTTTCGGCAGCCAGCTTCTCGCGGGCTTCGGGTCGGCACAGCTTTTCAACCACTCCGACACTCCGCGAGGCATCGAGCACATGCACGACCTCGTGATCGTAGTGCGGCGCAATCTTGACGGCCGTGTGTTTGGCGCTTGTCGTAGCTCCGCCTACTAATAGCGGAGTGGTCAGCTTGAGGCGTTTCATCTCCTTGGCCACATAGGACATTTCGTCCAGGCTGGGCGTGATGAGTCCCGACAGTCCGATGACGTCGACACACTCGCGAACCGCCGTTTCCAGAATTCGTTCGGCGGAGACCATAACACCCATGTCGATGACTTCGAAGTTGTTGCATGCGAGTACGACGCCGACGATGTTTTTTCCGATGTCGTGTACGTCACCCTTAACGGTGGCCATCAATACTTTGCCGCGACCGGAGCTGGCAGCAGTGCCAGCATCAATTTTTTCTTGCTCCATATACGGCGTGAGGTAGGCAACAGCTTTCTTCATCACGCGGGCCGACTTGACGACCTGGGGCAAAAACATTTTGCCAGCCCCAAACAGATCTCCCACGACACTCATGCCATCCATCAGCGGGCCTTCGATCACTTCCAGGCAGCGAGTGGATTGTTGACGGGCTTCTTCGGTATCCTCTTCTACGAATTTATCGATGCCTCGAATCAAGGCGTGCTTCAGTCGCTCGGCGACAGAGCCCTCTCGCCAGGCAAGGTCTTCAGCGGTCGAGGTTTTTCCCTTGGACTTAACTTTCTCTGCAAACTCGAGCATGCGCTCTGTGGCATCGTCGCGACGATTGAGCAGGACGTCCTCGACACATTGCAGCAGATCCTTGGGAATATCTTCGTAGACCGCCAACTGGCCTGCGTTGACGATACCCATGTCCATGCCAGCGCGCACGGCGTGGTAGAGAAAAGCCGCGTGCATCGCCTCGCGCACATAATCATTGCCGCGGAACGAAAAGCTGATATTACTGACGCCGCCGCTAATCTTGGCTCCTGGACACAGTCGTTTGATCTCGCGGGTGGCTTCAATGAAGTCAACCGCGTAATTATTGTGCTCTTCGATGCCTGTCGCCACGGTCAAGATATTTGGGTCGAAGATGATGTCTTCGGCCGGAAATCCAACCTGCTGGGTTAGGATTTCGAAGGCCCGCTTGCAGATGCGTACTTTCTCACTCTTGGCAGTCGCTTGTCCCTGTTCGTCAAAGGCCATGACCACCACGGCCGCTCCGTAGCGACGCACCAAGTTCGCCTTGCGCAAAAACTCGGTTTCGCCATCTTTGAGGCTGATCGAGTTGACGATGGATTTGCCTTGCGTGTTCTGGAGGCCCGCTTCGAGCACTTCCCACTTGCTGCTGTCGATCATAACAGGCACGCTGGCGATATCGCTTTCGCCTGCAATCAGACGCAGGAAGCGTATCATCGCTTCAGCGCCATCGAGCAGTGCGTCGTCCATATTGATATCGATGACCGCAGCACCGCCAACGACTTGTTGGCGAGCAACCTCGACAGCCTCTTCAAAGTTGTCGTTGCGAATCAGCCGCGCGAACGCGCGCGAGCCTGTCACATTGGTACGCTCACCGACCATCACAAAATTGGTTTCGGGGCGCAACACAAACGCCTGCTGTCCACTGAGACGTGTGTAGGCGGGCGATGCCAGTGCGCGGTGCGGACGATAGTTGGTAACTTGAGCAGCGATTTCGCGAATATACTCCGGCGTAGTACCGCAGCAGCCACCGACAACGTTGACCCATCCGCTGGACGCGAACTCGCCAATCATCGACGCCATCTGCTTAGGGCCCAAATCGTAACCGCCCATTCCATTGGGCATGCCCGCGTTGGGGTAGCAGCTAATGGGCACATCCGCAATCTTTGAAAGCTCTTCGATGAAGGGGCGCATGATCTGTGGCCCCAAGGCACAATTCATGCCGACGCTAAACATGGGGAAGTGGTTGACCGCATTCCAGAAAGCCTCGACGGTTTGCCCACTGACGAATGTGCGTCCACCCAAATCGAAGGTTGCGCTCACCATGACGGGCACGGTATTGCCGGAATCAGAAAAGTATTTGCTGATCGCAAACAGACAGGCCTTGAGATTCAAGGTGTCGATCACCGTTTCAGGCAGCAGCAAATCGACGCCAGCTTCGACCAAGCTGGCAACTTGCGCGTAGTAGGAATCGACCATGGTTAGGTAGGTCGTATTGCGATAGGCCGCATCATCGACTTTCGTGCTAATGGCCGTCTGTTTGGTCGTGGGGCCAATGCTGCCTGCGACAAAGCGCGGCTTGTCGGGCGTTTTGGAGGTAAACTCTTCCGTCGCGCGGCGGGCGCACTCGACCGCAGCAAAATTGATTTCGCGGACCAGTTCGTTGGGCAGTGCGAACTCTTCCATGCCCACAGGACTAGCCCCAAACGTGTTGGTTTCCACGATATCAGCGCCAGCCTGAAGGTACTGACGATGGATCTCAGTGACGCTCTTGGGGTGGGTCAAACACAAGATATCCGTGAAGTTCTTTAGGTCCTTGGTGACATCGTGGTCGGCAAACCGCTCCCCCCGGACACCCGCCTCATCCAGCTTCAGCAACTGAACCATCGTTCCCATCGCACCGTCGAGAATTAGGATGCGCTGCTGGACCAATTCTTGGATCAAATCGGAGTTCTTGGAGCTGTTGGGCATGAGCCACTTTCCTTCTGCCGACAAATGTTGGAGTCTCAAACGGAAGCCCAGATGAAGCCCCCCATTAGAATGGCATCCATCCGTTCATCCGGATGGTTGATTATTTGTGATTCTGCAAGGGAAGTCAATGGTGAATGACGCATTCCGTCGCTCGCGCAAGCTTCCCAGCTATCGCAATCCAAAAAGTCTTCGCAATGGTTAAAAAGCTCAAGACCGGCATGGGCAAGGCCGATAGATGAGTACAGAAGTCCCTCGATGGGCTTGCGAGGCGCATTGTCTGACGGACGCATCCGTTGAAGAATTGCCGCCATAGGCTCCATAGTTGGCTTGATTTTGAAGTGCAGATTCAGGTAGTTAAGGTCACACGGTCCCGATCGATCGACTTTTTGGGAATCGCGCGGCACCGAAGGTTACACTTTGCAGGGAAGGAATATCATGCCACGGCCGGCATCGAATCAAAGTTTGGACCGAGATCGTCTGAGATCTAGGCCGTCTTCCACTGCCCAGCAGCCCAAGAGCAACACACCCGTCCTATTCCGCTTACCTCGCATCGAATCCGAACCGGCTGAGTTCTCGGCACAGATGCCTGTCGCAGCCTCGGCCACGGCCAGTGAGGTTGAAATTCCTGTGGGGCCGCGAGCCACGCCGGTTCCCAGTCCGACCGTACCACCGCAGTTGGCATTTCAGACTTCATCGGCGGCGGCAGTGCTTGCAGCTAGTATGCCGCTTGCAGCTAGTACACCGCTTGCGCCTGGCTTGCCTTTAACTGCCGCGCAGACGATGGTGCCCGGAGCGAGCCAAGCGACTTTAGGCGCCGCGGAGTCGCGGCGCAGTTGGTGGGAGCATTGGTCGAGCGGAATTGTACTGCTACTGCTCATCGTCGCTCTAGTTACTGCGAGCATTATCGCATTGAATGACGATCGGACCACGAAGACTCAACAGTTGGCAATCGGCTCGATGGAGCCGGTGTCCGCTGAGCCGGCGTCCGCTGAGTTTGACCTGACACAGATTCAGATACCGACGCTTGCTTCGCCGATTGCCACAGACATCCAGTTTGCCCCGCAGCCTGCTGCGATCGCGGTCACTTCACCTGCGTCGACGGCAGAGAATATTTCAAGTGCATCTCCGAGCCTGCTCCAAGCGACAGACAGTCCATCGCTGAGCGACTTACAATTTTCCTTGTTACCCGCAGATTCGGCACCGATCGAATCGAAGCCGGCAGACTCAGTGCTACAGCCTGTAGCCAATTCGCAGGTGGCGCAACCCAGACCGCAAGTACCATTGGCGACGCTGTCGGCACCCATGGGTGTCGTGGCCCCAAAGTTGTTTACTGCGCAGGCTGAAAACGGCATCTCAACTCTGCCTCAGGCGGCAATGCCTAACACGATGACAGCCAGTGGGCCTTCGGTGCCGCCGACAGGTGCCAGCCCATCCTTTTACGACGGGGCGGCTGCGACTGTACCCAATCAAACGGCGGCGGCTGGCTCTGGCGTTCTGGAAACTGCCACCACCGCGTCGGCCAGCGGGCCCGTCGATACGAACATGCCTAGCTTCGCGGCGCTACTCACCAACAGCTCGGCTTCGACACCGACGTTTACGACTGCGGCGCACATTACCGCAAGTCCGAACGTTGGTAGCAACACTCTTCAATTACCCAACTCGGCGACCACTTACGGGACGCCGGTCCTAACTTCTGCCGATCAAGGCCAGAGCGTCGATCCTTCCAGGGCAACGAATGCGAACAGGCCTGCTGTAGCGATCCCTTCGGCGACGCCCAATTCGAACACCGAAGAACTCATTCGCTCCTATCAGCATTGGAGCGCCCAGAGTGCGCGGCTGAACGGTCAAACGACGAATCGATATCCGGCCGGTGGTAGCTCGCCAGCCACCGCGGTTCCGCCAGCACAGCCTGCCCGCCCAGGGTTCACGCTTGGCGGCAGTATTCCAACTCGCTAACCGAACAACTAGTTGCACCTACAATTTCTGAAACCACTCAGACGATTGCCCGGTCAGGGAAGATTGCTATGAATAAGAGTCTCAATCAAGCGTTCATCCGAGCCTATTCCAAGGAGAAGGAAGTCGCGGCGAACCGCAAAGCGCAGGCTCAGAAATCAAACCTGGGAGGTTTGCCTGACGATTTCATCGTCCGCTTTGATACGGCCACATGCGTCATCCCTGCACCTCATTTGTCGACTCAGAAACGGGCCACCGCGCCGAATCTCGTTACCGCCGACGCCAAACCAGCTCCAGTCACAGTGCAGCGGGCTGCGGTCAAGCCGGTCGTCGCGGAGGATATTCGAGATTCAATTGCGTCGCAAATGGCGCGGTCGGTACTATGGGGAGAGCCACAAATCGACGCCTTCAGCGGCGGATTTCCGATGATCTCACCGTTTCACCAGCCTCAATTAGGTCAGCGCTTCGGTAACCGCCCAGTCCAGGGACGCGATGCGATTGTCGCAGCCAGCCTGCGCGATTCGCAGCGGAACGAAGAACCCAACCCGACAGAACCCGTCAAACGGGTGCCGCTCGATCAGCCAGCCAACTTGCCCAGTGGACCCAAGCCAGCCGCGCAAGACACCCGTACGAACGACCAGCCTGCATCGTCAGTCCAGCCAGTTCTGGCGGACGAGAAATCTCAACCGCCAGCCACGAGCCATTCGCCGAGCTTGATCGCGCCCGAGATGCCAGCCCTCTTTGACTCGCTACCAAGCCAAGCGCCGCTGCACAAGCGCCGCGTGAGCAACGAGGAGAGGATTCAATCTAGAGGTGGTCAGGGCGAGATCTTCCGGCTCGATCGCCCCAGCTACTCCGGTGGTCCGCCAGCCGCAGAGGAGGATGCTTACTCCGACAGCGGCGAGCAAAGCTCGATACTTGAAGTGTTGCAATCCAGTCCGCTGGGCGAGCGTTATGAACCGCCGACCCGAGCGGCAGTGGCTTCGACCAAGCCCTTCAGCGAAACAAGATTTTCGGCGGTTCCCAAGCCGGCCGGCAAGTCGACGATCGAGAGGACAAAGTCCGTCGAAGCCAATCTGCGTAAAGCGCGTGTGCGAATCTTCAACCCAGTATGGGAAGTGGATAGTTTTCAGTGGCCCGAAGTTTGTCTGGAGTTGCTCGCTCAACGGGCGGACAGCATGAACAAAGTGGCTCAAAACCTGATTTCGGCCTGCCAAGAAGGCCTCCAGGTTCTGGCCATTACCAGCCCACAGAGCGGTGAAGGTCGGACGACGGTGGCATGTTGCCTAGCCAAATTGGCAGGCGGTCGCGGCTTGAATGTCGCCATCGTGGATGGTGATATTGAAAATCCGACTCTCAGCTACCAGACCAATCTAGATGTCGAGCAGGACTGGAAGACGGCGTTGATCAATCAATTGCCGCTGGAAGAAATAGCCGTCCATTCGATCGACGATCAGGTCACGTTGTTGCCGCTGGTCAGCCCCATCGATCAGCAGGAAATGTCGATCGACGATAATCGCATCGCCTACATGCTGCAGGAGCTGTCGGAGAGTTTTGATTTGGTCATTGTCGATATGGGCCATATGGCTTCACCGCGGAACTTGGTAACCAGCCTTAGCGAGCAGGGGATACTCAGTGCGGTCGTCGCAGTCGTGGACAATCGCTGTTCGTCGCCCCAACAGATCGAGAATTGTTTGCGCCGCATCCGGCAAACCGGAGTGGCTTCGATCGGTCTGGTCGAGAACTTCGCAGCCTAGTACTATGCCAACTGAGGCTACGGCGAGACAGATCGTAGTTTTTCGCTCGATCCTTGGCGATCGAGAAACTTAACGGTACGGATGTAAAGCATGTACGAATCGCATTGGAAACTTTCGGAACGACCTTTCGAAAATCGCAACGATAGCAGGTTCTACTATCCTGCTGAAACGCATCAGGCTGCGCTCCTAAAACTGAATTATGCCATCGAGAATCGCCGTGCGGCGGCTCTATTGTGCGGACCCGGAGGCATGGGAAAATCGCTCCTGGTCGAAGCACTTCATCGCCAACTGTCGGATAACTTCCGACCGATCTGCCACGTGGTATTTCCCGCCATGAACGCCGCCCAGCTTGTGCGCTACCTAGTCGACAAAGCGCTCGGTACCGTCGCTTCGGATGTGCTCGATACTGGATCGCGGCCAACGCTCGCTACGTCCCAGCGCGATATGGCTTCGGACGTGGCGGCCTTCGAACGGTTCTTGCGCGAGAACTTGCAGAAAGATCGCCACGCAGTCATTGTCATCGACGAAGCTCACCTACTGGAAGAATATAATCTGCTCGAACCGTTGCGTTTGCTACTGAATGTGGCGGCACAGGACTCCGGTGGAGAATCGGCTTGGACGATGGTTCTAGTCGGTCAACCGACATTGCTCTCCCACGTGGAGCGCTACCACGCGTTGGACGAGCGCATGGGAGTCAAGTGTATGTTGAATCGATTCCTGCCGGAGGAGACAACCGCTTATATCCAGTACCGGCTGCGCTCGGTGGGCGCCGATGCCGATGAGATATTTGACTTGCCCGCGCTGGAGCGCATCCATGTGCTGACACAGGGAATTCCGCGACGCATCAATCGCCTTTGCGACTTGGCGTTGATGGTCGGCTACGCGGAAGACCGCACCCGAATCAAAGCCGACGTCGTGGATACCGTGCATGGTGATTTGGCACCAGCCAATTAGCCGGGCAAGAGGTCAATTTGAGCCCTTGAAGTCGCGTTTCGCCAACAGCGGCCAAAGTCTGGACACCCACGAAACTGGCGCAGCCGTTTAGGCAGGTACTTCGTGAACGACCAGCAAATTGTGCGAGTTGTCGATCACTCCGGTTCCAGTAACAAAGACAACTCGGTCGCCGACGCTTAGAATCTGTCGCTCGCGTCCCCAGCCGATGACTTCTTCAATGAGCTGTTGGGGGTTATCCAAATTCTGAATCATGTGGGGGACAATGCCCCAGAACAGACACATGCGTCGGAGTGTGGCTTCGCTGTTACTGACTCCCAGCGTGGCGATAAAATTGCGTTGCTTTGATTTGATCCAGGCAGTTCCACCGGTGCGACTGGCCACAACAACCAGCTTGGCACCGATCGCTTCGGCGATGTTTGCCGCATTGTAAGTCACGGCCGAGGTGATCGGGTGTACGCGATCGGATTTTTTCATGCGCGATGGCAGCGGTTGGTCCTTGAGCAGTTGTTCGGTGCAACACATGATGCGATTCATGGTGGCGACGGCTTCTATAGGAAACTTTCCGATCGCCGTTTCGCCGCTCAGCATGCACGCATCGGCACCGTCGAGAATCGCATTGGCCACGTCGCTGGCTTCGGCCCGCGTAGGCCGCCGATTGGTGTGCATACTTTCCAGCATCTGTGTGGCGACGATAACCGGTTTGAGTTTGTCCCGGCAGACTTGGATAATTCGCTTTTGCGCGACGGGCGTTTCAGCCACATCGATTTCAACGCCCAGGTCTCCACGCGCAACCATCACTCCGTCGGCCACTTCCACAATTTCCTCGAGCCGCTCGAGCGCCTCGCGTTTTTCGATCTTGGCGATGACTAGGGCTTTGGAACCAAGCGAGCTGAGAAGGTCTTTGAGGGTAGCCACGTCTTGCGGGCTGCGGACGAAACTGAGGCTGATAAAGTCGATTTCGTTTTTCGCGCCCCACATGGCGTTATCGACGTCCTCGGGCCGCATGGCAGACACGCTGAGCGTCACACCGGGCAAATTGATGCCCTGACGGCTTCGAATCGTACCCGCCGTTAGGACTTGGCAAGTGGCTTCGTCTTTGGACTTGCTTGTAACTTGCAAGCTGATCGTGCCGTCTGCCAGCATGATATTGTCTTTGACTTTGATCTCGTCGATCAGCCTGGTGTAATTGCTGCACAGGCAGTTAGGGCTCGAGGACTCTTCGCCACGCACGATCTTCAGCTCATGCCCCGCTTCGACCTCTAAAGGATCTTGAGCCAATTGGCCCAAGCGAATCTTGGGACCGGACAGATCCAGCAACACGGCCACCGAAGTCTCTGTGAGTTGCCGAACTTGCTGGATCTTTTCCAGCCAATTCGCGTAGTCGGCTTGTTTGCCGTGGGCTGCATTGATTCGAAAGACGTCGACGCCCGCCTTAACGAGCTCGACCAGCGTCTCAATTTTTTCGCAGGCGGGGCCAACGGTGGCGACTATTTTGGACCGCGCTCCGAAGACTTGAGTTTGAACCGAATTCATAGTGAGTTCCGTAAACTAAGTGCGATTCTTTTATCCATATCAGCCCGCCTGCTGAGCATGTTGTAGCCGATTGGGTTAGATTCATACAGACGGCAGCCTCAGGGACGGTAGTGTACCGGGAACGCAGTCGGATTGGTTTGTCAGGCCTAGACTTCGAAGGAAATATGGCAACTACTAGCTGGGCTGGAAAAACAGCCGTCGTGTGTGGCGCATCGGCTGGCTTGGGTCGCCAGTTCGCAGTCGAGCTTGCCGATCAAGGTGTGGCGAGGCTGGCCCTCGTCGCCCGCACGCTTGAGCCACTTCATGCGCTACGCGACGAACTGCACGGGCTGCACCCAAGTGTTGACGTTCGCTGCATCGTCGTCGACTTATGCGACAAGCATGCGCTTCAATTCGCAGCGGACGAGCTCGGTCGCGTTTGGGGACAGTTTGATTTGTTGGTTCAAGCGGTCGGGCAGAGCGACCGTGGGCGGCTGCTTGATCTGACATCGAGTCGCTTGGACGCGCTGCTCAGCGCCAACCTGCGAACGAGCCTGCATGCGATCCAGTGTTTTGCTCCGCTAATGGCAACCGCCCAAGGGACGATCGTGCTGATCGGATCGTTGGCCTGCAAGTTTGCGCCACGCTTCTTAGGAGGCTATGCGATTACCAAGCACGCTTTGGCCGGGCTGGCACAGCAGGCTAGGCTGGAATTGGCCGAGCAAGGCTTGCATGTATTGCTGGCCTGTCCAGGGCCGATCGCTCGCGTCGATGCTGGCCTTCGCTATTCCCAGAAGTCGGGCGGTGTTGACGTGCCGCACGCGGCCCTCCAACCCGGTGGCGGTGCCAAGCTTCACGGACTGGACGGTGCAAAATTAGTGAAAGACATATTGGCTGCCGCGGGTCGACGGGCACCGGAAATCATCCGTCCCCGCAAGGCAATTCTCTTGGTTTGGTTGTCGTCTCTCTCGCAGCGGCTGGGAGATCGCGTGCTGCGCAGTAAATCCAGTTAGGCAAATCCAGTTAATCTATTGCTGATTAATCGCCTCTTTAAAGGACGTGCGGTTCATAAAGTACAACATCAAAGAGGGATAGACGAACCCAACCAGCGATCCGATAAAGCCCGACACGGAGGTCACAATCATGACGCTTCGCTGTTCCACGGGCGCACCCGGGTCGAGCTGCAGCGTGGGCAGAACGACGAAAATGATGTGTACCATCAGACCGATAATTCCCAGTCCGATGGCCAAGATCGAATAGTAGTTTGAGAGCGAGCGTCCCCAGGGTTTGAATTTGAGCAGCCCTGCACCGGCGGCGATCAGTAAAATAGTCAGTAGGAGACCGGCACCCATTTGTACATAAGCAATCCCGGCATAAACCGGATTGTCGAAGAAATTGAACTGGGGTTGGTCCGCATTTGGGGGAGCAAGCTGGGCGAAAGCGATGGCTGCGGCACCCACCACGGAGCCGCAAATCCCAAGAATTCCAAAAACTAGGTTTAGAATTCCGAAGACCGTCGCCGACGCGGGTTTCTGACCGGGGTAGCCGGTCTGCGGAGTATTATCGAAGCTTGGCGATTGGTAAGGGCTATTGGACATGCTGGCTTTTCCAGTTTGAACTCACGGGGACAGGAAACTAGGCGACATGCAGGTTTAGGTAGAGATTGTATCGTTACTTCGCGATCGTTGCCTATCGCTGAAAAAACCCACGAAATAACAACTATCTCAGCCAAGGCACCTGGAGTAGGGTCGTTTCGAGTTGTAAAACATGGCCAGGGCGGCTGCGACAGTAGGCGCCTTAAGCGGCATTACTCTCGCTGAATATTGGAATTTACACGCCAAGCACGCCGCATTCCCTTTTCTCAATTCCCACAGGTTCATTCGATGAGTCACTTTCCTGCCTTGAATCGCGTCGAGTACGAGGGCCCCGCCAGCAAGAATCATTTGGCATTTCGTTGGTATAACCCCGAAGAGCTGATCGAGGGGAAGAGCATGAAGGACCACATGCGCTTCAGTGTGGTCTACTGGCATACGATGCGCGGCACGGGCAGTGATCCGTTCGGCCCAGGAACTGCGTTACGCCCCTGGGATGATGGCTCAGACAGCCTCGACAATGCTCTTCGCCGCGTTGAGGCAGCGTTCGAAATTTTCGAGAAGTTGCAAGCACCGTTCTATGCCTTCCACGATCGCGATGTGGCACCCGAAGGGGCTTCGCTGTCGGAGTCGCACCACAATTTTGACCGCGTGGCCCAATCGCTTAAGGAGCACCAAAACAAGACGGGTATCAAGCTGTTGTGGGGCACCGCCAACATGTTCAGCAACCCGCGCTTTATGCATGGAGCGGCCACGAGCTGCAATGTGGACGTATTCGCATTCGCGGCGGCGCAAGTCAAAAAAGCGCTCGAGATTACTAAGGAACTCGGCGGTGTGAACTACGTTTTTTGGGGCGGACGTGAGGGCTACCAAAATCTATACAACACCGACATGCAGCGCGAGCTGGATCACTTGGCACGATTTTTTCACATGGCGGTCGACCATGCCAAACAGATCGGCTTTACGGGGCAATTCTTGATCGAACCCAAGCCGAAAGAGCCAACCAAACACCAATACGATTCGGATGCCGCAGCCTGCTTGAATTTTTTACGGGCCTACGATTTGTTGCCCTATTTCAAGCTGAATTTGGAAACCAACCATGCGACGCTCGCTGGGCATACCATGATGCACGAGCTGGACTATGCTGGGCATCAGGGTGCGTTGGGTTCGATCGATGCCAATACGGGCGACCTACTGCTCGGCTGGGACACCGATCAATTTCCTACCGACTATTACCTAACGACGCAGTGTATGTTGGCCATCCTCAAGCACGGTGGCTTGGGCTCTGGCGGCGTGAATTTTGATGCTAAGGTTCGACGCGAGAGTTTTGAGCCTGTCGATTTGTTTTATGCTCACGTGGGTGGCATGGATGCCTTCGCCCGGGGATTAAAGATCGCCGCCGCCATTCGCGCCGACGGTCGACTCGCCGACTTCGTTAAAGAACGCTACTCGAGCTGGGACGGAGAACTCGGGCAACAGATCGAGAGTGGCCAAGCCAGCTTGGCTTCACTCGAAAAGTACATGCTCGCTAAAGGCGAAGTGGCACCCAATGCCAGTGGTCGCCAAGAAATGCTTGAAAACCTCATCAACCAGTTTCTGTAGACCTCGCAACACGCAACCATTTTTATGGCGCGCCACAACACGCTGCTGCTATTTCCAACCCAGCTCGAAACGCGTTGCGCGCAAACGCTGATCGAGCAGGCTGAAAGCGCTGGATGGGTGGCGCTGTGCGGTTTTGGCCCAGTCGTCGCGGCAGCGCGAACCGCCCACTTGTTAACAAGTTTAAAGCCCAGTTCGGTGATGCTCGTCGGCATTGCAGGTAGCCTGGACGCCCAACTGAAAATTGGTTGTGCGTACGAATTTAGTGAAGTGGCCTGTTATGGGATCGGTGCTGGCAGCGGTTCTCAGCATCAGACCGTTGCGGAATTGGGCTGGTCGCAGTGGCCGAAAGAACCCACGATCGTGGAAAAACTTGATTTAACGGTACGCGATGGTGCAGTCGGCGGCAAAGTTCGGCAACTGTTGAGTGTTTGTGCTGCGGCCGGTTGCCGCCAAGACGTTAGCGACCGAAGGCAGAAATTTCCAGCCGCCCTGGCCGAAGACATGGAAGGATTTGCGGTCGCCTGTGCCTGCCGTTTGGCGAATGTGCCGCTCACGATTGTCCGTGGAATCTCCAATGTGGCCGGCGATCGCGACCATCGTCATTGGAAAATCTCCGAAGCCATGCAAGCCGCCGAATGCTTAGCACTGCAGATATGGGAAACATGACCACCACGGTTCGCCTAGGCATATCGACTTGTCCTAACGACACGTTTGCTTTCCACGCGTTGCTCAACCGGCTAGTGGACTGGCGCGGTATTAACTACAAAATTGAACTGCTCGATATTCAAGAGCTTAACGAGCGTCTGTTCCTCGGAAAATTCGACGTGGCTAAGGCCAGTTTTCACGCAGCGATTCTGCTGGCCGATCGAACCGTAGTGCTACCTAGCGGTTCTGCTCTGGGCTTTGGAGTCGGTCCTCTATTATTGGCAGCCCAGGCTCAATCGTTACCCGAGCAGAACGACCAGGTGACGCTCTGCCCTGGCGAGCATACGACGGCCGCATTGTTATTTTCGCTGTTTTACCCAAACACAACTCGGGTACAACACGTTGTGTTTTCCGATATCCTGCCCAGACTCGTAGCGAGTCAGGCAGATTTCGGAGTGTGTATTCATGAGGGTCGATTTACTTGGCAGGCCCAGGGGCTAGCCTGCGTGGAAGATCTCGGCCTGCGCTGGGAGCGCGAAACAAAGTGTCCGCTTCCCCTGGGTGGCATCTTAGCTAGTTCGGCGATCGACGTGGAGGTGCTGCGCAAGGTCCAGTCTACGATTCGCGAGTCGCTCGAGTATGCAGTCGCGCAGCCGTCAGCCGCCTTGCCTACAATGCGACATTATGCACAGGAGTTCGATGACCGCGTACTGATGCAGCATGTAGAACTTTACGTAAACGATTGGACACTGGACCTTGGGGAAGTCGGGCGAGCCGCCCTTCATGAAATGTCGCTTCGAGCACAGCGAGCTGGCATAACTCCCCAGACAGATTCGTGCATTCGTGTCTTCGATGCATGTTAGCCTGCGAGGCCCTAGTGGGATAGGCTTCCAGCCTGTCATGCCGGCAGAGACAGGCTGGAAGCCAATCCCACGTTTTGCCGAAACAGACAGGCTGGAAGCCAATTCCCAAGTTTAAAATCCAACACAATCGGCTAGAAAACTCCCAAGGTGGGGGCTAATCCTGTCTCCGCAACCGGAAAAATCTCCATATCTTTTGCCCGAATCGTGTTCCCGGCCTACTTCGCCCAAGCTATTTCTTGCCCTAACTCTATCGGTGAGTGATAATTGAGGACGGGTTAAGTCAAAGTCTCTTGGGAAATGTCTCCAATGTTACTGTCTCCAATGTCACGGTCACTGTCTTCAACAACATCTCTGTCGCCAATGTCTGTTCTGAAGAGATCGCTTTTTGTCGCCTGCGGTCTTGTGCTGCTCGTCGCTTGCTCGCAGCCCACTGTGGCTTGGCATGGGCATCCACCATTCGGAGTCATGGGACCCGCTTGGTCGTATGGTTACACAGGCGGATACTACTCCCATTTTGGCCCGCCTTACACGACCAGCATTTATCGCAGCGGATGGGCGGGCTATGCCGATTATGGCTTAGCAACGACAACTCGAATCCACTATCGCCCCCTGCATCGACCGTTTTGGGGATTGGGTTGTCACGCACGCTACGCTTATCGCAGCCTCTACAGTTTTCCAGCGTATTACTATCCGACCTACCACTACGTGCCCACCTATCCAGTCTACGCGCCGGCAGCCTGCGATTTCGATCCGCTCATTTCGTCGCCAGTTTACAATGATGCTTACGGATACCCAATGTCGAGCGTAACACCTGTTTACCCAGAGACTGCAGTCTCAAATGTGGTGACGGCTAGCGATACGTCTCGGTCGTCGCAATTAGTTCCCGTTGACTACGCGCGGGCTACAGCGCCCGACAGCGGAATCCCCGAGGAGCTACTGACTGCGGCTGACGCTATTTTTCAGGCTGGCGGTTACCGAGAAGCGGCAACGGCATACGCCAAGTTGAATGTGCAGTTTGGTTCCAGCGATCAGATTTTCGGTCGCCGCTTTGTGGCTCAAGTCGCATGTGGTGATCTGGAGCAAGCCGCTGTTATTGTCGACTCGGCAGAGGTGGCTGGTTTCCAATTGAGACGTCACGATTTGCCGGGCGGTCAATTGGCAGGTATCTTTGCAGCCTACGCGGATGAGATCGGCATGTTGACCGAGCAGCTAGCGGCCAATGCGAGCAGCACCGTCGGCCAACAATCAGCCATGAAGACGCTGGGTACTTGGTTGCACCTAGCAGGCGACGACCAGCGCTCCCATCTTTTTCTGGCAATGGCCGAACAATTATCTGGCGATGGAATTGATGTGCTCACCGCGCCGCTTGCGAAAGCAGAATACGTGTCGCTCGAATAGCCGCTCGCTGCTCGCGAAAGAATTTTTTTCTTCAACCGATGTGATCCACGCAAGGGTTGATACAACATTGGCGTGGTTGTTGGAACCGAGGATTTAAGGACATATATGGTTTCGCGTAATTCAGTGGGTGCATTGTGTTTAAGCCTGTGGATAGCTGCGGCTTTATCCAATGGCGGCGTTTATGGTCAGGACGAAACACCAGTCGCCCAATCGCTGGGCAACGAAGCAACCACCAGTGAGGCTTCGAAGATAATCGACTTCGCTCGCGATGTGCAACCCATCTTGGCAGCCAAGTGCGTACATTGCCACGGGCCCGAAGAAGCAAAGAATGATTTCCGCGTGGATGATGCCGAAACTCTGCTGGCTTACGTCGAGCCGGGTGATCTGCAGGGAAGTTCACTGTGGAGCGACTATCTAACCACCGAGGACGACGATCTGCGCATGCCGCCACCGTCGGACGATCCGACCCAGCAATTGACGGGCAGCGAATTTGCGACGCTCAAATTGTGGATTGAAGAAGGTGCCGATTGGTCAGTCGAAGAGCAACAAGTTGCGTCCACGCCAGCCCCAGCAAGCGGCCCGTTGGTCGTACGAGCTTGGCAATTCCAAGGACTTTTTCATCCGGCTACGGTTCATTTCCCGATCGCACTGCTGCTGGTTTCCAGTGCCTTTGTGCTGTTCTCCTGCTTTTACAAA
The DNA here is from genome assembly GCA_041741955.1 of Pirellulaceae bacterium. GTDB lineage: Bacteria > Planctomycetota > Planctomycetia > Pirellulales > Pirellulaceae > Aureliella. Next base: position 39,891 of record JBGSJL010000120.1, on the reverse strand, counting down.
ACCGTAGAACCCGTTGCCTTCCACTGCTTGTGGATCGGCGCATTGGGGTCTTTAGTCGCAGCCGCTACCGGTTGGTCGTACGCGGTCCACGAAGGATATGGAAGTAGCTTTTCGTTCGATTTGCAAGGCAGTGCGATCGATCGCCATCGTTGGCTGGGGATCGCTGTAGCTGGGCTGGCTTTCCTCCTGCTACCGATGGCTTTTTATGTGCGCCGCACTGGAGATTTGGGGATGCGGCTGATGTGGTTGCTCGGATCGTTGTTCATGGTGGGAGCCGTCAGTATGGCTGGCTACCAAGGCGGCGAATTAACGTATGGCGAAGAGCACTACGAAAAAGAATTTAAAAGACTGTTTCCCGAGTTTGCTCAGGATGTTCCGACCGTTCCGGGCGACCAACAGCCAGTCAAGCCTGCGACCGACAAAGTTGAGCAGCCGATAGCCACGACCGACGACATTTCTCCTGAGCCTATTGCTCCTGAAAGCGTCGCGACCGAGAGTACACCGGTTGAATCCAGCGACGAAGCGGACAAGAGCGAAAGCCAGGAGACGAAGGCTAGCCCAGAATCAAAATCAGAAACGCAAGAGCTGCCCAACTAGGCGACAGAGGCAGGGCAACTCACAAGCTCGCCATGGCACTGCGGACGCTTGGCAGCACTCGCTCAGCGGCATCGAGATAGCTCATGTCGATGAAGGCACCTGCGGCAGCTTTGTGCCCGCCGCCGCCAAACTCGCGTGCTAGCGCGTTGCAATCCACCGCAGAGCGACTGCGAAAACTCATTTTGCAACCGCCACCAACTTGCTCGACGAAGATCACGGCAACCTGTGTGCCTGCGATTGCCAGTGTCATATTGATCGCATCTTCGGTATCGCTGGCGATGGCACCAGTCTCTTGGAAATCGTCTTTCAGGACATGCGTATAGACCAGTTTGCCAGACAATTCGGACTGCGTCCGAGATAGGATTCTACCCCGCAACCGAACTCGACCCAGCGTGTCGCGTTCGTATAGATCGCCATAGATCTCTGCGGGGACGGCCCCGCAATCCAGCAGGTCGGCAATGACGCGATAGGTAGCGCTGGTTGTTGAGCCGAAACGGAACCAGCCGGTATCTGTCGCGATGGCCGCATACAGAGCCGTCGCCATCGGTTTGGTGATCGGCACCTGCAAATGTTTGGCCAACTTGGCTACCAAGTGACCAGTCGCTTCGGACTTTGTATCCTTAAAAAACTCGGTGCCCAAGTCGTCCTCACCGACATGGTGATCGAGGCACAGTTTTTTACCCTTGAAGCTGCGGAGTACATCGCCCATTGGGCCAAGCTGTGCCCAGGCGCTCGTATCGAGCACGATAAAGCAGTCTCCGCTGACGTCGGCGGGAGCAACGGTGTCGCCGACCACTTCGATCATTCTGTCTGGATCGATGAAATCGAGCGACGGAGGTGTCGGATGGCCGTTGACGATGCGTACGCGTTTGCCCAACTGCTTGAGTATGCCAGCCATTCCAATTTCGCTGCCTAGCGCGTCGCAGTCTGGGCGAATGTGGCTTGCCAGCACAAAGCTTTCGCAAGCATGGATTCGTTCCGCCAAAAGATTCCAGTCTAAAGCCATGTCAAAGCCGATCCCATCAAACAGTTTTACATCAAAACCACTCAAAGTAGAGTTGGTAGTTGGGCACGAATTATACGTGAATTACGTGCCGAGTGTGCCGGGGCCCTTAGGACACGTCCCTTCTGGCCGAATCGTTAGAAGCGATTCGGCCAAAGGGGAATTAGCGCCACGGCGTTTTAGTACGCCAAAGCGGCGTGAGTCGGAGGCAAGCACCGAATGGACGATATTTTTAAAACGAGCGACGTCTGAATAATTCAACGAGCTCCAATGCGCTGCTCGATTTCGCTGACTACGTCGTCGATCTTGACGCGAACTTGCGCGAGCGAGTCGCGATCGCGAATCGTCACCGTCTGGGCTTGAAGCGATTCACCATCGACGGTGATGCAGAACGGTGTGCCGGCTTCGTCTTGACGGCGATAGCGACGGCCGACGGCCCCTTTTTCGTCGTAGTACACATTGAATTTCTTTTTCAGTTCGCGATAGATGTCCTTGGCTACTTCGGGCATGCCATCCTTTTTAACCAACGGAAAAACGGCCGCCTTGATGGGCGCAATGCGCGGATTCAGCCGCAGCACAATTCGCGACTGCAATTGGCCGTTCTCATCCGGTGCCTCGTCTTCGCAGTAGGCCTCGCAAAGAAAGGCAAGTGTGGCGCGATCGGCTCCAGCGGACGGCTCGATCACGTGCGGTGTAAAACGTTCGTTGGTCAATTCGTCGCGGTAGGTCAAGTCCTTGCCGCTGCCACGATACTTGGGTTTACCGTCCTCGCCCAGTTGCACGGTCAAGGGGTTTGATTTTTCGTCGAGTTTGCCTTCCATGTGGCTGCGAAGGTCAAAGTCGCCACGATGGGCAATACCCTCTAGTTCGCCAAATTCGCCATCGGGCAAAAATGGAAACGCGTATTCAATATCCGCCGTACCCGTCGAATAGTGGCTCAGTTCGTCGTGGTGATGTTCTCGCAAAATCAGTCGCTCACCGGAGAGGCCGAGGTCCTTGTACCACTGCAAACGCCGGTCGCGCCAGTAGCCATACCAGGCCTGTGAGGAGTTGGGGTGGCAGAAAAATTCGATTTCCATCTGCTCGAATTCACGCGAGCGAAAGGTAAAGTTTCGGGGGGTGATTTCGTTGCGAAAACTTTTGCCAACTTGAGCAATCCCAAACGGAATTTTGACGCGCGAACTATCGACGACGTTCTTGAAGTTCACAAAAATGCCTTGGGCCGTCTCGGGTCGCAGGAAGGCAGTTCCCTCTTCGCCGCTCAGCGCACCGACGTAAGTCTTGAACATCAAATTGAATTCGCGCGGCTCGGTCAACGTACCCAGCTCGTTGGCGTCAGGAGCCAGCACTTCGGACAGGTCATCGATGTCCGTCAGCTTGCGATAGCCACCGTCCCAGGTCAATTGTTCGGCATCCTTATTGCGGAGCTTAAAGAACTTCATGGCTCGCCGCAGCGACTCTTCCTCCTCCAGATCCGCTTCGACCATCGTCGTCACGAAGACTCTCTGCCCCTTGGCGACCGCCCAACGCCCGCGGACTTGATCATGCCGATAGCGTTTGCGCGTCTGCCGACAATCGACCATATAGTCGTGGAACAAATCGTAATGCCCCGAGCACTTCCAGACCTGCGGGTGCATGATAATGGTGCAGTCTAGTCCCGCCATTTCATATTCGCTCGGTGCGCCCGGCTGTACCGACAATTCGTCATGCCCGCTCACCATATCGCGCCACCAGGCCTCCTTGACGTTGCGCTTCAGTTCGACACCCAAGGGCCCATAATCCCAAAAGCCATTCAGTCCACCATAGATTTCACTCGATTGAAACATATATCCGCGGCGTTTGCATAGCGATACGAGCTTTTCCATTTGCATCATGTTGCGGGACTTTCTTGGGTGTTCTGTTGGAGTGTCACAATGCGTGCGTGTCCGGCCAAATCTTTGGAGACAACTGGAGTCTGCCAACTGCCGTCGACAAAACCGTCTAACCGCTTGGCCAACATGGGCGAAAATTCGAAGATCGCATAGCCATCTGCGGCCAAATGATCGCGGGCTTGAGCCAGTAAGCGTGCGATCAATTCATAACCCTCCGGTCCGCCAATCAGCGCCAGCTTCGGCTCGAATTCGCGAACCGTCCTTTCGAGCTGCTGGTACTCCGTCTCTGAGACATAGGGAGGATTGCTGAGGATCATGTCAAATTTTTGCGGCAATCGATAGCTCGACAACAAATCGCTTTCGACGAAGTCAATTTGCTGCTCGGTCAATTTGTGTGCGACCGCGTTGCGACGGGCCAGCGTCAAGGCTGCGGGCGAGATGTCGAACGCCGTCACGTGGGCGTTTTTGAGTTGCTTGGCGATGGTGATGGCGATGATCCCGCTGCCCGTCCCAACGTCGGCGACATGGAGCGGTTGATCTACAATGCCGCGTTTCGTCCGCAGTAGTTTGGCCCGATCGAGCGCCTCGACAATTAAATGTTCTGTCTCCGGACGCGGAATCAATACGTCGGGATTCACTTCGAAACTAGCCGAATAGAATTCTTTGTGCCCGACCAAATAAGCCACTGGGGCTCCTTCGGAACGGCGACGGACCATTTCACGAAAGGCCGTTTTTACCTCTGCGTCCGGTTCGTCAGCAAACGCCGTGTAGAGCTCGATACGCTGACAGCCGCGCGCATGGGCCAGTAGGACTTCGGCGTCCAATCGCGGCGATTGCGAACCGCTTTTCTTTAGGTATTCGGTGGTCCAAGTGAGCAGCTTGCCGACCGTCCACGACTCCGCAGTGCTCATTTAATGTCCCTCCGTTTCACCGCGCAGTTGGTCTCGTTCATAGGCCATCAGGGCTGTAGTTACCGGCCCCAGATCTCCGCCGACGATGTGGTCGAGCTTGTAGATCGTTAGGTTGATGCGGTGGTCGGTCAGTCGATTTTGCGGAAAATTGTAGGTGCGAATGCGCTGGCTGCGGTCGCCTGAACCGATGAGGCTCTTGCGTGTGTCGGCTCGCTTCTGGTCCTCCTGCTGGCGACGAAAGTCGTAGATGCGGCTCTTCAAAACTCGGAGCGCCTTGGCCAAGTTTTTCAACTGGCTTTTTTCGTCTTGGCATTGCACCACGATGTTGGTTTCGTAGTGTGTCAGACGGATGGCGGACTCTGTTTTATTGACGTGTTGACCGCCCGGACCGCTGGCACAGAATTTGTCGATACGATAGTCATCCTTCTTTAAATCAATTTCGACATCCTCGGGCTCTGCCATCACGGCGACTGTGGCCGCAGACGTATGCACACGCCCCTGGGTTTCGGTTTCCGGTACGCGCTGAACGCGGTGACCTCCGCTCTCGAATTGCAGTTCGCGGTAAACGCCCTCGCCCTCGAGCCCCAGAATGATTTCTTTAAAGCCGCCACGCTCGGTAGCGCTCATGTCCATGATCTCAGTTTTCCAGCCTCTGTTTTCCGCGTTGCGTTTATACATTTCGTACAGGTCGCGGGCAAACAGAGCCGCTTCCTCGCCGCCAGTGCCCGCACGAATCTCCATCACACAGCGGTTGCGCACCGCATCCTCACCGCCAATCGTCATTTCCAGAAGTTCATCCCACAACGCTTCGCGTTTGACGCTCAAATCGCCCAGTTCCTCCTCCGCCATGGCTCGCTCATCAACATCTTCGCTGTGGGACATTTCGGTGAGACCCTGCAGGTCATCGCTCATCTTTTTGTAGTTGCGAAACTTGTTGGCAAGGCGAGCCAAAGTGCCATGCTCTCGCGCAGCGGACGCCATCTTGTTGGAGTCGGCCATGGTCTCAGGCAGACTCATTTGCGACTCCAGTTCCTCAAAGCGGTTGAGCTTGGACTGAAGTTCATCGCGGACGTTCATAAGAACATTTCAAAAAAGTAGTGTGTCCGAAAAGCAATCGCGTCTGTTGGATTATCGACCCTCAAAATATTTCGAAAGTCGCGTTGCCCAGTTGAAAAATCGAATGGGTTGAAAAATCGATATGAATTGGAAAATTGAACAGGTGCCAAAAAAACAAGCCCGACGTGTGGGACACGACGGGCTTCAACATAGACTTAGGAGCTTTGGCCGACTTCCGCGCAGCCCTGGAGTGTGGCGCAGCTGTGCAGCGAGGTTCTGTTCAGAGGACCTCCCAAGACAACTGGAGCCAGCTATTTCTTCTTCGCGGCCTTCTTGGGCTTCTGCAAGCTCGCATAGGTGCCTGCGGCAAACTTATTTTGGAATTTTTCAATGCGGCCTGCCGTGTCTACAAATTTGAGCTTGCCGGTGTAGAACGGATGGCAAGCGCTGCAAATGTCGACCTTCAGCTCCGTGCGAATGCTGCGAGTCTGAAAGGAGTTTCCGCAACCACAACTCACGGTGGTCTCTTGATACTTGGGATGAATATCTGACTTCATAATGATCTCTGTGGCTGTTCAAATAATCAGGTTGGCATCGCGCAGTCGCGCTGGAAAGTTGGCTCCAGGCGCTGATCTCGCCCGTTTGCGTGCATAATCCTAGCCTGCGAGCTGCAAACGCTCAATGCCAAAGATAACATACCACCCAAAAGTACTATATTACTTGCGCCAAAGCTTATCGACATCCGGTGAAAGTCGCTTTCGCTTGGTTTTGACCAGGCGGAGCAGTTTGTCTTCGTGTTTGCTCCACCACAGCTCCGAGTCGGCTCGGGACCAAGGGAATTTTTTCTCCAAGTTATCCAGTTCGCGTAGTAGCGAGCTCATGCTGGAGGGACGCGAGGCGGGCTCGACCGACATGCATATACACAGCATGCCACCGAAATCGACGACGCCGGGGGGTAGATCGAGCGTTTCGACGCCGGGTTGGTCATTTTCAATTTCGTCGCCTGATGTCACCAGAGGCGGCAATTGGGCGGTAAGTAGATAGTAGGCCAGCGCGCCTACCGAATAGACATCGACACGCGGGTCGGCCAACCAGGGCGAGTTGAGACGTTCGGGGGCCATAAACCGCGGCGTGCCCACCACGACCTTGGTTTGCGAGGAGTTTAGTTCCACGCCGGGCGCGAACGCCTTGACTAGACCGTAATCGAAGAGCTTGACAAAGTCGGGCTCGCCGCCCCGATTGCAAACCATGATGTTTTGCGGTTTGACGTCGCGGTGTACCACGCCTGCCTGATGAGCTTCCAAGAGGGCTCGGCAAAGCTGTTTGAGCAAATGGATACATCGACCGGGCTCAACGGGGCCGGAGTATTCAACCAATTGACCCAGGTGGGCCCCGTTGATGTATTCCATCGCGTAATAAAAAACACCTTCGCGGCTGCGGCCAAAATCATAGATGGCAATCGTATTGGGATGCGTCAGTTGGCTGGCCAATTGGACTTCGCGTTCAAAGCGGCTGATGACGCTTAGGTCGTTGTCACCCTTGGTCAGCACTTTGATGGCAGATTGGCGACACAGCAGCGCATGCTCGGCCAAGTAGACGCGTCCCATGCCGCCTTCGCCCAACAGCTCCTGGATCTGGTAGGCTCCCACTTCGCTGATCGTCCGCAATCGTCGACTGCGATCGCGGTAGGCAATCGCGACGGCAAAGCTAATTAGGCTGGCCGCAAACAGACCCGAGCAACCCATAATTCCATTGCGAACATTGGTTGCTAAGGCAAAGGCTTCGGCATGGTTTTCTTCAATAGCCAAGCCTACTTTGAATTGTGGCAACCAACGCCAAACGCCGACCACGGATTGCCCTACATAATTTCGGTAACCTTCGACGTAGACGCCATTGTTGCCGGTGGTAACCTGGCGAGCTAGCAGCGTGGGTAGCCAAGCGGCCGAGGGCTGGTTGGGTTGCTGGCCGCCTATCAAGTCAACGCCCGGATCGCGTGCCAGCGGAAGCGACTCTTCGTTGATCCTGTCGCGAGCCAGTGGCAAATCGACCAGCTGCGTAGCGTAGCGACTGCCCGCGACAATGGCACCGCGATCATTGAGCAAATAGCAGTCGCGTGAGTCGCTGGACCAACCTTTCAGCAATTCGTGGACAGAGCTTGAATGGACCCAATCCGGTTCAGCCGTCGCAGTTGGCTCGAACCGCAAACCAAATTCTTTAACGCGGACTTCGATCGCATCGCTCAACCGCCCGGCCACCGAGACTTTGAGTTGCCGATGCATACGATCATCGATCCAGGCAGCCAACAACAGTCCCAGCAGAAATAACGGTAGTGCACACAGCAGCCCCTTCAGCGGACCATCCAGCCACTGGATCGAGCGACTGTGGTACGTCGTGCTGAGCGTCGAGCGCGTGCGGATCTTGGGTGTAGACTGGGGCGCGATCAACGATTGGGCCGTGTGGTATTCCAACAGGGAGCGAACTTCCTGTTCCAGCTCCGGCGATTGCTGCTGAAGCTGATTCAAACGTCGGGCTTGGTCGTCCGGATCCAGAGCCAGCAATTCGCTGAAAACGGCTTTGGCCTGCTGATACAAATCGGCGGTCAAGGGCTTGAGTCCCTATCGCGTGAGACCCTACTGGTGGGCGGGTTGGGGGTCGGCAGGTCGGCTCTGGGGTGGCCCTTTTCGTATCCCTCTTTATCGAACCAACGCCGCAGCCAAGCCTTGGCCATCGTCCAATCGGCCTCTACGGTTCGCTTGCTCACTTTCAAATGTTCGGCCACTTCGGCCACGGTCATGCCTGCAAAAAAACGCATTTCGACGATACTTGCCTGTCGTGCATCGAGGGCTGCCAGTTCGGTCAGAGCTTCATCGACAGCCAAAACGTGATCCCCATTGCTGGGGGTGATCGCTTCCCAGTCGACAAGCTGCTGTCGGGAAAAACTGCCGCCGCGCTTTTGGCGGTTGCGGAAGCGGGCCTGATCCACCAGCGCGCGGCGCATCGTGGTGGCGGCCAAGGCAAAAAAATGCGTTCGCGAAAGCACTTGGTCGGGCACGGCGGGCAGACGCATGTACAGTTCGTGAATGAGCACCGTGGGTGAGAGGGACACGGTGTTTTGCTCGTTTCGCATGTAGGACGAAGCCATTTTGTGCAGGTCCTCATACATCGACTCGATCCACTGACTGGGTGCACCGATTAGCTCATTCGGCTGGCTTTTGGGCTTTTTCGAATTACTCTCAGTCATAGGGTTGTCGCAAACTGCCGCTGAAAGGCTTGGCCCAATTTTTTTTCGCACAGACTGCGGAGTATAGATCCCAACGTCGCTTACTCCTATCGCTGGGCCCGTTATCGAAATTATTTAACTTAACTTGCCACCCGTTCGGCTCCGATGTCCTGGAAGGTTTCCAACCGTGAATTTATTTGTCTTTGATAGTCACCCAGAGGCTTGCAAAGTTTGGCAGGATACTGCCGCCCTGCACAACGTGCGAGCGTGTAACTACTCTAGCTTAGCTTCCATCCGAGAAATCCCCAAACGCGAGGCCCAGCTTCTAGTCGTTGACCAGTCCGTGGCTGGGCAACCCTTCGCCGCACGGATCGCCACAATCTGCCGAGATAATCCATGGCAATTGGTGGTCGCCACCGGTAGCACCCTGGGTGTCGACAGCGCCGTTGAGCTGATGCAAGCAGGCGTGGCTCATGTTTTCCAAAAACCTCTCGATCGCCGACTGCTACTTACCGCCCTGCCACACCTAGTCGAGCGGGCGGAACGTAAGAAGTTGGAAGCCCAGGAATGCAAGCAGCTTAGCGAACTGTTCACGAGGCTCACGTCGCGTGAACGAGACGTTCTGAACTACATTCTCGTTGGCACATCCAACAAAGAAACGGCCGAATTATTGAGCGTCAGTGTCCGCACCATCGAATCGCGTCGTGCCAAAGTTTATCGCAAGCTGGAAGCGAGCAACGTCGCCGAGTTGGTGCGGAAAATCGATCGGCTGGAAATTTTGAGTTCTTGCGACTTGACTCGCGAATCTCCGATGCCACATCAGGAAACGCATTCAATTTCTAGCGCACTGGGTAGCGGCGGACATGCCCCAGTATCCAAACCGCATTCCAATTCTACGAACCTGCAGTCCCACGCGACTTTCTAAATGAGGCCCTAGACACTTGACGCGCTCCGCAGAAATGGCTAACCTTGAAGCTGCCCTGAGAATTGTTGTCTCGAGGGCTTCTGAAGCATTTTCAGAACGTTACTGTAGGTTCAGGAAGTTTACGTGAATCGTTTGTCATCAACTTTTGTTGGTCTCCTCCTCCTCGCTCTCGCAATCAGCGAGTGCTAGGGGCCGATCTACGTAGATCAAACATACCGTTCAAACCCCGACGCTCGCCTGTTGAGCTTCGGGGTTTTTTCGTACTCTAAGCTCGACAGACGAGTCTTGCGGGCGGGGTTCGCGGCTGGCCAGTCTAACCCTAACTAGAGGTGATTAAATGAGTCAAGAGAACGCGGCCCGGCGGATTCGCATTTTTGATACGACACTGCGCGATGGCGAACAGTCGCCCGGCGCAAGCATGAACCACGCCGAAAAGCTAGAAGTCGCGGCGGCGCTGGTGGATCTGGGTGTCGACATAATCGAAGCGGGTTTCCCGATCGCTTCGCCTGGGGATTTCGAAGCTGTGCGCGAAATAGCCAACATGGTGCGCGGTGCGACCGTGTGCGGTTTGGCCCGCTGCAACAACTCCGATATCGAACGGGCTTGGGAATCGCTCAAAGGCGCTCAGCAGCCGCGCATCCACGTGTTTCTGGCGACCAGTGCCATACATCGAGAATTCAAACTGCGGATGTCGCAGGACGAAATCATCCAGCGGGCTGTCCAGGGCGTCGAGTTGGCAGCTCGGTTTTGCGATGACGTCGAGTTCTCTCCCGAGGATGCGGCTCGGACCGAACACGATTTTCTATGCCGCGTCGTGGAAGCGGCGATTAATGCCGGCGCAACCACGATCAATATTCCCGATACGGTCGGATACACCACCCCCGCAGAAATGTTTGAACGAATTCAACTACTGCTTAACCGAGTCCCCAATATCGACAGGGCCGTGCTAAGCACGCATTGCCATGACGACCTGGGTTTGGCTGTCGCCAATTCCCTGGCAGCCGTGCAAGCGGGTTGCGGTCAAATTGAATGCACGATCAATGGAATCGGCGAGCGGGCGGGGAACTGCGCGCTGGAAGAAATTGTCATGGCTATGAAAACGCGACACGAGTTCTACCGCTGCGAAACTGGCATTCGCACCCAGCGTCTGGTCCCCACCAGTCGCTTGGTCAGCAAGATCACTGGGTTGGAGGTCCAGCGCAACAAATCCGTGGTGGGCCGCAATGCGTTTGCACACGAATCGGGTATCCATCAAGATGGAATGCTCAAAGAGCCTACCACTTATGAGATCATGCGGCCTGAGGACGTCGGCTTTTCAAAAACAGATCTGGTTCTGGGAAAGCACAGTGGCCGAGCCGCTTTGGCCGATCGGGCTCGAGCCCTGGGCTTCAACATCACCGCCGAACAACTGCAACGGGTTTTCGAGAAGTTCAAAGATTTGGCCGACAAAAAAAAGGATCTATACGATGGCGATATTGTGGCTCTAATTCAGCATGAGATTTCAGGGCAGGTCGACGCGGCGTGGAGCCTAGTGCGATTTAGTGTCACCAGTGGTACTGGGCAGCAGCCCAAAGTTTGCCTGACGCTAGCCCACGATGGTCAAGAGTACTCTACCGAAGTAGAGCAAGGCGATGGCCCCATCGATGCTGCGTTTTGGGCAGTTGAAAAACTGACCGGCCTCAATATGGTCTGTAAAGATTTTCGCGTGCGTAGCGCGACGCTTGGTCGCGACGCTTTGGGGGAGGTCCAAGTGGAAGTCGAACACGAGCAGCAGATCTACAAAGGCGTTGGAGTGTCGACGGATACTGTCGAAGCCACGATTCTGGCGATGCTCAACGCTGCCAATCGAGCAGCCTCGGCTTAGCTACGAGTCTGCAAGTAGACTGGCTACGATTTCGTGTTGAAAATTAAGATTGGTCGAGACGACTTGAACGTCGTCGTGGTCTTCAAGCGCCTCGAGCAACTTGAGCACGGTCCTGGCCGTTTCCGCGTCGACGTCGACCACGTTCTGCGGAACTCTGGTCACTTCATTGACTTCCATCGGAATGCCCGCTTCGTCCAGGGCAGTTGCCAATTGAGTCAGGCATTCCGGGGAGGTCGTGATTTCGATGCGATCGCCGCTAGCCTCTACATCAAGAGCCTCGTTTTCCAGGGCCAGCTCGATGATTCGCTCTTCGCTTTGTCCGGCCAGCGAGACGGCGATAATCCCTTTGCGTTCAAAGATATAGGCCACGCAGCCGGTGCTACCTAAGCTGCCGCCATGCACGTCGAAAATCTTGCGGATCTCCGGTGCCGTGCGATTGCGATTGTCGGTCATAATATCGCACATGATGGCCACACCGCCGAGGCCGTAACCTTCGTACAACACCTCCTCGACGTTGCCGCCATCGATTTCGCCGATGCCCTTTTTGATGGCCCGCTCAATGTTGTCTTTGGGCAGGCTGAGCGATTTGGCTTCGACGATTGCCGCTCGCAGGCGGATGTTGGCGTCGGGATCGCCACCACCGAGCTTGGCGGCCACGATAATGGCTTTGGACAGCTTCGACCAGAGTTTGCTCCGTTTGCTGTCGACCAGCGCCTTCTTATGTTTGATACCCGCCCAGTGCGAATGTCCGGCCATTTTTTCTGCTACCGAGTGATTTTCAGATTTGTGCTTGAGGTTCAAGCAGCCCTAGGGCTGGTCTCGACCGTACTTAAAGGCTTCAGCGTTTAGCGGGGTTTCCGCTTCGTTGGCTTTTTGCTCGTCAGACTCTTACTGGGCAGTTTGGCAGTTGGGCTGTGGGAGGCGGGCTTTTTTGCGGTTGTTTTTTTGGTGGGTAACTTTTTCGCAGCCGCTGCCGGAGCCGCCTTTTTGGATGTGGCTTTCTTACCAGCTTCTGGCGGCTTGCTAGCTGCCGACGACTTGCTCGTTGCCGATGTCTTGTTGGCTCCGAGTGTCTTGCTAGCTGGGGGCGGTGCAGGCTTGGCGGCTGGCGCCGACTTACTTGTCTTCGGCTTGCTAGTGGCGGGTTCTGCCTCTTTCGACTTGCCGCTGCTGGCAAGTTTGGCTGGCTGAACTGGGGCCGCCTTTTCAGGCTTCTTCTTAGGCTCTACGGCACCAGCCTCCTTCATGATCACCTTCGTCAGTTTGCCATTCGCATTCTGAGCGTTGGCGACCGCCAACTGATGCAGGCACGATGCAAACGCAGCTCCCTTTGTTTTGGGAACGGTTCTTTCCAAGCCAGGTGCTTGGCCCTTTTCGGCTTCGGACTCGCTCACAATCTCGGTCGCTAGGAGCACATCCATGATAGAGTCGCTCACAGGGATCGAATGGCCGCCGAGCGCGTTTTGAGTCAGATAGCCGAGCACGAACTTGGTCATGCCGCTGAGCTTCTCTAGCTCTAAGATTGCCTTCCCCTGATTCATCTTGACCATGTCGTCGATGTCAAAGCTGTAGCGGGTTTCGAAGAGCGATTGCAGATTCTTTTTGATTCGCAAAGCGGCGGCGGCGGGACTGGGCAAGTTGTGTAGCGTTTCGCACAACTCACTCACCGTGGTTACGCGGACTTCATTCCAGTCAAAAAAGGACTCTTGCAGTCGATGAAAAGCCTCGTCCGCTACTTCATAGGCCACGTCCTCCAAGCAGCACGCGTAGATCATGTGCTCGAGCACCGATCGATCATCGGGGGCTGCCACCGGTGTGAAATGCTTGGTGACGACCTTTTGCAATAGCTGAATGCGGTCGCCGCGATTCTTTGTGCTCATGTTCGTTCTTGAGTGGTATTGTGACTGGCTGATTATTCTGAGGCGGGATGGCTTGAGCTTGGCAGCTCCGATTCGGTGCGAATTGCCGAGTTCGGATCGCCAAGCTCGCTGGCGGATTGCGAGTCGTCACCGCGCTGGGCAGCCAGGGCTGCGCGTTCCAATTCGAGATCGTGCAGGATTTTGGCCATCTCCAAGCTTTTCTTGATGCCCGAATCCATTTCAAACGTCAAACGGGGCGTATACCGCGTATCGATGCGCTTGGCAATCTTTGACTGTAAAAACCCAGCCGAGCGGTTGAGTCCGTTGACGCACATATGCTGCTGTCCCTCGGTCCCCATGACGCTTACAGTGACTTTAGCGGTCCGCATGTCGGGAGCGACTTCGACACCCGTAACGGTCACGTTCTGCACGCGCGGGTCCCGCATTTCGGTCAGAATGGCCATACTGACAACTTCGCGAATCGCCTCGGCGGCTTTTAAAAGTCGGCGGCTGGTCATGATGGGTTAGCTTATCGCGATTAGTGGCATAACAGGAAGCTGGAAGCGACGCATTTCGTGGGAACTTGGTTTATCGACGTCAGGCTAATCGAGCTTGCGGGCGACCTCTTCAATACGATACGCCTCGAGCACATCGTCTTGTTTTAAATCGTTGAAGCCGGAAAGTCTGATACCGCACTCCATACCGCGCGGAACTTCTTTGACATCATCTTTATGCCGCTTGAGCGAATCTAGGCCGTAGTCGCCGATGGTTCTGCCGTCTCGATTAACTCGAATGCGGCAGCCACGCTCGATGGCTCCCTGAGCCACGTAGCAACCCGCTACAGCCCCAACACGCGAGATGGTGAAAACCGTTTTGACCAGCGCTCGCCCCAGTTCAATGATCCGCTCTTCGGGTCGCAAGCGACCTTCGACGATGGCTTTGATATCTTCGGCAAGCTTGTAGATAATGTCGTAACGTCGGATTTCCACGTTTCGCTCGTCGGCCAGTGCCCGGGCGTTTTCATCGGGGATGACATTGAATCCAACAATGACCGCCTGCGATGCGTTGGCCAAGGTTACGTCAGCCACTGAGATGCCGCCCACGCTCCGCTGTAGGATGCGAATGTCGACTTCGGGGTGATCGATCTTGGAAAGCTCTTTCTCGATGGCTTCCAAGCTACCACGCACATCGGCGCGAATGATTAGGTTCAGCTGGACCATGTCCTCCGCCTTGCCAAGTTTGCCCGATTGCAGCAAGTCCTGGAAGGTTTCAAACGAAACCTTGGGCGAAGTGCCCGAAAGCGATACGGCGCGCGATTTGTCCGAGCGAGATTCGGCCAACTCTCGAGCTTGAGCAATATTTTCAAGCACATAGAAGCGATCGCCAGCTCCGGGCACAAAATCCAATCCGGTGATATTCACAGGCATCGTTGGACCGGCCGACTTGACCTGCAACGAAGTATTGAGAGTGTCGTACATGGCCTTCACGCGACCGTAACTCGATCCGCAAAGCACGATGTCGCCGGGTTTTAGCGTGCCGTTCTGAATGATAACCTTGGCGATCACACCTCGATCGGCGGCTTGTTCGGCTTCCAAGCAAACACCGTCGGCTGGGCGGTTGGGGTTCGCTCGGTAATCGTTCAATTCGGCTACGGTCAGCAGGGTTTCCAACAGTTCATCCATGCCCTGCCCGCTAATCGCGCTGGTCCGCACGACCTCCACATCGCCGCCCCATTCGCTGGGCGTCAGGCCATGCTCGGTCATCTGGGTTAGGATGCGATTGACATCAACGCCAGGCAAATCGATCTTATTCAACGCGACCACAATGGGCACCTGTGCCGCCTTTGCGTGGCTGATCGCCTCTTCGGTTTGTGGCATGATGCCGTCGTCAGCCGCGATGACCAGCACCGCAATGTCGGTGACATTGGCCCCTCGAGCCCGCATCTCCGTAAAGGCTTCGTGGCCTGGAGTATCGACGAACGAAATAACTCGCCCATCCTTTTCGACTTGGTAAGCTCGAATATGCTGGGTGATACCTCCCGCCTCGCCGGTTACGATCCGCGTCCCAATCAGGAAGTCGAGCAGCGATGTCTTGCCGTGGTCAACGTGCCCCAGGAAGGTTACCACCGGTGGACGAGACACGAGTTGTTCCTCGGAATCCACATGTTGATCGATCGTGTCGATGATGCCCTCTTCGAGCGACTGCGCATATTTGAATTCGAGCTCGATACCCAGCTCGGCAGCTAGCAGCTCCGCCAAATCAGCGTCGACATTGGCGTTGATGTTCAGGGCGTGCCCCATTTGCATCAACGTGCCCAGAACTTTCCCAGCAGGCACTCCAGCGGCCTCAGAGAAGCTGCGGACATTACAAGGCAGCTCTAGGGCCGCATTGTCCTTTCGAGGCGCAGCCGTATTGGTGCCCTTGCGGATGAGTTTCCGCGAGCCGCGCTGTGGTCGCGAGAATTCGTCGTTGGATTCGAGCGGGCCGCGACTGCGTTTGCGGCGCTCGGCTCGAGCGGCGGCGATCCCCGAGGATGCTTTTTTACCGCGTGCCAATCCCTCCTCTTCGTCGTCCTTGCGATAGCGGCCTTTGGCCTTGTCGGCTGCGGCTTTGAAATTCTTCAGGCCACCTGGTGCGGCCGCAGTGCTACCCGGTGCGGTCGTGCCCGGTCCGCTAGGTCCACCTGGTTTGGGGCCTCGTCCGCGGGAAGCGCCATCGACTTTATCCTGCTGCTGAGCTTCCATCTCCTGGAGTGGAGCCTTCATGCCCTGCTTCTGCCCGCTGATATCGTCTTTGGTAAAGCGAATTTCCGGTCTTTGGGGAGCCGGTTCATTGGACTTTGGCGGAGGTACCGGCGCTTGGCCGCCCTTAGGCAATCGCGCCAAATTGATCACCGGCTCGCGTCGCTGTGGCGGCGACTTGCGTCGCTCATCGCCATCTGCTTTTTTAGCATCTGCCGAACCACGTCGCACATCCAGCACGCGCACGCGGCCCGCGCTGACGGGAGTTGGCGAGAAATCGTCGCGCGTCATTCGCTTAGGTAGCGTGGGCGAGGCGTCCACTGGAACGACTATCTCTACACCTTCGTCTGCCGACGGCAATGTCTCGGTCTGGCTGGCCGCAATCTCAACCGGCGCAGTGTCACCCACACTACTGGAGTCGGGTTGCGACACGGGTGCGGCAACCGCCTGCTTCGTAGAGCGACCTACCAAGTTGGGAATGGGGCCCGATCGTCGGGGTGGCAGCGGGCCAGCAGCAGCCGGCGGGGCGACTTGTGAGGCGCTGGGCCTGGCGGGAGCCGCCGGTGCAGCACCGCCACCCGACGTACCACCTTCGCTACCGCGAAGGTATTTCTCAATGCGTTCAACTTCGTCGTCTTCCAGGCTAGCTAGAGCGGAACCCTTGTTCTGGATTCCAATTTTGGTGCAAAGGTCCACAAGCTCTTTGCTGTCCATGGCTAGCTCTTTGGCTAACGCGTAGATGCGTTTCGGCACGTGCTGTTGTTCCTACGGAATCAAAATTAGGTCATCAAATTACAAACGCCGAATCTCGGACGCTGTGCTCTGACACGACCACTTTAGGCACGTGGATGTGTCATCTACATGGACGACTCCCTGGGCAAAGGAGCACGCCAGCACGCCATCTTGACTGTACGGTTCGCAC
The DNA here is from genome assembly GCA_041741955.1 of Pirellulaceae bacterium. Taxonomy (GTDB): domain Bacteria; phylum Planctomycetota; class Planctomycetia; order Pirellulales; family Pirellulaceae; genus Aureliella. Next base: position 22,922 of record JBGSJL010000120.1, on the reverse strand, counting down.
AGTCAATCGAGCATCTTCCGACCAGAGGGTTAATTCCGATCGGCAACATTGGTCTCGTCCATAGTTTCCTCTGGAGCACTACCCGCAGCAGCCGACGACTCCTCGGCTTGCACAGTTGTTGATTCGTCAGTTATGTCTGGTTCAGTTATCTCTGCCACCTCGGCTTCCGCCGCGATCGCCTCTACACCGGCCTGCACCTCTGCCGCAGCCAGCTCATCTACCACAGCCGGCTCATCTACCACAGCCGGCACCTCAACGGGGGGCTGCGAGCTTGCCGCCGACTGGGCAGCTTCGCTGGCATTCAGTGCGGCTGTTGCATTGGCGATGGCCAACTCTTTTTTCAATCTCTTCTGCTCATCGGCGATTTTCTCAGCCACTAGAGCCCGTTCATCGGCCTGTTCGACGATCGCGTCGACTTGCTCCGCCGACATGCTTCCCATTTCCATCAAAGCGTCGGGCTCGATCACCGATAAATCATCGTATGATAAATATCCCTGTTCCACTAGCCTTTGAGCCAAATCATCGGTCATTCCTTCGAGTTCCATGAAGGCCGTGACCGCTCGATCGATTTGCTCCTCGAGCTCGCCAGCGGTCATGATTTCGATGTCCCAGCCGACGAGTTTGCTCGCCAAACGGACATTCTGGCCGTATTTTCCGATCGCTTGCGAAAGCTGATCATCCTTGACCAACACAATGGCGCGGCCAATCATGTCGCAAAGCAGCACCTGCTCAACCTCGGCTGGCTGTAGCGAGCTAGGGATCAGCGTCTCCGGGTCATCGGTCCAACGCACAATGTCAATTCTTTCGCCAGCCAGCTCGCTGGTGATGTTTTTGATGCGGTTGCCGCGCACCCCCACACAGGCTCCCACGCAATCGACCCGCTGATCGGTGCTGCTGACTGCTACCTTACTGCGGTGCCCCGGTTCGCGGCTGATTGCGCGGATCTCGATCACACCATCGGCAATTTCGGGGATTTCCTGCTCGAAGAGTCGCTGCACGAGCTGCGGCTTAGTCCGACTCAAAATAACTTTGACACGATTTCCAGCCGCTTTGACTTCGTAGACAACGGCGCGAATGCGGTCCCCATTGTGATACGATTCGCCCGAGATTTGCTCTCCACGCGGCAAGATGGCTTCCATATTACCAAGCTGCACCGTCGTGACACCCCGCTCGGAGCGCTGCACAGTTCCGGTCACAAGCTGGCCGACCTGGTCGTGAAATTCGTCCAGCAGCGAGTCGCGCTCGGCCTCTTTGATCTTCTGAATAATGACCTGCTTGGCCGTCTGAGCACCAATCCGCCCGATTTCTGCTTGGTCGAGTTCTTCGCCCTCACACACCGCTGTGATGTTACCGCTGTCGCGATCGATCGAGACCTGGATGTCCGCCTCTTCGCCGCGCTGCCGTCGAATGGCAGTCTGTAGGGCGGACTCAATAGCTGAAAATACGAGCTCGCTGTCGATATTCTTCTCGCGGTGGAGCGAGTCGACTAGCCTCAAAAGTTCGGATGAATTCATGCTTGTTGGTTCGGTTGGCGGCGCTGGGATGTACGGATACGATCACACAGTCCTGTCGATTGCAAGAGCTCCCTCGGCCGGATGTCCAGGGACCGACAGGGGGCTCATCAGGTAGAGCGCCAGCAAGGCGATTGTGCAATCGGGACCGTTCACCTAACGTGAACGACAGCCCAAAGCATCGACGGATTCGGCCGAAAAAACTTTCGCAACCTGCGTAAGTTCAGTCAGTGGAGGATAAATACTATATTTACAATCCGATATTGTCAACGCAGGCTCGCGACCGCGATTGTGCTCGCTTGACCTTGGAGCGTAAAGCTGCAGTGAATAAAGCCTTGGCCTGGATCGCCCCCCCCCTCTGCCATTTTCCAATTAGCATAGCTAGCTGGCGAGGTTAGATTCCGAATCGGGAACAGTTGCCGATGCTCAAGCGCCAGCAGGCTACAAATCAGCTCGACAGCCGCACTGCCGGCACCCAAATTGCCAAAGTAGCTCTTGGCGGCCACGACGCTCACCTGAGGGCTCGCCGCTAGCACATCACCAATCGCCAGCCCCTCGGAGCTGTCCGCTTGCGGCGTGCTCAGGCCATGAGCGTGCAAATGCCAGTTGCTGGGCAGGCGATCACCTGCCGATTCAATGCCTGCCTGTAGCGCCAGCCGCACGGACGACCTAAGGTAATCTCGCTGCGATCCTAGCTGCGTTTCATCCGCAGCTTGAGGTCCAACCATCGCCGCGCCGCTACCGACAATCTCGCCCCAGATCTTCGCGCCCCGCGCCTGGGCGTGCTCGAGCGACTCGAGCATCAGCGCACCGGCTCCCTCGCCAATCACCATGCCGTCGCAAGTAGAATCGAATGGCCGCGACATCGTCGTGGGATCGGCTTGCTCGCTGGCCAAATTCTCGATCAGTGCCACATGCACGGTCCGCAGTGGATGGATCCGCGTACCCGTCGCACCCACCAGCATTACATCCGCCGCCCCGCGCTGAATGATCGATGTGGCCTCGGCCAACGCCAGGTTCATACTGGCCTCGCGAACAGTCAGCGAGTTGTTGGGCCCACGAAAGTCATTGTAAATCGACACGTGGCTGTTGGGCATATTGGGTAAATACTTCAGCAGCCACAGCGGATTTACCTTAGTAAGCCCGTGGGTCGGCCAATCGGCCACTTTGAAGTCTCCTGCCGCCAAAGCCCGGCAATTGAGCACTCCATCCACGTATTCTTCGGGTCGCGTTAGAATGTAATCACAGCCGAATAGGCAGCCACACCGCTCCGCATTCCGCTCCGCGCCCAGCCCACTACTGGCCAGCGCTTTTTGTGCAGCGGCCACTCCCATTTCGATCTCGCGGCACATGACTTTCGTGTTTTTTTTAATCGCGCGCTGCAGCAGTTTGTCGAGGTCTCCATAATCTTCGATTCCGCCCGTAAAATCTTTGACTTGGCCTCCGGATCGACAGGGCAGACTATTGGTCGGCAGGCTATCGATGTTCGAGATTCCAGACTTGCCCCGACTCAAATTGTCCCAAAGCGTGCTTAAGTCAGAGCCGAGGGGGCTGACAAGGCCCAGGCCAGTGATGACGACGCGCTGGCGGTTGGTTGCGGACATATCGATCTGAGATACTTACTGAGGCTGAGGTGGCTAACTGGGAAGCGCTCCAGTTTCGTCGAACGGGCCAATACTGGCAAGCTACCCACTCGCTGGCGCTTGGAGATGATACTTTGGGCTGACACTTCGCGAAAATCGCGTTCAATATCGGCCGCGGCTGGGCCCGTTAGTTTGTAGGTTGGCCGTCGAGCCACCTACGGTTGGGATGCGACCGCTAGCATCTCCACGATACTCGACAACCAGCAGCGCATCTGCCCGCTCGCCGCCCGGAGATAACACGCGGTCGAGTCCCAGCAGGCTTGTCCCCTGCCCGAAAAGAGTCGCGCTGGGGGCGCCCATCGGGGCCGCCACAACGCCGCAACTCAGTAGCAGCACTTGATCAGCTGGCCAGCGAAAACGTTCGTGCAGCCTCCAACTGGCTACCTGCGGGACGTTGATTTGGCCGGGATAAACCTGACCGTTCTGTAGAGGTAGATCCAGATTCACGTTCGCCAGTCGTTCCACTTGGTCGATATTGCATTTGACCACCAGATCAACAATTTGCTTGTCGGTGCTCAGCAGCGGACTCAATTGCAATCGATAGCCCTCTTTGATCTCGCCCGTGGATGGCATATAGGGCGGCCAAGCTCCCGGAGCTGGCTTGAAGTCTTCAATAAAGTTGCGTCCTCGGACCTGCTCGAGCACTTGAGATTGCCCATTGTAAACGACCATGTCTACCGCACTCAGCTCGCGGAAATCCGTGCGGCCTTTGAGCATGGCCATCAACAGCGCATTGTTTTCTTTGCTCACTAAGTAGGCTTGCACTCCAGGCGATTGTGTTTGCACCGAACGCATCAAGACGTGAGCTCGCGTGCGCCAGTTAGGATTGCCGATCGCCATCAGCCGCAGACCGTATAACTGCGGCGCGGAGGTTCCGTTGACAAAGCGTTCGTAAACCTCGCGGACGATCTGGTGCATGGCCTGCGTATGGTAGACACGCAGTTTGTCGCGGTCCGCGTTGACGAATCCAAACGGATCGGTGAACCAAGCGTCGGTGCCCGTCTCGCGCAATATCCAGTCCACAATGGCCTGCTGCGGACGGTCGATTTTGCTCAGCTCTTTGGTATACGGTCGCAGGTCGTATTCTTCCCAATACTGTCCCGCATCCGTCGGCAAAGGCGGTGCCCCTCCCGTTCGCCGTGCCTGCAAGGGCGAACTGGGTGGCGCCACGTTAGCAACTCCCACTCCAGCTTCTAGACTTGGGACCGGCGGAGTCTGAGCCCACGCCGGCAGGGCCCAGCACATTCCCAAGCATAGGAAAATTTGAGTCACAGTTTGCGATAGATCCAAGCGTGCTACCATCGATCAATGTCCGTATTATCGGCTGGCCAGTGGCTCTCAACAAAAAAAACCAACTCTTCCTATACGCAATCTTCAGCAGGCTTGCCTAGAGCAATCAAATTGCTGGCAAACTAAATTCGGACGCAAATCACAAAAAATGCTTGACTTGCGGTCTGCCTTTTTTGACACTTACCCCACACAAATTTTGCGACGCAAGCTTCTAGGGCTACTGTCCCGCTTAGCTACAAGACGAGACCCAGAAGACGAGACCCACGAGACGAGACAATGCCGACGTCGGAACACGATCCACCTCAAACGGGTTCTAAGCCCTCAGGCAGACCTGCAACCGGCCAAACCAGTCAGGCACTGGCCCAAGGCTCGGAGCTACTCAGGGTACTTTCGCAGAAAGCGGCCGCCGCGCGGGCTGAAGCCGAATGCAGCGAGTTGCGCATGCTGCTGTCCGAAGCTCGAAACGGTGATCCACAGCGATTGCAACATTGGTTGGACCAATACGCCGGAACCACGACCCACTTGCCCACTCCCCACTTGCCCACTCCCCATCACGCGATATCGCCAGTCCCGCGCCAACCGGCCACCGAACTTGATAGCCGCAATCCCGAGCTTGATAGCCCCCGTCCCGAGCCAGCCGAGTCGCGAGCCGCCATTTCCAGTTGGAATGATCTGCTTCCCGGAGCGAGACGAAGGCTAGCGATGCGCGCCGAACATCTACGGTCGGGAGTTGCCATTTCGGAAGCCGACCTGTGGTTGACCAGCGAAGCCAAGCCCCGCCAGGATACCGTTCGTACAATCTCTCCAGCACCCCATTCGGTTATGCCCAACCGAGCCGTAGCAACCGCTGGAAGTGCTGCCGCTGATCCGACTCGGCCCCAGCACGCACCGGTCCCTCAGAAGAAAAAAAGCGAGCAGGCGGAGCTGGTGAAAAAGTCTTCACCCGAGCAACGCGAATCGCTGAAGGAAAAAGACGCGAAGCATTTACTCTTTTCGAGGATGGGAGGCGTCTCGGCCAGCATCATTGCGCACCTCCTGCTGCTGCTTTTGCTAGCGCTCATTACTGTGAAGATGGCGCCACCCCCAGCCAGCTTGGCGCTCACCAACTCGACGCCCGACGTTGTCACTCAGACTTTAGAAATTAGCGAGCCCCTAGAAATCGTTGCGCCCGAGAGCAGCCTAGAACCTAGTCAGCCCAGCGAGGCGTTTGATATTTCAGAGAGCCTAGCCGAGGGCACGACATCGATCAGCGACGCACTGGGTGACATGGCTCAAGCCGTTTCCGTGGGCCTTCCCAATTCGGCCATGCTCGCCGCAGGCTCCGGCCAGTCCGGCCCGATGAATACGAACGCCAGTTTTTTTGGTGCGGCCGCCAGCGGCAACTGTTTCTGCTATGTCATCGACGGTTCGGGCAGCATGCGCAATGGTCCTTGGGACGCCGCCAAAATAGAGCTGCTCAAATCGCTCGCCAGCCTCAAACAAAAACAGCGATTCTACATCGTCTTTTTTAATCGCGAGCTGAGCGCCATCCCGATGCCTGGCGAGCGCGAGCCAGCGCCGCGGGCGCTGTACGCGACAGCCGAAAATCTCGAACACGCCCGCCGCTGGATCGACACACTTAAGATTGGCATTGGTGCCCCACCCAACGCTGCGCTGGAACTGGCCATCGCCAAGGAACCCGATGCGATCTACCTGCTGACCGATGGTGTTACCAAAGCCGACGTGCCGCAATTCCTCCGCGAGAAGAATCGAGTTAGCGATTTAATTTTCGGCGAGCAAGTTCGTGTGCCGATTCATCCGATCGCTTTTTATTCGCTCGATGGCCAGCAATTGCTCAAGCAGATCGCCACCGAAAACTCTGGGCAGTTCATCTACGTGCCCGATCCCAGAAAACGCTTGTGAAGCCAGACCCGCAAAGACAAACTCGCTTGCAAATTGTCGATCAGCGTGCAGTGTCCTTAAATCCTTAAACTCAAACTTCAACTTGAACTTCAACCTAAACTCTTGATTAAGTTTAGGCTGAAGTTCAAGTTCAGGTTTAAGTTGCTGAAATCCGATGGCTCTCACAGGCCCTTAAGCTCACATTCTCGTCCTGTTTTGGCGATCAAGTGATATTGTTCAATCAGCTTGGCTGAGTCGGATAGTATTGGCTAAATTTGACTAACACCCCGAAAGCTGTTTTGGGATACGATATAGTTCGGGCAGGAGATATAGATGCGATTGTTTACCGCCGTGATCAAGCGTTGCTCTGATACAGGACACTACATAGGCTACGTGCCTGGGTTTCCCGGCGCACACTCGCAAGGGAACACGCTTGACGAGCTTAACGACAACCTGCGCGAAGTCATCGCTATGATAATGGAAGACGGCGAGCCGCAGTTGGAGTCACAGTTTGTTGGGACTCAGACGCTTCAGGTTTCGTGACAATGGCGAAACTCTCGGTGTTGAAACCTCGCGAGGTAGTTGCACGACTTGAGAAGCTCGGATTCGACGAGGCCCGGCAGCGTGGATCACACAAACAGTTCCGGCATTCGGACTTCGAAAGAATGAAATCTCATCTTTGCGGGAAACATCATGCCCTTCTGTAGAACCATTCTTGCCGTCCTATTGATCTTAGAACACGGTTGATACTCAATATAGGTTCGAAACTTTCGATGGCGATTTTGTCCCGCGATCGTGGTTAAGCACCACGACATTTCGCGAGCAGGCAAAACAGGAAAAGACTATGGCTTCGGTAGTCAAAATTGAACTGAATGCCGCATTCGACACAGACACCTTCCAAGTTGAACTCGTGCCAGGTACGCAACTAACAGATCGTCGTGAGCGAGACGGCATGCAACCCACAGTATTGCGAACGCAAATGCTAATAAACGGAAATACGAAATCGACTACCGAAGTTTCCGAAGAACCAAGCCATGAAACCAATTCGCCGTGACTGCGAGTCTTACTAAACAATCAACCTCGGCGACTGTGTTGTGGCCGCCCTGGCGGCTGCTCCGCTCGTGCACCGCTAGACAGCCTTTGGCTATTAGTGGCCGACAATTTAGTGACTCAACTTAACGAGGAGTCGTGGACGGATTTTGCGTTGACGGCAACGCCTGAACCTCCACGAACGCGAAACCTCGGACTTTCACCCAAGGAATTGCGTTACCTTCAAGAAACAGGCGGCCAGGTCTCACGCTATTTGGCAGTAGCTGAACATCACGCTGTATTCCTGGAGGCTTGGCATAGGCATTTTGGCACTGACGGCTGATGAGCGAGTCGTAGGACTCCAAATTTGGAGTGCGTGCGACTTGTCGGCGCTTTGGAATCGCCCAGGAGTTGGTAGGAAATGGAAGTTCGGTTCGACAAGTTTGATAGTAGCCAGGCGGTGAACGAACCCAGGATACAGCAGCATGACGAAGGGTATCGAGCTACCCGGATGATGACTGCCGCGTCACTGGGGTCACGCGTCACTGGGGTCACAGCTCGATGAGAGATATAACCGTCCATCCGGATGGACAGATGGAACGGTTCGCTCCTGTTCCAATGAACTTGCTCAACATGAACATGCTGTGACCCCAGGGAAATTTATACCCTGCCGAGGAATCGGTTGCTCTCGCGAAAATGGGTTTCAACCGCGAAAGAATACCACCAATTCCCGCCTTCAAATTAGTGCAAATTAGCGACAATTAGTGTTCCAAAATGAATTGATTGTTCGACCTGAGAGATGCACCCACTGCAACACTGCTTACTGTCGAATTCACTTGGCTGAACATCCAGTTGGCACCTAGACATTTCGCCGCGCCCGCTGCTGAATTACCGAATCCAAAACGTTGCCTCGCTTGCACGAACTTTCTACGCCGCCAACTTCTTGTTTGTCATTCCTTTGTTGAGCCTCGTAGCAACCTTTATCCTTCCACCGTAAGCTCCAAAAAGTAGTCGGCTTGTTGACTTGAGGCGAGCGTTATGGAGACAATGCATGGCAACGACAGGTCGATCAGCCACGCGAAGGTGAGCTATGGACCCAAGTCCTTGGCCAAAAACCCTCCTCGATCGTAAAATCACCCGCAAGATCCTGAAGCATGTCCCGCATCGAAGGCCCACCTATGATCGTGCGACGAATTGTCCAAAACTATCGTGCGCTATGCGTCCTGGCTCTAGTCAATATTGCTACGATTCAGGCCACTCGAGGACAGAGAGAAATTCTATTTGAGACGCACGTGCTGAACGCCGAGTCTGAGTTCAGCGCGGCGACAGCCATCGATATGAATCAAGATGGTAAGCTCGATGTCGTGAGCGGCGCCTGGTGGTATGCAGCGCCCACTTGGACGGCTCATCGCTTTCGCGAAGTAGAACAAATTCGCGGGCGCTTCGACGACTATTCCAATCTGCCACTCGACGTCGACAACGATAACGACTTAGATATCGTCAGCGTGAACTATCGCAGCAAGAGCCTCTACTGGTGCCGCAATCCGGGGCCAGCTCAAATCGATACACTCTGGGAAAAGATCGTGATCGACGAACCGGGCACCAGCGAGACCGGTCGTCTGGCGGACATCGATGGCGATGGCCGCTTAGACATCCTGCCCAGCGGTACCAGCTTTGCCGCTTGGTATCAGGCGTCCGGCGATCGTTTCGAAACGCTCAAATGGTTGCGGCATGATTTACCCAACGAATTGATTGGCCACGGCATTGGCCATGGCGATATTAATGGAGATGGCCGCACCGATATCGTTGGCCCTAGCGGCTGGGCGCAGGCGCCAACTGATCCTGCCAATGAACGATGGCTGTGGCATGCCGAATTCAGCTTGGCAGAGGATTGCGGATTGCCAATCTTGTGCCACGATGTCGATCGCGACGGCGACACAGACCTGATATGGGCCCGAGGTCACGGCATCGGCCTGTATTGGACCGAACAAGTTGGCGAGGGACAATCATCGATCTCGCTCGACCCGGCTCAAACGGCGCTGCACACGCCGGCGGCACAGGCCGTCTTCGATGGCATTCGGCCCGACATCGAGCAAGTCAAGTGGATCACACATGCGATCGATACGAGCTGGTCCAGTGGTCATACGCTCATGTTGGCAGATATCGATGGAGATGGAGCGGACGATGTGGTGACTGGCAAGCGTTTCATGGGGCATGACGGCAAGGACCCCGGTGAAAATGATCCGCTCAGCGTGCATTGGTATGACTTTGACACACAAACCAAGACTTGGCGTGCGCACCTGATTTCAATGGGCGGAAAGTGTGGTATCGACTTAGACTCTATCTGCGTCGACCTGGATGGCGATGGCGATATGGACATACTGGCTCCCTCGCGTTCGGGACTTCATTGGTTAGAAAATTTACGCATCAATCAAAAACCCGAGGCGGAGTTCCAGGCAGCGATTGCCGCCGTCGAGTCATCCCTCAGCGGCTTGGCGCCGAATTACGAACAGCACGATGATTTCACGTATGTGCTCACCGACGCACTCGATTCCAGCCAACGCATACCGCTGGCAACACCGCTGGACCACGGCCAACGTCGCCTCCAGATATTGCGACAGATGGAACAGGTGATGGGCAAATTGCCCGGTTCCCATGCGCGCGTTCCACTGGATGTGATCGTCGAACAAGTCGAAGATGCAGAAAAGTATGTGCGCGTCAAATTGAGTTACGCTGCCGACGCAAGCCATCGCGTGCCAGCCTATTTGCTGGTCCCCCGAGGCCGCACTCAGCCGCTACCGGCGATGCTCTGCTTACATCCAACTCACTTTGCGCTGGGCAAAGCTCAGATCTGCGGACTAGGTGGTAACGCGAGCCTCTTCTATGCGCACGAATTGGCCGAAGCAGGCTATGTGTGCTTGGCGCCCGACTACCCGAGTTTCGCGGATTACCCAACAGACTTCGCAAGCAATTCGGAGCGCTACCCGAGTGGCACGCTGCGAGCCATGTGGGACAATATTCGCGGCCTGGATTTGCTCGAGTCTCTGCCCTGCGTAGCCCGGGATCAGATCGGTGCGATAGGCCATTCATTGGGTGGGCACAATGCGCTATTCACCGCCGCTTTTGATCAACGCATCCGCTGTGTGGTCAGTAGTTGCGGCTTCACCACGTTTGCAGAGTATTATGGCGGCGACCTCACGGGCTGGACCAGTCCGCGATACATGCCGCGCATCGCCAGCCAGTACAATGGCGATCCTCAAAAATTGCCCTTTGACTTCCCTGAAGTCTTAGCCGCGATCGCGCCGCGTCCCATGTTCATCAACGCACCTGTGCACGACGACAACTTTGCGATCGCTGGAGTCCAACAATGCGAAGCTTCTTTAAGGCTCTTGCTCAAAGTCTTTGACAAAGAGCCGCCGGTGCAGTTCGTTTATCCTGATTCGCAACACGATTTCCCAGCAGGAGTGCGTGAGCAAGCCTACCAGTGGCTGAACAAGCTGCATCCGAGTACACCGGCCACTTAGCGCTTGCCTTTAGGGCGTTTGCTGGCCGATTTCTTGGTGCCGATTTTTTTGGTACCGGACTTCCCACTTCCGGGGCTGACTTTTTTAGGACGGCTAGCCGGCGGCCCAGCTTCGGTGCTGGCCGTGTGGTTGGTCACCAGTCTCAGCAGCAGTGCGCGGCGGGCCAGGTCGACTTCGTGAATCTTGACCGTGACGGAATCTCCCAGTCGGAAACGATTGCCGCTGCGGAAGCCTTCTAGCACTTGCCCCTGCTTTTCAAAACGGTAGCGATCCTCGGGCAGCGAGCTGGCAGACACAAATCCTTCGGCAGGGAATTTGGTGCCACGCACATAAAAGCCTTCGGGAGTGACCCCACTGATGACACCCGCCAGCGACTCGCCGATCTTCTTGTTGAGGAAGTGCAGTAGCTTGATTTTAATAATCTCGCGCTCGGCAAATTCCGCGTTCTGTTCTTTGTCCGAGCAGTGTTGACCCAGTGTGATTAGAACCGGCAGTGGGTCGCCGGCAGGCTGCTGCTGGCGGATCAAGCGGTCGACGGTGCGGTGTACTTGCAGGTCGGGGTAGCGACGGATGGGGCTGGTAAAATGACAGTAGTGATCGAACTGGAGCGCGTAGTGGACCTCCATTTCAGGTTGATACACGGCCTTGCTCATCGACTTGAGGATCGCGTAGTTGACGGCGTACTCCGTCGGCTTGCCGCGCACTTGAGCGATCACGCGCTGGATCTCGAAACGACTTTCCATACTCTCGCACTTGATACCCAAATCGCGCACAAAGTCATTGAGTTTTTGCAGTCGACGCCGCTCGGGTGGCGCATGAGCGCGGCGTAAAAATGGAATATCCAAGTCGTCCAGCCAAGTAGCTACCGCTTGGTTGGCCGCTAACATGAACTCTTCGATGATCTGATGGCTCTCGGTGTTCTCGACGATGCGAGCCCCACGAACTTTCCCTGCCTTATCGAGTTCGATTTTGACTTCTGGAAGGTGAAGCTCCAGTGCGCCATCGCGGGCTCGATTTTTGCGGAGGACCATCGCCAGCGTGTGCATGTCGCGGAGCAGTTGCCAGACCGCAGGCGATAGTCGCTCGCGCCAGTCTTCTGGGTTCTGCAGATACATATCGACTTGTTCGTAGTTCATGCGCTGATGATTGTAGATCGCCGAATTGAAGACTTCCTGATGCAGGATCGTGCCCTTGTCATCCATCTCCATCAGCACGGACTTGGTCAAGCGAACTTTGTCCGGCTGCAAACTGGCTAGGTGATTACTGATGACCTCGGGTAGCATCGGAATTACGCGATCGGGCAGATAGACGCTCGTCGCGCGTTTCTTTGCCTCCTCGTCGAGCACGGTCCCGATGGGGACGAAGTGGGCGACATCGGCGATGTGGACCAGCAGCTCCCAATTTCCCTTTTCATTTCGCGTGAGCGAGATGGCATCATCAAAGTCGCGGGCATCTTGAGGGTCGATGGTCATCGTGACTGTTTTGGTAAGGTCCCGACGCTCGGCAGGTATCTTGCCCTCCTCGAAGGCATCTGCTTGAGCGCGAGCCTGCTCGATGACTTCGCTGGGGAATTCCTCTTGCAAGCCGTACTGCCGCATGACCGCCAACGTATCGACGGCTGGATTCTTGCTCGAGCCGAGAACTTCCATGATGACAGCTTCGCCTGGCGAGTGCTGGTCGGGAAATTTCACCAATTCCACGACAACCTTGTCGCCTTGCTCGATCGGCAACCCGCGTACGTCTCCGACCAGGACCGGCGACCCTGTAGCCACACCATCTAGCCAAACCACGGATTTGCCTTTCTCAACCCCATAGGTACCCGCAAACTGGCGCCGCGCTCGAGCCACGATTTCTACGACCTCGCCTTCTTTACCGCCCTTGCGACTGCCGCGTACGCGGACCGCCACTGTGTCGCCCTCCATGGCGGAGCCGGTTTGCGAGGCAGGAATGAATATGTCTTCGACAGCCACCAGCTTGCCGGTGAGCATAGGTCGTACGAAACCGAAGCCCGCAGCGGCCTGCCGAAAAGTGCCTCGCGTCAGTTTCTGAGCACCGGAGAGTTGCTGGGGAGTCAGCACCAAATGATTGGTGGCGTAGGCCAGTTTGCCTTCCAGCACCAAGCGTTTGACGGCCTTCCGAATCAATGGGTAGTCATCCGGCGGTAGCCCCAACGCACGGTGGATACCCTTAGGTTTGACCGGTTGATACTGGGGATGGTAGACATAGTCCAGAATTTGCTGAGCGAGAGCTGGGTCGACTTTGGGTTCGATTTTGGGGGCCCAATCGGAATCTGTCACGGGTTGTGCTGTCTGGAAAATGGAGGTGACGGACTAAAACAGTCCGAACGGAATGCATTCGAGCGGAAAGTCGCTGTATACTGGAGTGCCGGAGAGACCAAAGTACCAAGTTTGACACTTGGAGGTTCGCGTTGATACTGGGCCAGTCGCATCTGCGCCGCTTTATTGACGTTTTTTGACTTGTCCAACCACTGCAGCAGACGCCTCCTCCCGTAAATTGAGCTCAAGGCAGAGTTTCCATCATGACTGACATCGACACCACCGCTGAGCTTTCCGCCCCCAAAAGGCACATCTTGCTCGTGGATGACGACCAGGAAATTGTCGAATCCATGCGGTATGCCCTGGAAGGCTGCGGTTTTCAGGTATCGACGGCCGGAGATGGCAATCAGGGTTTAGCACTGGCCGAAAAGACCACGCCCGACCTGCTGATCTTAGACATGATGATGCCCAAGCGCAGTGGTTTTTTGGTACTCGAACAACTTCGCCGCGATGGAAATGACAAAGTGCGAGTTATTATGATTACAGGGAACGAAGGCAGTCGACATCAGCAATATGCTGAATTGCTCGGCGTGGATGACTATATTCGCAAGCCCTTTCCGATGGATCGCCTGATCGCCAGCGCTCGGACGCTACTGAACATTGGTTCCGAGTAATCCCCGTTTTGACCGTACGCGTGTCTAGGCCCATCGAGTGTGAACCAGCTCCTCCCTTGTCCGACTTGCCAAAAAATAACGCTGCTGCCAGCGGGCGTTGCTCCTGATTCCACGATTCGTTGCCCCAAATGTGGTGACCAGTACGTCCTGCAAGACCTGCTCGAGTCGCAACTGGGCTATTGGCAGGTCGTCGAAGATGCCAGCATGACGCCTGTAGCATTGGCCCTGCCAGAAGAACTCCAGTTGGCCGCGCCCGAGCCCAGCCCCCCTGCCCCGCTCCCGAAGAAAACCGATTGGTCCAGTTTTCAACCAATCAGCCACGAAGAATTCGAGCGGATGAAACGCAAGTCGCGGTCACCGATTTGGTCGGTGCTACAGATTGTGTTGGGCGGCGTGGCGGCAGTTCCCATTGCTCTGCTGCTGATCTGGCACCTGCTGGGTACCGACATTGCCGATGCCGGCGTCAACGTCGGGAAGGTTGCTCCATGGTTGGTTCCCGAAAAATTCCGACCGTACCAGCCGCCGGACGTGGCCCCCGAAGTCATTGTTGCAAAGCCGCCCACTAGGAAATCAGGCGACAGTGGATTTCGCAAGTTTGACGAGCTGGCCGTAGACGAACATACGGAAAGTCTACCAGACAATCCAGCGCCGGCGCTGGGCATCACAGCATCGGACAACTCAGCGGCTGCTGCGAGCCCGACCGCGAGTAGTCGTGTGTTCGACAATGCAGTCGACAACGGGGTAGTCGACAATGGGACAGTCGACAATGGGACAGTCGACAAAGGGGAGGTCGAAACACTGGGCGACTCGTTGGCGGCTCAAAGCTCTTCGCAGTATGCATTGCAATTGGAAGAGGCGTTAACGTTGCTAAAGCAGACCGAGAATCATTTGGACCAGTGGCAGGCTTCAGTGCAAGCCAAGGCCGAGGACGCCAGCGACCGGGCGCAAACTGCGTATGCCAGTCTCGCAAGTCTCGCGCTAGCCATCGACGGGCTACCGGCAGGAAACCCTGCGCTACGCACCACTGACCAGCAACTCAGTCCGCTTGGGAACAAAATCAAATTGGACATGAACCTCCGCCGGCTTGTCAGTCAGGGGGCACCTTTCTGGATCAAAACCAAGATGCAGAAAAATCCCACCAGTTCGCTGGAGAAAAATTCGCTGAACGAATTGCCTGCGTCAAAATTTGGCTTGGCCATCTTGGTAATTGCCACCGAGCTTACCGAACTTGGAGATCAATGGTTGGTGACCGCCAGCTCAACGACGCAACTCGGTTCCCCTCCGCTGGAGATCGTCGTTCCCAAGCAGGTTTTGCCTAGTCTAAAACCGGGCCAAGCTCTGCTGATGCTTGGGACTGTCGAGCCAGCCAAAACGAATCGTTCTCAGTCAGCGCCCTCGGGGTCGCGATTTGTGGCCAATTACTCTCTCCAGTTGTAACGGAACCCTTACAGCGATTTCGCAGTGGGAAGAGACATGCGCGACGAAAAAAGCTCAAGTAAGCCGAAGACGACGGTTTCGGAGCTGCCCGAAGCGATCGACATGGAACAGTCGACGCTGATGGAAGCCTCAAGGTCTTTGCAACGCATGTTTCATTACTCGGCCACGTTGCCCGAGAGAACCCTGCGCAGCGCCAGCGCGCTGGCCGGCGGTTTTGTCCGCGAGTCCACAAACTGGTTGGTGCCCGCCGCTTTTCGCAATTCGAAGTCCTACCGCATATTCGTCAAGCAGATGTTGGACTTTGCCATTAACGACATTGGTGGGGTCAAACGCGCGCTCACTGGAGGCAAGGATATCGAGCAGGTCGATTTGGCTCGCAAGACCGTCGGCAATTTGCTCGACATGACCGCTCTGGCCACTTTCCATATGTCGCCGCTGACAGTCTTAGCGGTCTTCAGCGATGTGGCCTATGGATCGAAAGTCTATTTGCGACTTTTGAGTTCGCGCCTTAAAGAACAGGGCATTATCGATCAGGACACGACGATCGACGGCGCAACCGATCTGCTCGAAGCGCTGGAAAAAGCTTCCGGCGGTGCGGTCGGCATGTTCGATCAACCACCCATCTCCATCGACGGCTTGCGCAAAACGATCGAAGAGACTCAGGCTTCGGTCATCACCTGTGACCCGACCAAACTGCTGCCGTTTGCGGAAATCGATCAGATGTGGCGACAGATCGAGTTGGCTGCCAAAGAGCAAAAAGCTTCCATTTGGGACATTTCGGCCACGATGTCGGTCGTGGCTTTGAACAATATCCGCGCGGTGAGTCAGGGAGCGACCGTCAGTCTAGAGATTGCCGGAAACCTGTTTCAAGAACATATCATCGATCATTATTGGACCGGACTGCGCGCGATCGAGAAGGAAGGCTTAGTGAGCACACTTTCCAAGTCTAGCGAACCCTACTTGGAAGCAGTCTGGTCTAACTATTCGATCGATCGCAAGACTTGGACCGAACAATTGCTGAGCGGTGAGCTACTCAAATGGGGCTGGAGCCAATTGAGCTGGCCCAAGTTGACGCGCAGCTAATTGAACTACGGCAGCGGGACAAAATAAACGTACCATCGAACCCACAAAAATCGCATAGAGTAGGCAGTCGCAGTGGGAGGCCGAAGATGGCCGAGCGGTATGAAGCGAGTAGGGTTACGCCAGCCACTGCGACTAGCCTACTCGCCGCAATTTTAGACCGAAGGAGTGCGGCCGGAACTACTCAGACGCGATTTATCAGACAGTCAGCATTGGCGGGCATCGGTGGTCGTTTGGCCGTGAACAAACTAAGTAGCAGTCAACACCTCAGGCGTGATCACCACACTCCACTTGCCAAGTGATTGCGATCTGTGAATTCTCGCTGAGAACCGCGTCGGTAAAGCACCCGATATCTTGTCGCTGCTGTTCGATTCTTGGGCGTCCACGATTCTCCGGTGTGTTGGCAATGGGTTCTCCAGCTTCCAACTCTTGCAGACCGCGAACCACGGCACGAGGTTTAAAACCCAGAATCGATTCCGTCTGATTTGGGCTGGCATGAAAATATTCGATGGCGACTTTAGCCACAAACAATCGCCGTTGAAACCGGTCAACAGAAAGGCCGCTTTACGAATGACCGCTCGCGCCTCGGACGACAATTTGGATACCATCACAGCCCAATCCATCGGACCCAAAACCAATTAATGTAGTACGCACTGTCATTTTATTACCAAGAGAGCAGACCGACACGCCCATTGCTTGCCCAGGTGCGTGATTTTTTGGGCTGAATTTGACTCTGCGAAGTTTGAAGTCGGTTAAAATCACTCGCATAGCTAGCAATCTTGCGCCTTCAAACTTCGCAGAGCTCAACTTGGCCCAAAAACTAGTGGGTTCGATGGTACGATTATTTTGTCCCGCTGCCTGAAGCTGAGTTTTCGAAGTCGACTGCGGTGTTCGCTGCCGAAATGTCTTTACCAAGCGGGATGCACAGTTCGCCTTGCGGATGATTTTCGATACATGCAATCCATTGCTTTCCGTTAAGTCTTACTGCAGTCAGTGGAATGAGCCGTCGCTTAGCCTCCGCTATAATCGCCTTGGGAATTGGCAAACGCGGTTGCGTGTCTTGACAAAAACCAAGCTTGGGCTTGATGGAAATAAACAAAAGCAACAGAGACGCGAAAACCCACAATCGTGATTTGATGAGCATTGTAAGTCCGAGAAGAGAGTCCGGTCCAAAGGCGCCTCGGGTTCGATTGTGAATAGCCGCAGCGCAAATTTAAAATACCCGCGTGGATTTCATTTTCCTTAGAAACAGAGGCGACTCGTATCTGTGTTTTTTCTAAATCGGTGCAAGAGACTTATTCACCTACAGCCGGCGCGCTGCGGTGTTGCTGCTCGGCCAAACGACAGGTTGCAGTTCAGAGTAAACATCCAACGAATGCACTCAGGCTAAGCCAAGTTGATGTTTCAAAAATAGAGCCCAGAAGCTTCACGAGTCGCGTCGACCGAAGCTGCAGGGCTCTTCTTGATTTCTCGTAGGCGTGTTGGCGGCGGTTTACTTACCGTCTGTCGAACCCTCTACGTTACCAGCATCAGACTTAGTTGCATCTTCGCTCTTCTTATCTGAAGTGGTTGAACCCGCGCCATCGTTTGTTTCTGTACTATTGCGTGGATTTCCGCTTGAATCGTTGATCTTTTGTACAGGTTGCTGTTGCGAATTTTGGATTTGATCGTAGCTACCGAATCCAGCACGACGCTGCTCTTGCTGTGCCCCAGTATTCGGATTGTACTGATTCGTATTCGCATTTGATTGATTCATTCCGGGCTGATCAAAGTAGACACGATTTCCGTTTACGCAAATAAACTCGCGGCCCGAGACTTCACGTTGTAGAAGGTAGACGGGGCCACTTTGCTGCATACCACCAGCCACGGGTCCTACGTTCTGGTTCATGGAACTGCCGCCAGCCATTTGCGGCCGTGAACCACCTTGCCAGGTCTGAGCCGACTGGCCCTGTGGATATTGGCCCTGTTGGAATCGATTCTGTTGTACGCCGCCGTTAACAGAGGGTTGATACGGCAGTCCATACTGGCCGTTTTGAACAGTGGAATTTCCTTGTATAAACCCCTGCGAGTTCTGCTGATTTCGTGTACTCAAACCAGCTTGGCCATTCAGGCCTGCTTGACCGTTAAGGCCAGCTTGCGAGTTAAGTCCATTCTGCGAATTGATTCCACCCTGCGCGTTGACTCCAGCTTGATTGCTTAGCCCATTTGCGCCGACGGTACCCTGAAGCTGCGCATTGGAGGACTGATTCTGCAAAGGCTGACCGTTAGTATTTAATTGACCTTGACCATTGGTTTGGATGTTTGCATTACCGGTGCCGCGAATTTGATCCGCGCCTTGCTGGAGCGAATTCCCAACAGCATTCCGTGCGCTTTCTGCTGCTTGCCCCACGCTGGACTGCGCTGAGTCGAGGTTGGTAGTTACCTGTGAGAAACCTTGACTGGTTAAACAGGTCAAAGCACAGAGTAATGACGTTGTGGGCAGTGAGGTTTTGAAAAATATACGACGCATTCGACTACTCCGATGGCGATTGAAAGACTCTGCCTTACACATAGTAAGGTGTTGAAAGGTTCCTCGATGTGTAGCAACTGATGTGCCACATCATCTTCTCCTCTTTGAATCGTACGTAACACTGGGATTCCGCGCACAATATTAGGGAATGATGAGTGCAAGTCGAACAAGCTGCGCGGTTGCGTTGCAAAACGGTCGCAGCCAAAGCATTACGGGATCGCTAGAAATTTCTTGCCGTAGAGAGAACGGCTGTATCGAGCTTCTTGAGCGTTTGTTGACTTTTTTGCAACGCTTGAGCTAGAGTTTTGCATCTTGAGGGATCGTTACATCCTACGGAGCGCTAAATATATCTCGATCCAGATCGTAGAGATTTGCAGTACGTTCTTGGCCACGAGTTTCCTCGCGGTTTCAGTGACAAGAATTTCAAGCTGGGCTCTTTTGCCCCGCCGCCCGATCCGTCAAAGGGCAGTCAAGAACTCATCGCCGAATTAGATGCGATGTGTTTGGGCGATGTCGGTGACACTGCGGGTGCAGTCATGATCGGGAGATGGACGACAAACTCGCTTCCTTTTCCCAATGTGCTGTCAACCTCGACTTTGCCATCCTGCATTTCGACCAGCCGCTGCACCAAGGAAAGGCCAATGCCCAAGCCGCCTTGTGAGCGATCCAGGGATCGTTCGGCTTGCGTGAAAAGATCAAAAATATTAGGGAGGAGTTCGGGGGCGATCCCGATGCCCGAATCCCGCACCCATAGCAACGCCTCATCGCCTTCCCGCTGAACAGCAACCGCAATTGTCCCACCATCAGCCGTGTATTTGCCAGCATTTGTCAGCAAATTGACAACGACTTGTTCGAGTCGTCCAAACCTGGACTCCCAATTGTTCGAGATCGCGGGCCGCACGGGATGCAAGCGATTCCGAAAACATCAAGAGTATGCGTGTGCCAGTTTCGATCAGGATCACTCGAGCAGCAGCGGCATTGATGTTTCGAAAGTCTTTAGCCAATGTAAAGCGACTCATTTCACCGATGGCTCCAGCCAACTCAACGCCCGTCGGTCCACCTCCGACAATCACGAACGTCAACAATCGCTTCCGATCGGCGGCTGAATCGCTTCGCTCGGCCGCTTCGTAGGCGGTCAAAAAGCGTCGCCTAATCTCCGTAGCTTGCTCGAGTGACTTTAGACCAGGGGCGAACTCTTCCCACTCTTCAGTTTTTAATTTCATGCCTGTCAACAACTTGGACTCATTAGCCACCGCAAATTCCAACGGATTGCGGGGCTTTTGAACGAATGGAAAACGGTACGGACATTCCAGGCTGTTCCCACTCGGATGGTAGTTCGACTTTGCAAATCCAACGCGCACCGGTTTGGCACGCCGGAGCGCCCAACTGGGGCTCCGTTCTAGCGATTAGGTCAAATACACCGCATGCAGTTCGCTGGTTCCGCAACTGACAGCAGTCTGCATCGACCGACGCGAGTTAGCGTAATCGCGTCGTTACCTCTAACTCGCTTCGGTGTCTCCGACCTCGGTCTCGAAGCGCCGCTCACCCCGCTGCAGAGGTTTGTCCATCCTCTGCGAGTTTGCCCCGAAACCAACTCGCACCGGTTGGGGTGACCGTCCATAAGTCCCATATTTGAAGGGGTTTATGGCTATATTGCGTCTTGGTACACTGCTTGGTACACTAATGCTAGCTATTCACGGCTAAGTTAGCCAATAAGATGACCCCGCAACCATGCGACTGGTTCGGGGCCCGATGCCAATCTCTTGAAAGGAACATGGCATGGTAGTAAGTGTACCGAAAAAAGCAGATCGTTTCCCGCTATTCATCCACAAAGGACGTCAATACTGGTGCAAGACAGTTCTTGGCAAGCACCATTACTTCGGTAAGGTTGCCGACGATCCGCAAGGTAAGCAGGCACTAAAACTCTGGATCTACAAACGGGACTGGTTGTTAGCTGGATTAGAGCCGCCACCCTACGACCCTGATGGCGAATCGACGATTAGCGTACGGCATGTCTGTAATCAGTTCTTGGCATCGAAGGAAGCCGCTGTAGAAGCTGGCAACCTATCCCAGCGAACATTCGATGAACTGAAGGAGACATGCAAGCTGGCAATGTCGGTCGTTCCCCCAGCGCTGGAAGCCAAGCTGCTTGTGCCAGCTCACTTCGGCAAGGTGTTGGCTGCCATCAACAAGCGGTGCCAGTCACCAAATACCCGAGGTAAGTTTGTCGGTCAAGTAAAGGCGATCTTCGCTCATGCGTACAGCGAAGGGATTATTGACCGTCCAGCTAACTTCGGTTCCGACTTCAAGAAGCCGCCGCAGATGGCTTATCGAGTCCATGAGAATGCTAAAGGCGATCAGTCATTAACCGCCGCCGAAATCCGAGGTTTATTGAAACATGCCAGTGTGAACATGAGAGCCATGATTCTCCTTGGCTTGCAAGGTGGTTTCTCTAATGTGGAGCTGGCGGAACTCCCTAGGTCGGCGATCAAAGGAGATTGGATCGAGTGGCCGAGAGCCAAGACAGCCACCAAGCGACGAATACCGCTGTGGACGGAAACTGTGTTGGCACTGAAGGCAGCTATCCAGGCTGGCGATCCTGATGGCGAATATGTGTTCTATCGCAAAGGTCGGAGGTACACGGATCGGCGATATTTGTGCCATGAGTTCACAGCGACGGCTGAGGCAGCCGGTGTTGTCGATCACTCATTCTACGACCTAAGGCGTACATTCCAGACCGTCTCCGAGAACCATTGCGATAACTACGACATAGCTGCAATTCAGGTTGTCATGGGTCACGTATCGCATTCTAGGGACATGTCGGCTAGGTATCGGCAGAACATATCTGATGATCGATTGCTGGCTGTAGTAAATAGCGTTCGCAAGTGGCTTGGCAAGTTGCCAAAGCGAGGTGCCAAATGAGCAAGGAAATCATTCTACTTGCCAGACAAATCACGCAAGAATTGAAAGCCACCCGAGCCGTTAAGTCAGGACTGCGAAATCGGCTCAACGAGCTGCGATGCAAGTTGCTGAGTTGGCTGTCGAGCGAAACTAGGCGCGGACCTGCCGAGGCTAAGTACCGACATGGACCGCTGAAGCGACAGCGAGTAATTCAGGAGAATGGTTCGCACAAATACCAATTGGTGCCGACGCTGATTGAAACTGGCGAGTTATTGCCAGGTTGCTTAGTTCGGTCGCAGCTGTACGAAGGCATCGAAGCCTTGCTGGTTGCGGTGGCTGAAGGCTGTGCGGCAAATCCAAAGCCAAGTGGGTCGCCTCAGGCTTGCGCCGATGAGATGGTTAGGCTCTGCGAATATCTTGAATCGCAAATCGGTGAACCCGCCAAGGATTCATCAGAGACTTGCATAAATGATGTTAAAACTCATTCGCTAATCGAACTGTCTGGTCGTAAGCATCGGTCAACGAATCACCGGACACACCCCTTCACGCCGCGGCTCAGCCGTTGAATCGCCCTCGAGCGGCTCAATGGGGTCACCTTCCGTCTCGATTCCCGTACCGGCTACGACTGGAGATTCATTTTGATCGTCCAGCTCGTTGATTGTTTGCTGTTGTGGAAAAAGCACGCCGGCAGAATATCGCTGCGTAGGCGACTCTTCCAGTCGCTCAACATAAGGCTGATCTGGAACCCGTTCGTAGTCATGAGTAGGAAGCCCAGGGCCAACTAACTCACGTTCGAGCGCATCGATTAGCTCGGCGCGAAA
This sequence comes from Pirellulaceae bacterium, assembly GCA_041741955.1. Lineage (GTDB taxonomy): Bacteria > Planctomycetota > Planctomycetia > Pirellulales > Pirellulaceae > Aureliella. The sequence continues at coordinate 346 of JBGSJL010000120.1, read as the reverse complement.
AGACTCTTCGTTAGACATCGTCATGATTTACCCTTGGTTCCGTTTCATACTTTGACTTTCCTCTGCAACCAATCACGCTGTCGCTCTTCGCAAAGCGGCTTTAGCTTTTCGTTGATAAAAACGTACAGCCCTATCAACGATTTTATCTTTTGTATTTGGTCATTGACTCCGACCGCGACGGGTGATCCTTGCTCTAATTTTGTGGCGCATCGCATCAAATGCGTGATACCAAAGAATGCTTCCGCCACAATCGTGTCTAGGTCTGGAAGACCTTCAGCGCCGCGTTGCTTGGCCAACCGACGTAGCGAACAAAACCGTTTGTAGGTTTTGGTAACGATCGGTAATG
>JBGSJL010000119.1:0-39417 GCA_041741955.1 Pirellulaceae bacterium | reverse complement strand
CCGCGAATCGCTGGACGTTTCTGTCCAACCATGCGCATGTGCTAATTGCCTTGTATGCAAATCCGGACTTGGTGCTTCGCGAAGTGGCGTTAAAGGTCGGAATTACTGAGCGTGGCGTGCAACGGATCGTGCAAGATCTTGAAGATGAAGGCTTCATCCGTCGCGAGAAAATAGGACGCAAGAATCACTATCAAGTAATAACGCATCAACCTCTTAGGCACCCCATGGAAGCCCACCGAACGATCGGCGATTTATTAAGGTTGATTTCTCGATAGGACTTGTTCGAGAACCCATGTTTCATCGGGATTGTGCGTGCTAGTTGTGATCAAGATGGGTCGCGATTCGACATGCAAAAATGCGATGGCGAATAAATCACACCGGCCGGTCTTCGAAACGAACTTGAGTTAAACTGTAGCGATCCGGAAGGCGACTGCGCGTGATTTGGTTTTCAGCCTTAAGATAAGGAAAAATGGATTCGTCTTTCAGTATGCTACTGGAGGTTGGAATCGAATATGCGCACCGTCTTCCAGTTGGCTTTGTTGTTGGCGATAAACTCCAGGTGCCTTGGCGCAACCTGATAGGCATCGTGCGCGGCCCGATCCACGAAGACTGTCAACAAGCACACGTCGTAGTCATGGTCGTTTACCGGTCGAGCCAATTCCGTGTTCAACGTGCCAACGGCAAAGTTCTCAAGTCCTGGATGATTGTCTAGGAATAGCTTGCATTGCTCGAGCAGCTCCGCCACTTTGGCGCTCGAATTATCTGTAAGTGTGAAATAGACCAAGTGGGCGATGCGCTGGCTCATTGGGCTGGGCTTTCGTGAGTTTTGCTTTGTTGGATGTTTGGGTTGGAAAGTTCGATAGCGGTGGCGGCCAGCAGTTGGGCACCAATTGCCAATGCGCGCTCGTCGATATCAAAGCTGGCAGTATGCAGTGCGTGCGACCCACAGGTGGGACCGGCAATTCCGAGACGCATCATACAGACTGGCTTGTGCTGCGCAAAGAATGCAAAATCTTCCGCACCCATACTTGGCAAATCGATTTGGACCACTTGCTCAATACTAGGCAGCCGTCCGGCCATATGCTGCATCGTCGCATTCAGACTGGGATCGTTATGCAGACTGGGCGTGTAGGCCGAAAACACGACGCAGACTCGACAGCCAAAAGTTTTCTCGGTTGCTTCCGCCACGTTGCGCATTTCTTGCATGATCGCAGCCCGCGCGCTTTCACTGAAGGTGCGAATCGTACCCGACATGTGCGCGCTGCCCGCCACAATATTGGAGGCAGTGCCCGCCTGGATGGTGCCCACGCTAACGACCGCCGGATCGCGGCAATCGTGGACACGCGGCACGCGCGCATACATCTCTCCAATCCAGGAAGCAGCCGAGGCAATCGCATCGATGCTCAAATGCGGGCGCGCACTGTGACCAGCGCGACCCGTAATTTCTATATCAAAACTATCACAAGCCGCCGTGAACGGTCCCGGTCGACCGGCCACCGTGCCGACCGGTTGCATCGGATCCACATGCAGGGCCAGGACGCAGGCGACTCCGTCGAGCGCACCGAACTGGACCATCAGCGGGCCCCCTTCGCTGGTTTCTTCGGCAGGCTGGAAAATTGCGCGTACCGCCACCGCCCATGGCAACAGCGTCTGCTCATCCAAACGCTGCAGGATTGCGACCGCTCCCCACACCATCGTCGCATGGGCATCGTGTCCACACGCGTGCATGACCCCATCCCGAGCGCTGGCATAGGCATGACGGACCGTCGTCGCAATGGGTAGTGCATCGATATCCCCACGCAGTCCGATCGTTTGTGTCGGCCTGTCCGTACGGCTGGAGACCCAATCGCAGGTCAAACCCGTATTGCGATCCGTTACTTTGGCACTCAATCCCAACCCACGCACTTCTTCGGCCAAGCGGCGAGTTGTCTCAAACTCGTGCATCGACAACTCGGGATTGGCGTGCAGGATCCTCCGCAGCGTCACCAATCGTGGCTGCACATCCTGAGCTATTCGCGCAATTGCATCCACCCAGGCGATGCTGGATTTAGTTTGAAGAGCCTCGTTCATGGCTTCATCTCAGAGCTAAGGAAATAGTAGCGCAACAGTCTATTCGCCGCTGGGGCTTTAGTCACGCACTGGCACCTCGGATTTGTAGATCGACTAACGTTGGAACAACTAAGGGCGTTGGAACAGTTCAGCTATCTGCAATCCGTAGCGGGCCAGCAACTGCTGCCGACGTGGCGTGCCCTTGCGAGTCAGTGTGCCCGCTTCGACGGTTAGCGGATCTTGCATAATCGCGACACGACTGGGAATTGCGTGTCGTGGCAGTTGCCGCAATCTGGAATCGATCTTGCCTGCCAGCTCAACCCGCAGGCTGCTACCACCTCTTTGATTGGCACGCTGAGTTGGCCAAATTAGGGCCACGACGAAAGGCTGGCCAGTTCCGAATAAAATTGCGCGCTCGATCCAGTCGTCGGCTTCCAACTCGCGTTCGATGGGCTCGGGCGAAACCTTGTAGCCCGTACTCAAAATCAACTGATGCGTCACCCGACCTACGATGCGGATAGTTCCCGAAGAATCCTGTTCTGCTAGATCACCCGTACACAACCAGCCATCGCGGATGGTCGACTGCGTCAGAGCTGCATTCTTCCAGTAACCGAGCATCACGTTTGGCCCGCGACACCACAAGACCTGCGAGTCATCGATTCGCAACTCGACGCCTTCGATGGCTGGACCGACGACGCCTGGTTGCTGCGCGCCGGCTCGATTGGAACAAACGACAGGCGAGCACTCCGTCAGACCATAACCTTGAAGCGGCGGCAAGCCGTGTAGATTCAATCGTTGCCAAAGTGAATCGCTAAGGCTCGCCCCACCCACTTGCAAGAGTCGCAAGCGTCCGCCCAGCCCCAGCGGATTCAGATCAAGCTCATTGGCCAGCAGCTCGGCCTGGTAGGGCACCAGGTTGAGTAACGTTGGCTGCAACCTGCGAGCTAGTTGGACAAAATTGGGCCACGAAGACGCCAACGCCATTTGACCGCGTGTGATGATCCAAGTCGACAACTCGCATGTCCTCGCATAAGCGTGGCAGAAGGGCAGAATATTGAGTCGCAAATCTTCGCTCGACTGCGGTGCCGCAGCCAGCTTTGCGCGGGCATTGCTTACAAGATTTCTGTGGCTCAACAAGACGCCCTTGGGTTCATCCAGAGAACCCGACGTGAACAGCATGTGTGCCGCCGAGTCCGTGTGTACGCGACTTGCCATTTGGCGGCATCGCAAAGTATCCCCGCTCGGAGCCGAATTTTCATAATTCGAGGTTTCATCCCAATCGCCCGAGTTGGAATGGGCTTCATCGAAGACCATTTGCGATTCGCTAAAGTCAGTCAATACTCTTCGTTGCAGCCAAGTCTCGCGTGGATCGATGGCAACGTGTACGAGGCCTAGAGTTTGAGCCGCGATATCCAACTGGATCCACAGGAGCGAATTGGTCAGGCAACTTGCCATATGAGCACCGGCCTCCAGCCCTCGTTGCTGGACGTGCAGTATCAGACTGGCCGTACTTTCGCCGAGCTGGCCCCAAGTCAGCCTTGCGACTTGACCATCATCGCCACAAATCCAGAGAGCCGTTGCGGTGGGGTGATCGCAGGCATTGGCCCAAAAGTAGGACGCGATCGAGTTCTGGATTTTGGACTGCATGCAATGTCGGGGAGCAAAGTCAGATTAAGCTAAAGGCACCGGGCAAGAGGTCTAACATAGTCCAATATGCGGTGACGAGCGAGGTCTTGCTATCGACGAGTGTCACTGTGAAATCTTTTCCAAACTCTGCTAGCACTTGGCGACAGGCACCACAGGGCGTGACTCCACCGCGACTGGCTACTACGACTGCTTGAATCTCCCGCTGGCCGCTGGCAACCATGCAGCCAACGGCACAGCGTTCGGCACAGATCGCCAAACCATACGATGCATTTTCAAAATTGCAGCCGCAATAAATCTTGCCAGAGCAGTCCCGGATGGCGGCGCCGACCAAGAAATTGCTGTACGGCGCGTAGGCCTGCTTTTGCACCGCCAATGCAGCTTCGATAAGCTTCTGATCCACCATTATTCCCCTATTTTGTTTCCTGCCAACTCCATTGAGGCTCGTTGGTCTCCAACGTGTTTCATTGTGCCACGTGGGTCCCCAACGCGATGCCCGCCACTTGTGTTTTGCCAATCCACCAATCCCTAGCCCTAGCCCTAACGCGAATACTGCAAGTAAGGGCCATTTCAGTCTTTCCAATTTCTGGCCTTCGTGGGACAATCTAGTTGTCGCCCTCACATTTTGACTACGATCACGAAGCGATTCAATGAAGCAGTCCGTCCCACCTCAAGTGGTTCCTTTCAAGCTCAATCGAACCTATGCAATCACGATTGTAACCGTCCATGTGCTGGGGCTGTTGGCACTCGTGCCAGCCCTCTTTTCTTGGTCGGCATTTTTCGTGTTCTTGGCAGGCATTCATATCTTCGGTCAAGGCATTACGATTGGCTACCATCGTCTGCTCACGCATCGCAGCTTTAAGACACCCAAATGGGTCGAGCATATCTTTGCGATCCTAGGAATTTGTTCGATGGAAGATACGCCCGCGCGCTGGGTCTCCGTGCATCGCATGCACCACGTCCATTCCGATGAGGTTCCCGACCCACACAGCCCACGCGTGACGTTTTGGTGGTCGCACATGGGATGGTTGATGTATTTGAATCGCCACACGCACAGTGCAGCCGGTCTGGAGAAGTTTGCCAAGGACTTGCTGCGCGACCCGTTCTATATGAAACTGGAAATGAACCCTTATTTGCAATTCAAGTATGTGCTCGGGCAGGTGCCGGTTTTCTTTCTACTCGGTTTTGCGTGGAGCTTTTTATACTCCACCGAACTCACCGCGGCCACTCAGCTTGGTCTTTCGATGGTGCAGTGGGGCGTCATCATGCGCGTCATCGCGGTGTGGCACATCACGTGGTCGGTGAACTCACTCAGTCACATGTTTGGTTACACAAATTACCAGACCGGCGAGGACAGCCGCAACAATTGGTTCGTCGCGCTGATATCTGTCGGTGAAGGCTGGCACAACAATCACCACGAAGATCAAGCGGCCGCTAGTGTCCAGCACCGCTGGTGGGAGTTTGATTTGAGTTACTACGAAATCAAATTCCTAGAGCTGGTGGGATTGGCCAGCGACGTCAATCCGCCTCGACACAGGCGGCATGGACACGTCGAAAAGAAATCCGACCAACCCAGCCCTGTGCCGGAACGTGCAGCCCAAGACGTGGTTGCTTAGTTCTCTGATGATTGACTACAATCGCGAACAGAGTTTCCGACCACCCACCAACTTTCCCTCCAGAGTCCACGCCTTCTCCCACTATGCAACTAGCCAAACTACTCAATTCAAGCGGTATTCAATGCGTGGGTCGTGTCGGTCAGGACACGATCGAGGTTATCGACTTGGCAGCCGGACACTATTCAAGTCTGTCTTCATTGTTAGCTGCCGAAGACGTAGCTGGAGCTGCGCTGGCGCTGCCCGCCACGGGTGAAAAAATCGCCATCGCCACTGCTCGATTATTGCCTCCCATCGATGCACAAGAAGTTTGGGCCGCCGGTGTGACCTACAAACGAAGCCAGACAGCGCGAATGGAAGAGTCCGAAGCTGCCGCGTCATGCTACGATCGTGTTTACCAGTCACCTCGACCCGAGTTATTCTTCAAGGCCACTCCGCATCGCGTGCGCGGCTCGGGCGACTCGCTTCGCATCCGCAGCGACGCAACCTGGAACGTTCCCGAGCCCGAGTTGACGCTGGTCCTTTCCCCAAGTCTCAAGATTGTAGGCTACACAATCGGCAATGACATGAGCTCGCGCGACATCGAAGGCGACAATCCGCTCTACTTGCCGCAAGCCAAAATGTACAACGAGTGTTGCGGACTGGGCCCCTGGATCACCTTGGCCGATGCCATGCCGCCCCGCGACCAGATCAATATTGTGTTGGATATTGTCCGCAGTGGAAAATCTGTGTTTGGCGGTGAAACGAGCGTTGCTCAAATGGCGCGAAAATTGGAAGATCTTGTCGGCTGGCTCGGTCGAGACAACAGCTTCCCCGATGGAGCTTTCCTGTTGACCGGCACGGGCATCGTGCCAGACAGCGATTTCACATTGCATCCGGGCGATGTCGTAAACATCACCATCTCAGGTGTGGGAACACTCACGAACCAAATTGTTCAAGGCTGAGCCATCGCCGCAAGTCCGAATGCGGCCTAGCATCCAGCGATTTTCAGTCACTTACTTCGGAAGGTTACCAAAGACTGGCGCCTGCCAATCGTCAGGCAGTTTACCCTGCGGCCTGACTCCCAGTGCGGTAGCCGAGATCGGATGATCGGCAGCTTGTTGCAATGGCATGTCATCGGGCAAATGTTTGATGCGGAAATCTTTGTACTGAATCTTCATCGCCGGTCCCACGTGGACCTGAACCGCCAAAATGCCTTCCAGCGCGCGGCCCTGCTCATCAAGGTCGATTAGATCAGCGGTCTGATGACCGTCGATCCAATGTTGGTGGTGGTTGCCTTCAACCAGGATGCGAAAATCGTGCCATTCGCCCGCCGCAAATTCTTGGACAGGCATTTCACCCACGATCCAAGATCGGCCCTGCGGGTCGATGATGACCTTTTCACCTGTGTGGGCCAAGATGCGGCGACCTCGTTCTTCGTACAGCATTCCGTTGTAGTTTGGATTGCCCGCTACCACATCGCATTGGTAGCCGCTGACAACGTCCAAACCTATTTCGGGTCGCGACTGGCCGCGGTACTGCAGACCACTGTTCCCGCCAGCGGTGAGCTTCACCTTCACTCGCAGGTCAAAATTGCGAATCGTCGAATCCTCCCAACTGATAAAACTGTTTGTCTTCAGCGAGCCATCCGTGACGCCCGTAAGTGCTCCATCTTCGACGGACCAATGCTGGACGCCGCCAGCCCAGTGGCTAAGTGTCTTGCCATCGAAAACAGCGACAAAGCCCTCGGTGTCCAGCTTAGCACCCACTGCCGCAGATGCTTGTGGATGCGGCTCAGTCGAAGCCGTGAATTCACCGACCAAGGGATCCAGTGGCCCTCCGAGAGCCTTTACCTGATCCGTTGTTCGCTGTCGCATCGCAGCCAGTGTCTCGGCATGACGTGGATCGCTGGCCAAGTTAACAAGTTCATCGGGATCATTTTTTAAATCATGCAAAAATTCGTAGTTGTCCTGATCGATGTATCGTACGTACTTGTATTGTTGATTTCGCAAGCCTTCGAAAGCTGGAATCCGATTGCGGACAGCGAAGTGCTCGTGAAATGTTTCCGTGCGCCAGTCGCTTGGCTTGCCCTGGGTTACCACCGTTTGCAGGCTATGTCCTTGATATCGCTGGGGAACTTCGATACCGGCCCAGTCCACAAAGGTGGCTGGGAGATCGACGTTCAACGCGAGCGCATCGGTAACTTGGCCCCGTTGAGTTTGGGGCACGCGAGGATCGGCCACGATGAGCGGCACGCGCAGCGATTCCTCAAAGTGCGACCACTTGCCCGCTAGTCCTCGATTTCCCATGTGGTAGCCATTATCCGCCGAATAAACGATGATCGTGTTGTCGGTAAGACCGGCTTCATCGAGCTCTTTCATGAAGCGACCGATTGCGGTATCGATCCCGCTGACCATGCGATAGTAAGCGCGAATATTTGTTTGATACTTTTCTGGCGTGTTCCAGCGCCAGAAGTAACGCTCGCGATTGATGGTCGTTCGCAGGAAATCGGGCAGGCTTTCGAAGATAGACGGATCATTCAACCTCGGCGGAGCAATCACGATATCGTCGTACATGCCATCCACTCCGCGCGGCCAAGCGAAATGACCGATGCCTGGCCGACGATCGCTATCCTCAGCATGACAGGCGTTGAACCACATGTTGAGCGCGAAGGGTTTGTCCCTAGTTTGCTTTTTCAGAAAATCAATGCCGCGATCGACGATCAAATCCGTTTCGTGTCGCAGACTGCCGTCGGGCTGCTTTTTGTAATACGGATTGCGACCAATCGTCTCAAATTCGTCAAAGTGGTCGGCTGGCCGATACCCTTCTGGCATCATCGCGTGCCATTTGCCAAAGTAGCCTGTGCGATAGCCATGTTGGCGGAGGACGTCGGAGTACAGGTTCTCCACGGCATCGGGCCGAGCCACCTCGGGCTTCGCAGGCATTCCATAGCTTCGCCCGTAGAGTCCGCTCAGGATTGTAGTACGACTGATCCAGCATATAGAGTGGCTGACGAATGCATTCTGGAATCGAGTCCCGCGTTGGGCTAGCGAATCGATGTTGGGTGTCTTGACGACCGAATTGCCGTAGCATCCCAGCGTGCTAGTTGTTTGATCGTCGGTGAAGAAAAAAACAATATTTGGTGGCTGGTCCGCACTTAGATTTGCCATGCAGTTTAGCCACAAGTATACGATCACAAGCATTTTTTTCATGGCAACTACTTAAGGTAGGAGAGAAGAATCTAGCCATCGGCGTTTCCTAACCAACGTGCCGCTGGTCGAGCATCGCTGAGATGGGGCCGAATCCCTTAAGTTCCGTCCGTTCCTGCTTCCTAATGAACCTCTGGTTTCTCGCACTAGGGCTCCAACCGTGCTGCGAGGCCCACGGCTAGCGCCTGAGGTTCACTACCGGACGGAACATCTGGTTTCTCGCACGAGGGCGAAAAGGGATCAGCCGCTAGTTTAGCCGATTTCTCGGTAAATTTCATTAGGTGGCGGTCGCTAGCTCCAGTGATTGGCGAGATGGCGTGGCTTGATCACTAGGACTAACAGCTTAGGCCGTCGTTTGTTTGCGTGAGGTTCAATTCGGTCAAGACGATCTCCGACCATTTCCAAGTGAAGCGAGTCCGAGCTCATGGCTGCAAGTCGAGGTTTGTCGCTATGGTGGAATCCGCTAGGTTCTTTTGGTCATGCACTCGATACTCGGAAGTTTACCAATAGCCTAAATTTTCTTGCAAGACACTCCGTCCTTTCGTTCGGAGGTTGCAGAGAGCCCGTCGAATCGTCAGATCCTTGTCCGCGGCAAGGGTGTGATTTTGGAACTGCTCGAATGCAAATAGTCGTAGTCACCGCTAAATAGGAATTGAAAAATGAAGAATTTGAAGTCACTATTGCCACTGGCTGTCTGCCTTGGCTTGCTCACCCTTGGTTCCAGCTTCGCACAAGAAACCAAAACGAAGTTGCAAACTGCATCAGCGAAAACTGAGAAGAAGCCAGTCGATATTGTCGAGACAGCCATTGAGGCTGGAAACTTCAAAACGCTAGTCGCTGCACTCAAGGCAGCTGATTTGGTCAAAACGCTTCAAGGAAAGGGACCTTTCACAGTTTTTGCACCGTCCGATGAAGCGTTTGCCAAACTTCCCAAAGGAACTCTCGCGGACTTGTTGAAGCCAGAAAACAAGAAGAAACTAGCTGGCATTCTGACATACCACGTTGCCGCTAAAGAGATCATGGCAGCAGATGTCGCCAAGATGAAAGAAATCGAGTCGGTCGAGGGCAGCGAGTTGATGATCGAAGTTAAAGATGGCAAAGTGATGGTGAACAAGTCGCTTGTCGTCGCCACTGACATCAAGTGCACAAATGGAGTTATTCACGTTATCGATGCCGTTTTGATTCCTAAGGAATAACTCGGGCCGGTCATGAATGCGAATAGTTGTGTAGCTGGCAAGGAGGCCAGCTACATACATTCATGGCAAGCTGCAGTTTAAATAACTTACAGGTGAGTGAGGTCAACGACCTCGTGATGGCTACCCTCAGGGGGCAGATTCGCTACGCAGCAGCGACTTACGGTGGATTTCTCGGAGTTCCAAACAAGCTGTTAGCCTTACCATTTGCAGCCTTCAAATTCTAACAGAATTCAGACAACCGAGACAAAAATGTCTTGGTCCTGGATGTGGCTCAAAAGCAACTCGAAGGCTCAACCGGCTTCGATGAAGATCACTAGCGCAACTTTGCTGATCAGAATTTCAGCAGCGAACTCCACAAGCGGAACAGCGTAAGCGCAAACGTGAATATGGCAGCGATCAGGACGAACCCAACGCGATCGACGTCCGCCGCAACCTGAGGGTGCATCCGTAGGGAAAGCATCACGCCAAGCAAGAACGGCATTGCGATGCCAACAGCAGCAACGCTCACAGCGGTTCGACCAACATTTTTCAAATGTGAGAAGTCGAATTCCAGTCCGACCGAGAACATGAGCAGTATCAATCCCAGTTCGCTGAGCACTTGAAATACGATGGCTGTATTCGTTGAAAAGACATTGCTGACAACCTTCGGTGCAATTTGCCCGAGCAAGGGTGGGCCGAGCAATAGCCCGGCTGCGATTTCACCCACGACTTGGGGTTGTCCCAACTTGCCGAAAATCCAGGCTCCTAGTCGGGCCGCAGCAATGATGAAGGGAACATACCTTGGTTGGTCCGCGAATTGCTGCTAATAGTAGAGGCTAATGATACGAAGAGACCTCGTGTTTTCATTGGGTAAGCGCGAAAAAGTCGCAGATGCAAACAAGCAATGGCATATTGAGTAATATGAAAGAGTCAAACGGGCAACTCAGTCAATCGGGATTCTCGCGCAGGTTCCGAGCGAGGGTTCTGGCAGGGCTTGTACTGGTCATCCCTATTTGGATTACATATGTCGTAGTGACTTTCGTTTTCCGCATCATGCGAGATGCTTCGCTGTGGCTTGTCGAGGCGGTTTTGTTGGGGCCCTTTGGTGAATCCGTCTTATCCCGCTTGGGTATCGATGCAAATGCGTTGACCGACGATGGCTTATCGGTTTTACCCTGGGGGCTCCAATGGGGAATCAGTGCCGTAGCCATCTTTTTCACAGTTGCTGCGCTCTATACCTTTGGAGCGATTGCCACCAACGTTGCTGGAAAGCGCATATTGCGACTTGGCGAGTCCGTTGTTGAGCGAGTTCCAATCGTGACCGTGATCTATCATGCCTCGAAGAAAGTGTTAGAGACGCTCGTGGGTGAAAACTCGCGACCGTTTCAGCGCGTCGTTTTGGCTCCGTTTCCTTCAAAGGAAACTGCATCAGTGGGGTTTGTTACGCGCGAGACGAGCGACGCGACGACCGGCGCTAAGCTCCTCACGATTTTCGTGCCTACTGCCCCAAATCCAACGACTGGATTCGTCTTTGTCATCAAACCTTCGGAAGTTGTCGAAGTGGATTGGAGTACGGAAGAAGCTATCAAGATAATCATGTCGGGCGGTGTGTTGATGCCAGAAAGTATTCCGATGGCGAATCGTAACGCCGATACCCCATGCAAATCCTAATTCTCGGGTTATCAGGTTAGGTCCTGGATGCTTGTTTTTCGGCAAGACTCGGTGATATTATTTCCACGCCAAGTCGAATGGATGGGGGCATGAAGTTGCAACGATTCGTCGCTGGCCAGGTTTTCTGTGAAGTGGATTAAGCCGGCTAAACTGGATAATTCAAACTACCAAGAAACGATCATTGATCTTCGAGCGGTCGTCTATTCGACTTTGGCAAAAATCCGATCGCCAAACAAGCGAGCATGGAGGTCCAAAACAGCCAAAACTCCGGCCGGGAGATGTGATGGAAATCAAGGACGTGAGGATGCGTTTTTGAGTTGAATCCCCAGTCAGCCAGCAATTTCAAAGCAATCACTATGATCAGTAGATACGCTGACGCTTCGAAACGAGGGAACCTTTCCAGCAATCGAATGAACATAACCGCTGCAACTCGCATCAGGACAATACCGATAATTCCCCCCGCCACGATGACCCAAAGTTTTGGGTGCACTGCGGCAGCAGGATGGTCCGGTGGTGGACTGCCCACTAGGGCAATTGCGGCAAGAATGGAGTCCACGGCGAACGCTATGTCTGTCAATTCAATCACCAGCACAGTCATCCAGAAGTGTTTCCCCAAGCGGATAGCTTCGAAAGGAATTGGAGCTGGCAAACGTTCTTTGATCTCTAATATCTGTCGCGATGCCGACAGCTCCGCCCCAGTCAATGCATCTCGAAGTTCTAGGTGACCATCCGAACTAATGGTAACTTCGTCAGAAGATGACTCCTTCGATTCAAAAAACAGATGCTTGACGGCAATGTAGAGGAGATAGCCGCCACCCAGTAGCTTGACGATACGCCACTCAAGCAAGAAACTCGCAGTCAAAATCGCGAGCGTCCGGAATACGAATGCGCCTATGAGACCGTAGGTGAGCGCACGCTTCTGCTGCGACTTTGGCAACCTTTTGGCCAGCAATCCAAGTACAATCGCATTGTCGATCGAAAGGACACCCTCGAAAAAGACAAGTAGAAGTACAAGCAAAAGGTCCTGTGAGCCAAATGACTGGCCCCAAAGCTGAATTTGCGTATCGGCACACATTAATAGTTCAGTCAATTTATCTCTTTAACTAAAAGTCGCAATTTGATTCAACGCATTGAGAAGGCAAGTTTTTGCCAAATACACCGACGTCGTCCTAGTGCGTGTTTTGTGGAATGATTAGAAAGCCCAGAACCACGGAATCAATACGATAGCGACGATTCCAAGCAGCACATTCAGTGGTGCTCCAATGAGCATAAAGTCGAGGAAGCGATAGCCGCCTGGACCGTAAACCATCATGTTGGTCTGGTAGCCGATGGGAGTCATGAAGCTCGCTGAAGCCGCGAGCGCTAGTGCGATCGCGAAGGGACGAGAATCGACGTCGTAAAGCCGTGCGGTTTCAATACAGAACGGAAACATCAATACGGCTGCGGCGTTATTGGTGATCACTTCGGTGATGATCGAACCAAGAATGTAGATTGCCGCCAACGCGGCGATCGGTCCCCAAGCTTGGGTCGATTCCACAACACTTCTAGCGATGAGCGTCGCCGCACCTGAATTTTGCAAGGCAGCACCTACTGCAAACGAGGCCGCAATCGTAATCAACACTTGCCATTCCAAGCTTTGCCGAGCCTCGTTCACTGACAGGCACCCTAGGGCAATCATAAGTACGGCAGTAAGTGCAGTGGAAAGTACTATCGGAAGAACGCCGGTCGTCATCAACACGACGAGGATCAGGAATAGAGCGAGCGAGACCCAGGCTCGGTCTCGACGTATGGGACGCCACTCGTCGACGCTGCTCACCAAATAAAAATCGTGGCTATCGCGATAGTGCCGTAAGAAATTCCGGCGAGTTTGCATTAACAGCGTATCGCCAGGGCGAAGTTCGATGTCGCCCAGCTTCTTCTCAATGCGTTTTCCGAAACGCTGAACCGCGACTACTGCCGCTCCGTAAACTTCGCGAAAGTCAGCATCTCGAATCGTCTTCCCGACGAGAGCCGAACTTTCAGAGATGACCGCTTCGCACAGCCGCCGATCCTTGTGCTCCTGCGGTAACACGTCGTTTCCAGTATGGGGCACAGGAACCAGCCCAGGAATCCGTTCAAGTTCCAGAATACTGCTCACAATTCCCGTAAAAACCAATCGGTCTTGCGATTGGATGAGATCCTCAGGACGAATCGGACTTATGATCCGACCGTCGCGGTCGATTTCAATAAGGAACAAACCCGGCAGGTGTCGCAATCCGGCGTGTTCAACCGACTTGCCACAAAGACGGCATTCCGATTGAACGAGCATCTCAACGAGATAGTCGCGACGCGATTCGTTCAATTGCTCCAAAAACTCTTTACGCTCAGGCAATAACCGATTGCTGAACAGAAGTAGATAAACAACGCCCACGACCGCGTAAGGAATTCCTATTATCCCAATCTCGAAAAGGCCCATTCCAGGGATCCCATTCTCGATCATTAGTCCGTTAATCACCAAGTTCGTCGAGGTGCCAATCAAGGTGCATGTTCCGCCAAGTATAGTTAAGAACGACAACGGAATGAGTAGTTTCGATGGCGCGACGCGATTTCGCCTGCACCAATCCATAACGATTGGTACGAACATTGCTACGATCGGTGTGTTGTTCATAAGGGCCGACATCGGCAGGATGAATGCCGCTAGCCGAGCAATGACGCCGCGCTTAGTTTTTATGTTGCCTAGTACGTGCTGGCTCAAGTAGTCGAGAACTCCGGTTTCCCGCAGCCCTGCCACGACGACAAACAGGAAGGCTACCGTCAACATCCCGGAATTAGAGAATCCAGAGAAAGCCTGCTCTGGAGTGATAATCCCTGAAACGCCTAAAACGGCGGCTGCCCCTAAAAACAGCAGGTCAGGTGGGATGGAATTTTTTAACAGCCCCAAAAAGAGAATTGCCACTACGCCTAGCGTAAACCATGCTTCGATGTTCATCTGCATTGATTCTGGGAGTAAACGTGGTCTTCGACGAAAGTTAGAGTCGACGTCGATCCGAAAGTGTTGTGAGGAAATTCTACGCAAGACGCGTACCGACGCTATTGCCAATAAGTTCAATAATGACACAATAAATTTTAGCGTGTGAATTCAACGTGTCTGGTTTCGCGTCAAACAAAAGTTAGAAGTCCATGTTTTGGATTGGCGGCTATACGAGGTTTCTTACTCGGCTTCTTGCGGGCTGGTGTGTGGCTTTCAGCATGCTTGGTTCGGTCGTAGCGTCCGAGCAGGCTATCATTCTGAAGCATGGGGCCGTCGTTTCTTCCACGGCAACGCCAATACTTGAACTGTCTGACACTGCCGTTTATCAGACTGCACATCGACTCACACAGGACAATGTCCATTGTAAGACACTGGCTTCCTCCACGCGTTTGCTGTGTGGCACTCTATCGCAATTCAGCGACTTCGGTTGTTTAGCTGACCGAAGCGTTTCTTCTAAGAGTAACTCGCTCTTTCATCTCGGAACCATGCTTCGCCTGTGACGCGAAGTTTTCTATCCGTGCAGCGTTTGTGCTAAGCGCTTCAAACAGTGCATTGAATATTGCCTCCAGCGGTTGGCGTCAAGCCACTCAACGCGGGCTTTCAATTCGCACGTCCGCATGTCGTGATCGTATTTCGATCTGCTTCGACCCGCGCTGTCACGACTTCGGCACTTACATTCTCATACACTTTCTAAATTCAAATGCTATCAAAATGTCTACCTACACGAAAACGAAATCACACACTTCAAACTCGACCCAAAATCCGTTGCAGTCGCCTGGATCGACAAGTGACTTAGAACGGTTGGATCCAAAACTCCGCTTAGTGAAGAATTTAACGGACAGAGGGGAATACAAACTCGCGCTGGAGGCACTGTCGAAACACACCACGGATCCAGAGGTGTTGAATTGTCGGGGAGTTTGCCTTCTGCGCATGCATGGGTTTGTTGAGGCCATAAGTCCCCTGCGGATGGTCGCGCTCAATTCAAGTACTTTTCATGTCCATGAACACGTGGCCAATCACATCAAGATCAACTTTGCGATTGCACTTTTTTTTGGAGGAGAACCAGGAGGTGGACTTGATACCTTAGCTGAGGTCAAGCATTCGTTGGATGATCCGTCGGTATTGATGCTCCGCAGGCAAACGAAGCACTGGGTGCAAGGGATGAACCTTTTTCGACGCATGGACTGGTACCTGAATCGAATTGCGCCCAAGCAAGGTCCGATACCACCTGGTGAACCCATTGGTCGATTCGTATGGGACCTCGAAGAGTTCAAATGAGTGATGGCAGCGGTTTGCCAATAGTCACGCAAATTTGTACGAAGTAAGGAGACGTGGAAGAACGTGTCATCAAAAGCAAAAAAGGACAACCAGCCTGGGACGTTCTACCAGAAGTGGAGCGTCAGCATTGTCGTAGTTACGCTGGTGTTTCTTCCGATCTCCTTTTACTATGCAGGCCGAGCTGTCCAAAGCAACGTCAATCGCGTTGAGGATTGGCTGCCAAGGTCTTTTGAGGAGACAAAGCATCTTGCCTGGTTTCGTCAGCATTTTGCAGCGGACCAATTCATCATCGTCAGTTGGCAAGGATGCCAATTGGGTACCGAAGAAAGTGGAACGCAGGATGATCCAAGGCTTGAGCTTTTGGCAAATCTTTTGGTCCCGAATCAATCGGAGGTTTTGTCCGATGGCAAGCCAGAGTCTTCCGAAAATCAATTGTCTGAAGCGGATGAAATCGCTCGGCGGAAGTATTTTAAGTCGGTCATCACTGGGCGGCAAATACTGGATCGCCTAACCAATCCTCCGCTCAGCCTACCCGTCAAGACAGCGACTGGGCGTCTGCAAGGTTCGATGATTGGGCCTGACGGAAAGCAAACATGCTTGGTAGTAACACTCCACAACGAAGCGGTGGGCGAATTCAAACAAGTGTTGGGATCGGGTCAGCGACGAATATTTAGAGATAACGTACCTCCTGGCATACTGCGCAGGTTAATCGCACAGGCAGGGATACCAGATGCCGACGTTCACTTGGGTGGCCCACCGGTCGACAACAGCGCGATTGATGAGGAAGGTGAAAAGACGTTAATTCGCCTGGCTGGCCTGTCAGGGCTGCTTGGACTTGGGCTAGCGTGGTGGTCACTGCGCAGTATCCCACTTACGATCATGGTTTTCTCGTGCGGCGTCATGAGTGCCGCCACATCGCTGGCAATCATCGGACTGACCGGACAAAACCTCGACGCTATTCTGATGTCGATGCCGTCGCTGGTTTACGTACTAGCAATCTCCGGAGCTGTCCACCTTGTCAATTATTACCGCGAAGCGATTCAATCGGGTGGACTTTACGCATCCGCGGAGAGAGCCGTTCAGCATGCATGGAGGCCTGCAGTGCTGTGTTCAGTTACAACGGCTGTGGGTCTGCTTTCTCTGTCGGTCAGCGAGTTGGTTCCGATCCGAAAGTTCGGGATCTATTCTGCGGCAGGCGTCATGAGCCTTGTCGTAATCGTCTACTTTTTCCTTCCGGCTGCCCTCCAGTTATCACGAATCGGTAAGCGTTGGCTACCGGGCAACGATCTCGCTCCGGCGGCAAACTCACATTCCAAAAATGAAACAGACTCATCCATTCAAATTTGGGCACGGATTGCTAGCTTCATCGTCAGGCACTATCGCGCCGTCGGCGCTCTGTGCTGCGCTATAACGCTTTTTGTCGGCTTTGGGCTCCGTAATACCGATTCAAGTATCGATTTGCTCAAGCTTTTCGACCGCCGAGCGAGGATCTTGAAGGATTACCGATGGCTAGAAGCCAATCTGGGCAAGCTCGTTCCGCTTGAAATTGTCGTACGATTTCCCCGATTTACACTTCGCGAGATTGACAAAGCGGCGAGTGAATACGATTGGAACGCGCTAAGTTTCGTACAGCGATTGGAAACCGTGACGCGCATGCAGACGCTGATCGATCGCAAATTCGGACCAGAAGGCAAGGACCTCGTCGGCCGTAGTTTATCCGCTGCCTCATTTGCCCCAAGTTTACCGTCGGCATCTGCGGGCAACGTGGGGTTTATCCTACGCAAGGCGATTGATGCACGTCTCAGCAGGAGTAGGCAAGAGTTATCGGAGGCCGGCTTTCTCAAAATTGATGCCGCTGATGGAAGCGAGTTGTGGCGCATCAGTTTGCGAGTGGCCGCGTTCCGCGATGTCGACTATGGACAATTCGTTAATGAACTTGAGGAAATTACGCAACCGTTGCTAGACGCATATCAAACGCGTGCGGATGTACTTGAAGAACTAACTCGCCTGGCGCCAGAAAAATCACCCGCTGGCAAAAGTGTCCTATTGTGGAGCCATTGCGAGCCAGCGCAATCCGAGAAATTGACCCATGAGACATTTCAGCTCGTTTTGCATAGACTGCTGGAAGAGTATCGATGCGATGTCCAATTGCAGACGGACGATCCCAGCACGACGCCGCTTTGTGAACTTGAGTCCCTCGCTAAATATGACGCGGTGGTTGTGTATGGTGATTTTGCAGATTCTGACCTAGATGTGGTGCGGGCTGGTGTTCCTGAAATGATCGATGCCCGACTTCAGGATGATCCGGGGCAGTTTAAGCGACGCAATGAAATCATAGACCGAGGGGATCGAGAGCTAAGTGCCGTTTATACGGGTGTTGTCCCGATCGTCTACCAAGCACAGCGAGCACTTCTCAATAGTTTGGTGGAGAGTACGTGGTGGTCCTTCCTCACGATTACACCCATCATGATGTTTGTCTCGCGAAGTATTTTCGCGGGCGCGATTGCCATGATACCGAATGCAGTGCCAGTCTTATTGATCTTTGGCGGCATGGGCTGGATGGGAATAGCCATTGATATTGGATCGATGATGACCGCCAGCATCGCTTTAGGCGTCGCCGTCGATGATACCATTCACTTTCTCGCTCGATATCGCGAAGAGCTCGATCGAAGCCCCAGCAGGGAAGCAGCTATCGTTTCGACGTATAGCCATTGCGCTGTCCCAACACTGCAGGCTGCTTTGATCAGCGGGTTAGGCTTGTCCGTATTTGCATTCAGTACGTTTACACCCACCCAGCGATTCGGTTGGTTAATGCTTTGCATTTTGATGGCGGGTGTCATCTCTGAGCTTATCCTCTTGCCCGCCCTGCTTGCAAGTCCGCTTGGCAAGGTCTTTTGTGCCAGCAAGCGACACACTCACACTCGAACTCGGTTGGCACGAGCACTTGGTAAATTGCGAATGGATAACCCGCACAGTAGAGGAATAGGAAAAAGAAGAAATCGGCATGAACAATCTACGCACAAAGTCACTTGACTTTCAGGTGCTATGCATCCAGACGCCGTCACTCCAGTCATTGTTTGCAACAACGGAAATCGCAGTATGACCACGATTCGCTGCGTTTTCGTTTTTGGTTATCCGTTATACTTTGGAGACGCCGACTGAAACCTAGTCGCTGAGTAGACTCAGTCGCCCTTCTATCCTCCTGCCCACTATTCGAAGAGCTCAAACATGAAACAGCTGGCTGCGCTAATTGTCGGCCTGCTCGGCACCTTCCTCCACGCCGAAGAGCGACGCCCCAATATTCTGCTGATGTACACCGATGACCAAGCCTTGAATTGCGTGGGAGTCATGGGTAACCAGCACATTCAAACTCCCAATATGGACCGTCTCGCGCGGAGCGGAGTGATCTTCGATAATGCGTTTGTGACTACGGCCATCTGTTGTAGTAATCGGGCTTGTATCCTCACCGGCCAACACATGGCGCGACACGGAATCCGGGATTTTATAGAGCCACTTTCGGAGGCGGCCTTCGAACAAACCTATCCTGCGCTACTGCGCAAGTCCGGCTATCGCACGGGTTTCCTTGGTAAATACGCGATTGGAAATCCAGGTAAGCGCAGTCGCGAGCTTTCACTACCGGCCGAAAAGTTCGATTTTTGGTACGGGTTCGATCAGAGTATCAATTTTAGCCAGGAGATCGATGGCCAAACTCGGTACCTAACCGAAGTTATGACCGAAAAGGCGATCGAGTTTCTGCAATCGAATTCCGCCGAGCAACCATTCTGTTTGACCGTCGCCTTTAAAGAACCACATGGTCCATTCAATTACTTTGACCCCAACGTTCCTAACCCTTACGAGAAAGTCCAACTGCCGCTTTCGCCTACATTTACTCAAGCCGACTTTGAAGCGCAGCCCGAGTTCATTCGCAAGTCATTAGGAGCCGACGGTACTCGCCGGCAACTCGAGCAGCCCGAAGCCGCTCAACAACAACTTCGGACCACCTACCGCACGATCACTCGAGCAGATCAGGCCGTTGGAAAAATACTGGATGAACTCGAGCGACTCAAACTAGATAAAAACACCGTGGTGATCTTCACCTCCGATCACGGCAGCTTGCTGGGTGACCATGGCTTGTCCGGCAAATGGCTGATGTATGAGAACTCCATTCGTGTCCCAATGTTTATCCACGATCCGCGCGTCGCGAGCGAGTTGGCGGGCACCCGCCGCGACGAGATGGTATTGAGTATCGACCTCGCTCCAACGCTTCTCGCCTTGGCTGACCTGGATGCTCCCCCCACCATGCAAGGCAGGAATCTGATGCCGATCGTCCAGCGAAAACCCGACCCATGGCGCAAGCACTATTTCTACGAACATACCTACCAAACCGAACCACCCCGGTCCCCGATCCCCAGGTGTGAAGGTATTCGCACGCAGGACTGGAAATACACGCGCTATCCCGATACCGTTCCCGTTTACGAACAACTATTCGACTTGTCGGCCGATCCGCAGGAACAGCACAACTTAGCGCTGAGCGACGAGCACCTGCAGCGACTGTCCGACCTTCGGAAACTCTGCGACGACGAGAAGGTGGCGCTGCGCTAGTGCGACAAACCGTCATCGGGTTGACCGAAGAGGCGATACGGGTCATCCAAGCGACGCATCTCGCTGAGCAGAAGGGCTTCCATCTCGGCAAGCTTGTCCGCATAGCGTGGGTCGCTTGCTAGATTAACTTGATCGGGGCTGGGCGTGGTACCGGTCAGCGCGATGGTGGCGGGTTCATGATGCTGCGATAGAAACTCGTCGGGATTTTCGGCAAGATTGAAAAGTTGTTTTTCTCGCACCGCGCCATCCATCACATCATACTGGATCAACTTCCAATCACCTTTTCTTACGCAGCGCATGCCGGGCTTAGTACCGCCACAATAAACGCCGTACATAGCCTCGCGAATAACCGACTGTTTACCTTCGAGGACTGGTTTGAAACTAATCCCCTCGTTGCTTTCGGGGGCAACGATGCCTGCCACATCACACAGCGTCGCCAGCATGTCGAGCAAGTAGACATTACCTTGGCTACGCGAACCTGGCTTAATGCCGGGGCCTTTGACGACAAACGGTACGCGCCAAGTATGTTCGTAGAGGTTTTGCTTTCCCTGTAATCCATGGCGTCCGATAGCCATCCCATGATCGGCGGTATAGACAATATAGGTGTTATCGAGCTCGCCCATGGATGCGAGTTTCTCTAGCACGCGACCGATTTGAATATCGATATTCTCGCTGCAGGCATTGTAACGACCGATTTCGTTGCGGATCGTTTGCGGGTCGCGTTTCTCCCACACGCCGCTGACGGAAACTTCATCGCGCAAGCCCGGATGGCCATGTGGAAACGGATGCTCGGGGAGGTAGTTGTTTGGCAGCGCGGGTTGCTTTGGATTCGCTAGTGGTAGCGAGCCCTTATCCGTGTGATTTTCAGAACCGTACTTGTCCAACAGTTCGCGTGTGCCATCGCGAGTATCGTGTGGATGGGAAAAGCCGAAATAAATCAGAAACGGTTTCTTGTCTTGCGTTGTTTCGCGATCATGAAGGTAGCTGAGCACTTGTTCGGCATGCCACGCGCTACCCGTTTCGTCCGTGCCGCCCCGTTTAGTCGCGTCGCGGCGAACTGTGAATTGTTTATTCGCAGCCTCATAACTATTGCCATTCTTGCAGGTTCGCATCGTAGCGTAGCCCGCGCGATTGAAGACGGCTGGAATCGTATTGAGTTCCAAATTGGCTGGGCAGTGCCCCTTGGCACCAGGGCCGATCGGGAGATGCCAAACCGTACGACCACTCATGATCATGTGACGCGAAGGCGTGCAAACACCGCCCACAAATGCACCCATATGGTAAGCCCCATCCAACACCGTGCCTTCTTTTGCAAGCTGGTCGATTATCGGCGTTTGCAGGGATGCCTGCGGGTTGTAGAAGCTGAAATCCATCGGCGACTGGTCATCGACCACGATCAACAAAATATTGGGCTTGGATGGGTCCGCTGCGTTCGTTGTCGGCAGCGCAATAAGAAGCCAAGCGACACAAAGTACGATGGTAGTTTTCATTGAATTTTGTCTGTTGTAAAATCAGCTATGGTTGGGTCGGTCATGCACTTATAGGTCAAAACATTAGCAAACATTGAAATTGAATTATGCAAACGTAGATAGTACGCTCAGTATTCTATGGCATGGCGCCCGGGAATTGTTACCCACTAGTTCTTCGCAAGAGCCATTTACTTTTGGTCTCGCCAATCAGGCGAAATCAGCAACTGGTTTCGCGAATTACCTTGGCCGGATTTCCGGCTACAACGACGCCGCAAGGAACACCCTTTGTCACAATGCTGCCAGCTCCGTTAACGCTCCGGTCACCGATTGTCACGCCGGTGCAAATGATTGCCTTGCCACCGATCCAAACGTCATTGCCGATCGTGACTGGTTTTCCGATTTCTTGAGTGCGACGAAGGTCGGATTCCCGCGGATGGGTTGCGGCGTAGATGTGAACGCCCGGAGCGATGAAGACAAAATCGCCAATGCGAACTTCGCAAATGTCGAGAATTACACAATCGAAATTGAAGTAGACCTTTTTGCCGAGAACATCGACCAGCGTACAAGTCATTTGCTTAACGAGCTCACGTTTCTGCTCTCGCGATTCACCGCTGATTATTTGAACATTGATGTATGGCATTAAGAAGTCTTTCGAAGTATCGGGCGAATTTTGAAATGATTTTAAAGCTTGGTCCATGCCATAACAAATCGTTTCGGCCCCTGGCGTCAACGTCCGTCATAGCAATTGGTGCTCGTAAGTTTAATGGTGCTTGCACGCCAAAATTGAAGACTTGACACAGACGGAATATTGTAGCACAGTATGGTATCATTCGAATCGCTCGCCGCTTGAAATGCCAATGTCCAGTGTATCCCCGCCAATCGTGATGGACACGAATGTTTTGGTCGCGGGGGCGTGCCGATACGAGTCGAGCATGGCCTACCACGTGTTGATAGCGGTTCTGCTTAGGCGAGTGCCCCTAATGCTGACGGAAGAAATCATCGCGGAGTACGAAGATGTTTTTTCGCGTCCTTCAGTGCGTACACTCACGGGGCTGACCCCAAAACAAAACAGCGATCTCGTGCTTGACCTGATTGCAATTTCGCGTCAAACCCAACTGCACTTCAATTGGCGGCCAAACCTAATCGACGAGGCTGATAACAAATTCATCGAAGCAGCGATTGCTAGCACGGCGATCATCATCACTTACAACATTCGAGATTTCGAGCAACTTGACCTGGTGAAATTCGGATGGGATGTGATGACGCCCCTCGATTTCATTACACGCTATGACCTGGAGGCAAATTAAATGGCGACACTTTCACTCAGAATGCGAGATGACCTCAAAGCGAAAGCCCAGATGCTCGCGAGCGAACAGGGCGTATCGCTGAACAGCTATATCAACGCGACTCTCGCGGCGACCATCGCACAGTCGGAGACATTAGCGATGATGGGTCAGCGGTTGGCTGATATCGACCAAGACAAGCTGCATGACCGTGTTATGAAATTCATGTCTAAGTCGCGAAGCGGAGCGGAGCCAACGCCAGAAGTAATTAAGAATGCTGTGAAAAGATGAAGGATGTTCTTGATTCTTTTGTCAACTAGTTTTTGTCTAAGGGTTGCTACAAATTAACCCACGCCAGATTGAACCGTGCCGCGACAATTGTCTGGTCGCTCTCATACAAGCACAGCACGGTGCCGTCGGGCAGCACGGCGAGATCCGAATAGGCACTCTTTCCCGCTTCGAGCGTTTTGTTGACTGACCAGGTTGCGCCGTCATCGCGACTGAGCTTGATCGAAAGGTTGCGTCGCACTCCACGTCCAGCCGGAATCTCCGTGCTGTCTTCGTTGCGGGAAAGGCTGTGTGGATTCGAGAAAATGAGAGTTCCTGGCGCGAAGGGATGTGACACAATGCTGGCCATGCAAATCGGTTCCCAAAGCGACTCATGAAAGACGGGCTTGCTCCAGTGGGTCGCCCCGTCATCGCTGGTCGTGATCAACTTACGATTACGTTTCGATACACTTCGCGACACGAGCATCACTCGACCATCCGAAAGCGTTGTGATCATGGTCTCGTTCGGGTTGCCGTACTCGCCTTCGTTGGGCACCGCGATCTCACCGGCCTGCCACGTTCGGCCATGATCGTCGCTGAAGATCGTGGCCGCTGCCGAGGGACTGTGATCGCCAACCTTGCCGTACGCGAGCCAGATCGGCACGACCAAGCGACCGCTCGCAAGTTGCACTCCGTGGCCTGGGCCCGTGGCAATGACCTTCCAGTCGTACTGTTTTCGAAACGGCTCAAAGGCATCCGTGATCTCAATCGGTGCCGACCACGAAAGTCCATCGTCGACGCTTCGCATGGAAAAGCATCTGGCGTAGTTCACGCAGTACAGAAGCTCGATCGCGCCAGTTTTATGGTCAACGATTGCCACCGCATTGTTGACCGTTTGCTCATGCGTGCCACCGTCCGGCTTATGGGGATTGCCTTCCAAGCGGTCGCCATGGTGAGCAACATGCGCCGAAGGCTGCCAAGACTTACCAACGTCCGTCGAGCGACGCAAGTGAATCTCGATCTCGCCCCAATCCGACTTGCTATTTCGACGTGCCTCGCAATAGGCCAACACCGTTCCCTTAGGCGTAACAACCACTCCCGGAATCCTGTACAAGGCAATCTCATTCATCCCAGGTGGGAAGACGTCGACTTTACTCAGTAACGGTGCTTCAGCATAAGCAAATTGCGCTGTCAATAGACAGCCAATCGCGACGAGAGTTAATTTCATTGTTGGTTACTCGTTAGGATGTTGTAGGAGCCACGGGATGTTGAAGCGAGCGAGCGAGCGATAGAGCTCTATGGGCTCGCTGAAACTGGGAATATTGATCGACAAAAAAATGGCAAATCCGCTTTTCATCTTTTTTTCATCCATCCTATTGTCGAATCCGCATCGAGCGTGAATAGCGATAATCCGCTGATGTCTTTGCTGGTGCCGAAGAGAAAACTTGTGAGATAGCCGACGACGATGCAGGTCGCCATGCCGATCGGAATGTAGAGATACCCATTTACGGTGGTAGCTAAGAGCATCCAAACCATGGTAGCTGCGCCAGCGACCGCCCCTGCCATCGCACCCGTTGCGTTGGCGCGCGAAGTGCCGACACCGAGCATGAATAGGCCGCCTAGCACACCCATGAATAGTCCAACGACCTTGACAAACGTATCAAACAGCGATGTGATTGTGGGGTCGATGAATACGAGTCCCAACAACGTGCCAAGTAGCCCGGCGGAGAAGGTCAGAATCCTAGCGGCCACCAGATAACTTGGTTCGTTCTGGCATACGCGGTACGGACGCATGAAGTCGGTCACGATCGTCGTTGCCATCGAATTCATGCTGGTTGACACAGTCGACTGAGCCGCCGAGAAGACACTGGCAACGAGCAGCCCCGCGAGTCCGATGGGCATTTCTCGCGCGATGAACAATGGAAACACTTGATCGGTCGTGATCGTCGGATCCAACCGCTCAGGATGCGACTGATAGTAAGTGAATAACGCCGTGCCGATGCCGAAAAACAGCAGCGTCGCGGGCACGGCCAGCACCGCGTTGGTCCAAATTGAACGCGCGGCTAGCTTTTCGCTCGATGTGGTCATGTAACGCTGCACGACGGCTTGATCGGCCGTATAGGAAGCAAGATGTTGCCCAAGCGAGCCCAGCACAATGACCCACAGTGCCAAGTGACTACCGATGCCCTCCCAGCGAATGTTGGCGATACGCAACTTGTCTGCTTCACTGGCCGATTGAAGTGCCTGGCTCAAACCACCGTCGCTACCGCCTATCAACAGACAGAACGCTAAAACCGCACCGGCCAATAACACCAACGTTTGTAACGTATCGGTCCAGATGACTGCTTCGATTCCGCCCATCGTGCAGTACAAAACACTTAGCGATCCCATCAATAAAACCGATTGGGCCGGGGTCAACGGGGTCGCAACGGCGAGCGCAAGTCCTGTCAATGACATCACAACCGCCATGCGGAACAAATGAAACAGCGTGAAGCTGGCACTGCCGAAGAGTCGGACACTACGGCTGAATCGTTTCTCCAGATATTCGTAGGCGCTCGTCGCATCGATGCGACGATAGAACGGTAGCGCCACGTATACGCCTGCAATCGCCACGACGGGAATCATCATGTTCCCGATCGAGTATACCCAATCTTGCGCGTACGCCTTGGAGGGCAATCCCGTGAACGTGAGCGAGCTCAGCATTGTCGCAAAGATGCTGCAACCGGCGGCCCACCAAGGGACGTTCTTACCACCACGAAAGAAGTCGTCGGTCGATTTGTTCTTGCGAGCGAAGTAAACACCGACGCCGACCATCAACAGCAAGTAGACAGCGAGGACACTCGAATTGACGACGCCGAAACCACGCTGCTGCTTGATCGGCCTGACCAGCCACACCGAACTCGTGCGGACTCGCGGTCGAATTTCGCCGCTGGCAACGATCATGTTCCCGTCCCACAACACGGGGTTCGTCGTCAATTGGTTTTGCGGAATTTCACCGAGCGAAACCCAAGTGTCTGTGATCGTGTGATAGGCCAACGCTTCCTTCGGAAATCCAGGATGCGAATCCTTTAGCTCGTCCGTCTTGGTAAACAAGCTGCCGTCGTCACCGCTGAGCACAAACACATGACTCTGCCCAAACGCAACTCCGCCGCCAGCACAAACGCTGCGTGGCAATTCGCGTCGGCTGCGCCACCGATCGTTTGATGGAGAATATTCCCAAACGTCTCGCAAGAACTGAGTTTCTTCACTCGCTTGCCGACGTCCGCTCATCACGTAGACGCACGGCTCAAACCCATTATGCTGAGCAACCGTGAGATTGAATGCCCGCGGTTGGTCGGGCCATGGCGTACTTAAACTCCATACAAACTTTTCAGGTTGCAACTTCTGAGACAAATCGAGCATCCAGAAATTGTTCATCGCAGAATCGAGGCCACTGCCGCTTTGGCCGCCGGCCAAATAGATCACGTTGCCAATCAGCGCCGCTTGCCCATACGCGCACGGTTTCGGCAGCGATGGTAATTCGACTTGCTCGACAATCTGCTTGGCTTGGTTCCAGCGTAGTTGGAAGACGGTATCGAACGTCTCATTTGCATCGTTGCCGCCGATACAAATCACGCCATCAGCCGTCGAAACGCTAGCGCCGTACGCGACTGGCCGTGTGAGCCGCCCGCCATCTTTCCAGACATATCCGTCTTGCGTTTTCGTCTGCACAACAATTCGGTCATGCCAACGTTTTTCATTTTCCCATACCGGCTTTGGAAAATTGGCCCCACCAGCCACGATCAGTACGTCGTTGTGGACGCCAACGAACGGTCCGGCAACGCCAAGTTCGTCCGGTAGATCCGGTAGCGATTGCCAATCAAGCCGTTTGCTTGAGTCAACATCGGAACGCGCTTGAGCATTCGATACGACGGGCAAACCAATGACAACGAACCAAACCACGAGACTGATCGGCTTGCAAAACGTGGCTACCATTCTTACTAGCGTCACGATTCTCGCGTCCTTGCTAACGCGCCACGCGGCTCAATCCATTCGAAGAAACCGATCTCTCGCAGATCGCGTTGCAGTTGCACATATCGAGACGCATCGAGTGGCGAGATCGGCAATCGTGTTGGTCCGCAATCAAATCCGACCATCGCCATCATTGCCTTTTGGGCTGCTCGTGGACCGTAGGGCACGAAGGTCCGCACGACCGCTTGCGATCGCGACTGCTCGTGGATTGCCGTTTGCAAATCACCCGCAGCCAGTGCCGCCATCATCCGCGAATAAATCGCCGCCGAGAAATTGTAAGTGCTGCCGACCGCCGCTTTGGCACCTGCCGTCAAGCCGCAAAGCAACATCTCATCGCTTCCCCACAGCATCTCGAATCGATCTCCAGCGTACTCGACACAAGCTTGAAACTCATGAACGAGCGGCGACGTGAACTTGATGCCACGCAAGTTTGCAATACGAGTCGCACTCAGTTTAAGAAACTCGACCACGTTGACCGCAACGCCGGTGGCCGCAGGGATGTGGTAGTAGTAGAAGGGTAATTGGCCTGCACCAGCCGCAATCACCGCCATGGAATCAACCAGTGTCGCGACCGAATCGGGCTTGAAGTAAACCGGACTGACAGCCGAGATCGCGTCAGCACCGATGGCTTGCGCCGCCGTCGCGAGTTCAGCCGCCTGCGTCAAACTCTCGCAACCGACTTGCACGATCACTGGCACGCGTCCGCCAGCGGCTCGCACAAATGCTGCGGCAGCCGTGCAGCGTTCGTCGAAGGTCAGCGACGGACCTTCGCCCGTGCTTCCAAGCACGTACAGTCCGGCAATTTCGCGGTCGATCAAAAAGTCGACCATGGGAGCGATCGCCAATGTATTCAGCGAGCCGTCGCTGTCCATCGGCGTGAAGGTTGCAGCGATCAGTCCTTCCATGGGCTTACTTGTATTTATGATCACGTCTTATTCAATCTTCTCGATTTTTTTCGGCACTGTTGCTATCCACCGCACATCATCATAACGATTATCGATCCAGCTAAAATGGAGATTTGGAACATGAACGGTTTCGCCAGATCGAAGCTGCAATTTTCGTGCTGCGGCAACATTTGCCAGCAGCACTCTGCTACGTAAAACAGTTGTTAACGCTTGGTCTGCTTCGGTAATATGGCCAGAGTAACTCCAAAGAGCCCACATGCTGCGGGCACTACTCACTGCGTTTTCAAATATTCGAGCAGGTCGGCCATATCCTGTAGTGGTAAGTCCTTTTCAATCCCTTCGGGCATGAGCGATACATCGTTGATTTTCAACTGCTCAATTTGGGCCCGACCAATCGCTTGCTTTTTACCTTCTGCCATGTTCAAGACAATTGCCTCGGTTGTTTCGGACTCCATCAAACCATGGTAAACAGCTCCATCGAAGGTAAGTACTGCATAAGCTGCAAATCGCGGCTCGACTTTCGAATTTGGATCTAAAATTTCGTACAAGATTGCCAGTTTGGATCGGTTGCGCAAATCTGTTAAGTCAGGACCAACACTATGCCCGATCCCATCGAATCGATGGCAGGTTGCGCAGGTGCGGGCAAATACTTTGGCTCCCTGGGCGGGTGTCGCCGCAAATTCTAAACACTTCTCGTAGTCCTTGGCTACCTGAGCTCGGTTGGCCGACACCGCGCCGCCCAACAGCCGCGTTGCCGAACTGCGAATTTCATTGTCCTGATGTTGTAGCAAGCGAACGCGATGATCGATACTCAGCGAGGAGACGCGCATTGTTCCCGACTCGATCGCTGCCAATACCAATCTGGCTGTGTCAGGACGACCGAGTAACCACTCGAGCGCTGAACTGCGCGAGGCCTGCCCGAGGGTCGACCACTGATCCAGGACAATTGCGGCAGCCGCGGGCGACCGATAGGAAGACAATCCATCCAAACCTGCTCGTTGGATCTCGGTGGGCTCTTCGGCGCGAATCAACTGCGTTAACGCGGCTCGAACTTGTTCGAGCGGTTGATAGGCCAGCAACTCAGCCGCAGATACTCGGTCGACCAACAAGCGACTCGGGTCCGTCGCTACCTCGCGTGCGCGCATCAACAACTCGTTGAGTTTCAACGCTGAAGATGCCAACGGGTCTGGAGGCTGAGCGAGCAAACCGGTAAGCGAGATTCGTCCCAGTTCGCCGCGATGGCGCGGCAATCCCTGCCCCAGGCCACTGACCGCTGCTGCTCGCCACCAGTCTCCGGCTGGCTTGTCTGCGACCAAAACTTCAAACAGACTTGATAGTTCCTGACTGTCTCCGCGTGCACCGATCGTGGCTGCCAAATTCTTTAGCAACTGAATGCGTTGACTATTGGCATCCATCACAAATTTCTCGTTCGCAACCAGCCGCGACAATACTTCGCCCGACCGGTCTTTCAGCGAAGTCATTAGCCCCTCGACAAACCAAGCATCCTCACCATCGCGGATCGCCAGTTTTGCCAGTACTTCGGTCGCTGCCGCTTGGCCGCAACTTGACAGAGCCAATGCCACGCCAAAGCGCACCCGTACCTCTTCAGATTCAGCCATTGCGAATACCGCATCTCGCACGTCGACCTGGTCGCTCCACGACTGAGATAACTGCAAAGCGGCCGTTTGCAAATGTACGTTCTCGTCGCCCAACGCGATCGCGATATCCGCGGACGTCAACGAAGACAGGCCATCAAGCGTCCAGAGGGCATGCAATCGAGTTGTCGCTTGAGGATGTTTTATCAGCAACTCCCGAATCGCAGCTACCTGTTCGGTCGCATGGCGTTCGACGAGCAGGCGCTGGCCTAAGAACTGTCGCCAGCCATTGGAATCGGCGAGTAGGGCGGTAGCATCGGTATCCGATTGAGGTGGATGAAACTTGGTCCGCTGGGGAGCGTTGGATGGCACGATGCGATAGATCCGCCCGCGATCATCTCCAGCTCGCCAATCCAACTTGGCAGCGATCTCGGGCGGCAAAAACTTGGGGTGCTCGACCCACAATCGATACATGTCTGCCAAATAGAGTCCGCCGTCAGGACCATTGGCTAAACTCGATGGACGGAACCATGTATCGGTAGAGGCTATGAAATCAGCATCAGGCTGAGCCCGCTCGGCTCGTAATTTCAATCCACGGGGCTCGACGATCGACCGCGTCACCAAATGCCCTATCGGCTCACACACCAGCACACTATCGAGCAAATTTCCGTGGGACAAATCTCCGGTGTAAGCCGTTGTTCCGCAAGCGGCAGTATGCGTTCCAGCGTGCGCGAGATAGTTACTGGTCATCTGCACCAATGGAAAAACTTTTGTGTCCCCACCCACATCACCCACGTCATAGTGACCCTTAGTGACGACGTGGAACGGGTTTCGTGCAATCACGGAGGGTGGCAAAAACGTCGTCATAATCGGATTGCGATTGGTACAGTAAAAGCGTCGCCCCCAGCGATCGATTGTGTTTCCGTACTGTCCCCAGCCCGTGTCTGATTCAAATTCCATGGTGCGCGGATGGAAACGAAAGTCTTGGCGCGGTAGCTCGACAACCTCCTCTGGCTGGACCTTCGAGAAGACCTTTCCGGGACCGTAATTCATATAAATCCAATTGTCGATCCCCCAGCGGGGATTGCCGATTTGCATTTGCGGATGGGCAGGCTCAAAACCATCGAACCAGACTTCGTGTACATCGGAAATATGATCTCCGTCGGTGTCTTTGAGAAACAAAACCTTGGTCTTCGCACCGACCAACAGACCGCCGTTGTGCGCCATCAAGCTGTGTGCAAAGTCGAGTTTGTCAGCGAAGACATGCCGGACGTCCGCCTTCCCATCATGGTCGGAATCTTCCAGCATCACAATCTTCGACAGTGGCTCGCCACCCTCGGCGGGACCCACCGGATAATCGCCGTATTCGACCACGAACATGTGACCATGTTCGTCGAAGGCGATCGCGACCGGATCGATCACTAGTGGCTCAGCAGCGAACAACTGAATCTCAAAGCCAGCTTCGATGCGCATCGCTGCCAACGATTCGTCCGGTGACTTGGGTGGCAGCGTTTGGGTATCCGCCCAGTGCCGACCCCCGCGCTCGGACTCAATCATGGTAAGCGCGTCTGCGTCCGGCGTTGGCGGCACGGGCTCTGCATTGCCTTTAGGGTTGTCATCGGTATTGCCAAGCACCAAATTTTGGACGACAGGGCCATTGCGTTTGGGAGCCTGTGGCGGAGCGTTGTCAGTCAGCTTGGCCTGTGTCGGCGGCGGCTTCGTAGTTGTCGTCTGCGTGGTTTTCGTCTGCGTGGTTTTCGTCAAGGGATCGCGCGCCGACCCAGCAGGCACCTTGGCCGGATCGCTTATCCCTATGACAATTGCCGTAAGCAACCCTAGACAACAAACACTCAATGCAAATCTTTTCATCAGCAGGTTTCGCCCGTCTCGTGGGATCGCAGCATAAATTTGTTGGGTACTCCACAAACCAACACAGCCCAACAGTTTGAGGAGATTCTACCATGCCGCAAACTATTGATCCAACTCGATCCCGAGAGTCGCCTCTGAGTTACCGCAGCATTTCGATGCTACTCGGGGCAGTTCGATTGTTTGTAGAACTGCCTACTCCTTGATTCGATCTTGAACACTCATCACGGTGGTTGTGGCCACGCGCGATAGGACCAGCCCTGCTGCCGACGCTTTACGTGTTGGGACGATCTAATCGCTGGCTTGCTTCCAAAGCACGTCCACGTTGACCTGTTCGCTCGACCGAAGAGCGATGGTAATGCAATCGCTCGATGTAGTTAGTTTGCCAATTCTGCCGCCCAGGTAATCGACTCGGGCGGCAGTATCGATCTCGCGCATCAGTCTTATCTTGGCATTTGTCGACTTGCCGTCGATCTCGCAAACAAACAATCGGACCCCCACCAACTTGCCAGCCGCGTCGACCAGCGGGTACTCGAAATCGACGGTGACACTCTTGGTGTCCACGCTTGCCATCCAGCCGGTGGCAGGCTTGAGCGGGCTGCCTGTTAGAATGGTTTGTTCGTAGCTGCGATCCAGGAACTGTCCTGCGGAATGGGTTGGATAGGGTAGGTCAACGCCCAGTCCGATTCGGTGATAGACTTCGCGATCGCCGCGAGACGCCAATATGGTTTCCAGAAAACGCTCCTCGGTTCGGCGATGGAAGGCCAATCCGCCAGTCAAGTAATGAGTGCGATAGTCCACTTCGTCAATCTCGATTAAGTTCGGCGCGACGCAGCGCTCACCACTCGGCCACTGCTGACGGCTGCCGCTTGCGTAGGAACGCAGGATGGCCGCATCCGTGGGCCAGGCCAGTCGCAGCACATAGGCCGAGTGCCAGGGATTGGCCGAAGCCAACTCGGCTAGATCGTGCAAGCGAACATGGACATCGACAACTCGGCTGCCACGCCATGTCTGATAGTCGATCTCGAATTGGGCGACGTGTTTTCCAGAGAACTCCAAACGGCCGGTTGCGCGAATCACGCCGCACACATTGGAGCTGGTCAGCATCTTTACGTCGGTTGCTACCATGTCCGAGTACTCGGCTTTGCTGGCCGATCGTTTCGATGGATCGCTCGGGTTGAGCAGGTCGCGGCGCGCGATTAAGAGGCTCAGGCGGTTACCGCGTTTGGCCGGAACGTGGAGACTGCGCAAGTGTCCACGCGCGTTGTCGATTTGAATCTCAAGAAATTCATTGTTGATCATTCCGCCTGCGTCGGCCAAAGTTGACTGCTTGGGCGTCGCCGCGTGTTCCAGCGTGTGAAGAGGTGCGGTGACAAACCCTGACGCGGGGACATCCACGCACGTCACGCGTTGCTGGCCCACGCGTCCGTTGGCAAAATTCCAATTTTTGTCGGTCGCAAAGTGTTGATTGGGCATTGTCGTCGTTTGAACCCGCGTTGGAAAACTGCGCGGGTTCACGATGAGTCGACCCACCACTTGCACCGGAGCCCCTGCCGGCTGGGTGTTGGGTCCAGGCGGGACGAGCTGCTTCAACAGGCGGGACATTACCAGCTCCGTTAGCCTGTCGGCTGACAGCATGGCCGCTGCATGCAGTTCCAAGTATTGCTGCGGATTGTCAAACATGCGATCCGTTAGCTCGGTGAGCTCTGAGAATTCGCGCGACCACTGTGCGGGCGCAAGTGCTCGATAGCTGGATGCATCGTTTCCTGTCTGTGTTGCTTGCGAAGCGGGATCGCTGGTTGCGGGCGGAGCTTGCTCTGCGACGGCAGCGATTGTTCCGCCCAGTTGATGAAACTGCTCGAGTTGCCAGGCTAGATTCAATAGATTCTGGAGTGAGCGACATCTAACATGCAGGATATGGAACGCCTTAGTGGCATGCAGCAGATCGGACGCGGAGGCCGCCGCTGACAACCAGTTGTGCCGGAAGCTGCTGGCTGATAAACGCTCTTGATGGTAGGGTTGATCGGTCTTCTCAAAGTACTCGTCGGCCAATTGCCAGCGGCCGAGCGCGGGTGTTCGCTGGGCGATGATCTGCAGTAGTGCGGCGAACTCGCAGGCCTTGTTGGGCCAGTGTGCGAACAGGATGGTGGGAACATGCTGATGATCGAGTGCTTCGCCAATCGTCCAGCCGAGCGAGAGAAAGCTATTGGCATCGGAAGCATCCAGCAGGCGGGTCGCGAGCGAGGCTAGGTAGGTGCCATCGGGAGCCTCCCAAGAAATCTTGGGCTGGCTTCCGTCGGGATACGCACCCTGGGCCCACGCGATCAAGAAACAACCTTCGAAGTCCCAGCGTTTGAGCATAGAGACGCTTTCGGGGTTCAATCCAAAGCTGTGGCGGGCGAAGACTTTGGGCGGCTCCAAACCGCATTCGAGATAAGCCTGCCGACCGCGAGCCAGATCGCGGGCAAACGCTTCGCGGGTCATCAACGGATGCGGACGCTCCTCAAGCAATCCACCGGTCACACAAGCGCGGCGGTCGCGAACCGCGGCTTGCAACTGCACGAGTGCCGCCGGCTGATCGTGGCGGAGTGTTTGGAGCAAAGTTCCGCTCGCCAAGTACGATGTAACGGGATAGTTTAAGTTTGGGTTCTCCGACGCAACGAGTTGACCGAGCAACGACTTCCCAAGCGTGGTTGGTGCCAGTAGGGTTACGTCCAGCAGATGAACATCGAGCGAATAGTAGTGGTCGCGTTCTTGACCGAGCGCATCGAAACAGGCCTGCAGATGTTGCAGTGCACGTTCGCGATCTCCGCAGAGCGCGGACCGAGCGGCATCGATAAGTTGTTGTCCAAATTGGGACACATCCAGATTGCTGGTGTACCGCAACTGGCGAGTCATCAACTGGATTTGTAGGTAGACAAAGCCCAGGGCTGCGAAGTCAGCCGCCAGTCGCTCGGTAAGTTCGTTCGGTGGGGACGAAACCAAGTCGTCATCCGCTGGCTGATCGCGCGGCTCGAAAAAGCCAGCGGCCTGCGACACTTGGAGTGCGTGGTCCTGAAAGTCTCGCCACAACACCCGTCCGGTAGCTTGGCTCCGGCCTTCGAATTGATGCGGCCTGAGCAAGCGTCCGCCTGCAGCATGGATGCGGGCTTCGGCCTCGGCACCCAGTATCGATTCGGAAATCTCCGGTAAAACGAATAGAATATCGTGCAATTCGGCGGGCAATCGGTCCGCTGGCTGCCAGCGTGGTGGGCTGGCTGCTGCGGCCAGCAGGCGAGGGTGCCACAGCCCGATCCAGCCGCTGAGCAGGCAATTTGCTTGGTCGTTTGGCAGGCTGCGCGGAAAGCCTTCCAGTTCGTTGGCGGGCAGAAGAAATATGCAATCTCTGAGTTTCATCGGGGGTCCAATGGGGAGTTTACGCGGGTATAAATGCTAAATGTTGGGAATTCTGGCCACTGGCAAGTGAAGAAATTTGACAGAGGGGGGCCAATCTCGATACAGTTTAGTATGTGCGAGAATCTATTTACGCGGGTAGTTCTCGTTGATTTTGAGTATTGGTAACCTTTTCGGATCGGCTGCGGGCAGACCCTGCCGCCGCTGAGAAGCTTGCCAATTGGGCTTATCAATGATTCCGCTGGGTCTCGTCTGAATCTAAGTGGTAGCGTACACATCCGCGTCTGTCGCGCGTTTTGCGACGTTTAAAAGTAATGACACCGTTCGGTGGGCAACTGACAACTGTTAAGGTAGCGATTGCAATGGCCAAATTTTCGTCTGTGTGGGGACTCGAAATCGGGCAGAGCGCACTCAAAGCGTTGCGTTGTCGGCTGGACGGTGACCAAGTTGTCGCAGAGGCCTTCGATTATATCGAGTATCCGAAGATCCTCAGCCAGCCTGAGTCCGACCCCGAAACGATGGTTCGCGAAGCGCTGGATACGTTCGTCAAGCGCAACGATTTGAAAAAGACTACCGTCGCGCTGAGCGTACCTGGCCAAAGCGGACTAGCTAAATTCTTCAAGCCGCCGCCGGTCGAGTTGAAAAAAATCCCTGACATTGTCAAGTACGAGGCTCGGCAGCAGATCCCCTTCGACCTGAACGACGTCATTTGGGATTACCAGTTGATGGCTGGCAGCGAGATCTCCGACGGCTTTGCGCTCGAAAGCGAAGTCGGCCTGTTCGCGATGAAACGCGATGCCGTTTATCGAGTACTCAGGCCACTACAAGCTGCCGATGTGGAAATCGATTTGTTGCAATTGGCTCCGCTGAGCATTTACAACATGGTGACCTACGATAAGAGTCTCGCCACCGATCAATTGACAGCCTACGACAACGAACATCCCCCCAAGTCGACTGTGGTGTTGGCGATGGGTACCGATGCCACCGACTTGATTGTGACCAACGGCTATCGTGTTTGGCAGCGCAGTATGCCCTTAGGTGGTAATCACTTCACACGCCAGTTGACCAAAGAACTCAAGCTGACGTTCTCCAAAGCGGAACATCTGAAGAAGAACGCGATGGAGGCGGATGATCCCAAGCTGATCTTCCAAGCGATGCGTCCCGTTTTCAACGACTTGGTCACCGAGGTCCAGCGGTCGATGGGCTTCTTCCGCAGCATCAACAAGAAAGCCGAAATTAGTTCGATATTGATGCTGGGTAATTCGGTCAAGCTGCCCGGTCTGTCGCAGTACCTCAGCAAGAACTTGGCGATGGACGTGGATGTGCTCGAGTCCTTCACGCAGTTGTCGGGTAGCGAGGTGCTTTCGTCGCCGGCTTTTAAGGACCATATCGCTTCGTTTGCGCCCGTATATGGGCTGTGCCTGCAGGCCCTGGGACGCGGCCCCGTGTCGACCAACCTGATTCCCAAGGAGGTTCTCAAGGAGCGTTTGATTCGCGGCAAGAAGCCTTGGGCGGTAGCCGCAGCGGCAGCTCTGCTGATGGGTTTTGCCGGCAACTTGTTGTTTGCAGGAAATCGCTGGGCCTATGTGCACCCCGACAAGTGGCAAGCTGCCATGGCGGCAGCCGAAACGACCAAGACCACCAGCGACGGCGAGATCGCCGAGGACGCAACTCAAAAGAAACAGGTAGAACTCCTGAGCACCATCGGTAACGAGGTGAGCGGCAGCAGCGATCGACGCCTGCTGTGGATGGAAATTATGACCGCGCTAGCCAAGTCCCTCGGACGGCCAGAAGGCTTCGACGTCAAATCCATTCCCAGTCCGGAAGAACTACCTTATATCGATCGAACCGACATCCACGTCACTAAAATCGAGTCCAAGTACTACGACGACATTTCCAAGTACTTGACGACCAAAGTGCAGGCCGCTTACGACGAAGACAAGAAATCTCGACAGAACCTAGTCGGTGAATTGGAGATTCCACCCCCAGGTGAAGAAGGTGAAGTGGCCGCCGTAGGCGATGAAGCAGCTCCGGTTGAGGCCGCAGTAGTCGACGAAACGGTCAGCGAAGAGGGGCTCGTCGAAGAAGGCGGTCCCAGCAACGCTGGCGTAGTATTCCAGATCGAAGGCTTTCATTACCACAACGACAAGAAGTATGTCGCTGATGGCGAAGAGCGCGAGGCCTTTGTGCTTAAACATTGGGTTCACGAACTGGAAAATGGGAGCATTGAGCTGCCTGGGAAAGACGGCCAACCGATCAAATGGACCTACAAAGAGCTGGGACTTAGCACTCCATTTGTCGTCGATGCGGGCACGCTTATGGACAAGCACAAGATCCCAAATCCAGAGTGGAAAAAGATGATGAAGGCTGCTGGAGCGTCCGCAGTAGGGGGCTACGGTGGTGGTGCGGGCTATGGTGGTGGCGAAGGAGGCGGCCCAGGTATGGCGAGTGGTGGTGCAGGCTATGGCGGCGGCGGATACGGCGGTGCACCTGGAATGACCGGCACGCCAACGGTGGTCAATCCTTTAATCGACCCCAATGTGCCCCAGTTTTTTGACGCTCCGAAGTTTACCTTCAAATTGCAGATTATTTGGCGGGAACGTCCGCTGACAGCTCGGCTCGAAGCCAAGCGGAAAGCCGAGGAGGCTAAAGCGGCGGAAGCGGCTGCGGCCGAAGAGAATCCTGAAAACTTAGCAGATAATTCTAATTCGGGCGAACTATAGCGAATCACAAGTTCGCTAAAGTCCCCAAGTCGCAACTTCCCAATCTCACGTGCTTCACCAGTCGCTGCAAGGAATTGAGCCATGGATAAAGTCAAACAACTGCTCGCCATAGCCGCCAAACAGCAGTTTTGGATCATTACCGGTTTGGCTGTTGTGTTGGGGATCGTGGGTTTTTTCCTGGCGAACTCGACCATCAACGGAATGTTCCAGACCCAAAAAACCACCCTCGATGGACACTTTGACAATGTCAAAGCGGTTAGTTTGGCCATTCCAACGCATCCCAACGCCAATTCCAAGCAAAAAATGGATGAGATCATCGGTTCGTTAGCCACCGACGTGGAAGGTGCTTGGGGCCGACAGTACGAGCGGCAGGCCCAGTTTCTACGGTGGCCCACCGAGGCGATTAATAATCCGCGGCTTGTAGAGAAAATGAAGAAATACCAGCCGGTCGAAATCAAACTGACCTATCCAGAAGAGCCCTACGAAATAACCAAGACTGAAAAGCAGTCCTATGCTTCTTACTTTACCGAACAAATGCCACGTCTGGCTAAGATCGTCGGTGTGGAATGGATCGGCCAAGCCAGTACGACGGCAGCCAGCGGCGGTATGGGCGGATACGGCGGCGAAGGCGGTATGGGTGGCTACGGCGGTGGTGCGGGCTACGGTGGTGGTGCCGGCTACGGTGGTGAGGGAGGCGGCGGTTATGGTGGCGGTGCGGGCATGGGAGGCGGATATGGCGGCGGAGGTATGGGCGGATACGGCGGTGCACCAGGCATGATGGGTGGTGCTGCGATGGCCAACAAGGCACCCGACTTGGTGACATGGCGCAAGACCAGCCAGGATGAACTAATCAGTGCGATTCAGATGTGGCGAGGCGATACGCCAACAGTCTACGAAATCTACTACACGCAAGAGAACATGTGGATTTTAGAGGGCTTGCTCAACATCATCCATAAGACCAACGGCAACGCGATCGCCAATTTCCAGTGCGCGATTAAGGAAATCAAGTTCCTAAGGATTGGAAAAACGGCAGTTGGCAAAGCAGGCACTATCGATATGCCAGGGCGTGCGGCCGGAGGCATGGGCGGCTACGGTGGACCGGGTGCGATGGGCGGCTATGGCGGCGAGGGTGCGGGCTATGGCGGCGAGGGCGCGGGCTACGGCGGTGAGGGGGCGGGCTACGGTGGTGAAAGTTCGGGCTTCGGAGGTGAAAGCAGCGGCTACGGCGGCGAGAGTACCGGCTACGGTGGTGAAGCGAGTGGCTATGGCGGCGAGGGTGGAGGCTACGGTGGCGAAGGCGGTATGGGAGGCTATATGAGCGGCGGCGGCGGCTCTCGAGATCCCTCGGACCGTCGCTACGTCGATGCCAATTTCCAACCCGTCGCCGGAGAAGATCTACGTACCAGAATGAAAAGTGCCGAGCCGAGCGATGCCTATTTCGCAGTTGCCAAACGCGTGCCAGTAAGAATGCGATTCAAGATAGATCAGCGAAAAACGCAGGAATTTCTAGCTAACTGCGGTAACGCCGATCTCATGTTCGAAATTAGCCAAGTGCGTCTGGGGGATACGGTGCCAGCAGCCGTTGGTGCCACTGCCGGCGGGATGGCAGGCGGCATGGGCGGTTACGGAGGTGGCATGGGTGCCGGGGCCGGCGGCGAGAGCGGCTATGGCGGTG
>JBGSJL010000118.1:0-24756 GCA_041741955.1 Pirellulaceae bacterium | reverse complement strand
AGTTCCACCGCAATCAAATTACTGGACTCCACGCCGTCGCTGACCTGGTACACAAACGCATCGGTACCGAAGTAGTTTTCATCGGGTGTGTAGCTAAAACTACCATCGGCATTGAAGATCAGCGTCCCGTGCTCGGGACCTTCGACCAGCACCGCGCTTAGGTCGTCCCCATCCACATCGCTGTCATTGAGTAACACTCCGGCAGCGGCGGCGACCACCAGGGGCTCGTCTTCATTCGTCGTGTATTCGTCATTCATGCCAACGGGCGCATCGTTGACCGCATCGACTGTCAGTTCCACCGCAATCAAATTACTGGACTCCACGCCGTCGCTGACTTGGTACACAAACGCATCGGTACCGAAGTAGTTTTCATCGGGTGTGTAGCTAAAACTACCATCGGTATTGAAGATCAGCGTCCCATGCGCGGGGCCTTCGACCAGCACCGCGCTCAGCTCGTCCCCATCCACGTCGCTGTCATTGAGTAACACTCCGGCGGCAGCGGCGACCACCAGGGGCTCGTCTTCATTCGTTGTGTATTCATCATTCGTGCCAACGGGCGCATCGTTGACCGAATCGACTGTTAGTTCCACCGCAATCAAATTACTGGACTCCACGCCGTCGCTGACCTGGTACACAAACGCATCGGTACCGAAGTAGTTTTCATCGGGTATGTAGCTAAAACTACCATCGGAATTGAAGATCAGCGTCCCGTGCTCGGGACCTTCGACCAGCACCGCGCTCAGCTCGTCCCCATCCACGTCGCTGTCATTGGCCAGCACGCCATTTGTGCTGCCTATTCCTAGAATCCCATCTTCGGACACAGAGTAGGAGTCCGCTTCCCCGACGGGTGCCGAGTTTTCTCCCTGCACGCGAATCGTCACGACAGCTATTTGGCTCCGCGAAGTGCCATCATCGATTTGATAAAGAAATCCATCGATTCCCGTAAAACTAGAATCTGGCGTGTAAGCGAAGGAGCCGTCTGCATTGAGCGCTAGGCTACCATGAGATGGACCCCGAAATTCGAGTGCTGCCAACGTCCCCCCATCGCTACTAGTATCGTTGGCCAATATCCCAGACGCGGCAACTTCGAGCGTTTGATCTTTGACTGCGAAATAAAGGTCATTGACAGCAATCGGTGCCAAACCGGCGAACACAATTCGGTGCTCGAGACGTTCGAGCCTCAATCCCTTTTTGAGATTGCCACGACGTTGCTCAATGGATCGGGGTCGAAATCGGTTTTGAAAGTTCATCTGTCTATCTCCATAAGATTAGAAACCATCTTGGACGGAACCGGTTTGCAATCTTGATAGACCTGCTAGCCCTCACTTTTGTTTCGCAGAAACTATTCGATGTCGACGAACTTTAATCAAAAGAGGTAGGTTACGAGTTGTTAGTGAGACAACGCGACAAAATCACTTTAATTTGCGTCGCGCAGAAACTGGTCGCGCATCTGAAACCAGCGATCCCGCATGACGCGGACCTGCTCGGGTTGCGATTCGGAGAGGTCCTGTTGTTCGGCCCGATCATGTTGTAAATCGTATAACGCCCAGTTTTCAGCACGGTCCATCTCCTTGGCAACTGCAGCGGAACCTCCCCATGGGAATGGTTTTGTCCCCACCGAATCGACTATTTTCCATTTGCCCATGCGCAGCGCGCGACTGCCTTCGTGATAGAACCAAATTTGGTCATGCGTTTCCATGACATCCTGCGTAAAGGCACTGCGCAGGCTCGTCCCGGGTAGCGGTGGAGCATTTGCCACAAGCGTTGGCTCTACGCCAGCCAAGTCCAAAATAGTGGGTAAAATATCGATGACGTGGGCTGGGGTCGAGCGAAGTTCATTTTTAGCCGAGATGCCACTTGGCCAGTGGACGATGAATGGAGTCGAGATACCACCTTCATGGACCCAGGTCTTATGCCGACGAAACGGCGTATTGGCTGCGCTGGAAAAACCAGGACCAAGACACAAGTAGGTACTGGCGGAACCCGGCGCGGCCTGTGGATCATGTCCATTACCACGCACCATGATCTCCGCACTGGCACCGTTATCCGATAGAAAGCAGACAAAGGTGTTATCCAGTGCCTGCATACTTCTTAGTTGTTCCAGGACGCGACCAATTTCGCGATCCATGCGGTCAATCATTGCAGCATGAATCGCCATCTTGGTTGCTTGAAATCTCTGCTGCTCTTCGTTGAGATCCAGCCATGGGATGGGGCGATTTACTTCGCCAGGACCAAGTTCGGCGATCTGCTCGGGAAAATCGTAAGGAGGGCCAATCTCCGATTCCAGTGCTGACAGTGCCGCCACGTTCATGCCTAACTGTTGCTGCCGCGCGTGACGCTCGTTACGCAGATTATCCCAACCCACCACATAGCGATCGCGATAGCGCTCGATATCCTCCGGCAAGGCATGCAGTGGAAAGTGCGGTGCGTTGAATGCCAAGTAATGAAAGAAAGGTTTTTGCGGGTGGTCGAGCGCGTGCGATTGAAGGCATTCGATCGCGTGCTGAGCGGTTGCCGTTGTCAAATAGAATGATTCTTCGTCAGAGGGATCCACCGATTTGGCTGGGCGCTTCTTGATGTCTCCAAAAAAGCCGGGGCCACGACTAACTTCGCTCGACAAGTCAAATCCGTTGTCGAGTGGCTTGCCATCGACGTGCCATTTGCCGGAATGATAGGCGCGGTAGCCAGCCGCAGACAGTCGCTCAGCGAGCGTGATTGCCCAGTCTGGACGCGTGCCATTGCCGCCAAATTTCTTAGGATCGGCACCAGGCATTCCGTCGCGGTGAACCTGCTGTGGGTAATAGCCGGTGAGCAGCGCGGCGCGAGTCGGCCAGCATCGCGCCGTATTGTAAAAGTCCGTGAATCGCAAGCCACCGGCGGCCAGCGAATCTAAATTCGGAGTGGCGATC
This sequence comes from Pirellulaceae bacterium, assembly GCA_041741955.1. Taxonomy (GTDB): domain Bacteria; phylum Planctomycetota; class Planctomycetia; order Pirellulales; family Pirellulaceae; genus Aureliella. The sequence goes on along the minus strand of JBGSJL010000118.1, from coordinate 21,847 downwards.
TCACCGCCGTAACAACCCGCATCGGAGTAGCCCATATCGTCGGCAATGATCACCAGAAAATTGGGTATTCGCTGAGCCTGCGAGCTCTGCGGCTCGATCGCCAATAATTGCAAGACCAACGCGGCGGCCACAGGTACAAGCTTAAGGACATTCATAGGTGACTCCATAGTCTTTAATCGTTAATGGTCGAACAGCGTCACTCTGTGTTGGAGTCTAAGCATTAGGCCAGTAGAGCGTGGACAACTTGTCCGTGTACGTCGGTCAAACGGTAGTCGCGACCCTGGAAGCGATACGTTAACCGAGTATGGTCGAATCCCAGCAGATGCAGAATTGTAGCTTGCAGGTCATGAACATGTACGGGATTCTCAACGACTCCAAACCCCAACTCGTCTGTCGCCCCAAAGTTGACGCCACCTTTCACACCGCCTCCGGCCATCCACATCGTGAAGCAATCGGGATAGTGATCGCGTCCCAACACTTCGCTCTTGGCCGTGCGTCCCTCTCGAAACGGCGTGCGTCCAAATTCCCCACCCCATACGATCAGCGTGTCTTCGAGCAGACCGCGCTGGCGTAAATCGCGAATAAGCGCGGCCACTGGCTTATCCATCGTCGCACATTTTGACTTCAAACCATCGCCAATCCCGGTGTCTGCACTCGTTCCGTGATAATCCCAACCCCAATCAAACAGTTGCACAAAGCGAACACCCGACTCTATCAACCGCCGCGCCAACAAACAATTGTTGGCCAGACTGCTTTGGCCCAATTCCGCCCCGTAGTCATCGAGCACGTGTTGCGGTTCACGGGAAATATCCATGACTTCAGGCACGCTCACTTGCATACGAAAGGCGAGTTCGTATTGCGATATACGAGTTTGCGTTTCCGGGTGCCCCATCGACTCAACTTGCATCCGATTCAATTGATTCAAGGTGTCAAGCGTATGGCGACGGAGGCTGCGATCCATACCTGGCGGATTGGACGCGAACAGTACCGGGTCCCCTTTGGAACGACACTGAATGCCTTGATACACGCTTGGCAGGAAGCCACTTCCGAAAGAACTCTTGCCGCCGTTGGGTTGCACACCACTGGAAATCAACACGACAAAAGCGGGCAAGTCAGAATTCTCCGATCCCAGGCCATACGACAACCAAGACCCCAGCGATGGCCGGCCAGCGCGCGGTGAACCCGTGTAGATCAATAACTCGGCCGGTGCATGGTTGAACTGGTCCGAATGCATGGAGTGGACCAGGCACATCTCGTCAGCTACCGAGTGCAAGTGCGGAATTGCGCCCGACATCCAAGTTCCCGTTTGGCCAACTCGGCTGAATTTTTGCGGAGTACCCAACAACGTGGGCGTACCTGACGTGAAAGCAAACTCTCGGCCTGCCAAAAAAGTGGCAGGGCAATCTTCGCCATGACGCCGCAGCAACTCAGGCTTGTAGTCGAACAGATCGAGGTTAGGAGGCGAACCGGTCATATGCAGATAGATGACACGTTTGGCCTTGGGCGCAAAATGCGGTTCCAACAGATTGGCTTCTTCAGTCGTTGCTGCCTGCGCATTTCCAGAACCCAGCAAGCCACCCAGTGCCAAACGACCTAGGCCTAGACTGCTTTGATTCAGGAAATATCTGCGAGTTCGCAACTGCAAATTTTCGGCCAGCGGATTTAAATTCATTTCGCATTCCCGTAACGCCTCAGCGCTTCATCAAGACTTCATCCAAGTTGAGAAGTACATTGCACACGCTGGTCCAGGCCGCCAGCTCGACCATTTGCTGGTCCGCATCCTTAGCATACTTACCCACTGGGCCGATCGGTTCGATTGCCAACTGCTTGGCGGCTGCCGGATCGCCAGCAAAGTGGGATCGCGTGGTCGACAGTAAATCAAAAATAGCAACGAGCTCCGGTTCGGTGGCCGCACGCGACGCGCACAACTCGAAAGCCGCTTGTATACGCTGCCGATCGCTGGCTTCGCTATATTCGTACAGCACGATGCGACGCGCAAGCCCTTGAGCGGCTTCGACAAATGCAGGGTCATTTAATGTCACCAGCGCCTGCAGCGGCGTGTTGGTGCTGTCGCGACGCAGCGTGCAGACCTCGCGGCTGGGTGCATCGAACGTGGCCATCGAAGGATATGGATTCGAACGACGCCAAGTCGTATAAACTCCACGCCGATAGCGGTCTTCGCCATCGCTGGTTTGCCAATCCGTTTCGCTGCCAAACGCGGCCCGCAGTCCCAGGTTAGGTTGCGGTGGACGGACGGGCGGACCATACATTTTCGTCGACTGCAAGCCTGCCGCACACAACGCTTGGTCGCGAACCATTTCAGCACTCAACCTGACGCGCGGACCCCGAGCCAACCAAACATTGTCCCGATCCATTTCGAGGGCCGCGACGGAAACCATGGATGTCTGTTGATAGGTTTCACTAGTCACTAGCAAACGCAACATGCGCTTGGTGTCCCAATCCTGCATTAGTTCGCACGCCAACCAATCCAGCAACTCCGGATGAGTCGGTCGATCTCCTTGCGAACCAAACTCTTCACTGCTGCAAACGATGCCGATGCCAAACAGCGACTCCCACATCCGGTTCACCCATACGCGCGCCGTCAGCGGGTTATTCGGATCAACCAACCACTGGGCCAATGCCAAGCGATCAACACTCTCCGAGTGACCTTGCAGATTCGCGAGCGGATGAAACACTGCAGGCATACCCGGCGTTACTTTCGCGCCTAGCGCCTTGTAGTTGCCACGAATCTGCACAAAAGTCTCGCGCTGCATTTTCGGAGCTAGCTCGCGCAATACCGGAACGCTGGTGGCAGGCTTGAGACCGTCAACTTGTCGGATCAGCCGCGCCAACTTGCTTCTGAGCGATGTGTTTGCTTCGGCGATCGAGCGGCTATAGAACTTCGATAAATCCACTCGCTCTGTTTCGGTGCGCTGGGCGTCCGGCTTGGAAAGAATCGCCAAGTGTTGTTTGCTCAATTGCCCCCAGATCGTTAGCTCTTCATCAACGACAAAATCGCTCTGGCTCCGTGAACTCATCGACTTGGGCTCGAGCACTTTCCAGAGCGGCTCTATGAGGTTCTGCTCCCAAGCAGCCTGCGCAGCGAGAACGTCCGGTGTGAGCCGGTCCAGTTCGCACTCGGCTGCGTCGATCTCCGCTTGCAGACGCTGCTTGTCCAATAGTTGCGAAGCCGTAAATAACTCAATGACTGGGCTCTCATCTCTGCGGTCAGCATCCTCGCTCTGATTCAGAATTGCGTAGAGCTTAAAATATTCTTCTTGGGTAAATGGGTCGTATTTGTGAGTATGGCACTGTGCGCACGCCATGGTGACGCCCATCCACACGGCCATGGTCGTGTTGACTCGATCCACGATCGCCACACTTCGAAACTCTTCGTCGTTTGTGCCGCCCTCGTTGTTGGTCAATGTATTGCGATGAAACGCAGTGGCCACAAGCTGCGTTAGCGTGGGATTGGGCAGTAGGTCACCGGCAAGTTGCTCGACGGTGAACTGGTCGACTGGCATGTCGGAGTTGAGCGCATCGATAACCCAGTCGCGGTAGGCCCAAATGGTGCGGGGCGGATCATCTGCGTAGCCCGTCGAATCGGCATAGCGAGCTAGATCCAGCCATTTCCGCGCCCAGTGTTCCCCATATGCGGGCGACCCAAGCAGTCGGTTGACTTGCCGCTCGTAGGAGTCTGGCGATTTGTCTCTCTCAAAAACATGCACCTCGTCAGGGCTTGGTGGCAAACCCGTCAGATCAAGGCTCAACCGACGCAACAACTCGCCGCGCGTTGCCGGCGGTGAGGGCCGCAGGTTGTTCTCGACTTGCCGCTCAATGACAAAGCGATCGACGGGATGATGATTCCATGCCGTCATTTCTTGTTGAACAACAGGCTGCACGCTTGGCAGGCTAGGCCGCACCGGTGGCACAAAAGACCAGTGCATTGGCAGCTGAGCTCCCTGACGGATCCACCTCTCGATGGCTGCCAGCTCCTGCGGATCCAGGCGGGCTCCAAACTCCGGCGGTGGCATCTGCTGGCTCTCTTCGCTAGTCATTATTCGACGCCACAGTTCGCTGGACGCTGGCTCGCCGGGCACCACGGGCCGCTGCCCCGAATCGGCTTCCGTCAGCATGGAACTCGCTTCATCCAAACGGAAGCCGCCCTGCCGCTGGTCCTGGTCCGGTCCGTGGCATGCGAAGCAGCGATTCGACAAAATGGAACGCACTTGCTGTGCCAACCCGTCGTCTCCTCGAGCCACACTGGCTGCTAGGAATCCTCCAAGCAAGCAGATAAACACGCCGAGAGAGATAGTTTGTCGGGCAGTTGGCTTCAAAGTCGTGCCATATTTTACATAAGGAGGGTCGAACGCCTGTTTGGGCGCGCGACAGAGGTAAATTTGCATTCCCTAGGCGGGCGCTTTATCGCGGATGCGTTCTAACAATTTCTTGGTGGCGCGGATTCCGTCGAAAGAATCGCCACTGCCTTCGTATTCAATGCCTACCCAGCCCTTGAAACCGCTGCTCAACACGATCTTCATCATGCGCTCAAAGTCCGTTGCCGTCTCATTACCCGCCTCGTCGAATGCGTAGCTCTTCGCGCTCACTCCCTTTGCGAACGGCATTAACTCGGAGGTGCCGAGGTAGCGATTGTATTCCACTGGCGATTCGCCGCGCTCGATGAAAAAGTTGCCAAAGTCGGGAAGCGTTCCGCAATTGGGATGGTCAACTTTTTGCATCACAGTTGCCAACCATCGTCCGTGGCTGGAATATCCACCGTGATTCTCGACGATCACATTGATACCGTAGGTATCGGCAAGTTCGGTCAGGCGACGCAGTCCATCTGCGGCCAAGTCCAATTGCTCATCATAAGTGCCACTGGACGCAGCGTTGACTCGAATCGAATGACATCCCAACTCGGCTGCCCATTCGAGCCACTTGATGTGATTGCGAACGGCTGTGATCCGCTTTTTGAAATCGGGGTCACCCAAGCTACCTTCGCCATCGCACATGATCAGCACATTGGTAACGCCCGCATCGCTGGCCTTCTTCTTCAGGCTGGCCAGATACCCTGGCTGCTTAACGGCTTCAACATAAAATTGATTGACGTATTCGACGCCACTAATATCAAACTCCTTCTTCGCGATCGACGCGAAATCCTGCGGATCGAGTTTGCGATCTACATCCCCACGCGCCTTACCCAGGAATGCAAAAAACTGGCGATTGAGCGACCACTGCGCCAGCGAGATGTCGAACAATTTTTGCTTGTCGGCCTGCGCCAATAAAGTTCGCTGGACAGCCAGGGATGTCGTGGCCAAGGTTGAGGCGGCTAAAAACAAGCGTCGATCGAGTTGAAATTCCATGGCGTGCAATCCTTGAGGAATGGTTTGGAGGAAAAGTTTGAGCAGGGTGCCAGGATTGTAGTCTGAATGGACGCCAGAATATAGCTAGCCGAAATTGATTTAGCACACGGGGATTTAGCACACGGGCAATGCGCCGCGAAAGGCCTAGTCTCGCGACAAACCCTGTCGGTCAGCGAGTCTGCTGGGCGGCTTCAATGGCGATCAATTGCTGCATCAGGCGCTGCACAATTTCTGGGTGTTCTTCAGCCAAATCACGGCTTTCGCTGGGATCGACTTTGAGATTGTAGAGCTGTTGAGCCGCTTGGCCCGGCTGCGGTCTAATCTTCTTGGGTTCGGAGAAGCCCCCTGAACCCAAGCCATCGATCAACTTCCAATCGCCCGCCCGCAGCGTTTTAAAGCCGCTGCCCGAATGCATCGCTAAACTCGTCCTCGGCGATTTATTTTCGAGTGGCTGCCCACGCAGCGCGCTCGAAAAATCGAAACTGTCGGGCGCTTCGGCAGGCGACAATGAATAGCCTGTGATACTTGCCAAGGTGGCCATGATATCTGTAAAGCAGATGGTTTGCTCGCTGGCCGTTCCCGCCGCGACCGTGCCCGACCAGCGGACAATGAACGGCATGCGGTGGCCTGCCTCCCACGCGTCCGCTTTCATGCCGCGCAGGCCTCCAGCCGAATCATGGCCAAATCGCTCGACGTCTGACTCGTACCAAACCGGTCCATTGTCGGATGTAAAAATGAGCAACGTATCTTGACTGAGCTTGGCACTGTCCAACGCCACCAGCACTCGCCCAACCATAGCATCGACCATCTCAGCAAAATCCCCGTACATACCCACCTGACTCTTACCTGCAAACTCAGCCGAAGGCAGCCAAGGTGTGTGTGGCGCAGGATAGGCCAAATAAAGAAACAGCGGGCGGCTTGTAGCGTCTTCAGAAGGTTGTGATGCGTGTTTCTCAATGACCTCGATGGCTTCTTCGGTAAACCGTGGCAATACGTCGGCCAATTGCATTTCGGGAGCAATCAGACCAGCCCTCCAAAATTCACCTTGAATCTTCGACCAACCCTGACTGTTGTTGTCAGCGATGGGCAGACTCGGTGGAGCCACTGCCTCGCGGTCGCGAACATAAAAATACGGAGGAATGTCCGTCGAGGCGCGAATACCAAAGAAGGAATCGAACCCCACGTCAACGGGGCCGCCAGGCAGCGGTTGGTCGTAGCCAGCCTCCTCGAACCCTAAGTGCCATTTACCGACCATCGCCGTGCGGTAGCCCTGCTGCCGCAGCATGGAGGCCAGCGTTGTCTGGCCTGGCGCAATCAAAGCGTGCGTCGGCCACCGGCCAACGTCGGTACGAAATGGGTAGCGGCCCGTCATCAATCCGTAGCGCGACATATGACACAGCGGCCCAGGTGCATGTGCGTCGGTAAATTGCATACCCGCCGCCGCAATCGCATCGATATTGGGAGTGCGAATTTTTGACGCCGGATTAAAACACGCCGGATCACCATAACCCATATCGTCGACCATGATGATCACTATGTTTGGACGCTCGGCAGAGCCCGCTTGCGAACCTATCCCTAACAGGCAGGCCTGTGCAAACCACAATCGACAAAACGGAAAAAACAGTGATCGAATTATTCGCTGCGCCGTCTGCGAGCCAACCACCAACGCTTTTAACTTCATTGGAACCCCTCTCCGATTTTTGGTAACTGTTCACAGCCAAAGGCCCCTGAACGGTTGTGATTTCTTGTAGATTTCTTGGAGGGTGGGTCAAATCGCGATAGCGATGAAGACCCACCTATCCTGCAATCACATAAAAATGGTGGGTCATCGCGGCCTAACGGCACGCTCGACCCACCCTACACCTACTCTCCGATTTTTGAGACAGACTTAATCCTGTGTTTCGCGGATTACAAAACCACTAATCATGGCTCTTCAATCACAAGGCCGCCACTGCGGCCGGTGGCACACTACTGGATCTGCGATTGGTTTTAACCAGTAGCGGACCGCTTTTTGGCGACCTCAGCCATACGATTTTTTGTCAAGTTAATCTCCTCTTCGAGCTCGGCCAATTCATATTGCTTTTCACGACGGGCCTGCTCCAGCCGCCTGAGCCTCTTTTCTGGCGAAGTACGCAACAAGCGATGCAAAACTTCGAACAACATCATCGCCCGCAGGCCACGCATGGCGACGCCGCGTAGGCGGTAGACACGCACGACGCGCGTCAACTGCTGCAGTTTGCCAACCTTCAATAGTTTGCTAGCCCGCAGGACGCGCAGGCCCCTTAAAAAGGAAATAAGGGGCAAAAGGACGATCGCCAAATCCAGCCAATGTTTTTTGCAGTAGGCAAGTTTGTTCTCGGCAACTGAGACCATCACGATAAACTCGACCGCAAACGCATACCAAATCAAGCCGGTCCCAACGTGCAGCGCCAGACACAGTCTGGGAAATTCGGTGATGCGATCCTGATAATAGAATTGAAGCCCCAACACTGGCAAAATCAATAGCGCGATCCAGATCATCGGCAGGCTAAAGTTTCGCTCTAGACGTTTGCGAAGCCCGCGATCGACGGTTTGCCAGCCGAGTCGCGGTAGCCAAACTTGCTCGTTTTGTCCTCGCCAATGCGCGCATAGCCGCAGCGGAGGCAACACACAGAAAAGCCACCAACGCGGGTGCTCGACCGCGAAAGCCCGCCTGCTGCACGAAGTCACAAAGTAAAACGCTTGTTCGGCGATAAATACGGGCCACAGTAACAGCAGCCCCAGCCCGCAAACTTTGCCCCAGGCGAAAGACGCCTCCTCAAAAGCCAACTCCACATCCGAGGCAGGCAACATCCGCGCGGCGGGTGATTCGGCCACGACCTCATTGACTTCGATGACCCGTGGCACGTCGATCCACAACACCAGCACAGCCGCTAGCAGCCCTAGATAGACTAACGTCGTATAGAACATGCTCGGCGCTAGCCACGCCAACCACCAGGGACCGTTTCCTGTGTTAGATCGATTTTCCATGCAACTCAGCGATTGCTTCCAAGACGTAGGTCCGCTCAACGCCTATTGCGGCCGGTGAGTCCTATGGGTCATAGAGATTACGCGAGCTATTGTACCGCATGTTTCACTGCAACTCGACCATCTCTCCGTCTGAGCGGTTGCCAAGATTCTTTAACGTAACCGGTTCGATGTTCTGCGAGAGAAACTGCACGGAGCCATCAGCGAACGCAAAATTCGCGCCACCCGTGTGATAGCTGCCAAATCCACCCACGTAAAGCGAATCCTTGGGTGCCTCGGAATCAACCCCCGCTCCTTGGGAAACTAATCGAGCGTCTCGGCGAACATTTTCAATGCTGCTCGCGTTCCTTAGCGTCGAACGTGTTCCTGAAACCCATCCCAGATCGCCATCATCGATAAAACCTTCACCCAACAGCAGCGTGTAGGAGCTGCCGTCGCGGATGTCTGCAAAACGAACTTTGCTATTCAAAAACAGCAGTCCATTATTGTTGGCATCGATGGGAGCCTCCGAGTCGTGGTGCGATCCAACATAGGTCGAAAGCGCAATCTTCGGCTCGTGGTAGTTGAGCGGGTAGGAGGGGCAGGTCAGTACGCGAATGGAATGCTGCCTGACCAGTGCGTTTTGAGTGGAATAGGCGCCAGCACTCTGATCAAATCGATTGTACGCCGCCGACTCCTCCAGATGTGGGAGAATCTGCACGATCCAGCTTATGTGCTGGCCCAACGCTTCGCTGCGAATCGGTCCCGCTGGGTCGATCACACCCGACGGTAGGTGCTCCATGTTGAAATCGTAGTGATGAACCGCCAAGGCTACTTGCATCAAGTTGTTCACACACTGCGCTCTGCGTGCAGCCTCTCGAGCGGCCTGCACCGCAGGCAGCAACAAGCCTACCAGCACGCCAATGATCGCGATCACCACCAGCAACTCGACCAGCGTAAATGCACTATTCTTTCTTTGCCTGCGCAGGCAATTTACGTTTGTCACGTCCGTTCGCAATACGACGCATTTCATTTTTTCGTCCTCTCGATTAGTAGATTTTTTGTAACTTTTCAATGGGTAGATTTCTTGTAATTTTTTGAAGTCAGTGGCACTAACTTTTTTTAAAGTCAGCGGCACTTTGAAACTCTTGCCCCTCTCCCCAAGTACTCTTGGGGAGAGGGATGGGGTGAGGGGCGACATTTACGTGCCTGCTACTCTGTGCCAACAACAGCTAATTTCAACGACTGTCGAATCATGAGCGCTGCGTCTTCGACCCCTCCGAACTCGACAATCACGTTCACGGAATTCGCTGGTGGATTCACAGGCACGCCTGCTTCCAGAGCAGCGACCTCGATGCGGATTCGCGCGGCCTCACTGCCTGTCACCGACTTGGGCAATTCCCACACTTCGCCTGTATAAGTCGAATCATTCAGCTTTTGGCTGGCTCTTTGTACGCCTGCGACCAGCAGCCATTGAGCTTGACGATAGCGGAGCGTCTGCCTGCACTCGCGAACCGATCGCAGGCTCATCCGCACCGCCAGCGTGCCCAGCGACAGCGCGGTTAGACAACACGCCAGCACACAAATCAACACGATCCCACGTCGTCTGCCTATCTCATTTTTCATTCCTCATCCTCCTTGGACCAGGTCGATCGGCTGAACAACCCCAACGCGGCTGCAACTCGACGTTCGACTCTGGCGGCCAGTGCTTCCGCACGAATTTCTACCAACAACGTGGCGATAGCTCGCTCTCGATCGACTACAAAACCCACTGTGCAATCTCGATTCAATTCGACTTGACTAACATGCAATTGCGCTGCCTGGGGTTGCTTGCGCGTCAACACATGCCCGGCAGCCACATAGGAGATGGTCGCCCCATCCTGCCCCAACAACTCAAGGCCTTCATCGGACGATTCCATCGCTCGCGCCTGATGTACATCCAGGCGAAACTGTTCTGCAAAACGATTGAAGGCAACCGCCGCCTGCACGCGTCCGCGCGCTTGAACATGATGATCCAGTGCGCGATGCACCAAAGCAACCGCTACCAGCATCACCGAGGAGCTCAGCGTGATTGCCACCAACATTTCCACGAGCGTAAAACCAAGTTGTCGGCGCTTGTCAATTCGCATCGCTGGCCTCCTGGGTTGCTGCTACGTCGCTTGAGCGTTCCGACAACCAGCCCACCGCTATTAACGGAGTAGTCTCACCGGCGTGACCGCCCCAGCGATTCCAGTCCAGTCGCAGTTCGACACGCGACCCAAAATCATCGTGTACTAGGTCTCCAGTGAGCTTGGCGCCGTCAAGAGCTTCCTGAGCCCAGGGACTTACTTGCAATTGGCCCAAGGTCAAGGCTAGCGTATCTGGTGTTGCGGAGATTAGCTGTTCGAGTTGCAATGACAATTCATCCACAGCCAACATCTGCTCGCGCTCGACGCGCTGCAGCTTGCTGCCTGCCGCCACCGTCGTCGCCACCAAACCCAGCGCGGTCACCAGTAGGCCACCCGCCACCACGAGTTCCGTCAGTGTCGCGCCGAGTCGCTCCGGATGCTTAAGCTGATTCTTTTTCATGAGTCTTTAAATTCCTCTGACGCTTCGGGTTGGGATGGCCACCTAGTTGGCGCCGACTAGTTAACTCAATGCAAGAATCATCGAGATCAGCACCGAGAAAAAGGCTAACGTAATCCACAAAACAATCACCCCGAATGCAATGACGATGAACGGATGCACCAGCATGGCTACGAATGACTTGCGAGACTCGACCGCATCCTCTTTTTTAATTGCCATTCGACGCATAAGCCAAACTCGCAATTGATTCGTCGAAGCACCCTGCAACGCCTGCGCCTCGTGGTCGCTCAATAAATTCGCATGAGCCAAACTGATCCAGGCATCAGCACCCTGTTCGACCTCGTTGCGCGCGACCAACAGCTTCATCCGCACGCGGCGATCAAAGTGATACTGAGCCAGCGTCGACAGCGATGCTGGCAGAGGACGGCCCGCGTCGAGCGACAGAGCCAACATCCGCAGCAGACCAGACACGCGCATCTGTGCAATCGAACGGACGATCCGCGATGACATCCAGTGCCGAAACCAACGCATCGGTCGAATCAGCCAGGCCAAGCCCGCCAGCACGGGCAGCCCGATGGCCGCGATCGGTAGGTACCTCACGAATACGTCGGACGCTCTTAGGAGCGATAGGAGTGCGTAGGGAAGCCGTAAACCGAACTCTTGGAACATGTGCTTGAAGGTGGGCGAGATAAAGGTCATCAAAAAGCTCAGTACCAGTCCGACAATCAGTGTAAGGCAAGCACCATACATGATCGCCTCGCGGACGAGATATCTAGCGTCATGCGACTTTGTTGCCGCCCGTTCTATCAGTTCGTTAAAAGTAGCTTGGGTCGTGCCCGTTTTGTCTGCAAACCGCAAAGCCAAAACTTGCTCGTCGCTCAAGAGCTCGCGGCACTGTTCTACGGCTTGTACAAACGGTGTGCCAGCTTGAAGCAATTGGGCGAGCTGCCGCAGCCGCCGACGCGCGAACCCACGATGCTCCTCTGCCAGTGCGCTTACCAGCGGCGGCAGTTCCAATCGCTCGCGTTGTGCCAAGGCTGCGACGCGCAAGAGCGCCAAGCCGACAACGTGTTGAGCGTCTGCCATCCACAAACGTGACACACGCCATGAACTCGAAAGTTCGCGTCGGTGCGGGCTAGCGTATTGAAAAAATGAGAGCACGTTTTAACCTACAAAATAATTGCGAACGGCATACGGAGTGAGCCTACTACTTGGATCGAATTTGCTTGGCGGGGAGCTTGCCTCCCTCCAAGCATGCTTTGGCGCACTAACATGCAGTACACCACGGTATTCTCATCTCATCTGGCCAAATCGCTGACAGCGATTTGGCCAGATGAGAATCGACGATCCAGCCTGCCAATAGTACGCCAAAGCAGTGTCCGTCGGAGACAAGCTCCGAACGGACATTTGTATTGGCCGAAAAGTCTAAATAGTTTACTACTACGTTTGTTTCCTCGATCGAATTGCGAACGGCACTCGCTGCGTGCCTGCTCCTCTGATCGATAACATTCATGCCAAAGAGGTCACCATACTGACCAAGGGCATGAACAACGACAGCAATACAAAACCAACAAAAACACCTAGGATGACGACACCCATAGCGGGAAAGGAACTCGCTAATACATTTCGCCGCGACTGGGCTCGATCGGAATAAACCTTGGCTAGCTCGCGCAGCAGTGCGACGTTCGGCTGAACACCAGGAGGCACCTGCAGCGCAAGTAGCAGTGTGGGGGGTAATCGCAGCGCATAACCTTCCGCGCCCAAGGCTTGCGCATCGAGCGACTGGTGGGCCAAGTCCTTCGCCGCCTTTTCAAAGACAGCATGGCGACTGGCGCGACCGGCAACAGGTAGGGCTTCATTCATCGGCGCGCCCATGTTTAACAGTTCCGCCAGCGTGCTGATCAACTTGGCCATCGCACGCATATTCGACTCAGTGCCAGCCACCAAGCGTCCGAACAATCGATTCGTCAACGCATATTTGCGCCATAGCCAAATCATGGGAATGGCTAGGACAGCGCACGCGATCACGGCTAACAACGTGCGCAGCCAAAAAAGTGAAACCTGCTCAGCCATCCAGAATGTCAATAGCGTCGGCGCTGGCAACAGTAACCCGAATTCGCTATACATCTCACGAAAAACAGGAATGATGAAATTGGCAAAGCCGACCAGAATAGCAGCGACCAACAACGTCAGCACGAGCGGATAAATCCAAATCTTTCGTCTGCGCGATCTGGTTTCTTGCGAGCGAAAAACAGCGTGTAGCCACTCCCGAAAACGCGACACGTCGAGCTTCGCTCCCTCTTCGTTGGCTACCAAGGGCAGTAGTCGCACTGTCGCTGGATCGCTCAAAAACTGCTCCGACGTCATGTCTTGACTCAATCGTTGTACCAGCTTCTCCGTTTCCCAGCGGGCCGCGCAAGGTGGCAACTCATTTGCCATTGATTCTAAAGCGGGCAACCACTGCCAACGATTTGCGAGCGAAGCGGAGAGTCTGCCGTGAAACGCCTGACTTTGCTTGGCCTCTCGTGCGCGCTGCGGGTCGACGAGCGAAATAGTTATCACGGTCAAACCTCGAGCTTCCAATTGAACGACCGCAGCCGCTAGATGGCTCGCCTCTAGATTTCCAGCTTCCAAAACTCCCGACTGCGGATGGCCAGAAGTTTCACACGCCTCGTAGTAAAAGAATGGCATGTCGTTAACTCCTCACTGGCGCAGACAGGGACAACATCATTTCAATGAGCGGACCGAAGACGGTCAACGCAACGCCCATTACCAAGACGCCGCCAACGATTGCCAAGCCGATGCGCAGCGCTGTCTGCGAACTGTGCCGACCTGCCAATTGATTGGCAATCTCGCGGTAAATACTTGCCGTCTGGTGCAGCGCCGTTTGCACTGCATCAGCAACCGTGGGTTCCTGCTGCCTAGCTACATCTTGGCTACGAGCCGCAGAGACCGCCCAAGCGAAAAGTGGCGGCAAAGAGTCGATTCGTGGCTTGCCAGTCGTTTTCCGATCTCGCAGAACGACTTGGTCCTCGGCCCCCACCATATCGCACAGGGACTCGATGGCTTGCTCGGTCGGCATACCACCGGCAATCCATTGGCTGGCGTGCTCGGCAAGTTGCGATCGGCGTAACGCTTCAGCGTAATTCAACGAACTCAGCTGGCCCTGCATGCGCCTCTGGCTGCGGGCGCGCAGGGATATCAGTGCGGCGATGAGCAATACGGGAACTGCCACGCTCCACAAAGGCATCCAAGCTCTGATGGCTTGCAGGAATTTCAAAACCGGTCCGGGCTCATCCAACATTTGTCGACTTTGCATTTCAAACAATGGAACTAAACCGCCGACGATGAAGAGCATCGCCAAGTAGGCGAGTACCAGCCAGATCGTCGGCAGCACTAGACTCAGCGCGAACTCGCTCCAACATCGTCGCTCCTCAGCTAACATCTCCGACAACGATTCAAGGGCTACTGGCGCGCGACCCGATTCAAACCAAACTCGCAACGCCGAGCAATACGAGCGCGAAAATCGCTCGTCGCTCTCCAAGACTTGCTCGATGCTTTCGCCGTCCGCACAAGCACGCGTCAGTATCGATTCGATCGCGTTTAACGATTCACGCATCGAACCTGAAGATGGCATCCCAGCCTGGCCAGTACTAAAACCCACGTTCAACGGGATCCCAGCCATCTGTGCCGTCATTAGGTCAGTATGAAAGTCGCGAACGTCGCTCTGAGTCAGCCCACTCATTGTGTTGTCTCGTTGATAAAGGGTCGTGTCTTTCAACGTGGGATAGGCTTCCAGCCTGTCAGTTCCAAGTGGGATAGGCTTCCAGCCTGTCAGTTCCCAGTGGGATAGGCTTCCAGCCTGTCAATCCAAGCATGACAGGCTGGAAGCCTATCCCACTTATTTATCTCCCGATCCTACAAGTGAGATGCGCACGGCGGCGCAATTTATCTAATGGTCGGAAACAATGTGTCCAGCCGACCGAAAGGGCATGGCTTCCAGACTGCGACTGTCCTGAAAGGCATCGACCATACCCCACTGAATCTCGTAGTGATTGCCCGCTGAGTAGCGCTCAGCAGCTTGCTGAATTTCAACTGGAAAGGGCCCAGCGATACGATCGCGATAAATGCTCAGCGCGCTGGCAGCGGACACCAGCACGCTCCAGACCAACAGTACGCCGAGCACACCCACTACCAGCCTGTTCGCATTGGTTTGTAGGCGATTGGACTCCTTGGCGGCTTCGAGCGTTCGCGGCCGCAAATCATCCGTGGGACGCACATAATTCCGCGCGGAGAAAATCGTTTCCTCCAAATACCGAATCTGTTCTGGGTTGAGGTCGAGCTCTCGCCTAGCCATGCTGACCTCCAGCCTGGTGGTTCACCTGCCCGGTTTCATCCGTGGCTTGGCAAGCAAGCTGCCGAGAAAGTTTTTCCAGCGCGTATCGATAGCGACTGGCCGCCGTCGATGGACTGATACCTAGCACATCACCGATTTGTTCGAATGTCAGACACTCCCAAATCTTCAGCACCACCACTTCGCTCTGGGCGGCTGGCAATTCGCGCATCGCAATCCACACCGCTCGAAATGTTTCTGCTTGCTCCGCTTCGTCGACGGTCGTTTCAGTGCGCAAGTCGATCAGACTGTCGAGCTGAACCGTCCGCTTGCGATTGCGCAGCACCAGCAGAGCTTGATTTCGGACCATTCGCAGCAGGTAGTGCCAGGGTTCGTCTGCGGTGCCGAGCCGAATTGGTTGGTCGGCAACTCGCACCAAGACCATCTGCACCACGTCTTCGGCGTCGTGCTGATTGCGCGTAATCGTTACTGCCAAGCGCACCAAGCGTACCGACGTCAGATCAAACAGCCCCGACAGCGCACTGACGCCGCTGTCGCGCAAGCGGCTCACGCACTGGCGGACTTGAATTGCAAAGCTAATTGAATCGTTTAACAACCCAGACTCCACCCTCACACAATCCAGCGGCTTGACAGCAGGATGATGCCCAAGGAACGCCGATTTATCTAAACAATCCCAAAAATCTTCGAAAATCAATCATACGTGTTGATCCAGCAAAATTGGGTTACCATCGGGGTCTTCAACGACAAAACTTGCAGGCCCCGTTGTCGTCTCATCGGCTTCGGTCAATAACACGACACCCTGTGCTTTGAGCTGCCGCTGAAGGTCGCGCACGTCCGTGAACGCTTCAAGGGCCTGTGCGTTACTGTCCCAACCAGGATTGAATGTCAGAATGTTCTTCTCGAACATACCCTGAAAGAGACCAATGGCATGATCGCCGTTTTTCATGATCAGCCAGTTCTGCGCAGCGTCTCCTGCGAAAACGGCAAAACCCAACTTTTCATAAAAGCTCCGCGAGGCTGACAAATCTTTAACTGCCAAGCTAACAGAGAAGTTCCCAAGGTTCATGTAACCTCACTCCCAAAACTGGATCGCCCATCAAGGGGTGTGACGGTAGTTGGCCACAGTGTAGATATTGGCCTAGACGTTTGAAAACGCCATCCCAACAGGTTGCTGCCACACTTTCGGACAAGCTGCTTTCCACTGACACATGGTCTCATCACTCGCCGAGTGGTGCTCCACAACGCGCTGGCCAGCCAAACTAGAATAGCCCAATGGAACGTTACGCTACAGAATTTTGCGCTACAGAATATTCCACCAACAAATTGCGGACTCGCTGCTGGAGTCCGCATTCTAAGTCGACTCGAATCTTGACTGAGATTCGTAGATGGTTCCCCGGATGCCCGAATCCTCACGCATCAGGCTAAAGCGAGCTTGTTCTTTCGCTTGCGAGCGAACCCGACGGCAAGCAGGCTTCCCAGCAATCCAAACGAGCTGGGCTCTGGTACTGCGGTAATGTCCATGCTCCAGCTACCAACCGCACCTGTATCGCCCACGCCGAAGTCGGTGAAACGAAGACGCCATGTTCCGTCCAATGGAAGCCCCGTCAAAGTATCGAAGCTCGTCCGAGGTCCATTCGCCGTTCCCCCACCATAGGCCGAAATCGCATAGCTACCACTTGCCAAGTCCGCAGCACTTGCTAGACCTGCGCTCGCTTCATCGATCGTCTGGAGAGCCGCATTAACAGCAAAGGTGTAATTGCCGTTGAAGTTCGCGGAATTATTGTCTGGCGGCGAGGTCAGGGTGACCGTTGTGCCCGACTCAATGTGCGTCAGGTCAACGACTAAGTCGCCGACCCATGTGTGCGTCAAGTTATTAATGGTCACCGAGTTAAAGCTGGTCAGGGTGCGACCATCGCCCGCAATAACAATGTTACCCGAAGCCACGCCCACACCCACTCCTGTGACAGCGTCGACAAGCGAAAAGCCAGAGCCGGTGAAAATCTCAGCCTTGACAGGCGAAGCGGAAAGGACAGACAGGCAGGCTGTAAGAAACAAGAAAAACTTCATTGGAACCCTTCATCGTGTAGAACTAATTACCGCCTCGGGGGTCAATGCTAGCGTAACAAACGGAAAATTCAACCTAATTTAACATAAATTTATTGTTTTCTTCCCAAAAGTGTGCTTGACAATCGCGACCATAGTATTTCCCACATATCGCGTTTGGATGCAGATGATTGCAGCGAGCATCTCCTCTAGAGCCTTGTCCACTACCATAAAATTTACGTTAAAGCGGACAATCGGCGCCAAATCAGACGAAGGGCCAGGTAGAAGCAGCCGGTCGACATAAGCGCTGGTGGCAACCACGGCAGCGCAGCGGCAGCTCCCAACACACCCATCTTTATGAACTTCAGAAAATTACTGAGCACCCTTGCGACCGGGACGATAGCCCTTCGTCGAGCGATCGCGGCGAACTTTTTGAGTAGATTTCTTGGGAGTTGAAGACGAGCTATCCGCATCGCCAGCAGGCTTGTCATTGGGGATCGTGTGCACATATTCACCGCGGAAGCGGGCGTTGGCATCCTGGCGTCGGCGAATGAGGGCTTCCTTGGGTGGCGTCGCGGGGATTAAGCAATCGCAGCCGTCGCCAATCAGATCGGTCCGGCCCGCCGAGCGCAACGCATCGCGCACCTCGAAGTAGTTTTCGCTCTTGAAGAATTGCATCAGCGCGCGCTGCGTCTTGCGATCGCGCAGGCCCTTGGCGATAAACACAGGCTTCTTGGTAAACGGGTCGATGCCCGTGTAGTACATGCACGTGGCCACATCGAGCGGGGCTGGAATAAAATCCTGCACTTGATCGGGCTTATAACCGTTCTGTTTGAGAAACACGGCCAAGTTGATCATGGCGTCCAAATCGCTGCCTGGATGGCTGGCGATAAAGTAGGGGATCAAATACTGCTTCTTGCCAGCAGCTTGCGACTCTTCGTTGAAAACTTCGCTGAAGTATTCAAAGTCATCGTTGGCGGGCTTGCGCATCTTGAATAGCACATCGGGATCCACGTGCTCGGGCGCGACTTTTAAATGGCCACCGACATGGTGCTGAGTGAGCTCGCGAATGTACTCGGGACTCTGGCGGGCCAGGTCCATCCGAATGCCGCTGGCCACGAGTACTTTTTTCACGCCCTCGACTTTTCTGGCTTCGCGCATGAGCTCGATCACGGGTTGGTGATCGACACCGAGCAGCTTGCATATCTTGGGATGAACGCACGACTGTCGACGGCAGGTGGCTTCGACTTCGGGTCGGGTACACTTCATCTGATACATATTGGCGGTGGGACCACCAATATCGCTGACGGTTCCCTTGAACTTTTTATCGCGGGCCATACTCTCGATCTCGCCGATAATACTGGCTTTGCTCCGCGACTGGATCGCGCGGCCCTGATGGGCTGTTATTGAGCAGAACGTACAGCCACCAAAACAGCCGCGCATAATGGTGACCGAGTCCTTGATCATCTGAAACGCAGGTATCGGTTCAGCGTAGCTGGGGTGGGCTTGCCGCGTGTATGGCAACCCATAGATCCGATCCATGGCCTGTTCCGAAATCGGCAACTGAGGTGGATTGACCACGACCGCCTGCGTGCCATGCCACTGAATCAGCCGCCGCGCGTTGTACGGGTTTGTTTCGTTGTGGATGATCCGCGTGGCTTCGGCGAATTGCAATTTATCGGCAACCACCTCTTCGTAGCTGGGCAGCGTGAGCACATCGGTGGGCGGAGTCTGCGAAGCACCCAGCGCATAGGCCGCGCCGCGCATATCTCGCAAGTCCTTCACCGACTCGCCCGCTTGCAGACGCTGAGCCATTTCGACGATCGCATTTTCACCCATGCCAAAAACGACCAAGTCCGCCTTGCTGTCTAGCAGGATACTCTTGCGAACTTTGTCGCTCCAATAGTCATAGTGGGCCAGCCGCCGCAACGAAGCCTCGACTCCACCTGCGATGACGGGCACTCCTTTGAACGCCTCGCGAGCGCGTTGGCAGTAGCTGAGCGTGGCGCGATCCGGACGCAAACCGATCTTGCCACCGGGCGAGTAAGCATCGTCGTTGCGTACCTTCTTGTTGGCCGTGTAATGGTTGATCATCGAGTCCATGTTGCCAGCGCTGATCCCGAAGAATAACTTCGGTCGACCAAAGCGACGCCAGTCATCGCATGAATGCCAATTGGGTTGCGAGATAATTCCGACTCGAAAACCAGCCGCTTCCAGCACGCGGCCCAGAATGCTCATCGCAAAACTCGGATGATCGATGTAGGCATCGCCCGTCACAATGACGACATCCAGTTCGTCCCAACCGCGGCGAAGCGCTTCGTCCATCGACATCGGCAGCGGGCGTGGGGCCACCTGTCCCGTGGGTCCGCAAGCCTGCGGCAGCGAAGTGAGAAAACGATCGGCAGTGGCCGCTTCGTCGAGGACGGTTAATTGCATCAATATGCCTGCTTCAGAGTGATTTGCCCAAGATTGAGCCGGAGACTCATGAAGTATAGCCGCATTCGCAGAAACTGTCGAAAGGCGTGGGATAGGCTTCTAGCCTGTCGATTCTACTATGACAGGCGTGGGATAGGCTTCTAGCCTGTCGATTCTACTATGACAGGCGTGGGATAGGCTTCTAGCCTGTCGATTCCACTATGACAGGCGTGGGATAGGCTTCTAGACTGTCGATTCCACTATGACAGGCGTGGGATAGGCTTCTAGCCTGTCGATTCCACTATGACAGGCTGGAAGCCTATCCCACCTAGACAGGCTGGAAGCCTATCCCACCAAATCTTGTCGCCTAAGGCAGCTTTCCGGCGGGGCGGATTTCACTGCCATCTACCTTGGTCAGGCTATCGCCAAGCTGAGTACGGATGCCGTCCGCCAGCCCTTGCAGCCTTTGAACCACGTCCATATTGTCAGCCGCCACGTCGCGGCTCTCGCCAATGTCGTCGTCCAAATTATAAAGTTCCAATCCACACTTGAGCTCGTGGTAGGGACCAGGCTGGCCACCCTGTCCGGGCTGGCCACTCAAACTGCGGTAATCATGCGGAAAATGCAGCTTCCATGCGCCGCTACGCACAGCATGCAGCTCTTTTCCCCAAAAGTAGTAAAACGCTTCATGCGGACTCTTGGCTTCTCCTTGCCCCGACAGTACCTGCCAAATATCCAGTCCGTCTATTTTTTGTGTGGGCAATTCCGCACCGGCTAGGCCGGCTAAAGTGGGTAATACGTCGATCGTACCAGCGACTTGGTCAGATACAGAACCGGCTGCGATTTTTCCGGGCCAATAGGCAACCGTCGGCTCGCGCTGGCCACCTTCCCAAGCGGTTCCCTTGCCTTCGCGAAGAGGCCCAGCCGATCCTGCATGGTCGCCGTAGGACAACCACGGTCCATTGTCCGAGGTGAACAGTACCAGCGTATTGGAGTCGAGTCCATGCGACTGGAGCGAACCCAGAATCTGCCCGACGCTCCAATCGATCTCCGCGACCACATCCGCAAAAAGCCCCCGGCCGGTCGAGCCACTAAACTTGTCCGATGCGTAGATGGGTACGTGCGGCATACTGTAGGGCACATACAAAAAGAATGGCTGGCTTTTGTTGCGAGCAATAAAGTCGACCGCGTGCTCGGTGGACCAACGCGTCAAGTACTGCTGATCGTCGGCAGTCACATTGTTGTTGACCACCGTATCGTTCTCCATTAGCGGGAGCGGCGGAAAGTTCTTGGAAGTCGGATGATACGGCCACATGTCGTTCGAGTACGGTAAGCCGAAGTACTCGTCGAAACCATGCCGAGTTGGCAAGCCGTCGCCGCGATCTCCCAAATGCCACTTGCCGAAAATAGCCGTTGCATAGCCTTGCGGCTTGAGCACTTCCGCAATGGTTTGCTCGGCGGGATTCAAACACGTCTTGCTGCCCGGTCCCAGTGCACCGAGAATACTGAGCCGGACATTGTAACAGCCGGTCAGTAGCGAACAGCGCGACGCGCTACAAACCGCTTGCGACGCATAAAAGCTGGTTAACCGCATTCCGCCCTTGGCCATCGCATCCAAGTTGGGCGTCACCATCTGCTGACCACCGAAACAGTGCAGATCCGCGTAGCCCAAGTCGTCGGCAAACAGCACCACGAAATTGGGTTTGGCTGGCGTTACAGCATCTTGAGCCAGCAGCCAGTTGGCGGAATACACGGCCCAACCAGCCCACAAACAAAGAATCAGATACCGTGGTTGCATAATTACCCCGTAGCAATTGGATCGGATTGATAGAGCCGTAGGATAGGCTTCCAGCCTGTCTTCTTTGTCCAACGTGGGATAGGCTTCCAGCCTGTCGTATTTGTCCAACGTGGGATAGGCTTCCAGCCTGTCGTATTTGTCCAACGTGGGATAGGCTTCCAGCCTGTCGTATTTGCATTGACAGGCTGGAAGCCTATCCCACGAAAGAGCCTATCCCATTTTTTCCGCACGAGCCAGCATAGCTAATGGTGGTGATGCTCGTGGGCCTCGATCTTCGTACTTTGTTCGCCCGCATCGTCGCTGACCACAAACTTCACTTGCGCC
>JBGSJL010000117.1:0-104419 GCA_041741955.1 Pirellulaceae bacterium | reverse complement strand
CAAGCAGCAGCAATGCCCTCGTAGGGTTCAAGCTTGTTGGCAATTGTGGACATGATACTTCCTTGCTCTCCAGCACTTCCGGTACTTGAGAAGTATTGCTCAACGATGTCTGCCGCGTAACGGTCATCCTCTAAGAGTCTCTGAATTCGTTGCCGGTTACGCATAACAAGCAAAACGTCACGTAGCGTCCAAGCTCCGGGTCTCGTGCGAATAAAATTTTGTAGCACGCAGCGAAGTATCGCGCGGGAAGCATTTGTAAAGTGTGGTTGCTGCTCTTGAATCGCTGGTACAAGTGACTCAGCCAGGTCTTTTGCAAGGCCTGGTTCATCGATGTCTTTTGCTATATCCCAAGCAGTAGAGCGTCTATCAAATGGATTGGTGACGATGACATTTAAAGTGGGGTCAATGCCCATCAAGATTTGCATGGCATCGCCCTTAGCATCGTAAACAATCGCTCTGGTGTTGGCTCCGTAGGCAATGCGGGAAAGTCTATCTTGCATTAGCAAGCGGATTGAAAGCGTCTTGCCACTGCCTGGTGCGCCTACTAGGCAGAAGTGCCTACTTGCCTCATGTGTTGGAATCCAAACTCCACCCCATAAAATGCCAGGGTCTTTTGGCTTTCTGGCAAGGGCTGCTTTTTGTTGTGCTGCGGCGTAACTAAGTAATCCCGTTCCGCGTGATGGCGCAACGTAAAGCTTTGTTTTCATCCTTGAAGCAACCCAAACGAATGCCAAAAAGACGACTGCCCCACCTCCAAGAATTGGTTCCAGCATGACAAGTGCAAACACGATTGCCAAAACGAAAGCGACTATGGAAAGTCTGTAACCCCAGCCTGAAAATGCGTTCGTTAGCGGCTTGTGCGTTTTTCCAGTCGGGACCAAAGCATTTAATTCGAGTGGGATAAGTAAAGCGTTTGACTGTGTATCGAACGCTTGACTACCAGTAGATGTGCTAACCGGATTAGGAGCACCGCGTACCGCTGGCAGTTTTCTGCGAGTCATCCAGCTTGTAAGCGCTAGCTGCCAACTTTCCCAGTCAGTTGCAATCCGGTCTTTGAAAAAGACGATTACTGCGGCAAAGGCCGCTAGAGCTAAAAGCACAATTAGTGCAACGCGCTCCCAGGGAGTCTTAGCGTCACTCTTCTTAGCGACTTCGGTGTTACTGCCTACCGTTATCGCGGCTACATTCGCTGTCTGTGCTACTACTGTGGCCTCTGCCGTATCCTCTGCCGTGTCTTCTACCTGGCTGTCACTAGCAACGACCTCGCTAGGGTCTGGTAGCACTTCTTCGCTTGGTTCGTATGTCGGTTGCTTAGCTGGTAGCTCTGGTTCTGGTGAAGCCCAGCCAACCATTTCTGCAAGTCGTGCTAGCGCTGTTTTTGATATGTTCGCTGACGCTTCTCGAAAGCCGTCAACGTTTACTGAATAAACTTCTGGGTCTGGCCTTGCAGTGGTAAGCAAACTCTCAATTAACTTTTCCTCTCTTATAGTCTGCGGTGGCTTAAAGCCAGGGTCTGGATTTGAAAACAAAGACGCTGTCTGTGGGTCTGGATGCTTACTAATTTGTGGCTTTGCACTTGAATGACTTTGTCTTCCTCGACCTCGTTCAAGTCGCTCAATCATAATGGTGTCGTTGTCGTGGTTGGCAAACACTACGTGTTGTAAATCTCTGAGCAAGGCAAGCGGACGCGCCTCAGTAAAGACCGGTAGGGGGATACGCCTAATTAGGCTCATGCCTGGCCGTGCAACTATGACTGCGTCTTTGTCTCGGTACATAAAGCCGTTTTCGTTCGCAAGAATTTCATTCGGATTGTATACCTCAGGATTTTCTGAGTCTTTAAAATCTGCTTTTCCCTCGTGGTCATTTGCAAACGCCTCGCTAAACGTATCCTTCTCAAAGGAGAAAGCTACGATTTGTTTTGCCGCAGCCTTCTCGCGTAGTTTACGAATAGCAACGTAGTAGGTCGGTTGCAGGGCAAGCATACGTGTTTGGTGTACATGCTTTGCTGCAAACAAAAACCCTTGGCGATTGTCTCCCGTGTCGTTACGCAAAAAGCAATGCAGGGTGTTTTTGTCTTTAGTGGCGTAAAACCAGCGTTCATTTTTCCCAAACGTGGCAGGCATGGTAACGCCCTCTAGTTCAGCAATTTTGCGTCCGGTAATTGCTGACCAAATCAGTGTCTTACTGTGGGCTGTAAATTCATCGCGTGGAACAAAAGCAAAGTAGTTTCCAGTTGGGCTAAACACGACCTCCCTGGGTCCTAAATGCATGTCAGTATCTTGAAAGTGGATTGGGAAAGCACTTAGGTCGCCAACAAGTGCTGTCCTAGTACTTTCAGATTTTCCAGGAACGAAATAAATCGCTGATTGATTTCCATCGAAGACACTGTCACCGATGACAAGGGCGTGTTGAAAGGATGGAAATGGATATAGCTCTACGCCATTGATTTCCATTCTTGGCTTAAAAGTGTTTAGCATAAATCCGTGTGCCGAAGGCCTATCAACGTACACACTAGAAACTGCCCCTAGTTCAAGAGCGGCAAAAGTAAACCCTAGCGAAAACGTACCGTCTACGCGGCTAAAAAATTGGGTTTGGTGTTTTGCAACTGCCAGAGAACCCGGCTCACCAGGTAAAACCGCAATGATAGATGGGGGTAAGTTAGCAGCTCGATGCTCAAGTGGAATATCTGCCTGCGTTAAGCCAAGAAGTAGTTTCTCGTCCTGGCTTACTGGCGGGTCGAAGAGCAAGCGAGCGTCTTCATTGTCTTGCCCAAAGCTTGGGACTAAAAGGCAAACGACTACCAGGAGGCAGAAAAAAGACAAGCGTTTCATGGAAGCGATTCTTTATTGCGGTGCGTGGTGATTGGCCTGTCGCTTCCATGCGTCTACAAATCCCTATTGCCATTTTGCAGCGAGGCGGCTTGCGGTCGCTGCAAACTGACTTATCTCTTTCTTGCCTGCCGTACACTGAAATAAGTGATAAACAGCAGGCCTTGAAAGCTCCCAAATCGCCTTCCTGTCCTTATCGCTTACCTTAAATTGTGCCTGACAATTGTCAGCTTCCGCTTTAGCAAACCTGTACAAACCTTCAAGAATACGCAACTTTGAAGACATACTGATTTCGAACACATCAACGTGAGCGGCTTTCTTAAGGTCTTCTTTCATAAATGCTGCGTAGGATTCTTGAAACGCATCTTCTGCCGCCTCTGGACTGGGATTCTCTTCGGCCGCCCTAAACAACAAAGAGCCAACTTGCAGGTTCCACCAAAAAGCATACTCCTCCATTAAAGGAAGCAGACAGCTAGTTTCTAGATCGTGGTAGCGCTCAATCGCACACCGCCAGGCGTAGCATTCAAAGTAGCCCTGTTCAGGAACAACTGGCATCAATAATTTTAAGCTCACTTTCTTCACTTGGCTTTCAGCTTCAACCATTGGCTACTCCTATCAACATGCAAGTGGTAATTTTCACCTTCACCCTAGTGAGGTGAAAATTTGCACTTGAAGCTGTACTCAAAGCCTTATGAAGGGGAAGGGGCACAACGTGACTTAAATCGATTGCTCTGGTTCATTTTTATTTAGTTGTTCCTGGCGTTGTTCAGTTATTTGCTCAAGCGACTCTGCTGATTCATCGAGTTGCTGGTTGTAAATCTCCCGCCGTTCGTCTTCAATTTCAAAGCGGTTGACCCAGATGGTACTCGTGTGGCATCGTTGGCCACTTTTCTTAAGGAACCCGCCAATACGGGCGGAGTACAGCTTCGTGAAAATATAAAACCGTATAACGGACTGGCCGTGAGCGTGCTCCAGCGGCAACTGGCTGGGTATACGTTTCGCATGGTGGTTCCCGCTCAATACTCCGGTGGGCTTTCGAGCCGCAGCCGATTGTTTCAGGAAGTTGTTGGATTGAACCGCACCACTGCCCAGGCAGCGAGCGAACTAGACGCGATTTGGATCGCGAGTTTTACTGCGTTCCAAGCCATACCACTGGCCGACGGCGATACGATCGAGCTTGGCCCCGTAGAAATTGTGCCGTTGTTTCGCAGGACATTGTTCTAGCTGGTTGTCAATCGTCGCGTTTCTCACTGCGCGCCTGATTCTTACGGTACAACGTTTTGCGATCGACACCGAGAATCTTGGCGGCCTGCGATTGGTTGTTATCGACCGACTTCAGCACATGTTCGATGTAGCGGAGCTCGATCTGTGCCAAGGGTACCAGCTCGGTCGGATCGTCGCTGCCGATGAATACGGCGCTGCTTCGATAGTCGCGAATCTTTTCGGGCAAGTCATCCAAAGTGAGTAGATTATGTCGAGTCAGAATTACGGCGCGCTCGATCACGTTGCGCAGTTCGCGAATATTGCCCGGCCAAGCGTAGGCCAATAATCGCTCGGCGGCGGCATCGTCGATGCCTTCGATGGGTCGCTGCGCTTTGTTGGCAAAGCGCGTGACAAAGTGCTTCGCTAGCAATAACACATCCGTCCCACGGGCCCTGAGAGGCGGCAAGTGCAATGGTATGACATTGATACGGTAGAACAGATCCTCGCGGAAACGGCCCTCGTCGATGGCGGTTTCCAGATCGCGATGCGTGGCAGCCAGCAGGCGCACATCGAAATGCACATCGCGATCGCTACCCAGCGGACGCAGGCGACTCTCCTCCAGCGCACGCAGCAATTTGACTTGCATGGCCAGTGGCATATCGCCCATTTCATCCAGAAGCAGTGTGCCGCCTTCGGCTTCTACAAACAGGCCCCGCCGATCCGTGCGCGCATCGGTGAAGGCGCCGCGCACATGTCCAAACAGTTCGCTTTCGAGCAGCGACTCGGAAAGGGCAGCGCAATTTACCGCCACAAAGGGTTTCTTGGCGCGATCGCTGCGCTGATGGATCGAGCGGGCGACGAGCTCTTTCCCTGTGCCGCTCTCGCCGGTGATCAACACGGTCGCATCCGATGCGGCCACACGCTGCAATTGATCGTAGAGCTCGAGCATCACGGGGCTGCCGCCCATCAGCTCTCCAAACACCGATTGCTCGCTCTGCTGTTCAGTCAATAGTTTGACTTGCCGCCCAAGCTGCCGTCGCTCGACGGCGCGCCGAATCGTAAGGGCCAGCAAATCCAGCTCTACCGGTTTGGCAATAAAGTCGTAGGCACCCGCCCGCATGGCTGCGACGGCCGTTTCGAGACTACCAAAGGCGGTCATGACGACCACCGGTAGATCGGGTCGTGTTTTTTGAAGTTCGTCGCACAACTGCAGCCCGCTAGTACCCGGCATGCGCACATCCGTCAGGACGACATCGATATCGCGCTCGGGGACAAGCGTCAGCGCTTCGCGAGCCGATTGGCACCAAGCGGTTTGGTAACCGCGCAAACGCAGATCCGTTTCGAGCAACTCACACATACTTTGATCGTCGTCGACGATTAGTATCGAACCTACACTCATGGTAACCTACCGATCGTCCAACGCCCATCGCTTTCAATCAACAATCCAAATAGCTTGCCCGTAGCCGAGTTGACGACCGGCGATCCGCTGAGCGGGGGCGCAATGGCCACACCGGGCGCGATGACCAATGTCTGGTCTGCGGCCACCGACAGCCGAGTCCCATCTACGGCCAGCGGATCGTTCAGTTCTGGGTTGACTATGAGCAGGATGTTCTGGTCGGTCCAGTCGTTGGAAATGTTTTCGATCGGCCACAGCGGTACTTGGGCTCCATCGGGAATGGGCAGTGCGGCAATCGGGCCGGAGATGCGAATCTGCTCGGCCGAGAATGGAAAGCTTTTGCCTGCGACTTCGATCGTGACCGGCTCACTGGCTGCAGATGCATCGCGAATGAAGGGAGCAGGGACGCGCAGGGTGGTGTCGCTCAGTGCCAGTCCCCAAGTTTCCACAGTATGTCGGCGATAAAGTCCCAACCAAGACGACTTCCAACTGGCTACGACTCGCAGGGGGCGTGGCAGTTCGACGCCGTTAGCGAGCCTCTGCGACCGGTCGACGGCAATACGCGGCTGCCATTGCAACCACTCCGGCTGCGGTTCGGCTTCGAGCATGAAGCGGTGGCCGGTAACAACTCGCTCGCCCGGCGCGGGCGGAGTGGCGAAGGCGATACCTCCGCGAACCCAAGACGAAAGCGACTCGACCGAAACATGCACGCCTCGCAAACTGGCGTCCACCGCAAAGCCACCAATGACCCACCACTTCGAATTGGCGCGCACGAGTTCGGAATAGTCCGTGTCGATGGTGGCGCTCACTTTCACCGAAGCACCGTCGCTGGCCAGCCCCACGCTGGAGACGCGGCCGACTTCCAACCCTCGGTAGGTGATCGGCGCCCCACGCACGAGTCCCAAACGCAGCGATGCGTCGAGCTCAATTTCCAGCGAGCCGTCGCGGCGAGGTAGCGGCGGAGGTTCTGCCAAGCCGACAAAGCTAGTCTGAACAATGCCCGACATGGTCGTTGGCTGCATCGCAATATAACGGCCACCCAGCAGCGTCTCCAATCCGCGAACCTCGGTAAGGTCCAACCGCGGACGTTCGATCCAAAATTGTGTTCCCGCTTTGGCCAATTCCCGCGATGCTCCCACCAATCGAGCTCCCACGGCTACCGAATCGAGCCCCCCATCCAACTCGACGAATGTCACTTCCCCGACGGCTATGCCGCGAAAACGGATTTGATCGCCAACCTCCAAGCCTTCCCCAGCCGGGAACTGGATACGAATCTCTGCCGATTCGCCATCGGTGATGGCAAGTGGCGTTTCAATGCCCCGGAATTTTGCTTGCAGCGGAGCGGAGGGATCGCCAGGAATTACGCCAACATACTTTGCGCCCAGCACCGTGTCCAAACCGGCAACTTGCCCCAAACGTAGTCTTGCCCTTTGAATCCAGAACTGACTTCCGTCGACCGCCACTTTTTCATTTCCAGGCACCAACTGAATTGCGACGTCAACGCCCAGCAAATCTGGGCTGATCTTCACTTCTGCGACCGAACCGACATCGATGCCTCGGTAACGCAGGGTATCTCCAGCTTTGAGTCCATGGCCGTCGAGGAAATGAACCCCGATCGTTTTGCCTTGCGTCCTGAAGCTCGATACAACCAGTCCCACCGCTAGCAAAACGCAAAGTCCTGTCAGCCACCAGAGCCGCGTATGCAGCCGCCGAACGGCAACTTCCTGTGAAGTGCGAACGATCGCGTGTGGCACCGCACTAAGTGGCGGTTGGGTAGATTCGTTCATCGAGTTGTCGAGCCTTGGTTGTCTTGTTTGGCAATGCTAGCATATTAAAGCTCGCCCATTCTTCACAATCGGCAAAGTTTGTCTGATCCGATTTGTCGGAAGTGTCCGATAGATTCTCAAGTCGAGAGACTTCAGAAATGGAATTCTGTAGTTGGCTTGGTACAACATTCTCAACATGTTTGGAGCCTGAATGCTTGCTCAGCAACGCCACTTGATGGACCTGGGTTCGTTTGCCGATTCCGCTGCCACCCTTTCCGCTGCCACCCAGTCGACTCAGCTCGACTCCTATGTTACCCGCGATTCGATCCGCGTCAGCGCCAGCGATGTGATTCCTTTGCTGATCGATGCGGCGTTGACCAACCGCGCTTGGTTGGACGATTTCGCTGACGATCATCTGGAAATTCCTCACGATCTATACGAAGTGCTACTGGCCTACGGTCGCTACCGCCGTGAAGCGGTCTAGCCGATCAGACCTGCCAATTCAATCGACATTGTAGGTGCGCATCCTCACCGCAGGCCTCAACGCGAATGCCGCGAGCTTGGGGGCCAGCCACCAACTGCGAGATTCCAAGTCCGCCCACGGGCGAGATGGCCGCCTCGCCGCCAATCAACTTGGGTGCCACAAAAACTTCGCATTGGTCAATCTGTTTCAGCGCTAGCAGACTGCCGAGCAATTCGGCCCCTCCTTCGACTAAGACGTTGGTGGCTGCATATTGGCGCGTCAGGTACCTCAGCAACTCGTCCAGCCTGCGCAGCGGGTCCGCATCGTCGCACAACACGACTTGGCAGCCTAGTTGACGCAGGTCGTGAGCCTTCTGCTGCTGAGCCGCCGGACCAGCCCACAGCAACAGTGGCGTCTGGCGAGCGGTAGTCACTAGCCGGCTGTTGGTTTCGATTCGCAAACGCGAATCGACGACCACGCGAACTGCCGTGCGGAGGGGTGGCTCCAAAGTGCGCGCAGTCAGCAGTGGATTATCGGCCAGCGCCGTGCCGATTCCGATCAGAACTGCATCGACCCGACTGCGCAATTGTTGCACTCGATCGCGACTCGCTTCGCCGGAGATCCATTGGCTGTCTCCGGTACGTGTGGCAATTTTTCCGTCCAGGCTCATCGCCCACTTGGCGATCATCCAGGGATACTGTTGCTCGATGCGCTTTAGGAACGGAGCATTCAATTCCTGGGCAGGCGATCGCTGGACACCCAGGGTGATCTCAACGCCAGCGCTGCGTAGACTTGCAATTCCTTGCCCGCTTACTTGTTCGAACGGATCTTCCAGCGCGATGACAGCTCGGGCGATACCAATTTGGAGTAGAGCGTCGGTGCATGGCGGCGTCTTGCCGTGGTGACAGCATGGTTCGAGGGTAATGTAGGCCGTTGAACCTCGAAGTTTGTCTACATGGCCGGATTGCACCGCAGCGGCGATCGCGTTGCATTCGGCGTGGGCTTCCCCGAAGCGGGCGTGAAAGCCCTGACCCAAGAGCTGGCCGTCCTGGCCAACCAGCACACAGCCGACAAGCGGATTGGGCTCGACCAGCCCTTCGCCTTGACGGGCCAAGGCCAGGGCGACTTGCATCCACTGCGAATCGAGATCGTGTACTGGTCGCTTCGATGGTCCGTTTATTTTGTCCCCCTGCCCAGCAGCAATGCGTGTTGACTACGAACCGGGGAGCCAGAGTTTGCTTTCCCCGGCAGAGCCGCTAGTTTCCCGGCCTGGCAGGAGCAGACCGCTTTGACTCTCCGGCTCGCTGCGACTGGCGTGCTGCATCATCCGGCTGGCCAGCTCATCGGACCCACCGCCACCACGCGGCGAACCTCCGCGTTGCTGTTGCATGACGTGCTGAATGAAGTTCATCAAATAGGGATCTTCGGGAAAGTTCGTGGCGGCCTGAATCAGGGTTTGCTCCGCTTCCCTGGGGCGACCGTCGGCATTGAGCAATCCCACCAACTCCAAGACTGCTTGACCGACCGGCGCGTTGGCTTTGACCAGCAAT
The DNA here is from genome assembly GCA_041741955.1 of Pirellulaceae bacterium. GTDB lineage: Bacteria > Planctomycetota > Planctomycetia > Pirellulales > Pirellulaceae > Aureliella. The sequence goes on along the minus strand of JBGSJL010000117.1, from coordinate 95,213 downwards.
TCAATGAGCTGTTCACAATAGACGATCTTTTCTTGGAAGCTGCTCGCCAACATCTTTAGAGCTGACAGAGCCACGACTTGGGTCTGCAGGTGATCGGCTAAGCCGGGCCGCTGCCGAATCGCCAGGCTGCAATGGTAGAAGACTCGGCTTGCGCCCAAATTCATGGACCGCACCATCACACCCTGCAAGTGTTGATCGCTGAGCTGCGTTAGATCGATCCGATCCAAGTCGAGAATATTGGTGATGCGGAAATTGCCGGAGACAATTTCGGCCTCGGCTGCTGGACGCTCCAATTCGAGTTCTGCGAAGAGCTCACCAATGGTTTGCGTGGGCACGATGATACTTTGCTCGCCTTCCAAGTGGCAGAGCAGGCCCAGCAACTTGGCGCGGTGCCGTTCGTGCTGGGCAGCTTCCAACGGAGTTGCGCCATCGAACATTTTAAAAGGCAAATTTAGAAAGTCGTGCTTGAGCTCGATTCCATTTTCCTGGATCGAAGGCGGCTCGCGTCGACCGGCCACCAACTTGGGTCGGCCCAGAAAGTCAACGTAAGTACGCGAGAGAGGCGGTATCGCACCATCAATATCAGCTCCCATTTGCAATATCGCCAGCGTCTCGTCGATCCGCTGTTGGTAGTCAGGGAAACGGGTGGCCAAAAACAATGCCCGCGCGGGTTTGTCGGTCTGCTTTGCGAAGAGTATCACGGTGGCTACAAGACTTGCAATCGACCGCGGTACGGCATCTGTTGCGTCGGAGGTCGGCTGGTCACCAACTGCGACTGTTAGCTGGATCGAGCGATCGAAGATACTATAAACGCCTCTGGCAGGCACTTCGTCGCTTACCATCGCGGCGTAATAGAGCCTAACTTGAGCGGATGCTTCACCTTCGACGCTCTCGATATGCTCCAACGGTACCAGGGCTTCCACGATGCGTTCGAGCGAGTCGACTTCACAGTAACGGGATATCGTTTCCGGCTGTATCGATTTTTGTTCGCTTTCCAATTCGAACGCGAGGGCCGCAAAATAAGCCCGCTCTGTAGGCGGAATGCTCAGGTGATCGGCCAGCTTCTGAGCCGTAGCTTGTGCGCCATTTTGGTTTAGCTGCGCCATCTGTGCTCGCAACAGGTGGCTGAGCGGACCGGGTTGATCGGGAAAGTCACGTAAGATCGAACGCAGCTTTGTTTCGGCTTGGGCAAAGCGAAAGGTTTTGGAGAGCGACGTTACTTCGGCCAGCCGCTCTTTCCACGGCGTGCCTGGCGGATCGTCGACAAGCCGTCCCGGAACTTTGGCAATCAAGTTGAGCGATGAATCGTGCAGCACGGACTCGCCTTCAGCCCGCTGTTCTCCGGCCAGTAGTTGCTGGAGGTCTCCCCAGTACCCTGCCAGCGAAAGTTTGCCCGAACGGCCCAGCGACTGGATCAACATCTCCAGCGCCATAAGCGTCATGGCGGGCAGCGATTCGCGAGATTCGCTCAAGCCTTCGAGCAGGTAGTTGGCGGCGTTCTCGGCCGGTTCACCCGACAACGAGGATGCCAGCGACTTCATGATTAGCGCCAGCGGATTGTCGGGCTTGAGTTTCATGAAACGATTGGCTGTTTCCTTAAACGTCTCAAGCTCCTGCATGCCCAACGACAATTCACCTTTAAGGGCCAGCAGCCAAGCCGCATTGGGTGTCTTGGCTAGCAATTGGTTGATGCGATCCATGGCCGCCAACTCTTGGCCGCCTTCGATCAAGCGAATCAACTTGTCATAGTCCTGCGGCTGGTCGAGGCACTTGCAGAACTTCATCTTTTTGCCACTGCCGCAGGGGCACGGCGAGTATTGATCTAAAGGCATTAATCCGTTGCTTTCAGGAAGACGTCGTCGGGTACGAACCGCATTCTAACAAAGTTCCAAAAAGGCTGCGACAGTACTGTATTTTCGCAGGCAGACCGCATGTTAGGATTGGGGCATGTTAAGATTGATAACTTCCCTTATAAATTGAGAAGTGTCGCGTTCCTGTCCCGCTAACAAGCCAGTAGATCTAAAAAACCAGTAGATCGTTCGGAAATCCACTATGACCCATGCTTCCTTCGGCGCGATGAATCCCACCCAGCGAGTCCTCATGGGACCGGGCCCAAGCGATGTTTCGGCCCGCGTGCTGCGAGCGCTGGCCGCGCCCACACTGGGACATCTCGATCCCGAATACCTCAAGATCATGGACGAAACGCGTCACATGCTGCGTCAAGTTTTTCAAACGAAGAACGAAATGACGATGGCCATCTCTGGCACTGGCAGCGCCGGTATGGAAGCGTGCGTGTGCAATCTGATCGAGCCCGGCGATGAAATGATCGTGTGTGTCAACGGTGTCTTTGGCGGCCGCATGAAGGACGTCGCCGAGCGCTACGGAGCCAACGTCCATGCCATCGAAGCTGCGTGGGGACACGCTATCGAGCCCGAGCAAGTCGCCCAAGCACTGAAGCAATTTCCTAACACCAAGGCCCTGGGAATCGTTCACGCGGAAACTAGTACCGGCGAGCATCAGCCGCTCGAAGAAATTTCGGAGCTCGTGAGCAACCACGGCGGACTGTTTGTCGTCGACGCGGTCACTAGCCTGGGCGGTATCGATATCCCCGTCGATCGGTTGAAGATCGACGCTTGCTACAGCGGAACCCAGAAATGCTTGGGCTGCCCTCCGGGACTTTCGCCGGTCACGTTTTCGTCTAAAGCACTCGAAGCCCTCGATCGTCGCAAGTCGAAAGTTACTAGTTGGTATTTAGATATCACGATGCTCCGTAACTATTGGGGCAGCGATCGGGTCTACCACCACACCGCCCCCATCAATATGACTTACGCACTTCGCGAGGCACTGCAGATTGTTTTGGAAGAGGGCCTGGCGAATCGGATCGCGAGGCACTTGCGCAACCATCGCATGCTACGCGCAGGCCTCGAGTCCATGGGCATGCATTACGTGCCACAGCACTCGTTGACCACGCTCAATGCCGTACACGTGCCAGCCGGAGTCGACGATGCGGCCGTTAGGAAACGATTGTTGCATGACTACAATATCGAGATCGGTGCCGGACTAGGACCTTTCAAGGGTAAGGCTTGGCGGCTGGGACTGATGGGCTCAAGCAGCACGGAGGCCAACGTCATGCTCGTGCTAGCCGCGCTGGAAAATATTCTTCGCGATCAGGGGATCGACATCGATCCGGGCGTCGGCCTACAGGCCGCCAGCGCTGCGGGCAAATCCGAGCCAGCCACACTTGCTGCGGCAAGTGCCTAAAGTTTGGTACTAGTCCATTGTCAAAAATCAAAACGTGGGTGAGCCGTTTTGGCGATGGCCGCGGTTCCTAAGCAATCAACCGGGGCTATCGCCCAAACGGCTCATATTGCAAACCCCGTTCATCACTTTGACAAAGCGCCAGGTTCTCACTCGGGACGTTTCGAGTACGAGTACGACCGACTCATGGAATTTGGCTCTTCAGAACAATCTGTGGGTAGTCAATCGATTCAAGAACAAAGTTTGATAGGTTTTTAAACGCATGGCAGGTCAAAAAGAATGGCTTGAGGATCGAGAGATACATAAGTGGGATAGGCTTCCAGCCTGTCATGCCTGGATTGACAGGCTGGAAGCCTATCCCACGTTGAAAGTCCGAAGACCTGGCGCTCTCGGGTTGTTACTCACTAATTCTTCTGAAAAGCTAGAAATATGGACATAGTAGACAACTTCGCCCTGGACGAATTGAAAAAGCTGCTACCGAGCGATCGCTTCCAAGAGTCGCCCAGCGCGCTGGCCGCATTCCAAAGCGATGGACTAACCGCCTTTGCTGTTCAACCCAAAGCAGTCGTCGTGCCGCGCTCGACGCAAGAAGTGGCAGCCATCGTAGGCTGGTGCCATCGGCGCCAAGTTCCCTTTGTCGCTCGAGGGAGCGGAACAAGCCTTTCGGGTGGTTCGTTGCCTCATCAGGATGGCATCGTCATCGCGCTCAACCGTTTGAACCGCATCCTACGGCTCGATCTTCCCAATCGCTTGGCGGTTGTCGAGCCCGGCGTTATCAACTTGAAACTGACGTCGGCGGTCGAGCACGCAGGGTTGTATTACGCACCCGACCCGAGCAGCCAACAGGTATGTACGATTGGCGGCAACATCGCGTTCAACTCCGGTGGAGCCCATTGTCTAAAGTACGGCATGACTAGCAACCATATCTTGTCGATGAAAGTCGTCTTGGCGGATGGCGCGATCGTCGACGTGGGCTGCGAAGGCGGCGAGCAAGTCGGTCCCGATGTGCTGGGCCTCATGGTTGGCAGCGAAGGATTGCTAGGTATCGCGGTGGAGATCACGGTCAAACTATTGCCGCGACCCGAAAGTTTTCATACCGTGCTGGCGGGTTATGCAACGTTGCAGCAAGCCGGTGCGGCGGTGGCCACGATCATAGGTAGCGGCCTACTACCAGCCGCGATGGAAATCATGGATCGGTTGAGCATGCAAGCCGCCACCGCAGCCGTGGGTGCCGAGTATCCAAAAGATGTGGAAGCTGTCTTGATCGTGGAGCTCGACGGCAGCCAAGAAGCCGTCGCTGCGGAGCGCGGACTGCTCGACGACCTGCTCAGTCGCAGTGGTGCCAGCGAGGTCATCGTGGCCGCGAACGCGACTCAGCGCGGCATGATCTGGAAGGGCCGTAAGAGCGTATTCTCGGCCGTCGGCCGGCTCAGTCCAGACTTTATCGTTCAAGATGGCGTGGTCCCGCGCAGCAAACTTGGTTACGCGCTTCAAAAGATCGAAGAGCTCAGTCGCCAAGCGGGCATCTCGGTTGCGAATGTATTTCATGCGGGCGACGGTAACTTGCATCCGCTGATCATGTTCGATGGTCGCCAAGCCGGCGAGCTGCATCGAGCCGAGGAGCTGGCTGGCCAGATCGTCCAGCTTTGCATCGACCTGGGCGGCTCGATTACCGGCGAGCATGGCGTGGGTATGGAAAAGCGTCATTTTCTCCCGCGCATGTTTTCGCAGGATTCGATCGACTGCATGAAGCGGATTCGAGCCGCCTGCGATCCCGCCGAAGTAGCCAATCGCGGCAAAATGTTTCCCGATGCCGAAGCGCCTTCGCTAGGAATGTACGGCCTGCACCCACTCGAAAAAGCTGGGCTCATCAGCCGAATGTAGCTTTGCTGACCGACTACTTGAAAGGCGTAAATTTGCTGGCAAGGTGGGGTATATCGTGCTAGAGTTGAGTCATGCAACCAACCATTACCAATCACATTGAAATCCGAAACAACCGTCGAGGTGAGCAGCGAGCGTTGGTTGCGGGTACTAGAGTGCGGGTACAAGACGTCGTAAATGACTACGAGAGACATGGGGCCAGTCCTGAAGAAATCGCTACTCAGTACTCGCACATCAGCCTTGCTCAAGTACATGCGTGCCTTGCGTACTACTTTGAGAATCAGGCCGAAGTTCAGGCAGGGATGAAATCCGAAATGACGTAGGTCCTGATCAGTTGGTGTCGCATGTGTGCGTGCGGTCAGCGCGGTCGCCAGCGATTGACACTCTGCGCAGTCGCAGCACGTAAATCGCGTGGGTTTTTGAATTCCATGAAAAGCGCTGCCAATTTGATCGAGCAATTCAGATTCAATGGCTGGCAAGCATGGCTTGGATAGTTTCTACACAAAGCTGAGCTGCGTTGGGCTGTGCCTGCATGCGCTTGGCCACCGCAGCAACCTGGGTGGACGTCTGAGGCAGGTGCCGCAAATGATGAACCAAGCGAGCGGTATTTTGCTGGCGCATCGGTAGCCAAGTGCCGCATCCCAGGTCGGCGACGCGTTCCGCATTATCGAATTGATCAAAGGCCATTGGTAAGACCACCTGGGGAGTTCCCGCTTTCAAAGCCTGGCTTGTCGTCCCGATGCCGCCGTGATGTACCAGGGCTGCGGCGCTAGGAAGCAATTCTGAAAACGGTAAGTACTTGGCAGCCACTACGCATGAAGGCAACTCTTTTGGAAACTGGCTCTCATCGGAAGAAATCAAAACGCCAGGCACCTGAAGTTCTTGACAGGCACTGGCAGCCGATTGCAGAAAGTCCGCAGCGTGATGATGGGCCGTACCTGGTGCAAAAACGAAAGGTCGGGCTCCATCCAGCGTTTTCAATATCGTTTGCAGGTTTTGGATCACTTGTTCGGGAACAAGGTCCGCGCTATCCGCCAACGGAAAGCCCACCAGTCGCATCGAAGGCTGTAAGTCTGACGGAGGAATGGAGAACCAATCTGGGAAAAGGCACAGCACCAAATCCGGCGACCACCACCAGCGATGCAGTATTCGCGAAACAGGCTCGAGTCCCAGACTCCGCCGCAATTGGTTGATCTGCTGGCCGCCCACGCGATCGATCCAAGCGTCAGCAAACCGGTAAAGCAACGGTCTTGCAAACTGCGGAATCCAGCGTTCCCAGAAAAAGCCACTCAGCCGCGGGGGCTTTGATAACGAGCGCAGAAGAGCCGGTGCGGGTAGCACCGAAACAAACTTGGTCGCTGGGTGTCGATCGCGGTAAATGCGACCGGCAAAGTCAAGCATATGGCTCACCAGAATGGTCTCGCCCGGTTCGCAAACCTCTTCCAGCCATTGATAGTGCGAAACGAGGAAGTGGGCGACGGCTTCTTGGAAAATCAAGCGGGCGCCATGCCGAGGATGCCACACTCGGGGGTTGCCAACCAGTCGTTCAAACTGCTCTTCCGAAACCAACGATCGAGTTCTCAAGCCAGCCCGCTGAGCCAAATGCAAGTAACGCGCGGCAGCTAAGAACAGCACGTTGTGACCGGACTGCTGCAGGCCGCGGGCAATGGCAAGCAGCGGATTCACATCGCCCAAGCTGCCTGGCGCGGTCACAATGGTCAGTGGCGTTTTGTTCAATCGGAGTCCGCTTCTGCCGATTCATAGAACAGCACCGCCCAGCCGGTTTCGATACCATCGCGGTAGGGGATGTGGACCACCGAACACGCAGCATCCTGACGTTGCGTATTGATCTCCGAATCCAGAAAACCTGATATAAGGTTGGCTTCGGATTGCGAAGTTGCCACTGCCATGACATGCTCAGTCGTCTCGGCAGACAGCCGCGGCATAGAATCTTTCACCTCCGTCTCGCTCATACTCGGGCGGCCATTCTTGAAACTTGCAGGCACAGCAAACGTTTCGGTGGAACTGAGTTTACGATCTAAGATCAAGCCTCGCGCCGTGGCGGAACCCCAGGCGTAGTTTCGCATTTCAACCAAGCAGGCATCGGCGGACAAATTCGAGAGGCCCTTGAAGACTCCTAGATCATTGACACGCACGGACATGCCAAGACGACCCACAACTGTCTTTTGCCCAGTCGCATTCATTCCCAATATCGGCACCGAGAAGGCTGTTTTGATTGGATACTCTCCGTTCTTGTCTTGGTTCGTGCTCACATAAGCGTTGGAGATAACTAGGCCGGACGCGGGCTGAGGCGGCGAACTCACATAGGTTGGAGAAAGGGGATCGAGATCCTCGGGTAGCCCATGGAAGTAGTTTCGGTAGGCGAAGTTCTCGCCGATCGAATCGGACGTCGGGACTCGGGCGATTTGAACTCCGCGCATATCGTTAAGGAACATGCTCTCCACCTCGACGCCTGAAGCGTTTAGGAGGTATATGAATTCGTACATAAGGCTCTGCGGCTTCTCCCATAGTTGCCGATCCTCCGGCGACGTATGGATGGTCGAGAGCGCACTGACCAGCAATGGGTTTTGGGCTTCATGTTCGAGCAGACTGATGCGTCGATCGATTTCAAAGCCGCCAATGTTGGCTGCCATAGTGGCCGCCAACCGCAGTCGTTCGCGAGCAGAATTCTTGGCCTTCAATGCAAACACACTTTGACCTGCTAGGGCCACTGCCAAGAGGCCCGAAGCGACGACCAGCGTACCCAGCAGCACTGCGCTAGCGGTTCGATTGCGCCGCACAAACCTGGCCATTCGAGTACCGACACTCGAGCGGCAAACGGACACGCTGGCGTCGGATAAGAAACGTTCCAGGTCGTCCGCCATGGCCAAGGCCGTTGCGTAGCGATCTTCGGGCGAGATGGACATGGCCTTCTTGCAGATCGCCGCCAGCGGCTTGGGGACACCGGTTTTTAGAGATTCTACGGGTTCGATTTTACCGGCTAGAGAAAGGCTGCGAACTTGTTCGGCAGGCACATCTTCGAGCGGACTCTTGCCGGTCAACAGTCTGTAGAGCATCGCGCCCAAGCTGTAAATATCGCTCTCGGGGCCCACGGGCTTGCCACCATGCAGTTGCTCGGGACTGGCGTAGCGGAGCGTCATACCCCCGGTCGAGGTCGAATCATTAACGCCCTTGAGCTGCAGGGTCTGTTCGCCGGGAAGTTTGAAGCGGGCGTCGCGGCTAACGCGAGAGGCACAACCCCAGTCGATGACTAGCGTCTCGCCGTACTTGCCCAGCATGATGTTTTCTGGCTTCAGATCGCGATGCACGATGCCGCGCGAGTGCGCATACGCGACCGTCTTGCAGACACTGACCAGTCGATAGAGCAAGTCGCGAAACTCTTTATCGCTGTCGTCAATACGATTGCGATTCTTCGAATGGTAGTTGGCGGCGCTTGACAGCAAATTTCCTCGATCGACAAAGGGCATTGCGTAAAAGGGTCGACCTTCAAATGTTTCTCCCCAGCCAACGATGGAAACAATACCTGGATGATTCAGTAGCCCGATGATTTGAGCTTCGCGTCGGAAGTCGTCCAGATTGGACGGCATTTGCCGATCGATGCGCAGCAATTTCACCGCGAGTCTGCGCGATAGGCCCTCGTCGGTGGCTTCGTAGACTTCACCCAATCCACCGCAATCGTGAAACTCTTTGAGATGCAGTTCGGTTTGCATGACCAACCGTGTGCCGACAATATTACCAGGCATCGTAGCCAGCTTCAGGGCAACTTCTTCGGTCGATTCCGGCTGGGTGCAGTACTGATCGTCAAACCGACTTAGCGACTCCCAGCGGCGTCGCAGCGGCTCCAGCAGCTCTGGATGTCCACTGCACAGCTCTTCCAGGCTGAGTCGGTGGCCCGAGTCGCGAGCTTCCTCGAGTTGGTCGATCAGGTCATCTATATCAGGCGTCTGCATTGATAAGTCCCCCGTCGAGTTTGTCGGCTAGGTTGATCTTGATGTCCCGCCATCTGCGTTTCACTGTCTTCACATCTACGCCCAGCAATTTCGCAGCCGCCTGCTGCGTCAGACCTTGATACCACAACAAATCTACGATGGTCTTTTCCTGTTCGGGCAACTCTTCAACCAACCGATGGAACTCGCCCCAGGCAGCCAAGCGACTGGGTTCACCAGTGATATTAGCAGAAAAGCGTTCGCCGTCGTTGAGCTGCTGGGAATCGTTGGAGGCCAATCGGGCCGATTGGTAATTTGCGGCCAAGCCGTTTGCGCCCGAATGTTTGCGATACATATCAATTAACTCGAATCGAATATGCTTGGCTGCAAGGCGAAAGAAATGCATATCATCTTGCAGTTTAAGCGTGTCGTCCTGTAGGGCCCGCTGAATGCGAATCCAGGAGGCATGGGCTAGGTCTTCCGTCTGCTCCCAGCGTTGGACGACGGCAGAACTACTTCGCAGCATTTTTCGCGACAAACAAACGAGACGTTCGTAAACACTAGAAACCAGCACTTCCGCAGCTTCGAGCTCCCCTCGCCGCATTCTGCCGACGAGTTGCACCAGATACTGGGGGTCTTTGTTTATTCGAGAGGTTGTAGATCCCAACTCCATGGCGGTGCTCGCTACGCTAGTTCGACTTCCGAGTTCCAAGATAGGTCGCGACGAAATCATGCAGACACTACCCACCTCATCAGGCTCACAGGGTTGACCGAGTACCAGACCATGCAAAGGTAAGCGTCGGAAACTGCAGGATGTTACTGCATCATATCCCTATCTATCGGCAGCCACAACTTTTGGCGTGTTGCGAGCTAGCATAGTATCCAGCGAATACCGCTCAGTTTGGGCCTGATTTAGTGATTGCCCCGTTTTTGGTGATTACTCTGTCCTGATGGTTATACAGCCAACTGGGACCAGGCGGGCATTGATTGCTACCCATTTGCATCTGTTAGGCTGCTCAACTTGAGCATAGCCAACACGGCCTGGGCCGTCTCACAGCCTTTGTTGCCAACATTTCCGCCAGCCCGATGGATGGCTTGCTCCAGTGAATTGCAAGTCAGCAGCCCAAAACCGATTGGTTTGCCGGTCTGCATCATCAGGCTCATCAAGGCGTTGCTCACCGCGCGATTGATGTGTTGATCGTGGGTGGTTTCACCGCGAATAACACACCCCAACGCCAGCACGGCGATCACGTCCTCTCGAAGTGTCAATTTCTGGGCAGCCAGCGGCAGCTCCCATGCACCGGGCACAGGCAACACGACTTGCTGTGCGGTGGCAAACCCTGCTTCGGACAGGGTCTTGAGGCTGCCTTCCAGCAAACGGTTGGTAATGTTGGCATTGTAGGTCGATACAACGACGCCTATTTTGGCAAGCGAGCTAGTTGGGTTCATGCTGTCTAGGTCCTCAGGCTCATCAGGAACTCGACATTCGTCTTCTTCTTTTCGAGTTGACCCACCAGCTTCTCCATCGCATCGCAGGCATTCATTTCTCCCAACACGCGACGCAGTGCGGACACACGTTTGTATTCCTCTTTGTCCAGGAGTACTTCCTCGCGGCGGGTGCCGCTTTTATTGATATCGATGGCTGGCCAGATGCGACGGTCGACCAGGGTGCGGTCGAGCATTATTTCAAGATTTCCCGTGCCCTTAAACTCTTCGAAGATGATGTCGTCCATACGGCTACCGGTTTCAACTAAAGCCGTCGCAATGATTGTTAGCGAACCGCCCTCCTCCACCTTTCGAGCCGATCCAAAAAAGGCTTTAGGCTTTTGGAGAGCATTGGCGTCCAGACCGCCTGACAGCAGTTTTCCGCTCTGCGGACACTCGCTGTTCCACGCCCGCGCGAAGCGGGTGATGCTGTCCAGGAAAATGACCACGTCAACACCGTACTCGACCATTCGCTTGGCTTTTTCCAAAACCATTTGCGCAACTTGAATATGTCGAGACGAAGGTTCGTCGAACGTACTGCTGACCACTTCGCAATTGCGGCCGCGGACTTCGCGTTCCATGTCCGTTACCTCTTCGGGACGCTCGTCGATGAGCAACATGATCACGTAGGCTTCGGGATAGTTCTTGAGCACTGCTCGCGCCATTTTCTGCATCAGGATCGTCTTGCCGGCCCGTGGCGGACTGACGATCAAGCCACGCTGGCCAAATCCCAGTGGAGTGAACATGTCGATGACGCGAGTTTCCATCACATCGGGCTCCGTCTCTAGCACGATCCGCTGATCTGGGTGCAGTGGCGTTAGCTCTTCAAAGCTAACCTTGTGATGCCTCAAATCGGGGTCGTGGAAATTTATGGCCTCGACACGAAGCAGTGCGAAGTAGCGTTCATTCTCTTTGGGCGGACGGATTTGTCCTGCAACCGTCGAGCCGGTTTGGAGACCGAAGCGGCGTATTTGGCTGGGCGACACATAGATGTCATCGGGGCAGGAAATGTAGTGATGTCGGAAGCTGCGCAGAAATCCAAAGCCATCGGGGAGGATTTCGAGTGTGCCTTCGCCGAACATCAGCCCATTGTTCTTCAAGCGGGCTTTGAGGATCTGAAACACCAATTCACGCTTGTTCAGTCCAGTCGCTTCGACTTGCGCTTCGGTAGCCACCGTTTGCAACTCGCCTTCGTCCATGGCCTGTAGCTCGGCAAATGTCGAGTCCTGGTCCGGGACGACAGGCCGCGTCTGCGGACCGGAACTGTTGTTTCGCGACTCGATGGCAATTTCCTCAGCCAACGACATCGGCTCGTGCTGAGCGTCCAGTTCGCGGATGCGCTCTTCGACTTCTGGACTGACTTCCGGCGGGCGACTTCGTCCCAGTGGTGACCGACGATCCTGTCGCTCCCCACGCCATCGCCGGGGACGTTGACCGTTCATAACTATGCAGCTCCTGACGGATAAGACCAAGTTAGAACAACTCGGTGTGAGGGGAGGATATGTTGCCGAACGTCCTATATTCGGTTTGGACTTCTTAGATCTTTGAAAAAGGCGGACTGGCAGACGGAGAATTTGCCGACCAGTCCAGTGCGAACCCAGCGTTGGCGGAATCGGCGCGATACGAGGCAAGTGTGTGTGCCCGCGTCGTCCAATCTTTGGAAATGTTAGGTGAAGATTTGTTTTCGGAGGATTTTCGATGAGGGGTGCCACGCGCTCAATCGCGGGCAATCACGTAAGTATAGGCGATATTCCATCCGGGGAACAGGAACGCAATGCGCTCCCTTGGGACACGCGGCCCTTTAGCAGCCTAATCACGACAACAAAGGCCTATTGAAGACAACAGCCACGGCACTACAGGTAATCAACTTTCCCTAACCGAAAACGACCGAATTGACCATTTTCTCCTCGGACTTAGGGTTTCCTAGCGACTGACGAGTACTTTTCCGATCGGCCGCGTGTCCGGCCAGTAGGATAAGACGTAGGTGTTTCGCCCGTCCACCACATTCGCTTGGCACGAGACACCCGGTGCCATGGGGAGCCCGCCCGTCACCGGCTCCAGGTTCAGTTGATGCTTGCCAGCCTGCAATTCGATTCGCAGCACTTGGATTTCGCGGGGCAGTACACCCCAACAGCGCGTGTCGGCCGACTCGGTAGCTTCCCATAGGACACCTGCCGCATCCATGGCCAGAGAAGTCAGCGACGAATTGACATCCAATTGATCTTTGGCGGCGTAGATGGCTCCCTTTTTGATCACGCGCCGCGCCACAGTTCGCGCCATGATATCAGGCAGCTTGGCGGCATACGTTTCGACGGCCAGTTGGTGTACGTCGGTGATCGGCAGCGTCGTGGATATTGGGCGGCCATCGACTTCAACGCCGACCAAGTCGAACGGCTTGGCGGGGCTGACGATTTTTGGAATCTTGATAGGAGCCAACGTCGGTGGTACCGAATACTCACCGATCGCCGATACGATGCGATCGGCGATCAGCAGTGCCTCTTGGGTCGCCCGTTCTTCCGCCTCGACTTTGTAGGGCCCGCGTCCCACCAGCGCGATGACATACACCACGCCGTGACCGGGCGAACTGTGGACCCCCTGACGAGCTCGGGTGATGTCCACATCCAAAAAACGACTGTCGGGCAACAACTTGGACGCGAATTGATAACCGCTCAGCGCATCGTCATAATTGTTGAAGGTGGCTTCTCGAATCACGCCGCGCAGGTAGGGAGCAATAGCGGGCACGCAGTAGGTTTCCGGAATGGGCCGTCCCCATTGCGACTCGGCCTGTACGCGCAAGTACTCTTGTTTGGCAAGCGTTTGCAGGGAGTAGCTTTCCGCATCCACGCCATCCTGCAACAGGCTCGCGAGTGTCAAGAAAACCCGCACCAGCAGCTTTTCGTAGTCTTCGCCGCTGTACGCTCGGCGACCATCGTCGGTCAACAGCGACGTGGCGGCCTCGGCGAGGCTCTTTTGTTCCAGATGATCGAGTTGATCGCGGACTTTCCGCAGCCGCTGTTCAGCGCTAGCCGCGTTACCCTGCAGCAGCTCGACGATCGCCAAATCCATTTCGACTACATTGACGTCGCCCTTGGGTTTCTCGGCGAGCTTGCTGAGCTGCAATTGGGCCTGAGCTAGGTCGTTGGTGTAGAAGGATTGCCGAGGCCCAATTAAACGCTGAGCGTGAGTTGCACAGCCGGTCAAGCCAGCAGCCAGCAGTACGCAGCAAGCCAGCGAGGCCCACCCTACCGCAGGCGTCCAATGAATCGTTGGCACAGCCCAAGGCGGCCGCAGCCTAAGCGTGGTGAACGTCGTTCTCAACGGCGATGGCTCGGAAAATGCGATCTATTTGCCTGACGGAAAAATGCTGTAGTTGGCTAGCTTGCCCAGCGGCGATTTGTGATAACCTTTGCGGATCGTGGCGTCCTGTTTGGTGTAGCTTCCCGTGCGAGTATTGACCATCTCCAGCGTTAGCAGATAGTCGCGTTGTGAAGAGCTATTGCGCTCCGTGGTGCCACTAGTGAGCACCGCATACAGCAGGTAGTCAACGGGCTGGCCATCGCGCTGGAGCACCGCTGTGAACAATTGCATGTTGCTGGGAATCAGCAACGAATCTGGCCGTAGACGGGTTTCATGGAGCGCCGAGTCGACCATGCGACGACTGATGGCCTCGAATTGTCCGGCTCGGTTGATCTGCGTATCGATCAACTGGTAAATCTGTTCTTTGAAGTCGCCTAGCTCTTCGGAGCTTCTGTTTTCGACTCCCACGAAGCAGATTCGTCGGGCCGCTGGCATACCATCGGGTCCATAGACCGCAGAGGCGGGCGTGACTTCGCAGGCCCCCAGTAGCTTGGCCACCGACTCCTCGATGAGCGGCTTGTAAACTTCGCTACCCGCAGCATGACTACCCACCATGTCGGGAGTATCGTTGTGCACAATATGCCCGAATTGGTAGCTGCGACACCCGCAGGCCGCTAGTACGATGACTCCGCACCAAAGTGACTTAATTGCCAAAGTCGACATCCTTGATTTCCCCGACAGAGGGTCCTTCTCGACGACCCGCTATCGGCAGGCCGGCCAGGTAAGTCTTCTTGACTTTTTCCCTTGGCTGTTGTACTGAAAACTCAACCGCAACCGCAACGCGAAACTCATTTGCTAGCATATTTTCCGTTTGAGCTTTGATATGCGTCTAAGCCCTAGATCGGACGACAACCAAGACAGCATTGAGCCAAGTCGTCGATAAACGAGTTACTTAAATCCGTGAATCGTTACCTAGTAGCATAGACAAAGTGATCCGTCGCCAAGATCTACCGGCGGTTCAGCTTAGGATCAAGCGGAAAATAAGTGGGATAGGCTTCCAGCCAGTCATGCGGGAATCGACAGGCTGGAAGCCAATCCCACGTTCTGAATCAGACAGTAATTTTCCGCACGATCCTTAGTCAGCCAGACGTGTCGCGCAAGCAATGCATATTGGCCATGGAAATGCCGCTGACAATCGCACCGATGATACCCACGAAGCCTTGATCGGTACCGCACAGAAATAAGTTTTTCAGGTGCGTGGTTCCGTCCAGGATCTTTTCGGGCGCACCGTAGACGGCTCCGTTGTCGTGCGAAGTAAATCTGCGGATGGTTTTTGGCGTAAATACATCCGTGGCAATGACGTGCCTGCGAAAGTCGGGAATGAATCGCACGGCCGAAGCGACGCTGCGATCGTACCACCACATTTTTTGCCGCGCGTATTCCTCTTCGCTCAAGCCATTCCAGAGCTCGAAATTGGCGATGGTGGTCAGCCGAATCACGCCGTCGTCTAAATTCGCTACATCGCCGGGATATAGATAGTTGTTCGGACTGCAGATCACGCCCGTGCGCGTATCGCACAGTTGGTCTGAGGGTGCTCGCCAATCGAATTGGGGGCTGTCGTTGAAGAATACAATAGTCTCGCCAAAGCCGACTTCCTTGGGTTGCTTATCGAGTACCGAAATTGATTCGATGAAGGTTAGCTGTCCTGCTCGCTCGGGGGCTGCTTCGCTGAGATCGTCGCACAGGCGTTGCGTTTCGATAACGCCCGCGCTGGACAGCACACGTTTGGCTGTCAGCTCGTCGCCGTTTTCGAGCACGACGCCCACCGCGCGATCGCCATCGACGGCAATTCTTTCGACTCCGCTACGCAGTTTCAATTCGCCGCCGAGCGCGCGAAAGCGGCGGACCAAGTGTTTCAAGATCAATCGCACGCCCTTGTAGGGTCGGGCAAAGCCCTCCAGAAAAATGCTGCGAAACATGATACAGAACTGACCATAGTCCATATCCGATTCGCGGGCGTTGCCATACCACATCAAGGGGCACAACAGCATTTCAATTAATAGTGGGTCATGTAGGTTGGTGGCCAGGAATTCGCGGGCCGAGCCGCCAAAGTTTTCTTGGTTGAGATCGTCGTAGTCCGCCAGTTGACTTAGCAGTCGCACGAAATTGTCGGCTTCCTGAGGAAACTCGCGGACGATCTCGCTCTTGAGTAGCTCGATGTCGTTGTTGAAGCCCAGTCGAACACCTGGAAATGCAATCGCGGAGCCGGCTTGGGGCGACAGCTCAAAGTCTTCCCACTTAAAACGCAATTGACGCAGTAGTCTGGCCAACGGACCCTTTTTGGTGCCGGCGGGAGTGTAATTGGTTACAGCATGCAGGCCCACATCGTAATTGCGACCGCCGGTACGATAGAAGGAATTCAGCCCGCCAATCGTCCAGTGCTTTTCGAGAATACAAACTTTCTGGTCGTAGTGGGCTAAGCGAATGCCGGCAGCCAAACCCGACATCCCGGCCCCGATAATGATTGTGTCGTACACAGTAACCTGGCTAGATGGCGGCCATTTTGGGCTGGAGGTACTTTACAGTGCTGGCCATGCTCGCCAGTTCGCCGTACTCTTCCTCGGGGATCTGAATGCGATGCCGCTTTCGCAGCTCCATGACAATGTCTAAGAAGTCCATGCTATCCAGCTCGATCTGCTCGCGGAAAGACTGCGCATCGTTCAAATCGCTCAGGTCCTCGTCTGGTGCAATTTCACTGAGGATATCAATGATTTCGTCTCGAATCTCCGCTGGGCTCATTACCAGAAAACTCCCTAATCTAACCTCGACGGCCTGCCAAAAAAACGAATCCCAGATCCTAACCGCAAACCCCTGTTCCGACTAGCTCTACGCGGTCATCTTCCTTAGCAAATCGGCTGCGTGCCCCCATCCGAACCGGAACGGCAATTGCGAAAACGAGCGATAAAGGGTATCTTCGCGAGCCAAACCCTGGGGCGCACAGCAAGAAAAATCTATCACAGACTTGAAACTCCGAAAACAGAGAGCCACCCATGAGTGCTTCATCAGCGCCAATTGCCAAGCCCTTAGCGAGCCACGCCGCAATTCAAAAGCTGGCCATCGATACGATCCGTACGTTGAGTATGGATGCTGTGCAGGCGGCTAACAGCGGTCACCCGGGTACACCTATGGCCTTGGCACCGGTTGCCTTCGAAATTTGGACGCAGGCCATGCGGTACGATCCCGCCCAGCCGTTGTGGCCCAACCGCGACCGATTTGTGCTCAGTTGCGGACATGCGTCGATGCTACTGTATTCGATACTCCATCTGTCGGGCGTCAAAGCCACCGACAAACAGGGTGCTGTGCTCGATCGGCCTTCGATCGAGCTGCAAGACATCAAGAATTTTCGCCAGCTCAACAGTCCCTGTGCGGGCCACCCCGAGTTTGGCGACGCGGCGGGGATTGAAACGACAACTGGCCCCTTGGGGCAGGGCATCAGCAACAGTGTGGGCATGGCCATTGCATCCAAGTGGCTAGGCGCGAATTACAATCGCCCAGGTTTTGAGCTATTCGATTTCGATACGTACGCGCTATGCGGTGACGGCGACCTAATGGAAGGCGTTGCCAACGAAGCCGCTTCGATGGCTGGCCACATGCAGCTCGACAACCTGTGCTGGATCTACGACGACAATGGCATCACCATCGAAGGCCACACCGATCTTACATTTAGCGAGAATGTGGCCAAGCGTTTCGAAGGCTTGGGTTGGAACACGGTCAGAGTCGATGACGCCAATGACACTCAGGCCATGGGTAAGGCACTGGCAAATTTCAAGGCCTGTCACGACAAGCCTACCTTGATTGTTGTGCGAAGCATAATTGGTTTCGGCTCGCCGAACAAAGCCGACACACATGGAGCGCACGGGGCACCGCTGGGTGAAGAAGAAATCAAACTAACCAAACAGGCCTACGGCTGGCCCGCCGATCAGAAATTCTTGGTGCCACCCGAGGTACCTGCCTACTTCCAAGAGACGCTAGGGAAATCGGGGGCTGCGGCCAGTAAGTCCTGGCGCGAGAGTTTCGCAGGCTATAAGGCCAAGTTCGCTAAGGAGGCTGGCGAGCTCGAAGCGATGTTAGCAGGCCGCTTACCCAGCGGCTGGGATAGCGGGATTACCGAGTTCCCAGCGGATGCCAAGGGGATGGCCACGCGAGTCAGTAGCGGAAAAGTGCTGAACATGGTGGCAGCGAATTTCCCATGGTTGCTCGGTGGCTCAGCCGACCTAGCACCCAGTACCTTGACGCTGCTTGAAAAGCAAAGCGATTTTGGACCCAAGAACTTTTCCGGCCGCAATTTCCACTTCGGCATTCGCGAACACGGTATGGCCGCTGCCCTGAATGGCATGAGCCTCAGTGGCCTACGGGCTTACGGCGCCACCTTCTTCGTGTTCACGGACTATATGCGGCCCTCGATGCGGCTCAGCAGTATTATGCATCAGCCCGTGCTGTATGTGCTGACGCATGATTCGATCGGCCTGGGTGAAGATGGACCAACGCACCAGCCCGTCGAACACTTGGCCGCCTGCCGAGCCATCCCAGGCTTGTACGTCTTCCGGCCCGGCGATGCCAATGAAGTGGCCGAATGCTACCGTGCGATCATGAAGCTCGACAACCATCCTGCCGCGCTCGTTTTGTCGCGACAAAACGTGCCGACCATGGACCGCAGCTTGGTGGCACCAGCGGCAAAATGCAGCCAGGGTGGTTATGTGCTCAGCGATTGCAAAGGAGCGCCGCAAGTCATCTTGATTGGCACCGGCACGGAATTGCAACTGTGCATGTCGGCCCAGGTGGAGCTGGCGGCTAAAGGCATCGCGGCCCGCGTGGTCAGCATGCCCTGCCAAGAATTGTTTGACGATCAAACGCCCGAATATCGCGAAAGCGTCCTGCCCAGAGCCTGCCAGATTCGCATCGCCTGCGAAGCGGGGGTGCGTCAATGTTGGGACAAGTATATCGGCTCAGACGGGCACTTTGTCGGCATGTTTGGCTTCGGTGCTTCGGCACCGTTCGACAAGCTGTTCGAGCACTTTAAGATCACCAAGGACCAGATTGTCAGTCTAGCCCAAGTCGCAGTGGGTGGCCTCAAGGGCTGACTGGGACGCCCAACTAATTCAATAATCCGTGGCGATTTCTGCACGGTTGCTGCCCATCGAGGCCACTAATTATTAATGTTGGCTTGTGATTCTTACACGTAGGTGGGTGCAATGCGATGCGACTGACGCTGCGAACACTGTTGGCTTATCGCGACCGTGTGCTGGGTGTCGCCGACACCGAGGATCTGCATCGACGGATCCAAATCAGCCAGGACGCTGGGAATCTGCTCAAACGCATCGGTGCGGTAACCAAGCAAAACAATCTGCTGGCTCCGCCCGTGCTCGGCAAAGGTCTCGGTGGAGACCCGAATTCGATTGCCGAGTACCTCGACGACGCACTCCAGCACTCGCAAATCCCAGAGCTCGAGCGGACTTGTTTGGTTTCAGACATGCAATTGGCCGAGCTGGCAGATTGCCATACGATGCTGTCCACGGCGATGAACACCAAAGTTACCGTGCCGGAATCGCTGCGAGAAATCGCGCTGGCGGCTGGTGATCCGCAGTTGCGAAAGCAGGTCGCGGCTGAGTTGGAGGCTCGCAAGGCGCCCCGCCGATCCGGACGCCGAACCAACCCAGCGCTCATTGAAACGCAGGGAAGTGCATCCAATACAGATGCAATCTCCCATGACGTGACCGTCCGAGTCGAAGCGCCGATGCTCGCTTCCGGAGGCGATTCAATTGCCACGCATGGGCTCGATCTGGAAACCTACGCACTCTCGCACGAAGTCCCGGAGTACCTGGTAGGTTCCTCGCCGATTGGCAATTGGCGAATCCCGCTAGCGATTGGCACGCTTGTTACGCTGCTGGGACTGTTGGTCTGGCAAAACCTGGGCCCGTGGGATCGTGTCGCAGAACTATTCGCAAATGGTCCAGCGCGGACGCTGGGTTCCTCCAAGTCGATCGACTACGACTTGATCACCGAAGCGCAGCTCGCACCGCCCGGCCTCTCCGACGCGACTACAGCCCCACCTGATAACGCCGCTCCAAACGCCGCCTCCAGTGCCTCGCTGGAAATCGAATCGTCCGATAATATGCCGCCCGGTGCGGCAGCGGTCGCACCGACCATGACCGTGGATTCGCAAGTACCTCCGGGTCTCGATATCGTCACCGACTCTACCGCTCCGCCGGGTATTTCGACCGCTCCGCTGGGTATTTCTGAGTCTCCTCCAGGTATTCCGCCGGGTACCTCTAACGCTCCGCCGGGTTTGGGCTCGGCATTGGCTAATGGAGCAGCTTCGGGAACTCCTGCCGCCGCGCGAGATCTAGCCGCAGGCAGTGGAGTGGCTATCTGGCTGCCGAGAAATGCCGTCGAAGACGAAGCCGTCGTACTGTCCGAAGTGAATAAGAAACTGCAGCGTGTGCAGGCGGGCGAGCCGATTCAAGTACCGAGCAAATTGATCATACCGCCGACGACCCGCACGACCATCGATCTGCCGGGCGGTGTGCTCTGGACAGCCTGTGGTCCTTCCATTTTGGAATTGGCCCCCGCCCGAGTTGGCAGTGCGCCGGTGGTGGTCACACGTCTCTGCCGCAGCTTGATTCGCGGCGGACCCGAGGGACGTCAAGTTGTCCTGGCGACACCGGCCGGAGAGTATCTGCTGGAGCTGGCGGATGCGACGAGCTTAGCGTCGATCGAGTTCGCGTATCGCCCAGCCAAGCACGGTTCGTGCCTAGACGTCAATGCCATGCTACCTATCTTAGTGATCGTGGCTGCCGAAGGTGGTGTCAGCATCCAAGCGGCAGGCCAGCCAGCCAAGCTCAAAGAACAATCTGTTGCACCGGAGAAATTGGCCTTGGGTGAAGGGTTGGCTGTGGTGGCTGGCAGCCAGCCGGTGAGATTCCGATTGCAGGAGATTCCAGCCTGGTATCGCACCAGTATCGAGCGGCCGATCGACGGACTGGCCAGCGAGGATCTGCATCGCTTGCTTGCGGCAACCGACCCCCAAGTTGGGCTGGTCCCCATCATCGATGACTTGACCACACACCGGCGTCCGGAAACCGCCGCCATGGCGATCCAAGTTGCTCTGCTTTCTGGGAATTGGCAGCCACTCGCAGAAGGATTTCTAGGCAATGAGCGTATGCGCAGCCACTGGTCACCCACGCTTCAATTGGCCCGGCAATGTCTGGCGAGCGATCCTGGTGCAGCTCCGGCGGCCAAGCAAGTATTCCTCCAGAATTATGGCGACGCCGATGGGCAATTGTTATACGATCTTGTGTGTGGGCTGCCCGAAGATCAACTCGGCACCGAAGGCTTAGCCAATCTCGTGCAATTGCTTGAACATCCTAGACTCGATCACCGCGTGTTAGCCGCCTACCAATTGTATTTGTTCGCCGGCAAGAATCTCGGCTATCAGCCCACGGCGCCCAATCGTGTGAGCGTCCAGCAATGGCGTCGCGAACTGGCCACGAATCGCTTGGCCGCCGCTGCTATTCCCGACATCATCTGGGAGCGTCGACCTCGCCAATAAACCTAAACTTGAACTTGAACTTGACCCCAAACCTAAATGGCACGAGGTTAAAGCGTAACTCATTTAATTGGCACTGCTGACTTGTGCCCTAGCTGATTTGCTTCTCAAGCTTGGCAAGAAAATGGGGCATGAATATCTACGCGTCCTAACTATTTTTTTCTTGCCCCCATTTTCATGCCAAATTCTTCTTTTAGTTCGGGCTATTGCGATGCCAGCGAATTCCAGGCGGAGTGGTGTTCCCATTTCCGCGCAGGAGCAGCCAATGCGTCAACGTGGTCCGGCCAATAGTGCAATGTCGCAGGATCGAAGCCTTCCATTGGGCCAAACTATTGTGTGGACCTCCTGGTCAAGCTGGACGTGGTTGGAAAGTCCCTGATCACGCAAAGGCCCCAGCCATTCTCCCCCAGAGTAATGTTGGAGAAGGGAGCTAAAAAGAATTCGAGAGTTTTGGCGGATGAAGAGAATAAAGGTCACAGTATTGAATGGCACTGGGTAAGCGTAACTCATTTGCCAAAAAGCCGACAATGCTGCTAGACTGATCTGTCACGGCGGGGGGCCTCCTAAATTGAGAGTGGTAGGTAACCATTGATCTCAGCCAGGCTTAGCTATTTTTAGAACCTTAAACCTTAAACCTTAAACCTGACGCGCTGGATTGCATGCGTCACGCTTGGCCGAATCGCCTGGAGCGATTCGGACAGGTGAGACGTGCGGTCGCCGTGCAGCCTCTTTAGACATTGGATTTGCAACAACTGTGAAACAAAACGTAGCGCCCATTTTTCCGATCGCGCGCATGGCAACTTGCCTGGTGCTGGCGTGCAGCTTGTCCGGTTGCGGAGCTCGACAAGCCGCCCTAGAAGCCCAACAGGCGAAGAACCAAGAGGCGACGATCGCGGCAGAGCAAGCTACCGCAACGACCGAAGTTAGCGATGCAACTCTAGCAGTGTTCGAAGCGGCTAAGGTCAAGCTGGAACGCAACAGCAGCGGTGCGCCTATCGGTGTCGAATTGCGAGATCAAGCGATCACGGACGCGATCGCCAGCGAGTTAGCCAAGCTGCCAAGCTTGGAGAAGATCACATTCTCTGACTCGAATATGTCGCTTGTCGGCTGGCAGCACCTGGGTGAAATCTCCAGCCTACAGCAGCTCGATCTACGCGATTGTCCGCTGGACAACCAGCAGCTCGTGGCTGCGCTATCCGGTCTGCCAAAGCTCAAAGCGCTGAAGCTCAGCGGTAAGAATGGCAAGACGCTCGTAGATGACACGGGATTGGAAGTACTCGCCAAGTGTCCCGAGCTAAAAGCGCTCGCGCTAGACGGACTGTGGATCACCAGCTCGGGCATTGCCAAGCTCACATCGAACCGCAAATTAGCCGAACTCTACCTGGGTGGAACAGCCATCGACGATGAGGCCACCCAAGTGCTGGCTAAGCTGCCGAATCTAAAAAAATTGCGATTGTCGCAGACCAACGTGGGCACGGCTGGCTTGGCCGCGCTCAGCGATTTGCCTTTAGAAGACTTAGATATCAGCGAATGCAGTGGCATCGATGACGCAACGATGGTCGTTGTGGGTCGCATGAATTCGCTAAAGCGATTGAACCTGTGGCGCGACACCGTCAGCGATGTGGGTGTAGCAAACCTCGCTGGCCTCACCAATTTGGAATGGCTCAACTTGGACAATACGCATCTGGCCGATGCGGGCTTGCCTCATTTAGCACTTATGCGCAAGCTAACCTTTTTGCACTTGGGATCGACGGGTGTCACCGACCAAGGCATGGCCAGTTTGACGGGTCTGAAAGCCCTGAAGGACTTGAAAGTGACGCGAACGGCGGTGACTGCAGTGGGCGCGGATGTTGTCCAACAAGCCATCCCCGAAGTCTCCATTCAACTTAAATACATCGAAGGCCCGTAGTATGGCAGCAGCCATTCCCGATTTCTCGCGCGGTCGAGACGGTCTGTTGCCCGCGATCGCACAGGACGCCGACAGCGGGCAAGTACTGATGCTAGCCTGGATGAACGCCGAGGCCTGGAATGAAACGCTGGCGACGCATCATGCTGTTTATTTCAGTCGCAGTCGCGGCCGGCTGTGGCGAAAGGGCGAAGAGAGCGGACATCGGCAGGAGGTCCTCGAAGCCCGAGTCGACTGCGACGCCGATACGATTCTTTTAAAAGTGCGGCAGGTCGGTGCGGCCTGTCACGAGGGTTTCGCCAGTTGCTTTTTTCGCCGCTTGTCCGACTTGCAACAGTTCGAAATTTGCGAGACGCGACTGCTAGATCCCGCCCAGATTTACGTAAGGTAACTGCTCGAGTTGGCCCACCATGCGGCTACTTGGATAGCGGCCAATTCGATCCGTAGAATTCGCGGCCCGAGCCCTACGTTCTGCCATCCCAGCGACTGGAATGTGGCAACTTCAGGATCGCTGAAGCCACCCTCCGGACCAATGGCCACTCGCGCAGAATCGATGGCGGCGCGATCGACGTTGGCCAGCTCAAGCCGATTGTGGTAGGGATGCCCAAATAACGACAATTGTTGGGGTAATTCGCTGACTGGTCCCAACTGTTGTAATTGCTGTGGCTCAGCAATTGCCATCAATTGGTTGCGACCACATTGCTTGCAGCTCTCGACGACAGTGCGTCTGAGTCGTTCCAGAGCCTTGCCTGTAGGTTGTGCGACGCCACGCTCGCAGACCAGCGGTATGAGCTGCCAGACACCGAGCTGCACGAGTCCGTCGACGAGTGTCTTCTGCCGATCACCCTTGGGTAATGCGACGAGCATCTGGAGCGGTTGGGACAATTCTCGATTCGTGTCGCTGCGCTCGATGATCTCGACCTGGACTTGGCGTTTGGTGACGCTGCTCACACGGCCTAGCGCCTCGCCGCCGACGCCATCAAATAGGATTAGCGGCGATCCGGCACACAATCTCAACACATTGCTAGCATGTCGGGCTTCGAGCTCATCCAGCTCGACAATGCCACTCGGGGGCAAGTGCGTATGCAAAAATCGCGGCGGAGAGGGTTGCACAGATGCTGGCAATGGGGTTGAACGGGTCATGGGAACTGTGCTTCGTCCGATTGAATTCAAGTTTGTAGTGGGCTGAGTCCGATTTCACCGATAAGGTTGGTTGTAGCGGATCGAGGCTCGCTGCGAAATCAGCCCTGAGCATTTCAGTCGCACGCAAACAAGGCATGGACAAGTGACATACTGGCGCTATTGGCAATTGAAGTCTCCACCGTTTTCGGACGCAGCGGTGTTTCGTGGCGCAACCGTCGAGGAAGCCATCGCGCGCATCGAGTTTCTCATCAGCAATCGCCGCGAAGTCGGTGCGCTGTTGGGTGTGAGCGGCGTTGGAAAAACGAGTGTACTGAACTACTGCGCTGCTAATCCACCCATCGGCAGCGACATTCCCAGCCTGCAGTTGCTGCGCACGTCGATGCTGGGCTTGTCGGCAGGGGAACTGCTCTGCGACTTGGCAACTCGGCTATCTGGCTCGCGCCGCGTTGCGGACATACCGAGCGCCTGGAAACTCGTGTGCGACTATTTTCAAGCGGCTCGCCGCGAGGGCATACAAACCGTACTGTTGGTCGACGACACCGAGAGCGCGACGGCCACGGCCGAGGCCGACCTGTCGCGCCTGCTGTCCATGAGCTTTCCCTTGACAGTGATATTTTCTGTGGAAGCGCAGATGGTCAGCGCCGTCAGTCGCAGTTTGTTTGATCGTTGTGAACTTCAGATCGACTTGCCCGCTTGGGACATCATGCAAACGGCAGAGTTCTTGGCCTGGATGAGTCTCAGCCAAGGTCGCGAGGATCCGGTCTTCACCGACTCGGCCGTACAGCGCATCCACGAACTGAGTCATGGCATTGCACGTCGCATCGTGCAGTTGACCGACCTATCGCTGGTCGCCGGTGCCGTAGCCCAAGCGGACTGCGTCGATCTAGACTGCATTGAGCAGGTTGCGCGCGAGCTCCCCAAGTCGCATGCAGCTTAGCTATAGCCAATTCAAAATTCGCGGGAACACTCCATTTCGAATGCTTGGCGGGGAGCTTGCCTCCCCCCAAGCATGCTTTGGCCTCCTAAGCGCTGCACGGCAACGACCCGTCTCACTTGGCCGAATCGCTGAAAGCGATTCGGCCAAGTGAGAGTGTACGATCCAGCGCGTCATAGAACGCCAAAGCGGCCTCCGTCGGAGGCAAGCTCCGAACGGACGTGCAATTCTGCCTAAGAGACTGCATTACTACAACCCTCTCAATCGCAAAATAAAATCGGGATTGTTTGCTTTTTTCCAGACTACAGGATCGATAGTCATTTCCATGAACCACAAAAATATCAAACTGCTGCTAGTTGCGTTTATCGCGCTATTCCAGGCTCAATTCGCCATTTCGACCTGCGCGTTTGATACAGGTCACCACTGGGAAATAACCAGTCAGACGCTGCGCGAGATCGGGTTTAGCCGAGACGCTCGTCAAACCGTCTGCGTGTCGAATTGGTTGGTCGATTATTACTCGTCGAGCCCTACCGCATCTAAGAAAACTCGCGACCTGCTGTCGAAGCTACATTGCGATAATCTGCGCGATGGTGCTGCAATAGAAGAGTACATGGCTCGGTTCACTTGCAACGCAAAAGCGGCCATGCAGGCGCAGGACGACCCTCGCGAAGCCCTGTTGATGTTAGGGGCGATTCTGCACGTAGTTCAAGATTTGTATTCCCATAGTACGTGGGCAGAAACGCATGTTCCACCCGGCGTTGTAACGAACTTTACGTTGAGCATGGCGGGCGGTAGCGTGCCCTTCGAAGTTGTTTCTGGGGCGTACGAAGAACCTAACTATGTAGCGGGCCAACTCTCGGAACAGCACCCCGAGCACGGTTCCTATGAATCGGGAATTAACAAGGACAGTCACCAACGACCCAATTGGGATCAAGCCAATTTCTTGGCCTACTGTGCATCGCGTGAATTCGTGTGTGCGAGCCGTAGTTGGGTTTCGTCCAAGATGTGGAAAGAAATGACGTCACTGCAGCTTGGTAAAATAGCGCGGGGGCAACTCGATCGTGAAGTTGCCGCATCCTACGGAATTTCAATCTGGGTTGCGCTCAAGGGACAGCACGGGCATTGGAAAGGTGGCGAAAGCGGCGACAACTTGTTGTTCTTCAAGAGCGTTCTACAGTTCGTGTTCAGCAATTCATCGAATAGTCGCTGGTATCGATCCAAGGTCGGTTTTGCTTCACTTGCGGACGGTTTGTATGAGCGCTGTCCGCAATGCCCATGCCCTGAAGTCTGTGTGCCCGGCCTGAACGTCGACCGAAGCGTTGTAAGCCTTAGGTTCAACTGCGTGCAAACTTGTGGCGATGGACTCGATCCGCTTCCGCTGCAACAAGCCGCCGATCTGTATGCCATCGGGGCAGTGTACTATGGTCGCGTTTGCCGTTGCACATCCAGTAAGTCCCAACGCGGAATAATCCCCGACACAGAACCTGAATTCCCAATCCATGGCGAAATTAATGTTCTGTTTCGCGATCGCGTGCTTCAAAATAAAGAGCGTACATGCCACCCTTGGGCCGTACTGGCCATGGTAGATCCGCAAAAGCTGGCAGAGCATGACGACTACCTCTCCTTCTATTTCGAAGTTGGAGACGAAGATTGTGGGAAGGACGATGTGGCCGACGTAAACCCAGCCAGATACAAAAACGGCACGGAGCTTCAGGGCGTTCTAATGAGTTACCATGTGCCTTCTGGAGTAGTAACCGATTTGGACACTGGCAAAATCCTCAGTCAGGGTGAAGAGTTTTCAGTGGCTGGCGATGATCCCGAAAAAGCGGTCCGAATATCTATGACTTTTCAAAACGTTCCGCAACACAGTGGTGCCCAGGTACTCAACTTTAGCGATAACTAGTCCGCTGGATTTTCCAGCGATTGCTTGCCGCCCGAAACGGCGGACCAAGCAATCAGGCCAACGATGGCGATTAGTGCTGCCGCCGCAATCGCATTCGATGACAATACCGAAAGCGGTAGCGACAAACCAAAATTGCTAGTGCCATTTACAAGTACGGCCACGGCGATGACCAGTCCCATCAGTCCCTCGCCACCCACCAAGCCAGATGCAAATAGAATTCCACTCTTGCGTCGCGCTGCACTAATTTCGGAGCTGACCTTACGAGTGAGCCACCAGCGGAGTAGGCCTCCCAGGAAAACGGCTGCCATCGTACTGAGCGGTAAGTAGACGCCAACAGCGAAGGGCAGCGCAGGCAGTCGGCAGACCCAAGCCGCCAGCGTGATGCCAACTCCAACCAAGATCAGCGTCCAAGGCAAATTCTGGTCGATCACACCACTGATCACCAAGTTCATCAACACGGCTTGCGGAGCCGGTAACTCTTCGCCTCCGATCTCGTAGTTGCTGGCCAGCACGACCACTGTCAAGCACACAAAAAAGCTGGCCGTTAACACTCCGAGCAGTTCGCCGATTTGTTGCCGGCGGGGCGTTGCGCCAAGCAAAAAACCTGTCTTCAAGTCTTGCGAAGTGTCACCCGCGATCGACGCGGCAATACACACGACGGTTCCCACCATCAGCGCCGTGGCCTTGCCAAACAAGTCGGTCCAGCCGCAGGCCAAAAAGATTAAGCTGGTAATCAGCAGCGTAGCAATGGTCATGCCAGAAGTTGGATTGGATGTGACTCCCACCAAACCCACGATACGCGACGACACCGTCACAAAGAAAAACGCGAATACCGCAATCAGCAGCGCGGCCAACGCTCGCACCAACAGACTGTTCATATATCCCAAGATACCTGGAACTAGAATCAAGGTAAGCAGCACGGCGACCAGGACGAGCAACAACGTGCGGATGGATAAATCGCGATCCACCCGCGGAATTGCCCCAGCCGCCGTTGACTTGGAACGCAATTGCTGTAACCCCAGACCGAACGACTCGATCATGACCGGTAGTGTTCCCAGCAGCGTAATGATACCAGCCGAGCCAACCGCTCCGGCACCGATATAGCGAATATACTTTTCGCGCATCTCCCCCACCGACATCTCGCTGATCAGTTTGACCGTCTCGGGATAGTAGGGCAAGCTGAAAGATTGTCCCCAAATTGCAATTCCCGGAATGAGTAGAAATGCCGACAACGCACTGCCAGCCACCATTACGGTTGCAATGTGCGGTCCCAGGATGTAGCCCACACCGATGAGAGCTGCAGAAACCTTGGTCGCCAATTCTACTCTGCCGCCTGTGAGCGTGAGTTGAGTGGGAAGCAGCTTTAGAGCGTCGGTCAGCAGCTTGAAAACGCAGCCAACGGCTAATCCCCAAAACACACCGTGCGCCTGTCGACCACCATACTCCGACGCTACCAGCACTTCGGCGCAGGCCAGACCTTCGGGGTAGGGCAGCCGTCCGTGTTCGTTTTTGATTAGGAATCGCCGCAGCGGAATCATGCACAGTACGCCGATGATTCCGCCGGACATCGCCAACATAGTTAATTGGGCCAATGGCGGCTTGAGCCCCCACACAAATAGGGCTGGGATCGTGAATAGCACACCCGATGCGACCGAGGAACTGGCCGACCCGATCGTCTGCGACATGTTGGTTTCGAGGATCGAATGCGGCCTGCCGGTAGTAGCACGCAGGGCACCAAAAGCCACAACCGAAAGAACTGCGATCGGAATGGACGTACTGATCGTCAAGCCTGCCATCAAGCCGAGATAGGCATTTGCGGCGCCAAAGACGATTCCCAGCAGCACGCCCGTGACGACGGAAGTAACCGTCATCTCTGGCAGTTGATCCTGGGTGACGAAGGGCTGATAATCCTGGCCAGCGGAAACTTCGTAGGCAGTTGGATCGAGGCCGCGTTGAGTCATAGCTCGGATCTCAGAATTTGCGATCGTATTAAAACAATCGATTGTAGCCATTCAAAGCGGCGACGCGGTAGGCTTCGGCCATCGTGGGATAGTTAAACGTTGTGTTGATAAAGTACTCGAGCGAGTTATTCGGCGGCGGCTGCTTCATAATGGCTTGGCCGATGTGTACGATTTCGGACGCATTGGCGCCGAAGCAGTGTACGCCCAAAATCTCCAGGGTCTCGCGATGAAAGAGCAACTTGAGCATGCCCACGGTGCGTCCCGTGATTTGCGCGCGGGCCAAGCTTTTAAATTGCGATTGGCCAACTTCGTAGGGAATTTTGGCGACGGTCAATTCGCGCTCGGTGCGTCCCACGCTACTGATTTCGGGACTGGTATAGATGCCCGTGGGAATATCTTCCAGAATCATACAACGGTCGGTGCAGCCGGTAAGATGCAGCGCAGCGGCCCTTCCCTGCATGTAGGCGGCGCTGGCTAAGGCTGGGAAGCCGACGATATCGCCCACGGCATAGATATGCGGTAGCGATGTCTGTCCATGCTCGTTGACCTCCAAGTGCCCGCGCTTGGTGGGTACGATACCGACGGCGTCTAGTCCTAAATTTTCGATATTACCGCTACGTCCATTGGCCCATAAGAAGATGTCGGTCTTGATTTGCTTGCCACTTTGCAGGTAGAGCACAGCTCCGTCGGCCTGCCCCTCGATCCGCTCGTAGGTTTCATTGTGTCGAATCAGAATCCCTTGATCTCGCAAATGATAGGACAGTGCATCGATGATTTCATCGTCGAGGAACTCGAGTAGTTTCTCGCGCGTGTTGACTAGGTTGACCTTAATTCCCAGGTTGCGAAACATCGATGCGTACTCGCAACCGATCACGCCAGCCCCATAGACGGTGATCGAATCGGGTCGATCGCTTAATTCGAGAATGGTATCGCTGTCAAAGATACGAGGGTGACTAAAGTCAACGCCCTCGGGGTGAAATGGCCGCGAGCCCACGGCGATCACGAAATGGTCGGCCTTAAATTGGGTACCATCGTCGATCTCGACCGTGTGGGCGTCCACAAAGCGAGCTTGACCGACAATAACGGGTACATGATTTCGATCGTAAAAGGTCTGTCGCATCGACTCTTGTTTGGCGATAATCGATCGGCTGCTGGCACGGAGCTGAGCCAACGTGGGAGAGGGTCGCGCGCCGAGCGATTTTACGACCGGATTATTGATGGCTTCCATGATCGAATAGATCGAGAAGCGGAGTGCCTTGCTGGGAATAGTTCCCCAGTGGGTGCAGCCGCCGCCAATTCGCGAATAGCGTTCGATTACGGCGACCCGCTTGCCCTCTTTGGCTGCCTGCATGGCAGCTCCCTCTCCGCCCGGCCCCGTGCCTATGACGATCACATCGAATTTGTCTGGTAGCATGATGTGTCTTTAAGCTCACTTTCAATGAGAAGTCCCAGTTGCCATGGCTGGGCCTCCATGAAATTATTCGCTGGTTAGATTGAGTGTCTTGATGTTCTTAGCAACCGCCGTCAGTTGCTCGATGATCTGCTCGCTGGGGATCGCATGGAATTCGACGGCATTGTCATAACGCGGTTTTTGAAAAAAGCCACGTTGGTTTTCGAGCACATTGTCGACTTCGTCTTCTAAGGCGCTGAGCCATTGTGGAACGTCGAGTCCGACGCCGGTGGGCTGTTCCATCATCAATTTGCATTCGTCGATCAGCAGATCAAAAATCGGCGATGCGATTCCCGTTTCGCGAAACTGCCGCACTGCAGGTCCTACCAGAGCTCGCATGCGATCTACGGTCATCGGACGCGTGAACCGCTCGTGCAGCCGATCTGCGACGGTGGGCATTCGCATCGCGTATTTTTTTTGCAAGTCCTGGAGGTGCTCCAGATACATCTCGCTTTCTCGCCCGATGCGTTCGGCCAGAGCGCGACGCCATTGTTGGGCTGTTTGGTGACAGCCCGCCCGCACCAGTACTTCGTGAGTCCAATAAATCGGTTTCAAATTCCAGGACACACGATCGTAGCGCACGCGCAGTCGCAGAAAATCCAACAACATGTACAGCATTTCACCGCGATCGGACTGCGTGGTCGTGCTATTGTAGTCGCGGTATTCGCTGTAGTGATCGATGACAGCCTCTAACACAACGCTGAGCATTTTTTCGACTTGCAGCCGATCGATGGCGCCCTCTTCGATGGCCAGAAAGAGGTCTGCCAACTCTTCCGAATCCCCTTCTTGGGCAACCTTATCGAGCCAATGCCCTACGCCTTGGTGTAGGATGGCGCGCACGTTACCAAGGCGCAGGAAGGATTGCGTGAACAACGAACCGCCGAAGCGCTGGATGAACTCGACCAACTTCGTCCATTGCCGACTGTTGTCGACGGTTTCCAAAACGCTCAAGCGCAATGTACGACTGTGCGATAACCAACTGCCGAGCATGACTTCTGTCAATTGCTCCAGGACGGCGATCAGCTCATCGCTGCTGGGCTCTTGCTCGCCCAGCGATTCTCCGTCATGCGTATCCAAATCGATATCACGCAATTCGGAGATATCGAGCTTGGCAGACTTCGCGGGTCTGAACGATGCAATTTTTCCCTGAGTGGCCGTGGGGCCCTTGTTCTTTTTGGACGGAGCAGGCAGTGGTGCGCTTCGCAGTTCATGGGCTCGCCACAGGACCGCATTTTGTACGGCGGCGCGCACCATGGCCACGAAGCTGAGTTTGAACAGATCATCAAACTCGGTCACAGCCCCAGGTCCAATGGGATTGTGATGCTCCATGAAACGCGACGTTTCAATTAGGTGACAGGCTTGATAGAAAAACCCGCGACGCGGTAGCCAAACCAATAGGTGCGATAGGATTCGTCGTCGCAAACGCACACTGTAGATTTGCGCCGGATCGCCGCCGCGGGCCAGCGGAATATAGAGCAGCTTCTTTGTTCGCAAGGCTGCCAGCAACCGCGAAAAGGATTTATCAACTGTCTCGCTGTGAGCATAAAGAAGACTACCCAGGATCTCAATTGCAATTCGCTCGTCCTCGGGCAGTTCAGTAAATTCGGCTGCCAGCGTTGCGCCGACTTGACCCGCCGAGGACAGATTGGCCAGCAGCAAACGGCGCGCGTCCGCCGTTTCGACAGCCGCCGCGATTACGCGTTCGAGCAGTGATTCTTTGACCAAACGCTGACGGTCATAGCGCGACATCGCGTCGTGATCGGGACCACACTTTGGGATCGCGTACGCGGCTACATCTCGCATTAAGTTCAACAGGCCGCGGCGATTCGCGGCAGCTTGCTGAGCCCAGTTTTCCATGGCTTGTAGTCGCGCATGGCTCTTGGCATCTCCGGAAGATATCTCTGGACGCAGATGGCGACTGAGGGCTGCACCTTTCCACATCTGCGCCAGAGCCGTAAGAAATGTCAAGTGCTGATTGAGACGATTGGCCTCTTCAATCAATTCGCTCGCATTCTCGCCAGCCCCCTCCTCGGGAACATCGCTGTCGATACCATCATCGGTGGAGTCGTTGTATACGACGCCTTCGTAGGCAGCATCGAACATGCCCATACCGTCGTCGTCATCGCCGCGCGGGGCGTCGAAGTCATCGCCGCGCGGGGCGTCAAAGTCATCGCCCCGCGGGGTGTCGAAGTCATCGCCGCGCGGGGCTTCGAGGTTTTCATCTGAGTCCGGTGAACGACGGTTTCGCTTGCGCAGTCGGAACTCGGGTGCCAGCCAGTAGTGGTCCGCATTGGCTTCCAGATAGTCGAAGAACTTTTGTGCGACGCTCCAGTCGAGGCCTGCCTCTGAATCGCCGCCCTGCAAGCGGTGTTCGAGGCGCTGCATCCAGCGGCGGGCCAAATCCGAGAAGGAGTCGTCTCCCTTCTGTAGGCCCACGCGATCGGCCTGGCCCAACCAATGTACCAGCAGGGCCATGGAAGCCACAAAGTCGTCGCGTTCCAGTAGCGACTCGACCACCAGCGCATAGGCCTTGGGCGAATCGAACAGCTCCGCATGAGGTGCCCAGAATTTAACGTTGCCTGCCGAGGCCCCGCCCTCATTCCAGAGTGCCAACGCCTTAGCTACCAACACCGCCGATTCGAGAGTGTCCAGCGGATCGGTGGCTTCCACGTCGCCGACTTCATGAGCAGCGAACTGCCGCCACCACTGGGCCGAGCTGCGCAGTTGTAGTTCGATCTGTTGACACAAATCGTTACGCCCTGCAGCAGACGCCTCGCGCCAGATTCGCGACTGCATCGCGAACACAAACTCCATCAACTGCACTAAGTCTTCGACGCGGTGATCGTGAACGGAAGAATCGGGGCCTTCGAATCGCGAAAAATTTCCCGAAAACCCTAGGATATTCCAGGGGTCTACAATCGCACCGCACTGAATGCCGCGATGCACCAAGTCCATCACCTGGGGCGAGATGGCGGCGGCCTCATCCAGCTTGCCAACTTGCAAGAAGTGATCGCCAGCAGTGATCAGGCAATCGATGCGCGAGACGATCCGGGCCGAAGGTACCGGCACAATATCCGATTGCTCTTTGGCCGCCGCCGCGTTGCCCATGCGTGCAAACAGCCTAGCCAGTTGCACGTGCTCTAACTGGCTGGCCCGCAGCTTGGCCAAGTGCGTATTCAAATGCTGACGGGCGCCGCCCAGCGGCTGACGCCTGAGTTTCTGCTCCTCCAGCAGGCGCTCCAGGTGAGGCCCGCTGAGTTTGTCCATCAACTGCTCGTAAAATTGATCTCGATAGGCGGCAATGGGGCCGAGCAAACTGGCCAAGGTGACCGTCGAATCAAATACACCTGGGCCAAAGCCACAAATGCCTGAGGCCATCAAAATCGTGCCCGCCAGCACGGCAGCGGCCTCCGTTAGTAATTCATCGGCAGGAAGGTCGGAGGCTTCGAGCGTGCGGGCTAACAAGGCGTCCAGCGTCACCTGCTGCACTACGAACCGGCGGTAGTTGCCCGAGTTGTCGATGCGATGTGGATCCCATTGCCCAAAATGATAGTTAGGGCGCTGATTGACGGGATGATCAAAATCGTAAGCCCGCGGATCGAGGGCCAATTCGTCCATTTTCGAGAAATCGAAACTAGCCCGCTGTAAAATTTCAGCGTCGGTCTGCTGAAGAATTTCTATGCACTTCGAAACCACCGGCTCGTAAGGGCCAGCCGCCGCGCCAATACCAGCCACGTAAATTGGCATGGGCCGCACCCATTCGTTGGGGTACGGTTCCAGCCGTCGACCTTCGAGCACCGCCACGGGCCGGTGGCCGACAAAGTCATTTAATTGTGCAATCGCACCGTCGATGATCCGCTCGACCTGTGTCCAGGGCCCATGTTGGCTGAGCACTGCCTCCATCGCCCGCCCCAGGAAGAAACCGTTGAAGATGGCCTCCGGTTCCTGATGAAACAGCAAATCGCGATGGAAATCTAAGTAGGCCGGAAAGAAATTGAGCCAAACGAGCTCCAGCAGTGCCACGGCCTGCTCCGAGTCCGCAAAAGCCGCATTGTTGGCCGAGAGTCGGGCTAGTTCGTCCTGAAGCCACTGCTGAATCTGCAGCCATGCCGGCAGCCCCTCAAAGGGACTCGTAGGCACAGCCCGCGAGTAGATGCGATTCAGGGCGGCGAGCGTCTTAGGATCAATTTTCCCAGAAGAAAAGTTGAGATAGCCTAGGACCTGTTTCAGATCTTCCTGATGCGCTCTATTCTCTTCGCTGCTACGCTCGTCCACACGTATCTACCTGGTTGGTTAAGCCCAAACGGACCCAGCTCGCCATTCGGGTGGCCACCTGAAGTTGCTCAGGCGGCAATTGTCAAGCAGCGCCTGGCTGCCCACTTCCCGCGACCGGTGTCTAGCCCCTAGTTAGGCTCGAATTGCTTCAAGGAGATCATCCTAAGAGCAGCACTGCAAAGGGTCTAGGTTAAATGTACATATGTACATTATTTTGAGAAAGGGTATATGTTGACCATTCCAAACCCAGCTTCCGAAGCGGCTCTGCCGCCGTTGCCATCGGAGCAACTCATGATCGACCAACTACCACTTTTGGGTGGATCACGTGCCTTGGTCGTTTCGCCAGGTCGAGCGCAGCTTGCGGACCATTTATCTGGCAATCATGGGATGCAGTACGTGGGCGCGTGGTATATGGATATGCACGCTGCGTCGGCTGCAAATTTGGTTTGTGCGGATGCTGTCGATATTCAGTGCGGCAGCGACTTGCCCGAGGTGCCGCTGGACCTAGTGGCCATCCCGGTACTCATCCGCAGCGAAGCGGAATTGACGCGCGAACTGCTGCAGCAGGCGCACATACGGCTGGCCGAAGGTGGACATTTGGCGACTAGCGTGGACAATCCCCGCGACCATTGGTTGCACGAGCAAATGCAAGAGTTATTCGATAAAGTAAGCTGCGTCCGCAATCGGAGTGGCTGCGTCTATTGGGCGCGCAAGGAATCTCCGCTGAAAAAAGTCAGAGATTTCTCCTGCCAGTTTCAGTTCCGCGATGAAGACCAGCGCACGCTGCAAGTCGTCACACGGCCGGGCGTTTTTTCCCACCGCCGACTCGACCCTGGCGCGAGGCAACTGATGTTGGCTGCCGAAATTGGCGCGGCGGATAATGTGCTGGAAATAGGTTGTGGCGCGGGCCCTGTCACCTTTGCAGCGGCGGTGCAAACCACGGGCAAAGTCTTCGCGGTTGACTCCAGCGCTCGAGCCATTGAATGCGTTCAGCGCGGAGCGGCGCTCAATGGCATCCATAACGTCCATTGCCTATTGAACGCGGACGGTGGTTTGGAGCTGAGCGAGCCGATCGATATCGCGCTGGCCAATCCACCCTATTTTGGCAACGATCGCATCTCACAGCACTTTGTAGATACGGCTGCCATCGCCCTGCGCTCCGGCGGTGCGCTCCTGGTGGTAACCAAGCAGCCGGGCTGGTACGAAGCCTATTTTGAAACCATTTTTGAAGACATCGCAGTCTTTGAATCCGGGCGCTATTTTATTGCTTGCGGTCGCAAACCTTAGGGTTGATCGCCAAACGCGCGTATCACCGACGGCCGCTCGAGCCGGTGCAAAATCGGCTCCATGGCTTCCAATTCCGTGTAGTACATGGCGCCCGCATTAATTCCTCGCGCATCGAGCCACTCCAAATGCGCCGCCATCCTGGGCCGCACCGAAAGCCACGGCAACACCACCATCCAGACGCTCGCCAGCAATGCGATCGACAAGCTAAAACTCAGGCGCCCGCTTTTTTGGAGTGTCGAGTCGTCTAGGTTTGACATGCAAGTTACCCTTAGCCTGTTTGCAGCTATCTCATTTCGGCCTCATTTCGGCGACCGCTCATTTCGGCGATCAGCGATTCAAATTCTGCCCGCCGTAGCTGGAGTCGACAGACTTCAGTCCCCAAGAACCGAAGCCTGGCGACTCCGGCAAGTTTTGCAGGGAGTGCTGAGCACCTTAAAGGCTGCTAAGCTAACGGTTGTCTGCCAGCCGCGTGTTAGCTTCCTGCGAAGGGCGACTGAGTGTATGGGTACTCCAAGGACACTTCCGTGCATGCGATCGAGGTTATCGATTTCAGAAAAGTTTACAACTCCACCGTCGCGGCGGATGGCATTTCATTCACGCTGCCTACTGGAACCATCGGCGCCCTGGTGGGCGAAAACGGAGCGGGCAAGACAACGACCATTCGAGCGCTGTGTGGAATTATTCGCCCGACAGCTGGTACGCTACGGGTGGCGGGGCATGACGTGCAGCTGGAACCACTCAAAGTCAAGCAACAGGTGGCCTATGTGCCCGACGATCCGCCCTTGTTTGAGACACTAACCGTCTGGGAACATCTGAAATTTATTGCGTCGGCCTATCAGGTGGCTGATTTCGAGGATCGTGGAGTCGCCCTATTAGCTCAACTCAATCTGGAGAGCAAGCGACACGCGCTGGCCAGCGAACTGTCGCGCGGAATGCGACAAAAAGTAGCGATCGCATGCGCTTATCTGCATTCGCCCGCAGTGCTCTTCTTCGACGAACCGCTCACCGGCTTGGACCCTGCGGCAATTCGTTTACTCAAACGCACAATGGTCGAAAAAGCCGAGCAGGGTGCCACGGTTCTGGTCAGCAGCCACTTGCTGGCTCTCGTCGAAGACATTTGCCGCCACCTGATCATTCTGAAGCGCGGAACGTGTTTATTTTCGGGCTCGGTCGAACTGGCAATGCAGACTTATTCCACATCGGGCTCGCTGGAAGAAGTATTTTTCCGAGTGACCGATGAGTCCCAAGGCCCTCCACCAACGAAAACGGCCTGGAAATCCAGGCCGTAAAGGTTGCTCGCAGCTTCGCGTTGAGAGCTCAGAATACAAGTCGACTCAGGGCTACTCGCGCGGGCGAATGACACCCGTCAAGCCTGCATAGTCGACGCGGTCATCGCGATGCCACAGCGGCTGGCCACAGCCTACGCGCTGACGAAGGATTTCGATTTTCTCAGCCGAACCGGCCGGTGCATCGGTGGGCTGGAAATGCTCATTCACTTCGGGGTCGAAGTCTTCATCATGGCCATACTTGAGAATGGCTTCGAAGACGTTCTTGCATACGTCACTCATAATGGATTCCTTGAAACGAGTTTCTACTAACTATAACTGGCTTGCGACGCTAAACTTGAATGATGACTGGACACGGATGCCGTGGCCCTCTACTTCTTTTCCCTTTAACTCTGCCAGACACGATTATTCATTTGTGGGAACCGAAGTCAAGAATTTTCTGTTAAAGTTTTCACGACTGGATCGTCATTTATCCGCGTTTGATCTCACTAGAACTGAGAACGAATATTGACTAGTTGCGTTGACTTTGCCACGTACACGCTTGCATTGATCACCGCTAGTCAGTTGATGCTCAGTAGATGACCCTACACTCGTCTTTACGGTGCGTAAGGCCCCTT
Source organism: Pirellulaceae bacterium (assembly GCA_041741955.1). GTDB lineage: Bacteria > Planctomycetota > Planctomycetia > Pirellulales > Pirellulaceae > Aureliella. Next base: position 56,977 of record JBGSJL010000117.1, on the reverse strand, counting down.
CAGTAGTTTTTCATCTGCTGCGTCTCTCGAAACCTATTGGACCATAAACTTCGGGAGCGCAAAATATCAAAGGTGCGACGAGCGGCCTGATAAACCCAAAAAATTTCTTGCGGGGTCGAATTTAAGCTCGATTACTTAGACACTTTGGGTTCGATTACAGTTTTTCTACCGCACAAAAGTACAGAAAAAGCCCCACATGTGGATGCAACACGAGTTCAATTTGACCTGCAGGCCGCGCGGTTTTCACTTGGTCACTGACGAGGTTCTACAAAATCTGCATAGCCATACGAAGATCAAGAAGCTCCGCGTTGGCCTGCTACACCTGTTCATTATGCATACTTCGGCCAGTCTAACCGTCAATGAAAACGCGGACGCGGATGTACGCCTCGATATGGAGACCTACTTCAATCGCATCGCTCCGGAAACGGGCTTGCCGTTGGCCCATACGCTGGAAGGACCTGACGATATGCCCGCACATGTCAAATCATCGTTGCTGGGCGCTTCGATCATGCTACCGATTCGCAGCGGGGGCTTAGTATTGGGGACTTGGCAAGGAATCTACCTGTGCGAGCACCGAAATCAGGCAGGCCCAAGGTGTCTGGTGGCCACGCTCCACGGCGACTTAGAGGGCTAGGCGAGTCCGCAGTGGTCCGCCAAACTGGGTGTTCTGGTGTCTAGCGGCCCTTTGACGGCCCCTTGACACTGTGCCGAGTCGGAAATTAACAGTCAGCCGCGTTCCACGAACCCTCATTACCGATAGCGAATACCAACGCATGAATGCGATCAACGAAAAGTACAACGCCGCAGAAAAACTCAAGGATCAAGGCAAATTGGATGAAGCCGCGAAGATGTTCTTGGAGATTTTGGACGTCGAGCCCGATCACGTGCTAACGCACCTGACTTTGGGCCGAATCTATACCCTCCAGGGCAATTTTGAGCAGGCCGTCGCGCACGGCGTCAAGGCGTGCGAGCTAGAGCCCAAAGAACCATTCAATTACACGGCTCTAAGCGTCACCTACCAGCGCGTGTTTGCGGGTACTCAGGATCACAAGTACATTCAAATGGCCGAGGACGCGATGGCCGAGTCCCGTCGGCTGGAAGCTATGAAGTAGCGCAAGCTCGGGCAGTTTCCCGTACATACTTCCCCGCGCAATCTTTTTTGAGGAACCAGGCATGACGCGATCCGAACAGCCTTCGCAGACTCTCCCGCTCTCCGGAAAACGCGTGCTCATTTTCACGGGCGATATCTACGAAGACTTAGAGCTGTGGTATCCCAAATTGCGGTTGATCGAAGCGGGTGCGGTAGTGGTCGTGGCGGGTGAAAAGGCCCATCAAACCTACGTGGGCAAAAACGGCTATCCATGTGTGTCCGATGCTGCCATCGACGATATGCACTCTGCTGATTTCGAAGCGCTGGTCGTGCCTGGTGGTTTCATGCCAGATAAGCTGCGCCGGAACCCACGCGTGCTCGAACTGGTCTGCGAGTTCTTTGAAGCTGGCAAGCCGGTGGCAGCCATCTGCCATGGCGGCTGGATTCCCATTTCCGCCGGCATCTACGCTGGCATACGCGTAACGGGCTCGCCGGGTATCAAAGACGACCTCGTCAACGCGGGTGCCATATTCGAAGACGAAGCCGTGGTAGTGGATCGCAATTCGGTCAGCAGCCGACGCCCCGACGACTTGCCTGATTTTTGCCGCGCGCTGATCGAACTCATGACCGCCAGGGTTTAGTCGCGCGGCCAGCACCCACTTTTCTGAGAGAGAATTAATGCACGTCGTCCACCATGGTGCCCTGCGAGGCGTAACGGGTTCTTGCCACCAGTTGATAACTAACGAATCGCGTTCGCTACTGGTAGACTGCGGAATGTTCCAGGGTGCGGATGCCAAGGACCGCGACCAGGACAAGATCGAGTTTCCACTGGCCGGAATTCAGGGCCTAATTGTTACGCACATTCACTTGGACCATGTGGGCCGCATTCCCTACTTGATCGCGGCGGGTTTCAATGGCCCGATCTATTGCAGCCCGCCGACCGCCAAATTGCTGCCGCTGATGATGGAGGACTCGCTGCGCGTGGGCGTGACACGCAATAAGCGGCTCATCGAGCGCTTCTTGAGCGACCTGCAAAAACACGTGCGGCCGATGCCATACGACAAGTGGCACAAGCTGGACGGTGGGATCGAAATGCGGCTGACGCCCGCTGGGCACGTGCTGGGTTCTGCCATCGTGGAACTGGACTATCACGGCGAACGTTTCGTCTTCAGCGGCGACCTGGGCAGCCGGCATCAACCGCTGTTGAACGAGCCAGTTAGCCCCGAGCGAGCGGATTTTTTGGTGTTGGAATCCACCTACGGAAATCGAAATCACGTCGGACGTGAGGAACGAGCGGCACAGCTCGAGAAAATCCTGTGCCGTACGCTCGAAAACAAAGGCGTGACGATCATTCCGGCTTTTAGCGTCGGACGCACGCAAGAGCTACTTTACGAAATGAATGAAATTTTCAACCGCGTCGAAAAGAAACAAGGCTGTTCGCTATTGCGAGCCGTCGATGTGTTGATTGATTCGCCGCTGGCCTCGCGCTTCACCGAAATTTACGACAGCCTCCGCAACTACTGGGGCGACGAAGCCAAACACGTTTTGACCTACGACGACCAGCCCTTGGTCTTTAAAAACCTGGTCCAGATCGAAGAGCATCGCGAACATCGCGATACGATCCAGTATTTGAAGGATTCGCAATTACCCGCCATTGTGATTGCGGCCAGCGGCATGTGCGCGGGCGGCCGAGTTGTGAACTACCTCAAAGAATTCCTGGGTGATCCGCACAGCGACGTAATCTTCGTAGGCTATCAGGCCGCTGGAACCCCGGGCCGTTACATCCAAGACACCGATTGGGTCAAACTGGATGGAAAGCGCTATGACATTCGCGCCAAAGTCCATCAATTGAGCGGCTACTCCGCGCACGCCGATCAATCCGACCTGCTGCGCTTCGTCGACGGCTTCCAAGAAAAGCCCAAAGCCATCCGACTGGTGCATGGCGAAGATGAAGCCAAGGCAGTGCTCAAAAGCGAACTTGAAATGCGTGGCTATTCGGTGGTGTAATCTTATGTCTTCAATGACACAGCGTCGTCTCTTGGGTAGCTCCAACCTCCGCGTAGGCCCAGTTGGCTTTGGCTGTTGGCCGATTGCTGGCGTTAGCTCGTTGGGCGTCAACGATGCGGACAGCTTGCTCACGATTCACGCTGCCCTGGATGCCGGTTGCAATTTTATTGACACGGCATTCTCCTATGGCTTCGATGGCGAGGCCGACAAATTGCTGGCTCAAGTGCTCCGCGATCGCCGCAGCGAAGTGGTCTTGGCCAGCAAAGTTGGCTCGCACTACGATGCCCATCGTCGACGGACGGTCGATGGTCGTCCAGAAACCCTGATTGGCCATGCCGAATTGGCGCTACGCCGACTGGGCGTTGAACAGGTGGATGTGATGTACCTGCATGAAGTCGATCCGCAGGTGCCCATCGAAGCATCGGCTGCAGGAATTGCTGAAATCCTGGCCCGCGGCTGGGCACGGTATGCAGGCGTATCCAATGTCGATGCGGAGCAGCTTTGCAGCTTCCATCGCGTTTGCCCCGTGGTTGTGGTGCAACCGCCATTCAACATGCTTCAGCAGAACAAGGTGTTGGCGATCCGTGAGTTGTGTATCGAGCACAACATTGGATTGGCGTGCTACTGGGTGCTTATGAAGGGACTGTTGGCCGGCAAGCTACCCCGAGACCACAGGTTTGATCCAGCCGATCGACGATTGACTTATCCCATCTACCAAGGTCAAGCTTGGCAGCAGAGCCAGGATCTGCTCGATAGTTTAAGAGGGCTAGCCAGCGAGCTCGGTTGCAGCGTGGCCCAGCTCGTAATCGCGTGGACGGTTGCCCAACCGGGTGTTACAGTTGCTTTGTGCGGTGCCAAGCGTGCTACTCAAATCGAAGAAACGGCTGCAGCCATGGATTTGGTATTGACACCCGAGGTACTACGGACCATCGATGGCTGGCTCGTGAGCGCTGCGAAAATTCTGCCCTAGTGTCTCAGCGCCAACAAGTTGTCAATCGCAACCCGCAGCCCTAAGCGAGGGTCCGAGTTGGCGTTGCCTAGGCAGCGGGGAGCTTGGAGACGTAGGCTGCCAGCGCGAAGCTGCCGAGCATGATGATCCAAACAACATCGAGAAAGTGCCAATACATGGCGCAAAATCGAACTGGGAAGTAGCGTTCGTGATCGTAATGACCGCGCGCCAATCCGAACAGCAAGAATGTCAATCCGGCCACTCCACCGACAACATGCAGAGCATGCACGATGACTAGAAAAAAAGTCAAACCGTAGAGGTTGCGAATCTGCGCGGCCGGTTTCGTCAGCTCCGAAACCAGCCAGGAAAGGGCGGATCCCTGAATGACAAAGAAGAACAGCGCGAGCACAAATGCAAGCACGATGTAGCGTCCAAAGTCCACACGCATTTCTCGTCGAATCGCCACTACGGCCAGGTGCAGCAGTACGCTGATCGCCAGCATATTGACGGTGGTTAGCAGGAACATTCGCGGCAGATAAAACGGTTGAATCTGGCCGGCTTGCGGCGCGATGCGGAGCATGACGTAGATGGCGTACAAAACCGAACAACTGACGAAGAAGACGCTCAGAGATGAGATGAATAACCAAGCTCCTTGTTCGCTGCGGCGATCTTCGGCGAGCTTACTGATGCGGGGTGATTGGTTGAATAACTCCCCTTTGGCGCGAATCGGCACGGTTAGGACCTGACTGCATAAGGATGGTTGGCGTTCATCCACAACCCCAGGCCGGGGTCGCTGATAAAGTAGAAATCTTCCCCGTCGACATCTTTGTGCCAACCATTGTCCAGGCCCTGGCACTGGTAGTGGGCCGTCAGCTTTTTCCAGTCGCCATACTTGTAGCCCACCGATTCAATCTCCTGCTGAGTCATTTCGCCGGGAGCATAGATCACTTCGAAACGTCCTTCGCTAGTACCGTGGATTAAGTGGGCAGCCGTGCCCAGATTGTCCCGCAAGTCCTGATTGTCCTCGACGAACTTGAGCACTTCGGGCGTGTGACGATAACCGTATTTGCGAATCAGTCGATCGACGGTTTGACTTTCACCAAACTGCTTCACACCCGGCGCGATCACGATCAGTTTACCACCGTCGCCGATGAGCATCCGCGTGCGATAGATGGATTTATTGGCAAGCCATGTTCGTTTGTACTTGTTGGGATTCATGGTTACGACAACGGTCTGTGGAGGTCGATCGATGACAAAGCAATTGACTTTAGCCGCCAACTCGCCCGCTTCAAAAAACACATCGTGCGAATTGCCTACGAACAGTCCACGCACAACTTTTTCACCGTTGGGAAGGGACTCGACGACCGTCAATACAAACATTAACGGCATATGCTGGCAGAAGCGATCTTGGGCTTCGTTCAAAATCCGGCGCAACGGCGTATCGCAGCGTCCCATGATACGTTCCATGCCGTACAGGGCCGTTAGGTAGTGGCTCTCGTTAATGCCTTTGTCTCCGCCCGTGCCCACGAACACGTTCTTGTTATAGTTGGCCATCCCAATCACTTCGTGCGGCACGACTTGGCCCAGCGAGAGGATCATATCGTGGCCACCTTCGACCAACAGCTTGTTTACCTGTGCGGTCCAGGGTCGTCTGTAGATACCCTCGGTAGCCTGCGCCACAAAATCCGCATCAATTTCGCCCAAAGTGGCTACGCCATCCTTCCAGTCGTGTACGCGAATCAAATCGCGCGGTAGGTCGCCGAACATGTACTGCAATTCGTCTTCGTGCATCGCTTCGTGCGTACCGAGGGCAGGCATAACATCGGTCAACCGCGGGCCCAACATCTCGTGAGCCAGTCGCGTCAGTTCGCCTGCACGGCTGTCGCTGCGCGTATGATCGGGCGGCAGGGCGAGAACTTTTTTGGGATCGCCAACCGCATCGAATGCTGCCTGCAGGCCCTCGCGGAAATCCTGCTCCCCGAGTTGAGCAGTGGGGTTGCCTCGGCTAAAGAAAATAGGCATCTGCGGCTTCGATCTGGAGAATCAAGACAGGAGCGAATGAAATTACCATACGATAGAGTTTAGCGCTCCAGCAACCTCTCTCCCATAGGGCTAAAACTGGTTGTTCGTTGCGGCCCCATTGTAGACTCTGGCTAGGATCTCGATATCCTAACGGTTGCCGAGGGTGAACATAGGGCGACGCTACGCATGATTTTAGCGCTGCGCAGCGTAAAAATTGAAATGCGAGTAGCGACCCCGCCAGTGCAAACATCAGCATTCAGCTTTTCTTGTTGACGAAGGACCGAAAAATTATGGACGCGATGGATATCTTAGGTAGCCTACTTGGCGGCGGAAAGTCCTCCAGTGGCGGTCGCAGTGGCGGGATGGGTGGTAGCATCTTGAAGGATTTGATCAATGCAGGCACGCGCTCGGCTCCTCAACAGCCCAAACCACAATCGCAGGCTCCTGCCAGCAGAGCCCCTGGACAACGCAACGTCAGCTTGGACGAAAGCGCCCGAGAATTAGAAGATCTTTTAGGAGTTGCCCACGGGCGAGCCACTGGATTGCCACAGCAGCAACCCGCGCCGGCTCAACCTCGCTATCAGCAACCACCTCCAGCGTCGCGCCCCCTACCGCAACCCAGACCCCAGCAGCCGCAAGTCACTGCTCAACCACAAGTCAATATGCAACCACAAGTCAATATGCAGCCACAAGTAACTCGGCCGGCCCCCGCCCCAACCATGTCGCAAAACGACGAAGCCCTGGTGCTAATCCGCTCCATGATCAATGCGGCCAAAGCGGACGGGAGCATCAGTCAAGAAGAGCAAGAGTCGATTGTGAGTCGAATTTCGAACCCCACCCAAGAAACGATCGACTTCTTGCGGCAGGAGTTCAACGGCTCGCTCAACGTCCGCGACTTCGCTTGGTCGGTGCCGCTGGGAATGGAGCAGCAGGTTTACACTATATCCCTGGCTGCCATCAAGCTAGATGCCAATACGGAAGCGAGCTACTTACATGATTTGGCCCACGGCTTGCGGTTAACGCCCGATTTTTGCAATGAGTTGCATCGCAAGTATGGGGCGCCCACAATTTTCTAATGATTTGAGTTGCGGCTGAGTTGTACGTTGGGCGGGCAACCAGCCTGGATGCGGTCAGCTTGGTTGTACTGTGCGTTGCAAACTCCTCTATTCCGATAAGGCTCAATTGCTCATGCGTTTTGCCATTTGTAACGAACTCTTTCAGGACTGGCCGTGGGACCGCGCCCTCGATTTGACGCGCGAATGCGGCTACACAGGTTGGGAACTAGCTCCCTTCACGCTCGGTGGTCGACCGGAACAGTTGCCCGCCGAGCGGCGCAGGCAGTTGGCGGACCAATTCTCGCGCTCCGGCGTTGAAGTGGTCGGACTGCACTGGCTGCTGGCCAAGACCGAAGGATATCACTTGACCACCAGTGATCCAGACGTCCGCCTCAGAACGGCTCGCTATCTGGGGCAGCTTGCCCAGCTCTGCCGCGACTTGGGTGGCTCAATCATGGTGCTCGGCTCGCCCGGTCAACGGAATTTTCCACCGGAAATGACGCACTCGGAAGCCGACGCCAATGCGCGAAATGTGTTGGAATTGCTCGTGCCAGAGCTAGAAAGACACCAGGTCACGCTCGCGCTGGAGCCTTTGGGGAAAAGCGAAGGCAACTTCTGGAACCACGCTTCGCAGGCCGTTGACGTCATCCAGCAAGTCGGTTCGCCCTGGGTTCAATTGCATCTGGATGTGAAGGCGATGAGTACTGAAGGGATTCCGATAGCCGACATCATTCGCGCCAACGCGGCCCATACTGTCCACTTTCATGCCAACGATCCCAACCTCTTGGGACCTGGCATGGGCGATGTCGATTTTGTGCCGATTTTTGCCGCGCTCAAAGACGTGGATTATGGCGGCTGGGTCAGCGTAGAAGTCTTCGACTACAAGCCTGGTATCGAACATATCGCGCGCACAAGTATGCAGAACATGCGCAATGCCTTAGCGCATCGGCGTGCCCCGTAGCGACGTCTTTTCCGCGAACTTCTGAGGCTTTGCCCCGAAAAGCCGCTCCTGCGAACTTGCAGAAATTGGATAATGGCAAAGGCACTAGTCGCAAGCACCCAATGCGCGGTGAGGCCCACGGTCAGCGCCTGAGGTTTACGTTACGACGAAATTCGCGGTTTCTCGCACTATTCACTACGCTGGAAAAAATTTCTCGAGACGTTCGAACTCTTCGCTGGCGGGCCCGATTTAGTGGCCAGCCGTTTGACCCAGCAGACTCTTGGTCAAATCGGGGAGGGTCGATCTTCGCCAGTGCGCGTGCTCCGAAGAGAACGTCGACCAAGCTCCGTCGACTAGAGGTTCTCCCAGCCGCTCGACTGTCGGCAATTGCGTATGTTCGCCAGCGATCAGCAGGTAGGCGTCGTCCTCGTAAGCGATTCGCCACACCTGCTGGGTCAAGCGAGCGGCCGGATCAGCCTTTTGGGCTTCGATCATGCGTAGGATTGGGCCACAGACGTTTGACTGTTTGTCGATCAGCGCCGCATCCGTGGCATACTTGTCCAGCAGCTTCCACCACTCGCCTTGACCTTCGTGAAACAGCTTGTGCTCCGGCATGACATGCTCTTGGTAGGCAACTTCGTAGCGGCCATCCAAGCTAACTTTAACCTGCGGATAGAGTTCCCAGGAAATATAGGCACCCGCATAAAAGGGTGTCAGCAAATTACCACGAAAGTCTTGAGACTTTAAATACATGGCCGCTCCGGTGGGATAACAGGCCGGCGAGTACAACTGCTTGGGAGGTAAACTCGGCAACCAGAAATGATGGAGCAGAGCGAAGCACATCGAACCCGCCGCAACCCACCGACAAACTCGCACGGTGGACTGCCGATCGCTTTCGATAAACTGAACGAGGCGCTTGCCCAGCGACGTGTGGCTGATCCAAGCGGGCACATAGGCCAACCACACCACCGCAAAAATCGAACCATGCCGAATGTGCTTGATCGCCATGTAGGTACACAGGGCTAAGAAGGCGGCGCCATGCAGTCGTCGTGTCCGATTGAATCGTTGGGCATAGACAAATAGCGATAGACTCGCCGCGAACATCGCTAACGTCAGGACCGGCGCGTGCGTCTGCCATAGCGGTTGCCATTCAGCGATCAGCGGGCGCGGCATGCGGATCGCGCGAACCAAATACGCAACATATTGCCAACCGTAAGGGTTAAGCTGTAGCGATAGCGCGGCCACTGGGGCCGCTAGAATCAAGTGCCAAGTATCGCCAACGGCAGCCAGGAACGAGTGATGACGTCGCGCGGAAAATGCAAACCGCTCGATGGCATGAAAGGCGATGAGCCCCAAACCGACGACAAAACCAGCGTGCAGATTGAGCCAAGCCACCAACATCAATAACCACCACACGATCCAGGCGCGCCGACCGCGCCAATCGAGCTCCTGCATCCACATTTGTATGGCGATGAAGACCAAAGTAAAGAGCTGCGCGCGAACCGTGGCAAAGCCAACCCACAGCACGGGAAAAGTGAGCAAAGCCAAGCACGCAAAGACGTAGGGATGCGCGCCGCGCAGGCGAGCCACGCGGTAGATGCACAGCCACAGCACCGACATCAACGTCAGCTTTAATAGCGACAGTCCCAGCAGCCCCAGGCCGCTGCCTACGGTAGCGAAATACAGTACCGCGCCCGTTCCCCACTCGTGATGCACCGAAGGCGACACCGTGGGTGTGTAAGCAAAAAGGTCCTGTTGCGGAAACTCTCCGAGCACCAGCGCTTCGCGGACCAGCGACATTTCGTGAAAGGCATCGTGGGTAATTTCATGAAGTCGAGCCACGTAGGCCAAGAAGCTACATGCCACCATGAGCAGCAACCAGGCTGCGAGCCGCGCGTCGCGGCGAGCTCCCAACCTCAACCCTCGGTGCAACCAACGCAGGCCGCGCGACCGGAACGCCGGCACCAGGGTTTGAGAGTCTGCGCGGATCATATGGCGAAGATCTTGAAAGAAGGAAAAAACAACGACCCCCATGAAGCTTCGAAGGCGGCAAGCAAGACTAGCACATCGCCAGCCCAAGCGCACTTAAGAGATGCTCTTAAATCTCGATCGATTGCGAAGGCTGTGCGGAATGCACTAATGGTAGCGACGGGAACATATTGATCGCGTGGCTCAGTGTCGCCGGCCTGTTGATTTCTGCGCTAAATTATTGAGTACGTCGCACCAGGCTAGTACGCTGTAACTAGCAGGTCGAACTACGGAGTCAACTTTTCTACCCCGCAATCTTGGGTGTTTCCGCATTTTCTGGCCTGCCAAAGTTTTGCCCGAAAGTGCAGCCTAAATTAGGAATTGAGGCCATGCGTCTGAGACAAATAACTTGGTTGGCTCAGGCGATTGTGCTGGTATGCTTGGTATGCGCGGCCGCACCGTCTGCCCTGGCTCAGAAGAAGGCCCCTAAGAAGAAACTGCCATCGCAGGCGTTCAAAGGCTACGGCGGCTTGCCCACTCCCGTGAAATCCTCCCCCACGGACTTGCCGGCGGTTGTTCCGGTTCAGGAAGCTCGCGACCGCGAATGCCGCGAAGTCGCTGCAAAGATTGACGCATTCGTGGAATCTAAGCTCGCCACTCAGGGGCTCACTCCCAACCCGACTGCCGACGACTATACCTTCGTACGTCGCGCGTTTCTAGACATTTCAGGTGCGATCCCCAATCTGATCCAGACCAATACCTATGCCAGCAGCAAGTCGGCCACCAAACCAGAGGAGCTGGTCGACGCGCTGCTGGGCTCCTACGGTTATGTCAGCCACATGTTTAACTACTGGGGCAGCATTTTGCGCCTAACCGATCGCCAGGGAAACCTGCTGTCCTACGGCTATCGCGACTGGGTGAAAGAGCAGATGCGCATCAATCGACCCTACGACGAATGGGTCTACGAGATGCTGACGGCGGAAGGAAAGGTCTGGGACAACCCAGCGGCCGGCTATACGCTTCGCGACGACGGTATGCAGTTGGTCCATGTCGACAATACGGTTCGCGTCTTCCTCGGGACGCAGATCGGCTGTGCCCAGTGCCACGATCATCCGTTTGATAAGTGGAAGCAAAAAGAGTTTTACCAACTCGCCGCCTTTACCAATGGTACTGCGACCAAAGAAAATGCGTCGACGCCGGGCTTTAAAAACGGCAATCCGCTGGCCCGCCTGCGCGAAGAGCTCAAAGCCACCGATCCGCAAGGGCGATTGCAAGGATCGATGAATCAACTGCTGCAAGCCAACTTGTTTCGCGTGTCGTTTGATCCTAAACGCAAGCTGAAACTCCCGCATGATTATCAGTACGAGAATGGTAAGGCCAATGAGGTTGTCGCACCGGCAGTCCTCTGGGGAACCCTGCCTGCGGACGCTGCCAAACTCTCAGCCCGCCAACAATACGCAAAGTGGCTGACTGCCGCCGACAATCCGTTGTTTGCGAAAACAATTGCCAATCGCCTGTGGAAAAAAGTTATGGGCGTTGGCCTAGTTGAACCTGTGGACGATTTCAAAGACGATTCCCCATGTGCCCAGCCAGAATTGCTGGATTTTCTAGCCCAAGAGATGATCCGACTGAAGTTCGATCAGAAAGAATTCTTGAGAACACTCTACTACACCCAGACATATCAACGTGCCAGTAGCGATTTTGATCAATCTCTAGCAGAGTTCTACTTTTATCCCGGGCCGCGAATGCGCCGCATGACCGCCGAACAAGTCTGGGACTCTATCCTGACGATTGCCGTTTACAATCCGTTTTCTTACGAGCTGCCCGACAATCAAGAACTTAAGGAAGCGGCCGAAATCGACATGGCCACCGTGACGCTCACGCAAGCTGAAGCGAAGACGGCCCAGTACGATTCTGCGGTAAGTCCCGGCGCGAGAAATAAAATAATGAATGATGCGGCGTATCGCCGGCAGGTGCTCGCCAGAGCATCGGAGTTACCTTCGCCCCTGCCCGCAGACCACTTCATTCGACAATTTGGACAGTGCGATCGCGAAACGATCGAAGGCGATAGTAGCGACCCCACCGTGCCCCAAATATTGACCATGTTCAATGGACCCTTCACGCACATGATGCTGGAAGAAGGGTCCGTGATTTATGACAGCCTCGCGCAATCTGTGAGCGCCCGCGATGCGCTGAATGTGATGTTTCTGTCGATTCTCAATCGACCTCCGACCGGTCACGATCGCGATATCGGACTGCGCGAAATGAGTCGCGGTGACACGGTGATGGGCTATGGAAATGTAGTTTGGGCCTTGATCAATACTCGCGAGTTTCTCTTCATCCAGTAGGCAGGCACATGACACGACGCGCTATCGATCTGTTGAGTTTCGCGGCCAAAGACTTGGCAGCGAACATCGATGCTTTGAGCGGTTTCCATCCCAACCGCCGCACGTTGATCGCCGGAGCCGCCAAGTCGCTGCTGGGCGTCAGTTGTGCGAGCCTCATGACGCATCCAGCTATGCAATCGGTCGCCCAGGCCGCTGAGACTACGCCGGCCCAGGGGAAAGCCAAAACAGTCATCTTTCTGTACATGAGTGGTGCCATGAGCCACTTGGATACTTTCGATCCAAAACCGGGCGCAAGCAGCCAGGGTGAAACGCAAGCTGCCGCGACGCGCGTAGCGGGCGTGAGCATTTCCGACAAACTGCCCAAGCTTGGCTACCTCATGAATGGCATTGCGCTGATTCGCTCGATGACTACAGAAACCGGTGCTCACGAACAGGGCCGCTACATCATGCGGACCAGCTACAAACCACTCAATTCGATTCGTCACCCGGGACTGGGCGCTTGGTCGAATCACGTTCTAAAGAAGAACAACCCCAATCTGCCCGGCAATGTGTTTATCGGCTCGGCCACCGGACATCCCGGTGCCGGATTCCTGCCGGCTGCCATGGCACCAGTCCCTGTGCCCGATGCCAAGAAAGGATTGGAGAATACCAAGAGTCCAAGCTACCTGACCGAGGATCAATTTAAGCAAAGAATGAGTCTAGCCAATCAATTCGACGCAAAATTTAAATCAGCCACCAAGAGTCAGCTCGTCGAAGCGTACGATCAAACTTATCGCGAAGCAGTTCGCCTGATGGGCTCAAGCGAACTCAAGGCGTTCGAGATTAGCGAGGAAACCGAAGACGTTCGCAACTTCTACGGAAATAACAAAATCGGCCAAGCCTGTTTGTTGGCTCGCAGACTGGCCGAAAGCGGTATGCGCTTTGTCGAAATTGAGTATGGTGGCTGGGATCATCACAATGACCTATACAACGTCCTACCGAATATGGTCTCCGACTTGGACAATGCCCTAGGAGCACTACTGCGCGACTTGGCCAACAAAAAAATGTTGGATGAGGTCCTCGTGGTACTTTCAACAGAGTTCGGACGCACGCCCACGATCAACGAAAACTCCGGTCGCGATCACCACCCTGGCGCTTACTCAAGTCTGATGTGTGGCGCGGGAATTCAGGGTGGAAGCGTCTATGGCAAGTCGGACGAGCTCGGACACTCGGTGACCGAAGACCCCGTCTACCCCGAGGACCTCAACGCGACCATCGCCACGGCCATGGGACTCCCGATCGAGCAAGAGTTTGTAGCCCCCAATGGCCGGCCTTTCCGCATCTGCAATAAGGGAACGCCGATCGCGAAGCTATTAGCGTAATGCGAACTTGAGCATCGGCTACGCTCGTTCCTCGCTCCGCGATGTCAAAACCTTTCTAGTTATCCTAAAAGTCGTAGATTAGGGTCGCGTTTACTATTGTGCTTGTATGTCGGCCAATCTGGAACGTAGTCATCGGATTGATTTCCCCATGCATTCCACGCATCGCTATGTTTTCCACGTGCAAAAAGTTCCAGGTACGGGCCAGGCTTCACTCTTCGATCAGATCGTAAAGCTCATCTGGTTTTCGACAATGCTCGCGTTTCCGAGTTTTCAGAATATTTGCTTGCCGTCTGCCTGCATCACCGGTGCGAAGCTTTCCCCGTATACCAAAAAGTATCAACTCGGTCGTATTGCGAGAATAAAATCCAACACCGCGCCCATCAGGACCACCGTCTTTCCGGATTTTATGCCAAACAATATTGGTCTTGCAAGTAAAGCCCCAAGCTTCCATCACATCTAAACACTCACGCAGTAGTGCGTTCGGAATCCACAGATACAAGTGGCACTGTCCAGCACTTGCAACAGCAACTGGGATCTCCTTGATGTCGGGCAGAGTTAGAGTAGCATAACGATTCAGCCGTTTATGCTCCGGTGCCATTTTTCCAGTTCGATTTGAAAATTGCCATGGCGGAGCCGCCAGTATTGCCCGGCAGTTCAAACCAGTGCAACGCTTGGCAAAATCCTGTGCCGCTGTAATTTCTGTTTCCATCCAACAATCCTCGTCGTACAGACGTTTCATTATTGCGAAAACATGTATTGGGCAACCTGCTCCACCGCCACCCTCGATTCGCGGTAGCAGCGTTGACATGTTTAGTCATGCGCCAAGTTTACCAGAAGGCACTAGCGTCGCCAGTCATCAGATTCGCTCTCGAAGAACCATGCGCAGAGGTTGTGGCCGTAGACTGGTGAAAACCTAACTTCAGGTTGTGGTACTAGTCAAAAGTGCGTGACCAAATACCTCGAATTGCCGCTGGCTCAGTTTTGAGGCTGTTCAAACACCCCACGGAGTGAAAATGATGAATCGTAAGCGAATCTCAGCGCTGTTCAATGTATCGATGGCCATTCGGATCGCAGTAGCACCCAGGACATCGCAAATCTTGATCAAGCAATCCGGGAACTGTGGGTACGTATTAATGATATGTTCGCCTCGTTTAATTTGATCTGGTTGACCCAGCGCTTCGCTTGAGGTAGTCGAAGATTATAACATTTGGATCTAGCAAGGCATCGTGGTTCAGCATCTCGCCGTTTCTCAAAGTAATTGGCCGGATTGGCAAGCCGTCAATGTAACGATCGACTGAAGTGTCTGTTGACGTGGGATCCGAAGTTTTCACGCGATTGTCGTGTCCGCCGATTGGACATGAAGACAGGGCTGTAATTGTTTCGAGTGGTTGATACCGGAGCGCAGCAGCAGAGCTGCGGATTTTTTTAGCCTGGGGTGAAGCGCTGCGAGCCCCAGCGAGCGAAGCGGAACCCCAGGGTACATCACCCACGTCCTCCGTCGTCCAATCAAGTCGCCCGCGAACGAGATGTAGTCTTCGTCGAAGTGTGGAGCGTATTCGAGTTCGCAAGCCGCTGAACTTCCGCGCTACCATGCGTTACCATGGAATGAGGAATCGAACCTTGGTCCTTAGCGCGTTGTGGTTCCGTCAAGGTTCCAAGGCCCATCGGCGCGAGCCTGTTGCGGACTCGGCATTAATCCGTGCAAGGCTGGCCGGGTTGCTCGCCCACCGCGCTGATTGCCGTGACTCCCAGGGTTCCGCTGCGCTCCACCCCAGGCTAGAAAAATTCGCTGCTCCGCAGCTAGCAGCGCGTTGAAGCTCGCTTTAAGGGAGCGAGAAAGCTGGTTAAAGCGCTTCCTGGGTAGAAGGCTCTTTGAGTGAAACGAGGTAGGCGACAAGGTCACGTAGCTCGCGACGGGATAGGCCGTCGGGGTCACAGCATATTCAGGCCGTCGGGGTCACAGCATATTCATACCGAGAGGAACATACCATCCATCTGTCCATCCGGATGGACAGATGTTCCGATGCGCATGCTGTCAGCCCAGCGGGACACACACAAGCTGTGACCCCAGTGGGACACAAGTTGATCTCTTCCAACATGATTGAAGGCGACGATACACCGTTCAAGGCTTCAGCGGCAATCAGTCGAAATGAACTATTTCTGCGATCAGATCGTTTCTTGTACTGAAGCGTGCCGTCGGGGTCAAAGCGTGTCGTCGGGGTCACAGCATCAAAGCGTGCCGTCGGGTTCACAGCATGTTCATACCGAGAGGAATATACCTTCCATCTGTCCATCCGGCTGGACAGATGTTCCGATGCGCGTGCTGTCAGCTCAGCGGGACTCATACGAGCTGTGACCCCAGTGGGACAAGCTCTCCTTGCCCTAAGCAAATCAAAATTGAATTGAACAAGGAAGTTTTGTTAAGAAGATGGAGGTAGGAAGATAGAGGAACAGGTAATTTCATTTTCTTACCTCCATTTTCTTGCCAAGGTAGACAACAAAGGTATGAGTTGGAAAACAATGATGTCAGGAGACAATACAGGATTTGACTCTTGACACCTTTGCAACGAACTCACTAGTCTGTCGGCCGCTAATAGCCAAAGGCCGTGTAGCGAAGTATGAGCGGAGCAGTCGCCAGCGGCAACGTTTGCGATCAGCGGGCGGCGGGAGCTGACTCGCCACTTGCAGAAACATCACCGCCGCCGCTCCGTTGCATCGCATGGGTACGCCGATTCTGTGTTAGTGATCAGATCACGAAGATACTCGGGTGCGAAGTCAGCGCCGTTTGGCCATTGCAAAGTGTGGTCCGTTAGTTCGAACGCAGCGAGATACAGCGGGTCTTTCAGCGGTTCAAAAATCGGACCATCCAAACACCCCTCAAGATCTACGACGCCGATTGTGCCGTCGCTCAACGCAATGGATATGCGGCTGCCACTGAGATGCCGCGCGTCAGTCACTCGTATCATTTCGTTATTCCAATGGTTCTATTTTCTCGAGAGGCTCTTCGCGTGTTGCCCGATCCCAGTTGTCCCGCAATTCACGTTGGTGCTCGGCAGTCCAATCTAGCACAGCAGCCAACGCTCGGCGTGGAAAGCGGCCTTCCGTCACCCCAGTCTCGATCTCAACCGTGATATCGTATTCACCATAAGTTGCATGAAAATGTGGCGGCGCATGATCTCGGTAATACATTCAAATTACCACGCCGAGGAATCGCGAAATTTCAGGCATCACATCATTCTATCACGGCGAAAGACGGACATCACGGCGGACGGAGGGTTGATCTTATATTCCAGCAAACGCCGCAAACCGTCCTCCCGCGCATGTCATAGTTCGCTGCGGTTGCGTCAGCGACATCCTACCCAGGGTGCCTACGAAGACCAAACGTACCATGCATCACGTAGCGGACCAGCCTGTGCGTTCAGTACGTCCTGATGCTGAAAGAGCCAGTCGATCACGGTCCGCCGGTCGGCTTCGGTCGCTGACCCACGGCATGGGCCTTGGACGATGCCGGTCCAAAGACAGTTCCCGCCGCCGCCAAACTGGAGGCCGTTAGACTCGATCATGCCAATGAATGTGTCCGTCAGCGAATTGACTTCATCATCGGTGAGCGCTGCCGACATCTCAAAGGTCAGTTCGAAGCAGTCTTCGCGGAACTCGCCAATTCTGCGCTTCTTACGCAGGCGTTTTTTCACGTGCAGCCAATCTCAGTCGGCGAAGGCCCGGTTCACCCGCGCGAACGAATAGATTTTATTGAGTGGAACCGGCCGTAGGTCGCGCGGGTTCAACCTTTAGTTGCCGCCGGTGGCACCAAGTAGGGTGAACCGAGCGTTGCCGCCTGCGGGCTAGCCGTCCACGGCTATTTGATAAATTAAGTCAACAGTTTGTCGGCCGCTGATAGCCAAAGGCTGTGTGGCGAAGTATTCGCGGAGGCGCCGCCAGCAACTATATCTTATCCAAAACAGATTTAGGGGCGTTGGTCAAATTTACTCAATACTAACCGACTCAGTCAAGTTGATTGACCCATATAACTTAATAGCGTATCAAAGAAATGATTGCGAGTTAGGGGCCTGAGGGATGCCTTACCGAATATATGAAACGTCAACTGCGAGTGAGCGAGAAATCTGGTTAAAGCGCTTCCTTGGTAGAAGGCTCTTTAAGCGAAACGAGGTAGGCGACAAGGTCGCGTAGCTCGCGACGCGATAAGCTTTTGAGTAAGTCGACGGGCATGGCGGACTTGCCCTTCTTGCGGGTTACGATGTCTTCTGGGTCCACCTTGATAATTTTCGCCTCGGCATCGATCAGTTCAATTTCAGTGGGTGATTCTTTTCGCACGATCCCAGTCAATATTTGACCATCTTCAGTAAGCAACACGGCTGTTTCGAAGTTCTCGGCGATTTTGGCATCCGGATCGACAATCGACTGCAACAGGTAGCGACTGTCTTTGGCCTTGCCAATCACGGTCAAGTCCGGCCCCACCTCGCCGCCCTTTCCGTCTACCTTGTGACAGCGCACGCAAGAAAGTTCGGTTTTGTTGAAGAACAACTCACTGCCTTTTTCCGCGTTACCACCTATTTCGCAATCGCGGTAGGCAGCTAGCGAATCGGCCTGGGTGGCTTGCTGCTCGAATGCATTCAGCGCTTCGATCGCGGCCCCCGACGCACGCCCTTCAGCGGCTTCGATTACGTTGAGCCAATCCTCGGGTCGCGTTCTGCCAGCGATATAGTCGGCCAGTCCCTGCTCGATCAGTTCCGTCGACGCGGGCAATTCAATGCGCCCTAGCGTGTCCCAAGCCTGCTGGCGTTCGGACGCGTTGTCGGATTGGATGGCTTTCGCCAGGGCCGGAATCGCGGCCGCTTCGTCCAGCTCGGCAAGCTGTGCTAAGGCTTGAGCGCGGACAATCGCCTCGGTATCTGTCACCAGCGACTTGACCGTTGCTAGTGCTAATTCTGGATGGAGCTTCACAAAGCCTGCCAAGGCATTGCTGCGAAGTTTGGCGATTCGTCCGGTATCCATGGCAATATCGCGGAGCGTGTCGCCGATGCTCTTGATCTGAAGCGCTACGGCGGCATCGATGACCTCGTTTAAGAGCGTGTCGCTCCCTATCGTGAGCTTTGCCAAGCGGGACTTGAGTGCTGCAATAGCGTCGCCTGGATCGCGTGACTCTAGCGGTTGGTAGCGATTCATGACCCGATCCAGCTTGCCCGGCTCAGCCCAAGTTCCGAGCATCTTGATCGCCTCGATACGCATCGCTTCGGATTGCTTTACGTCGGCGGCTAGTTTGGCAATTGTTTCGGCCGCCCCTGGACTGCCGATCCGGAAGTTGGCATTTAAGATGCGATGCGTCAGGGCATCCTGGTCGACTGGGATGTGTGTTAGCTCGGCCAGCTTGGGCAAGGCCTCGTGCAGTTCCACGACATCGTGAACGGCTCGGGCGGCTTCCAACCGAATACTGGACGATGCATCCTCTAAGAACGCAGCGACAGACACGTTGTTCAGTTTGCGGAGCGCAACCACGGCGGCTAGTCGAACCGATTCGGAGGAGTGGTCGACTAGCTTGGCAATCTTGTGTGGAGACTTTTCTCCGATACCGCGTAGGGCCATGATACCCGCGTGGCGGAGCCCCGGATCCCGATCGTTATTTGCCTCAAGCAGCGCTAGCACCGGCAGCAGGCCGCTAGCAATTTGTAGCTTGCCGACGGCCAGGCAAGCGGAGTATTGCACGCGCGGTTCCGAGTCGCCGACGAGGTTGACAATGTCTCCCACGAATTGATCAAGTTGTAAATCGCCGACCGCATAGGCCGCCGCCGCTCGAACATCCAAATCGCGATCGTGCAAGGCAACCTGCAGGCCAGAGCTGGTCGCGAGACGAGCCTCCGCATGGATGCGGGCCGCATGGCTCAATCCCCAAACGGAGTGCAGACGCGGGACGGTTCCTGCGGCTGGGTTATTTAGCAGCGTCGTGAATTGGTCGGTATCGCCCCGCATGGCCAATTCCCATTGTGACTCCAGGCGAATTCGACGATCGACATGCTGCAGGAGCTGGCCCAGTTCCAGCGGAGACTGCTTGGAGAATCCTTCTGCTAGTAGCGTCTGGACTTCCTGTACGACGGGTTGCTTTTGAGCCTCGCGATCCAGGAAACGATAGATGCGTCCTTTGCCTTCACCGACCCAACCGTCGACCCAATCGCAGACCCACAGGGCACCATCGGGACCGAATTCTGCATCGGTAGCCAGAATATTCCAAACAATCTGTTCGCTGCGTTCCACGGACCAGAACGCCCCCTTGGGCTGCACGCGAATCAAACGGATACCGCTGTTACTGGCTCCGCCGCGAAAATCGACCATAAAGAAACAATTGGCGAAGTCACCCGAAAGGCCCGTTCCAGGATAGCAAGCCAAACCCGCAGGTCCATCGCCGATATTTTCAATAGGTGGCACAGTATAAGCGGGCGTTTCGGCCGAGAACGGATACCAGATTTTTTCGCGATTGAAGGGCCCACGGTCCGGCAAATACTGATACATCATGCGCCACCCAGTGTCGCCACCTTCCATGACGTTGACCCAACGAGCCTTGTCGCCGGAATCGGAATTATTGTCGCCGGTAAACAAATGACCATAATCATCGAATGCCAACTCTTGTGGATTGCGTAACCCCGTGGCAAACACTTCCAAATTGCTGCCGTCCAGCTCACAACGAAAGACGGCACCGCTCTCGGTGTTCTTAAGGATTCCCTGTTCCGTTTCGATGTTGTAGCCACGATCGCCGATGCTGAAATACAGTCGACCATCGGGGCCGATAATTAATCCGTGCGAATCGTGCCCCCGAAACGCCACGCGGACTCCGTAACCATCCTGGAGTACCTCGCGTTTTTCAGCATGGCCATCCCCGTCTGCGTCGGTGAGCAACCAGAGTTTGGGAATACAGGTGAAGTAGGCTTGATTGCCGCGCACGAGGACTCCCGCGCCGGTGCCGTCTTCGAGTTGATTGAAACCTTCGGCGAAAATGGTCGACCGATCTGCCCGCTGATCTCCGTCGGTATCTTCGATCAATCGAATTCGATCGTCGTGTGCGGTGTATTCTTCCGCCTCAGAACCCAGCAATCGCCGGTGATAGTCGATGCGATCCTGTACGGATTCGGCTGCCAGGTCCGCCAGCAACCAAGCGTTGTCGTGCTTGCGATTGTCCGTGACACCACGATCCTGCCGAAACGATTCGCAAACGAACACTCGCCCGCGATTGTCGATGGTCATTACAACGGGGTTCGCGATTTCTGGTTCCGCGGCGAATAACGAAACATCCCAGCCGGCCGGTTTCCGAAAGCCGCCCATGGCCATAGCACCTTCTTCAGAGGCAGCAACAGGTTTGTCGGCGGAGGCCTTCCCATCCCCGCTTTCGGTTACTTCATCGTCCGCGTAGATGGGGGATGCGGAGAGCGACATCAACAGCAGGATTTGTGCGGAAAAAGCAAAGGCCATTTTCATGGCAGAACGTTGGAGCAACATGAGATTCTTAGGGATTCGAGGTGGGCGGGAAGACTATCGTCAGACGGGGAGGACAGCGCCATAGTTTACACTGGGATCGCACATATCGCAAAGTAAAACTGTGCCGCCCAGCCCTAGCAATTCTGCAGCGCCATGGTAGGCTGCCTAGGCTTTAAATCCCTGTCTGCCGCTTGTTTCCCTCGCTTGACAAGTTGTCTTGGATGCCGCCTCCTACTCGTCAACGCATCAACTCGACCTGCGAAAATCTCGCGTGGATCGTTACCGACGACGGCAGCCGCACTCTTTTCGACGCAACCACGGATGAGACGTATCACAGTGGCTGCGGCGCGGTCGCGGAGACTTTGATCGTCTATCTCCATAATAGCGGTGTCGCTGCGAAACTTCGCGCCCGCAAACCGGTGTCGGTCTTAGAATATGGACTTGGTACCGCCACCGGATTTTTACTGACCGCCGCGCTGGCTGAGTACCATCGAGCGCCGTTGGTCTACCAAGCATTTGAGTATCGGCTGCTGCCATGCGAAATCATTCGCGCGCTCGATATCCAGTTGGCCGTTCGCGCATGTATCGAGCGTGGACAGGCGCGAACCTCAACATGCGATCCAGGTTTTTCGATCGCGGAGTTTGCGGTGTTGCCAGAACTTTTCGAAAGCCTCTGCGGACACTGGTCGCAGATAGCTGATTTGCAGCGCGAGCAATCGTTGCAATGGCAATTGTCTGAGTTTGTGCAATTGGACCTGATTGTCGCTGATGCCCGCGACACGCAAACCATGCAGAGCTGCGCGCAACGGAATGGCCTCGTCGACGCGGTCTATTTTGATCCCTTCAGTCCCGAGGCCAATCCAGGCTTGTGGACACTTCCAGTTTTAGAATTTGCGTCTTCGCGCCTGGCTGTGGGCGGAGTGTTGACCAGCTATTGCGTGAAGAGCTCCGTGCGCAAGTTGCTCGAGGAAATTGGCCTAGAAGTGGATCGCGTGGTCGGACCGATTGGCGGCAAGCGCGAGGTGTTGGTTGCCACACGGAAGATGGGTAGAATGAGTCGTCCCGTTGGACTGGGATGATTCGGATGGAATTTGTCGGTCCTAACAGCCGAATTCTCTAAGAGCCCCGGTCTTTGGGCCCGATCGCCCGCGTAATCCCGATCAAGAGCATGTCATGGCCACAGATTTCCGATTGAAAGAGCAGCTACCGGCGGTTACCTCGAAAATTCTGGCTTCTTATGCTGATGGCGATCGTATTAACCATTTGGGGCACTGCCCGCTGCCCAAGTACCAAGTCGTGGTCTCGATCTTGGAGGATTTGAAAGATATTTTCTATCCAGGTTTTCGGCGTCGCGAGGGACTGCACGCCGGCAACGTGATGTACCACGTCGGCGATTTGGTCGATTCTCTGCACGACAAGTTGACGACTCAAGTGGGTCGCGCGCTGCAACATGATGATCGCGTTCACAATCGAGCAAGCGACTGCCAAAACCAAACGGACTACGAAGCCAAAGGGCAAGCGATTGCGATCAAGTTTTTAGAACAGATTCCTAAATTGCGCCGGGTTCTTTCGACGGACGTGGAAGCCGCCTACGATGGTGACCCCGCTGTGAGTAGTCGCGACGAGGTCATCTTCTGCTATCCAGGCCTTGAAGCGATCTCGATCTACCGCATTGCCAACGAGTTGCGTCGGCTAGGCGTGCCGTTCATTCCGCGCATGATGACCGAATGGGCGCACAAGGAGACGGGTATCGACATCCATCCCGGCGCCACGATTGGCAGTTCCTTTTTCATCGATCACGGGACGGGCGTCGTTATCGGCGAGACCTGCGATATCGGCTCGCATGTCAAGATATACCAAGGCGTGACGCTGGGAGCACTAAGCTTCCCCACCGACGCCGATGGACAGTTGATACGTGGAAAAAAACGCCATCCAACGATCGAAGACTCGGTTGTGATCTATGCGAACGCTACCATTCTCGGCGGACGCACTGTAGTCGGTCACGATAGTGTCATTGGTTCGAGCGTCTGGATTACCAGCTCGGTAGCCCCACACACTACGGTCACGCTCGAAAAACCCAATCTACGTGTACGCGGTGGGCCCGACGATATGCATTCGGATGCAAACTATCAGATTTGAAGTAGGTGGCGATCATGACATTTTCACGCACGGATCAAATCGCTTCGGACGTTTTGGTCATCGACAACGACCCGCTAATGTTGACGGCGATTGGCTCGGTTCTGAACATGCAGGGGCACCGCACGGTACTGGCACGGACGGAAGAAATGGCCTTACAGTCTGTAGTGGCAGGGCAGTTCGATGTGGTCGTGCTATCGATCGACCAGTTGTCCAGTGGCTGTGGTTTTGCTGCCAAGCTGCGTGTGCCCGAGCTGTCGCGGGATGTTCCGATCATCTTCTTGGTGCCCGAACTGTCGGCGCAGTGGCTGCCAAAACTGGCCGCTCACGGTGGCGTGTACAGTTTGCTCAAACCCGTCGATCCTTATGCTTTGATCGATTTAGTCGAAAAAACTCTATGGATGCCACATATCGCTAAGAACCGCAGCGGCTCCCCAGCCGCTCACTTTAGCCAGCAAAAGGACTGGGTAAAACTTAGCGACTAAGGCTGCGAGACAAAAAAATCGTACCGTCGAACCCACCGACCGATTTCGGCCTTCCCACGATGTATTGGAAACCGGTACAAGTCTCGGGTTGTAACTGCTTGGCAAGCGCCACGCGTTGGCCAGCCATCGGCATCCGGAATGCAGTCTAATTGATAGGGTAGCTCCAGTGGAACATAGAATTCTCTGGTCATCGATCGTGTGCTTGGGATTGTGTTCGCCATGGGTTCGTGCACAGCAGCCACCGCAGTTTCAGAAACGCGCTGGCGGCAGTGGTACTGCTGCTGCAATGCAGAGCGGCTCCGCGATTTCGGCTGACTTGAGGTCCGTCTACGATCAGACGCAGGCCGCCACGACCGAAGCCAGTATTACCGAGATCGCTCGAGCCTGCTCCAAGATCATCCCCGATGCGCAGCGCAGTCGCGCAGACCGCGACTATGCCTCCAACTTATTTTCTTGGGCGCTCAATCGCCGTGGTGAGCTGCGCAACGAGCGGGCGGCGGCCTTGGTCGTGCAGGGACAAGCGGAGGAAGCGGGCGCTGTGGATCGGCAGGCGGCCAAAGATTTTGAAACGGCGATCCAGCACAATCCGAAGAACTGGCGGATACGACACAACTTCGGAATTTCACTGGCCATGAGCGGCGACTATCTGCGTGCCATCGAAGAGTTCAGCGCGGCCATTGAACTAAAACCGGACTACGCCAATTCGCACTTTAATCGTGGAGAGCTTTACTTCGAATTGTCGCAGTACGTGACGGCCAACACAGACTACACCGCTGCGATTGATCTAGACGCGACCGATCCTCAGTATTTCAATAGTCGTGGCCACAGCCGGTTCATGCTCAAAGCATACGACGAAGCGCTCGCTGATTACAGTCGAGCTACCCAATTGGGTTCCGATAGCGCTGTGTATCACACCGATTTGGCCGATGCCCATCAGTTCCTGGGCCAATGGGAAGAGGCCGCTCAAGGTTATCGCGCTGCCGTGGCGGTCAACAGCAAATTCCCACGCGCCTACCAGAACGCAGCTTGGCTCATGGCGACTTGTCCCAACGAAAAGATCCGCAACGCGGAGCTAGCACTATCTGCCGCCAAGAAGGCTATTGAATTAACCGGCGAAAAATCACCCCAGGCCCTGGACACACTCGCGGCTGCTTCGGCGGCGGTCGGTAAACACAGCGAGGCAGCGTCATTGCAACGCCAGGCCGTTCAGCTCGCCGAAAACGACGAAAAAGCCGAAATGTCGCAACGCTTGCGATTGTACGAACAGGGGCAAAGCTACCTACAACAGCAGCCTGCTTCCGCGATCGCGGGGCGCGCTGGCAGCCAATCGACCCGCATTCGCACTGCCTCTGGGAACAGCGGCGATGCACGTTAGTCGGAGAGCAGGAGAAAACGATCGCAACGTGTGTCAATTCACATACTTTAGCCTTGAATTGCACAACTTTCCACAACACGACTCCAACCCGTTGACATTTGCCATACTCCCAGCGTAAGGTGATAGGTCGCGGTTGCCGCTTCAACATCCACTGTCGTAGCCGGAGTTTGGCGGCTCTGGTTGCGGTGAATTGATTTCTACAGCCGGTCTTTCAACTTCTGACTTTCCACTTCCAACTCTTTTTAGGTAGTACCGAGATGAAAATGAAAATTGGTTTGGGCCTAGTTGCCCTAGTTGTCGTGAGCTCGTCGTTTGCAATTGCTGCTGGCGAAGTATCGCTCGACGGCGTCATGTGTTTGCTGCAAGGCACGAAAGCGGCCAATGTCGAGAAGGCCAGCAAGTGGAAGGAAGGCAAAGTCTACTTCTGCTGCGATAAATGTCTGGGTGCCTTCGAAAAGATGACTGCCGAAGAGAAGGCAAAGCACTCGGCCAAGGCCAACAGCCAGCTTGTTGCTACCAAGCAATATGCGCAAGAAGTTTGCCCATTCACCGGCGGAAAGCTAAACGACGAGATGGTCGTTAAAGTCGGCGGTACTGAAGTCAAAATCTGCTGCGTGAATTGCAAGGGCAAGGCCGAAAAGATGGAAGGCGACGCTCAGCTAGCAGCCGTCTTCGGCGAAGAGGCTTTCAAGAAGGGTAAGTTCGCGCCCGTGAAGCATGAAGTCAAGTAGTTCCAGCGATATCTCCGGTGCATCACCAGATCGCGGCGAGCAATTTTGCTCGCCGCTCTTTTTTTTTGGCATGTCAAAAGAATTAATGGGTAGTCAAACGCTTCGAGCTTCAAGTTTGTTAGGTTTTTAAAGGCATGGCAGGGCAAAAAGTATGGCTTTGGGGAAAAACCAACTGATATTCAAAAACTAAACCTCGGTAAAACATACGTCCTACCGAGGCCAAGCCAGACATTCTTCTCGTCCTGCTACGCCTTACTTGCGTCTGCGCTTCTTGCGCTTGGGGATTCCGCTGAAGTAGGAACTACCCGAGTCGACTAACATGCGGCCGCGAATCGCCTCGCGTCCCAGCAGCATTCTGAACCCCATCTCATCGCGATTGGCCAGCGTTAATTCGATGGGCCAAGCTTCGCCCATCAACTTGACCATCGTAACGATGACGGGCCGCAAAGACGACTCGCCGCTGGAACTCTTGACGCTGCGGACATCGTAGACTGGAGTTTCAACTTCAATCACACGCTTGATGTTCCGCTGTAGCGGATGAATTTTGAAGCGTACATACTCCAAGCCCTCCTTCTGATACGTCTCCATCTCAAACGCATGTAGGCTTGACGACCGAGCTCCGGTGTCGACTTTTGCCTTGATCGCAGAAATTCCCAAGTCTGGGAGCGAAACGTATTCGCGCCAGCCAATTGTGTGCAACCGTGCAGGCTCACTATGCATCAGCAACCCATCCTGTGCTGTTCTCGATTCAAGGAATACACGAAGTTGACCCATCAGGGGGTTCAGTTGGGACCAGCACTTTAACGCGCCGCAGCGGTGCCGTCGAGATACGGCCCGAGCGATCGCCGGCAACTAGTCGTTTGACTTGTCCGCAATTATGCTGCTAAGCTAGCCCCCATTCGCTAGACACCCAGTCCCGCTGCGGGTGCGACCGCTGCAATCATCCATACGCAAGCTTACCGTCCTATGCAATTTTATCTAGTTTTACTGGTTGTATTGTGTCTGCCATTGACGGACTGCGTTGTGCCTGCAGGACGTGCGCAAGAGGCCGCCCAAAGCCCGACCGCCAAGCAAGCAGGCTCCGAGGAAAAAGTAGCTATGGGAAAATACCCGCAGCTCGAGTTCCGCAAGTGGAGCGGCACGATCAATGTGCCCGATCCCGTAGCTGTCAGCGTGGATGCCCAGGGTCGCGTCTACGCCACGCAGACTCGGCGTCGCAAGATTCAGGACCTGGACATTCGCGCCAATTCTGAGTGGATTCCAGATGACGTGGGCTTGGAAAGTGTCGAGCAAAAACGAGATTTCTTCAAACGGCAATTGGCCATCGGTGGCGACGACCCACAGCAGGCAAAGCATGTCGACGACGTCAATCAGGACGGTGTTCACGACTGGCGCGATCTGACAGTAATCAGCGAAGTCATCTATCGTCTGGTGGACAATGACGAAGATGGCACCGCCGATGAAGTCACGGTGTTTGCTAACGATTTCAAAACCGAGGTCACGGGGATCGCTGCCGGAGTCTTGGCGTTCGGAGGCGATGTTTACGCCACGGTAGCGCCCGATTTGTGGCGGCTGCGCGATCACGATCGCGACGGTGTAGCGGATAGCCAGGAATCGATCGCACATGGCTTCGGACTCCATATTGCTTACGGCGGTCACGACATGCATGGACCAACCGTCGGACACGATGGGCGCATCTATTGGTCGATCGGCGACAAAGGCATCCACGTAACCACAGCCGAAGGACGCACGTTTGACTATCCAAATCAGGGCGGTGTGATGCGCTGCAATCCCGATGGTAGCGATTTTGAAGTTTTCGCACACGGGCTGCGCAACGTGCAAGAAGTTGCCTTTGATCAATACGGCAATATGTTTGGCGTCGATAATGATTCGGACCAAAGCCGCGAAAAAGAGCGCTTCGTTTTTATCGTCCCCGACATGGATGCAGGCTGGCGATGCAACTACCAGTATCGTGGCAGCAGCTACAACCCATGGACAGCAGAGCGGTTGTGGGAGCTGGCTGGCGAGCAGCACGCGGCCTATATCGTGCCACCGTTACAGCACTATATCGATGGTCCGGCAGGTTTCAAATTCAACCCAGGCACCGCGCTCAGCCCCGACTACAAGGACTTTTTCTTTCTCACCGGTGCGCCCAACGGCAACCAACATGCGTTCCGAGTCGCCTCCGATGGCGACGCATTTAAGATGGTCGACGAACATCAAATTGGCGCCGGTCTGGCCATCGTAGGATTGGCCTTTGGACCCGACGGTGGTTTGTACGGTGCCGATTGGGACGGTGGTTATCCCCTGGACGAAATTGGCTCGGTGGTCCGCATCGACGTGCCCAGCGCAAACAACTCGCCGGAGCGTCGAGAAGTGAAGGAACAGCTCGCAGCGGGCTTTGACCACTTAGACCGTGCGACTCTGATAGCCTTGCTCGGCCATGCGGATCAACGCCTGCGTCAGGGCGCGCAGTTCGCTTTGGTCGACCTAGCCGCTTCTGATTTACTGGCCAGTGTGGCCGTGAATGACGCCGCATCTTTGCTTGCACGTTTGCATGCCATGTGGGGCTTGGGGCAATTGGCGCGCAGCGGTGATATACTGGCACGCGATATGGTGGGCTTGATGCTGCATGCAAAAGATGAGCACTTGCGGGCTCAAGCTGCGACTACGTACGGAGACATCCAGCAAGCCGATGGTTTCGCGCTGCTGGATTTGCTCGATGATGAAAATTTGCATGTCCGCACACGAGCGGGATTGGCCCTCGGCAGGCACCCGGCCCCGCAGGCCGTCGAGCCGCTGCTGAAACAGGCTGACCTGCTGACAGTCTCGCAGCATTATTTGCGACATTCGATCGTGAGCGCACTGGCCGCCTGTGCGACATCAGACGAGTTGGTGGCTCAGGCCCAACATGAAAACGAATTGCGACGGATGTGCTGTGTACTGGCGCTACGGCGTCAGGCACACGTGGCAGTCGCCGAATATCTGCACGACTGTTCTGATTGGGTGGCCACGGAAGCCGCGCGGGCTATCCACGATGACAAGTCGATCGATGCAGCCCTACCTCAACTTGCTTCCACATTGACGGAGCGGGATTCGCAGTCAGAAGCTTTCACGGTTCGCGCAATCAACGCGAACTTTCGTCAGGGCGATGCTCCGTCCGCACAGCGCGTTTTAAACTTTTCACTGGCGGAACGTTACTCTCCCGAGATGCGTTTGATCGCAGTACAGGCGTTGGCGGAATGGCTCGCGCCGCCGTTACTGGACCGCGTGGAGGGGCGACGTCGCGATCTGGCCAGCGACAGTCGGAGTATCGACATCAAAACTCTGTCGTCAGGTATTTCCAGCTTGGCCGCTGCCGACAACCAAGCCCTGCGCAGTGCGGCGCTGGCGGCGGCCCGCAAGCTAGGTATTGAGCTGCCCAATCCCATACTGGTCGGACTGGCCAACGATCGTACCAACTCAGCGGAGACGCGTATCGAAGCGCTCCATTCGCTCGCAGCCCGGCCCGCAGGAAAACGCGCTAAGAATTTACTGTCAACGTTCGATTTGGCGCTCAAGGCCGAGTCGACTTCGATTCAGTCTGCAGCGGTAGAATTGATTGGCAAGGTCTTTCCCCAGCGAGCCAGCAAGCGATTGGCGCAGGTGGTCGAGGGCGACT
This sequence comes from Pirellulaceae bacterium, assembly GCA_041741955.1. Taxonomy (GTDB): domain Bacteria; phylum Planctomycetota; class Planctomycetia; order Pirellulales; family Pirellulaceae; genus Aureliella. Next base: position 27,367 of record JBGSJL010000117.1, on the reverse strand, counting down.
TTGCGGTCGGTGTCAAACAAGCGGCCGTGGCGGCGCTCGCCAAATTGCCCGTGCAATCCGGCGCGGAAATTCTTCTCAAGCTCGGGCGGCAGTTGTCCGCTGGCGAATTAAATTCCGAATTGGCCCTAGATGTACACGAGGCCGTTACGAACCTACCGGGACTCGCCGCAGAACTGACCTTTGCACCGGAGAAATTCGCGTACGCTCGCGATGGTGGTAATGCCAAGCTGGGTGAAGAATTATTCAGCTCGCATGTGCAGGCCCAATGCGTTCGCTGCCACAAAATCGGGTCTGAGGGCAGCGAAATTGGTCCGGAGCTTACGAAGATTGCAAAGGTTCGCGACGCAGATTATCTGTTGCGCGCCATTGCACAACCTAGCGCGGATATCGACCCCAAATACCGAACTCAAATGCTGGTACTGGCCTCGGGTCAAGTCATCCGAGGTGCGATTCAAAGTACAAGCGAGACGGAAACCGTCGTAGCCGATAGCACAGGTGGACTGCAGGTGGTCGACACAGATGAAATCGAAAGCACGTCGGAGCAAAAAATATCTTTGATGCCAGAGATGCTCGAAATTCTCACTGCTCGGGAAGTACGCGATTTGGTAGCCTACCTGCGGTCACTTAAGTAAGTGGTAAGTGGTAAGTGGTAAGTGGTAACCGATTAGGACGTTGGACAATATATGACAAACTGCGAAACGCTGCCCGTGGCGGGTGGTGCCCAAATGCCGTCGCTGGGACTTGGGCTGTGGAAAATCGACAACAGCGTGACCGCCGAAATGGTCGTGATGGCAATCCGTGCGGGCTACCGACATTTAGATGCGGCCTGCGACTATGGGAACGAAAAGGAGGCTGGCCAGGGCATCCGTGAAGCAATCCAGTTGGGGCTGTGTACGCGGGCAGAACTGTGGGTTACCAGTAAGCTGTGGAATACCTACCACCGGCGCGAACATGTACGGCCCGCTTTGGAACGCTCGTTGGCGGACCTTGGACTGGACTATCTCGACCTCTATCTCGTCCATTTCCCCATCTGCTTGACGTACGTGCCCATCGAAGAACGCTATCCACCGGGTTGGTATGCGGATCCGCAGGCTGCCAATCCCAAGATGCAAAGCGATTGCGTACCGATTGCTGAAACCTGGCAAGCGATGGAACAGCTACATCGAGCGGGGCTGACTCGGCATATTGGCGTCAGCAATTTCGGCTGTTCGCTTATTCGCGACCTACTTTCGTACGCCAATGTGCGCCCAACTGTGCTGCAAGTAGAGTCGCACCCCTACTTGGTGCAAGCCAATTTGCTGCGCTATTGCCAACAGGAGCAGATTGCCTATACCGCCTTTTCCCCGCTGGGCGCAGGTTCGTATGTTCAGCTCGGCATGGCGCAGGCCAGCGACTCCGTACTGTCGCACCCGACTGTGCTGGAGATTGCTGCACGCCATCATCGCTCGCCAGCCCAAATCGTGTTGCGTTGGGGAGTGCAGCGCGGAACGGCTGTGATTCCGAAAACCAGCCGCCCCGAACGATTGGTCGAGAATATAAGCCTGTACGACTTCAACTTGAGCGACCAAGAGATGTCCGAAATCGGCGGGCTGGATCGCGGCCAACGCTATAACGATCCAGGGCAGTTCTGCGAAGCGGCTTTCGGCTGCTTTTACCCAGTCTACGAGTAGCTCGAAGCTTGTATCCGTTTGACGCCAGCCGCAGGCGAAGGTTCACGGTAAAACCTACGCCCGCGGCTAGGCGTCAAACGAAACAGCCGTAGGCGACTGTTTATGGTAAAGCCTACGCCTGCGGCTGGGCGTCAAACGGAACAGCCGCAGGCGAAGGTTCACGGTAAAACCTACGCCCGCGGCTGGGCGTCAAACGAAACAGCCGTAGGCGACTGTTTATGGTAAAACCTACGCCTGCGGCTAGGAGTCAAACGGAACAGCCGTAGGCGACTGTTTACGGTAGAACCTATGCCTTCGGCTGGACGTCAAACGATTAAATCAACCAGTAGCATCAGAGCTCTCGTGCTCAAGTTGCCTTGGATTTGGTGCGAGCTTCGCGAAGTCCGCGACTGAGGATGTCGCGCAGCATGGGGGAATAGTCCTCATACTTTGCTTCGTCCGGCGATCCAGCCGAGAACTGGAATATCGCATCGCGGGGTTTCGGACTCAAAGCAATCAGCGTGCTGCTGACCGTTCCAAAATCGTTGCCACGCATCACCATCGTGGCTCGTCCAGTGGGCGACGGACCACGTGCAAAAACTTTGCTAGCAACAGCCAAAAATTTGACGGGCGAATCGAGCATCTGCAACGTGAGCAGACGATGGGCCAAACGGACGCGCTCGTCGTTCGGATCGTTCACGTTTTGATTGCTGATGATGTTGAGCCCTTCTTCGAGCGGCACCACTTCGGGCTCTTGGTCGTTATGCACAACCCAGCCGCTTTCGGCATCGCAGACAATCAAATTATGATTCTCGTAGCGATTGGTCATCAGCTCCTCCATGGCCTTGTCAACACCCTTGCGAGCGCTGGTGCAACGGAGAACTTCGCGTGCAATCAGACCGCGACTGCGAGCCCCGAAGGCGTCGCCCGAACCACGGCGATTGCATACGCCCACAAACATTCCGTGCTGGTTTACGCCGAGCCAAGTACCGCCGGCGCGTTGGTCCATGCCGCACAACACGCGCGGTTTGCCGGACTGTATGGATGGAGGTTGAGAGGGTCTGTCGTAATATTCTTCCCTATTCGCAGCAACAAGGATCGGGCTCTCTGGAACAAGACGGTAGAGAACAGCCAGTAAACACATTGATATGTGATTTCTCTCTACGAGTAGTCGGATGGTGAATGGGAGACTCGCAAAAGTTGTAAGTAACTCCCCGTAACGATGCCAACAATCTAACGATCATTCGATCAATAAAACACCCCCCAATAGGTGGCTTGGTCCATATTTAGCGATTGTCAAACATCCTAGGCATCTCTACGAGCAGATTAATCCGTCTTCTATGCCACTTAATTGGATTCTTCGGTAGAGCTTATCGACCTAGGCCACTCCCAAGACCTTCCAGGGGGTAGTTTGTATATACCCAAAAGGGCTATCATGGCTGCCAAGCCGCTGCCGATCGCTACGAGCTGGGCGATTGTGAAGGGGGTGCCCAACTGTCCACCCTCGTCGCTGCGTATACCTTCCAGCAAAAACCGCGAAAGTGCGTAGAGCAGGATTGCTATTGAAAAGGCCACGCCATCGCGCCTTGGCAGGGGCTGCACATGCCAGACAAGCAAGCACAGCAAAAGTGCATTCACGCAGGCGTAAATCTGCGATGGGTGTACCGGCAGGCTCCAATCGGGCAACTCTGAGGGCATGAACGTGGCTCGCTGCCCATCCACCATGGCATCGACTCGCAGCGGCTGCGGGCTAGCGGGACTGATCGGTGCCTCGCCGGACGACCCCAACTGCAACTCGCTCATTTGCTGCCCAGGCCTAAACTGGGCTTCTGCGGCTAGGCTACCTGATCGGACGGCGGAAATTTCACCCGGCGGCGAGTACTTGCCCTTCAATGAGACGCCCAGGAGCTGACCCGAAGCCAATTGGGCGTTGTACGGACCACTGCCTTCGGGAAATTGAATCGTTGGCAAATTGGCGGTGCAAATACCGCCGAAACAGCATCCATGCAGCAGGCAGCCAATGCGACCCAATGCTAGTCCGAGCAAAAAACCTGGAGCGATCAGGTCGGCGGTCGCCAGAAATTTCATATTGTGGCGCATGCAAAATGCCGTAGCCGCCACGAGACCGCCCAACACGCCTCCGTAGATCACCAAGCCTCCTTCGGTCAGCTTCAGGACGCCCACAAGTTTCTCCAGCAGCGTCGCCTGATCGAACTCGCTCCATTTTTGAGTCACGTAGAACAGACGCGCTCCAACAATACCGCCGAGCATCATCCAAAAACCAAGTCCGATGATCGTGTCCAGAGCGATCCCAAGCTGCTGCCCGCGAATGCCCGTGATACCGATGCCCGCCACAAGACCCAACAACACGAGCACCCCGTAGCCTCGAATCGGCAACCCAATGGGCTCGCCACTCGGCAGGACCATCTCGACGTTGGGCAGCACGAAGGTCACGATCGCCGCAGCCACTAGCCAAACGGGCAGGGCCGCCAGCAAATCTTGCGTCGCGTGCTTTTTAGTTAGCGACCAGGCCAGCCAGACCACACCACTTATCACTAAAAGTGCCAGTAGTAAGCCGAAACCGAAGAGCGGAAAACCTGCGATTTGGTGCGGTATAAAAAAAAGTGTACTGCGCAATGAATCACCCTACTCGAAAATTGCGATGCTGAAGGCCACTGCATTGTACCTTTCGCAACCGAACTAGTTGTCCCACTGCCGTACAATAGTTCGGCCCCCCGATCGATCGCACTACCAATTCCAAGGAATTTCCATCAATGAGTTCGCCTACCCCACCCGATACCTCGCGGCCGGCGCAGTCTGCGAGCGAAGAAAGCCAGCCTCAGCAGGTTGTGCAAAACGCAAACGCGGCGGACATAGCTAGATTCGTCACCACGATCAAGAATGTCGAGCAGCAGGTGGGCGAACATGTTATTCAGGCGCTACAACACGCCGACACCGTGGCTGTGCTGACCACGGTCGTCGTGGGGCCAGGTGGCCAGCAACATATCGTGTCCGCAGCACTCGACCCAGCGCGTATGGCTCAGGTTAATGCGCTGTTGCAAACCGCAGTAGAAGAGCGGCAGGAAGAGGAGTTATGCGTGGGTTTTCATTGCCTGATCAAACCCAAAATCGAATAGCCGTAAAGCTAGAGGTTGCGTCGCAGGGCGTCTTTTTGCATGAGAAAGTCGGTGAGAGCCGCTTCGCGGAAATCTATGCGACCGATGGCTTTGCATTGTCCTGAAGCGGTGTCGATATCCAGCCATGTTCCGTTGAGCCGTACGTCGCCCGTGGCTACGTGGAACGGCAGCGGGACGCCATGCAAGGTTGCTTCCAGAACAGCATCCACCTTGCGGCCCAGAATGCTTTCAAACGGCCCCGTCATGCCTAGATCGCACTGGAAGCCACTACCGCCAGGCAGAATTTGCTCGTCGGCCGTGGCCACATGCGTGTGGGTTCCCAGCACGCCGCTGACCCGTCCATCCAGGTAGCGGCCCATCAACTGTTTGTCGCTCGTTGCCTCCGCATGCAGCTCGATCAGGCGAATTCGCACGGACGGATCCAGCAGTGCCAGTTCGCGATCTACGGCGGCAAAAGGACAGTCAACGGGCTTCATAAATACGCGGCCCAGCACACACACGACCGCTACTTGGACATCACCGCGGACGGTGAGCCGCATACTCGATTTTCCTGGAGCTGCCGCAGGTAGGTTGGCAGGGCGAATAATGTTCGCCTCGGACTCGAGGACCTCGATTATTTCACGTTTTTTGTAGACGTGATCACCTAAAGTAATTCCATCGACGCCACCCTCGATTAGGCGACGATAGTCCGCGCATCGTAGCCCCGATCCATCGGCGGCGTTTTCCGCGTTCACCACAATGGCGTCGGCGTGTATAACCTGCCGCAGCCAGGGCACTGCGGCACAAACCATGCGTATACCGGGCCGACCGACCACATCGCCGACCATGACGACACGCAGGCAGGTTGCGGCTGGTCGGGACGGCGTATCGGGCTGAGAGCTGCGGCTCACCTGGCGACCTCGATGAATCTCGATTCGCGCACCACGGTGACTTTGATTTCACCCGGATAGGTCAATTGTTGCTCGAAGGCTTTGGCGATATCGCGGCAGACCTTTGCGGCTTTGGCATCGTCCGTCTCACGTGCGCTAACGATCACCCGCAATTCGCGTCCGGCTTGAATCGCAAAGGCCTGTTCGACACCTTCGAAGCCTTTGGCAATGGACTCTAGTTCTTCCATGCGTTTGATGTACCGTTCCAGAGATTCGCGTCGCGCACCGGGCCGAGAAGCGCTGCAGGCGTCGGATGTGGCGACCAATAGCGTGTACGGATAGTCGCTGGTTAATTGATCGTGGTGCCCCAGGGCAGCGTGTACGACGGTTTCATTCTCGCCGTGACGCTTGAGAAGGTCAGCACCGATTTTTGGGTGGCCGCCTTCGAGTTCATGGTCTGCGGCTTTGCCGATGTCATGCAACAGGCCCGCCCGCCGCGCGGTGTCGGCATTCAGGCCAGTCATCTCAGCCATCAAGCCCGAGAGGAAGGCAACCTCGATGCTGTGCCGCAAAACATTCTGGCTGAAACTTGTGCGAAAATGCAGTCGCCCCAGCATATAAATGATCCGCTCGTGCAGTCCCCCGACGTTCACTTCCTCAGCCGCTTCCTGTCCTTTGCGGCGAATGAACTTTTCCAGCTCCTTTTCGGTCTCGGCTACTAACTCTTCGATCCGCGAAGGGTGGATTCGCCCATCGGCGATAAGTTTGTCCAGAGATTGCCGAGCGACTTCGCGGCGCACCGGGTCAAAGCCGCTGACGATGACCACGCCGGGCGTATCATCGATGATCACATCCACCCCGGTGGCCTTTTCGAAGGCGCGAATATTGCGACCCTCGCGACCGATAATGCGCCCCTTCATTTCGTCGTTGGGAATATCGACGGTGCTCGTGGTCGTATCGGCCGTATGCGATGCGGCGTAGCGCTGCATGGCGGTCAGTATAATTTCCTGAGATTTTTGCTCGCAGATTTCGTTGATTCGCCGCTCGTGCTTGAGCACTCGATTGCCAATATCCTGCTCGAGCTCCTGGTCGATCAGCTTCAGCACTCGCTCGCTCGCCTCTTCGCGACTCAACCCGCTAATGGACAGCAGTTTTTGAGTCTGCTCGTGGACCAACCGCTTCATTTCTTCGCTGCGTTTGGTGGCATCGGCCATCTTCTCGCTCAGCCGCCGCTGATTGGCCTCCACCATTTTTTCTTGTTTGCGCATATCGTCGGCGGCTTGCTGGATCGTCTCCTCGCGACGTTCGATAGCGGTTTCTTTCTTGCGAACTTGTTCGCGCAGCTTGTTGGCCTCTAGGTCCAAATGCTGCTTCTGCTTGAGCGCGCTTTCTTTGGCTTCGAGTTCGGACGCTCGGACCACATTGGCGGCATCGTTCTTGGCTTGATCCAAAATCCCTCGGGCTTGGGCTTTGATATCCCTGCCTCGGAGCATGTTGGCCAGCAGCACGCCAGCGGCACCCACCAGCAGACCCACCACAGCGGCGATGATCGGCACGAGGCCGCTTGCCCCCTGGGCCAAGATCAACGCAGGCTGCCAAACGTTAGACCAGGGAGGCCCTTGAGCCAAAAGCGAAGAAACCATATCGGTGAAAACCTTTCTTTGTTGTTAGGCGCATGACACCCACAAAGAACGCTTCCACCCAGGTCTTAGGAGGATCAGACCATTGCTCTAAAGCTAACAGGCATGACGCCTTCGGCAAGTCCAATAGCACGCTAGGCGGCTGGCTGTAATGCCAAGCAGCAATCAATAGCCACACTAGTAGAATCCCGACCATTACCATTCCGAGTAACTGGATTTCAATCGAAAGCGCGGGAGCCTGAGCACCCAAAGCCGCTTAGATCATCGATAGAAGAGTGTGCGTGTTAGCAAATTCTTAGGAAAAAGCAGTTTGGTATCTTTGTGGAGTTTGCGATATTTGTTGCAAACTTTCCAAACCAACTCGTGTACGCAATTCACCGAAATTCGTCGACGATTCGACACACACAAGCTGAGAATTGCCACACCGAAATGATGTTCAATTCATTGACTCTTAATGTACCGCCAGTCCCAACGAGCCGCAACTAGTCCTTTGTTTCAGCAGTATCGGTGGGTCTTCATCGCTATCGTGATTTGACCCACCCTACAAAAAATCACAACCGTGTACGGCCTTTGGCCGCGAACGGTTACCCAAAACTCAACCAGCGTTCTCATTTGAGGTCGATGTCGAATACGGTGGCGGTATCGCCCACCGTGTGCGCAAGACCGGAGCTTGCTTCGCTGGCGTACTTCTGAGGCAGCAAGTTCTTGGGTGGTAAGGCGGCTTTCGGGTTTTCCTGGTAGTAGGCTTGCTCCTCTTCGGAGTCCTTAAAGACTCGGGTGTCGGTCACCGCTGTCTCTTCATATTTTGAGACCTTGACCGAGTACTCTCCTGGGACTGCCCCGTCCTGGGGCTCGTAGGTCATCAAATCGTACTTGCCTTCGGCATCCGTTGTCCCGAAGGAGGCTTGACCGACTGAGCCTTTGGGTACAAAGATCACTAAGGCTTTCTCGAGGGGCTTGCCTTTCAAAGAGACCGTCACCGGCTTGTATCGCGGCATTTAGGTTGCCCTGCTCGATATATGGCAGCAAACCGACGAACGCATTGATACGACCGGAATTGTGCTGCCGATTGGCCGCATTGGGACCATTGGTAGGCCCAGTCGTACCGGTCGTGCCATAGCGTCGAGCTGGAAACTTATTGAAAGTAGACTCGTAGTTGAACATTGCCAAGGCCATTTGCTTAGCGTTGTTGGAGCATTGCATGCGGCGGGCCGCCTCGCGGGCCGCTTGAACGGCAGGTAGCAGTAAACCCACCAAAATACCAATAATTGCGATCACTACCAACTTAGTAAGTGAGTCCCATGCGCGACAACTCCGCGTCCGAGTTTGGGTTTTTGTTCGAGGCCAAACTTGTGAGTACTTGCGTTTTCTTTATCGCAGCGGCAGGATCAGAACCTAATCCTTTTTGCGTTCTAGATAGCCAGCGCTGGTTTCGAAGTAGCGACGGCGCCGGGTCTGGGTAGATTCGGCTTGGTCGGCCCGCTGGTCTTGAAGGTCTTGCAAGTTGGCAACACACACGCGGCAGCCGATTTGCTCTAGGTGGAAGCGAATATAGCTTTTCAGTTCGTCGTCGAGGGCGTCGAGCAGGTAGCTGCCCAGTTCAGCGCGGCTGGGGCAGCTACAGCGATTTCTCCTCCAGATTTCGCCCAAACCATGGACGCCCGCTTCGCGCTGCTCGGCCAGCGCCACCAGGCGTTGTCGCAAACGATCGTCGGTTCGTAGGCGCTGTTCAATCGCGGACATCGACACAGTCGCCAAAGACTCGTCGAGGTAGGCTTGCAGTTGTTGATCTGAGAAATGTTCGGGCATGTTGCTTTAGCCGCCGGCGACTTGTTGTAAGCTAACTTCTTCGTACGGCTGAACCACGACAAAGCCGTCTCCAGCAAACTCCATCTGAATCGACTCGCCGCTGCCCCGTCCGAAAAAGCTCTTCAGGGAGACATCGGTTTTGAATTGTGGGACTAGATTGCCTGACCAGGCGATCGTGGCATTAGGGTCGGTTCGCACCGGTGCGCCCGGCTTGACCAAGAGTGTGATCGGTTCGAAATGCGTGGTGATGGCGACCAAGCCCGAACCGCTGAGACGTACATTGAAAAATCCGCCGGAGACGACGGCAGCCAGCTTCCGCATCATTTTGATTTCCCACTGGACGGTAGGTTCGAGCGCCAGCAGGTCGCTGCCATTGACAAAAAGGGCTTCGCCATCCAGGCGCAGGATGCGAATCGTTTTGCCATTGTCGGCCAAGTACAAGCGGCCCTTTCCTTCAGCCTTTGTCAGCTTTGCACCTTCGCCGGTCACGCTGCGTTTGAGCAGCGAGCCAATACCTTTGTCCAAGAGACCTTCGCGGGTGAACTTGATTTGTCCCACATAGGCGACCATGGCTCCGGCTTTCATCCACACCATCGAATCCAAGTTGACTTCCAGCATCCGCTCGTTTTCCAGTTGGAAGTAGTCGCGGGCGGAGTCATCCTGAGCGGTGCTGCGAATGAACTCTTCGATTGTGTAACGTTGCACGGATTCTTCCTTTTATGGACGGTGGCCTTCGCGGCGCGGGATCCGCGTCAAACGCCATCTGTTTCAAATAGCCTGGCCAAATGGTAGTAGCCAATTAGGCCAGGGGAATTCCAATTCTGGGCGCATTACCATTAAAAATGCAAATGCCTTTCGTGGGTATCTGCCTGAACGATGTCAATTTGGCAGCACAAAAGGCCATTTTCCAGGTAGCAGGCACAGTTTGCGTAGGGTCCGCCTTTTTACTAACACAAGTACTGCTTGATTGAGTACGAGTTCCATTGACACGTCGATTTGCGGGTAAAGTCGAGTGGCACAGGTTTTGCTGGTAGGCGGGATACCAAACTTGTATGCCTTTTTGACCGGTTAAGACTTGCGTCTTTAGATTTGCATCGACTACGCCGGTTCTGTGTAACTAACTTCCCTGCAACCCAATCACTTCTGGAGGAGTGCCGCTGATGGCGACGGCTACCAAGAAAAAAGAATCGACGAGTGTCAAACTTCAGCCGCTTGGAGACAAGATTGTCGTAAAGCGCGAAGAATCCGAAGATCGCACCGAGGGTGGCATTTACTTGCCCGACAGCGCGAAGAACAAGCCGACTCGGGGTAAAGTTGTCAGCGTTGGCGACGGGCGGCTGCTCGAAGACGGCAGTCGCGGCCCGATGCAAGTCAAAGTTGGCGATCGCGTGTTATTCACTAGCTATGCCGGTGAAAACATTGAAATCGGTGACATCGAGGTTGTGTTGATGAGCGAGTCGGAAGTGCTCGCTATTCTCGATTAAATGGCGGGCGGATCGGATTGGCTGCCTGCGACTGGAAGACGGTTTGGGCTCTACTTCCCATCGGTTTTGTTTGTTTGCCTAGCGCCCAATCACCCCCTCTCAACCACAATTACATACCTTAAAACTGGAGTTCTCAACTGATGGCGAAAATTATTGCGTTTGATCAGGAAGCCCGCGAAGCGATTCGCCGCGGCGTTTCCAAACTAGCTCGGGCTGTTAAGGTTACGCTGGGCCCCAAGGGTCGCAACGTGATCCTCCAGAAGAGTTTCGGTAGCCCCACGGTGACTAAGGACGGCGTGACAGTCGCCAAGGAAATCGATCTCGAAGATGTGTTCGAGAACATGGGTGCTCGCATGGTGCGCGAAGTGGCCAGTAAGACCAGCGACGTGGCTGGCGACGGCACCACGACCGCCACTGTTATGGCCGAAGCGATCTTCAATGAAGGCCTCAAATCGGTTGTAGCCGGAGTCAATCCGATCCAGATGAAGACCGGCATGGAGAAGGCAGTCGCGGACATCACGGAGAAGCTCCACAAGATGTCGATCAAGATCCGTGAAAAATCGGAAATGGCCAATGTGGCTTCGATTGCAGCCAACAACGACCGCGAAATCGGCGAATTGCTAGCCGATGCGATGGAAAAAGTCGGTAAGGACGGCGTGGTGACTGTCGACGAAGGTAAGAGTCTGCACACGGAGCTCGAGTTCGTCGAAGGCATGCAGTTCGACCGCGGTTATCTGTCGCCCTATTTTGTGAGCGACATGGCCAGTATGGAAGCCGTCTTGGACGAGCCCTATGTGCTGGTTTTCGAAAAGAAGATTTCCAGTATCAAAGACTTGGTGCCTGTCCTCGAACAAGTCGTTCAGCAGGGCAAGCCGTTGCTCATCGTGGCTGAAGACGTCGACGGTGAGGCTTTGGCAACGCTGGTGATCAACCGTTTGCGTGGTACGCTCAATGTGTGTGCCGTGAAGGCACCTGGCTACGGCGATCGTCGCAAAGCGATGATGGAAGACATTGCGATTCTGACCGGTGGAGAGGCTATTTTCGAAGCCTTGGGTACGAAGCTCGAATCCGTGGGTCTGCCACAATTGGGTCGTGCCAAGAAGGTGATCATCGACAAAGATAATACGACGATCATCGAGGGTGGTGGTAAGAGCTCGGACATCAAGGCGCGGATCGATCAGATTCGTCGCGAAATCGAGAATACCTCTAGCGACTACGATCGCGAGAAGCTCGACGAGCGTCTGGCGAAGCTTGCCGGCGGCGTTGCCAAGGTAAACGTGGGTGCCGCAACCGAGAGCGAAATGAAAGAGAAAAAGGCACGCGTTGAAGACGCGCTGCACGCCACACGGGCCGCAGTGGAAGAAGGCATTTTGCCAGGTGGTGGCGTGGCTTTGCTGCGTGCCAGTGCTGCAGTCAAGCCTGATGATTCGCTTAGCCAGGACGAAAAAGTTGGCTACAACATCATCCTGCGAGCTTGCCGCGCACCGTTGACGATGATCAGCGAAAACGCCGGCAAGGATGGTGGCATCGTGTGTGAAAAAGTTGCCGATCAAAAAGGCAATATGGGCTATAACGCGCTCACCGACGTCTACGAAGACTTGGTCAAGTCCGGTGTGATCGACCCAACCAAGGTCACGCGCACCGCGCTGGCCAATGCAGCCAGCGTCGCGACGCTGCTGCTCACCAGCGACGCGCTGGTGGCCGACAAGCCTAAGAAGGACAAGGCCAGCAAGGGACACGGCGGCGACCACGATATGTACTAGGGGCTGGTGAACGGGTGCCGCAGTCTCCCTGCGGTCCTCACGTCACGCTTTACGACCACATACAATCAAACGGCACGCGCTGAGCGTGCCGTTTTCTTTTAGAGTTCACTTGAAGTGCCATACATGCCCACTCCAAAGCCTGAGAATGCCACCGTCGATCATGCTCGTATCGAAAAAGCAGTCCGTGAAATCCTCGCTGCGGTGGGCGAAGACCCCGATCGCGAGGGACTGCTAGAAACGCCGGCGCGCGTCGCCCGGATGTACGCCGAGATGTTTTCTGGGCTGCATCGCGACCCGCGCATTCATCTACAAAAGGTGTTCACTGAAAAGTACGATGAAGTTGTGCTGATTAAAGACATTACGTTTAGCAGTATGTGCGAACACCACCTACTGCCATTCAGCGGTCGCGCCCATGTGGGCTACTTGCCGGACGGCAAAGTTGTCGGCTTGAGCAAATTGGCCAGAGTGGTTGAGGAAGTGGCAAGAAGACCCCAAGTTCAAGAGCGCATGACTGAATTGATCGCCGAGCTAGTAGAAACAGAACTTGGAGCTCGAGGTGTAGCCGTTGTTTTGGAGGCCTCGCACTCCTGCATGACCATACGCGGCATCCGAAAGCCGGGCAGCATGTGCCTCACGTCAGCCATGCGAGGCGTCTTCCGAGACAATCTGTCGTCGCGCGCAGAAATCTTAGGACTGATCGTAGGTCGCAATACTTGACCGAGTCGGCGACAGTCGCTCTTTAGTCAGCTACGGGCTGCGGCACACGGAGCGTGCCTGCCTTGGTGGTGCACTTTAACGTCTGACAGGCGAAGAACCTGCCGCTGACGAGAACTGCATTTTGTTGACAGCGGCTAGGAACTGTTGCGGAGCGAGATAGCCGTCGATTTTGTCGACGTATCTGCGATCGGCTGAAAATATGATGGTCGCGGGGAAACGCGTGACTTGGAGCACTTGGACCGAAGCCGCGTTTTCCTCCTGTGTGAGTTTGAGCGGTACAAAGTCGCGCATCACGATGGCGGACGCAGTAGGGTCCTGCCACACATTGGATTGCATCAAATCGCAGTAGTGGCAACTGGCCGAGCGAACGTAAACCAAAATGGGTTTTCCAGTTTTCGTCGCAATGTCTGCGGCTTGTTCCGCCGAGCGGAGCCATTGCACTTCTTCAGCTACCAGAGTCGGTGTGCAGATGGATAACACTGCAACGCAGAACACAGAAAGCTTGGCTGGCTGCAGAAAATTCTTCATATTCCGTCCTTGATAGTGCGCTTCAACCACTTTTGATTTTGGGGTAGCTGGAGTCGCCAGACTTCGGTGCGTTTCGGAAAAACTGAACTCTGGCGAGTCCAGTTACGATTGCCAATCCAAAGTCCTGCTGGTGCATATCAAAAGTGAGATATTGAAACAAGGCTTATTGGCAATAATTCGATTGCTGGGTGAGGAGTTTGCCAACCCTCAAGCAAGAATGGGCGTCCTAGCTCCTCTGGCCCCGAGTCTCAAATTGAAGTTGGAAGAGTGAAATTTGAATTTTGAAAAATCGAACTTTCAAACTCCAAACTTCAAACTTCCCCCCCTCATCCCCAACTCTTATCCCCCGTATTTCTGAAGGAACAGTACCGAGGGAGAAGCAGCGTCAACTCTAATTGTTAAAGCGGACGGTACGATAGATACTAGGGAGCAAGTATCAAGTATGTGGTCGGCAGGCGGCGCATGCCTGTTTAAAATAAACTCTGTGCCTGTTTGCAAATATTTTCGCACCAGGAAACGAATACACAGCAAAAGCTATGCTTCTACATCGGCTTACTCTTGAACGAGAAGAAAGAAACACAGATGAAATCTGCTCGAAATTTTCCCGTTTGGTCCGCTATCCTTATTTCGTCCGTCGGTCTTCCGAGTTCCATGTTCAAGCTCTGGTGCCCGTACGCGCATGGGCAGGAAACAGATCGCGCCGTGTCATCCACAAAATTTCTACGGTTGCAATCCGATGGGGGAGAACCACGTTCACTGGACACGGCCGTTGTAACCTATCGCAGTGCGTCAACCGCCGGAATTTCGGTAGACCTGATTGGGGCGGTTCACATAGGTGAAAAGGCCTACTACGCAGAACTCAATAAGCTATTCGACGAATATGAGGTTCTACTCTATGAATTGGTTGCGCCCGAAGGCACGGTGATCCCTGCAGGCGGCAAACGCGTGCAGCAGGGGTTCAACCCAATAGCTTTTTTGCAGGACTCAGCCAAAAACGTGCTCGGGCTGGAATCCCAGTTGGAACTGGTCGATTATACGAAGCCAAACTTCGTCCGCGCCGACCTGACCCCCGCTCAAATATCCAGCAAAATGGCCGAGCGCGGTGACACCCCGCTGACGCTGGCAATGAGCACAATGGCCGAGTTGCTGCGTCAACAAAACTTGGCAACGATTCAGGACGATGCCCAAGCGGAGGCAACCCTTGAATCTGGGCTACTGAGTTTTTCGGACTTCCTCGGCAATCCGCTCAAAATAAAACGCATGATGGCAGCCCAGTTCGCTAGCACGGGCTCGCTGGACCAAGCTTTGGGTGGCCCCTTGAACCAGTTGCTCATCGTCGACCGCAATGCGGCTGCATTGAAGGAGTTGCAAAAGCAGGTTGCTGCCGGTCGAAAAAAGATCGGAATCTTTTATGGAGCGGCCCACATGAGTGATTTTGAGAGGCACTTGACCGAGGAATTGGGATTGGTCATGGCACAGCAGCGCTGGCTTCCCGCCTGGGATCTACAGCGTGCCCGAGCGGGTGATGTGAGCGAACCTGTCTCAATGCTGCTGAATCTACTCAAGGGACTGGAATAGCATTTCAGCGAATTGCTGGCAATCCAAACAAAAAAGCCGAGAACTGAGTTCTCGGCTTTCTTCTATCTCACGCATTAACTAACTGGCTAACAGATTAGGCGCTTGGCGCGTCTGCAGCAGCGTCAGGCGTTGGCGCTGGCGGAGCTGGTGGGGCTGGCGGAGCCGACATGGGAGCCGAGTAGTTCTCCATGATGACGCCCGAGTCCATGGTGGTGCTACAGTTAGGGCAACCGCTAATCATAACGCCGCCACCCATGCAGCCCGACGAAACAGTCATCGAGCTGCCACATCCGCCACAACTGCTAACAGCAGCCGAGCATCCGCCGCAACTGCTCATAGGAGCTTCGCATCCGCCACAGCTTGGTGCTGGGGCACAGCAACTTGGTGCTGGTTCTGGAGCGCAGCAAGTTGGTGCTGGCGCTGGTTCACAGCAAGTTGGTGCTGGAGCACAGCAAGTTGGTGCAGGAGCACAGCAAGTTGGCTCTGGAGCGCAGCACGAGGACTTGCCAGCCCTTAGCTTAGCAAGCAATCCGCCGCCACCGCAACGCTCTTTCGGAGCGCGCTCACCGCCGCAACGCGACGATCCAAGACCTGAAAAAAGACCGCCGCCGCCGCACTTCTTGCCGAAGCCAGCGCTGCATTCTTGCGACGTGAAACCAGCGGATACAAGCATGGCAATGCCAGCGATGCCCGCAACTAAAACTCGATTCATCGGATACCTCCCAAGGTTACCAACACGCGATTGACGATCCAACCATTGGACCATCCTGGCGGGACATCCGCCGAAAAACGATTCATCTAAACCCTACCGGTTGCAACGGAAATGCCGTTTGGACCGAATGGGTAATTTAAGGAATACCGGCAAATAGGTTATCGTCGGTGGCGCGGGTGTCAACGGGCCTAGCGCCTTCGAAAGCCAAGCAGTCTGCTTTACCCAAAAGTGGTATTTTTGGGATTTTGGCCTTTATCGGGCAGCGGGACAGAATGAAAGTACCATCGAACCCACTAGTTTTTGGGCGAAGTTGGGCTCTGCGAATTTTGAAGGCGCGAGATTGCTAGCTATTGCGCGTGATTTCAACCGACTTCAAACTTCGCAGAGTCAATCCCGTCGTTCGAATAACCGCTACGATTGGAAACCTGCACAGCAATCGCTTGGCTTCTCGCAAAGTTCCTTTTTCGCCTATTGCGCATAAACTACCTGCCTTCCGATGACTACTTGGCGTTGGCGAGTCCGCTAGCGTTTTAGGGAGTCGAGCGTAAGAAATTGGAAAATGGTAAAGCGCAGTTTCGCAGGAAAACGGGTTCTACTGACAGGTGCCAGCAGCGGCATCGGCTGGTACTTGGCGTCCGATTTGGTCCGCGCTGGGGCGATGGTGGTAGTGACTTCGCGCCGCCACGACCGCTTGCAGCAGCTACGCCAGTCCTTTGGAAATCCCCGCAAGCGGCTGATCGCAGTTCCTGGCGACGTGTCCCAAGCCGGTCACCGAGACAAGCTCATTTCCACCGCAGTGGAGCAATTGGGTGGCATCGATATCGTGATCAACAATGCAGGCATTGGCGCGATTGGGAATTTCGAAGACGCATCACCCGAACGGCTGCGGAAGATCTTCGAGGTCGACTTCTTTGCCGCGGCCGAGTTAACGCGGTTGGCCATCCCCCATTTGCGACGGGGCCACCAGCCGGCGATATGCTTGGTAAGCAGTGTGCTGGGACATCGGGCGGTGCCCGGCAAAAGCGAATATTGCGCGGCTAAGTTCGCGCTGCGTGGCTGGGCTGAGTCGCTGCGGGTCGAGCTCAAGCCGAGCGGCATTGACGTTCTGACGATCTGCCCCAGCACGACCCGCAGCGAATTTTTTGAATCCTTGATCGAATCTAATCCATCCCATGCCAGTCCCAGCTTGGGTATTCAAACGGCAGAGTTTGTCGCGCACCGAATTCTCAATGCGCTCAGAACTCGCAAACGGGATTTGATTCTGTCGCCCGGCGGCAAAGCGCTGATTTGGTTAAGTCAGATTGCACCCAAGCTCACAGATCGCTTGTTGCTCAACTATGCCACATAGGTTCATTGTGTCCCGCTGCTAGGGGCACTACGGGTCGATCGTGCCTATGATCTCGATGGCCTTTTTGCCTTTGAATGCGCCCGCTTTGCCGTTGAACTTTCCGATACCTGCGACTTCGACGTCGAGTAATTCGTGGACATCTTTTTCGGTGGTTACGATATCTCCCACCTGCAAATTGAACAGATCGACGGCGCGGATGGTGGATTTGGCTAAGCTGACAACCAACTCGACGCGCGATTGACCCAACCGGTCTTGCAACTGCTTCTGGCTGGTCGGACTGTTCTTGGTCGAGGCGTAACTGATCCAATTGTTGTTCGTCAGTTTGGAACCGATCCGCTCGATGGTGTTGAAGGGGAGGCATAGATTTACCATCCCACGCGACTTGCCCATCATCAATTCGAAGCTGACCAAAATCACGACTTCGTTGGGTGGCACGATTTGCACCAGTTGTGGGTTGCTTTCGACGCGTTCGAGTTCAATTTCTAAAGTGATCGTGTTGATCCATGCCGCGCGAAGTTCACGCAGGAAGGCTTGTGTGATGCGGTTCGTCAAACGCAATTCAATTTCGCTGAGCGGGCGTTTCAGTTGCGACTCGGGAGAGGCGGTTCCGCCCAACATGCGGTCGATAATCGGATAGAGAATGGACGGGCTAAAATCGAGGATCCAGTTGCCGTCGAGGGGCGTGGGGCGTAGCAGATTAAAGCAGGTGGGAATTTCCAGACTGTAGACGAACTCGCTGTACGTTAGCTGATCGACGCTGATAAGTTTTGATTCGACGATGGTTCGCAGCAGAGCCGACAGCGAAGCACCGAAGTTGCGTGCAAAACCTTCGTGCAGAGACTGTAGGGCCCGCATCTGCTCTTTGCCGACGCGCTCGGGCCGTTTGAAATCGTAGGCGACTACGCGCTGCCGCGGCGCAGTGGGCCTTCCACCTGCGGCTGGAGATTCTGCTTTGGCGTCCGCATCGCCTGTAGCTTTGGTCGGAGTCTGTTTCTTTGTTTCGCCCGAATCCATCGAGCGCAGCAATTCCTCGACTTCGTTGCGACTGAGAGTTTCGTCAGACATGTTCGCCTTCCTTGGCAAATTCCCAAAAGTAAATTCAACTCAACCGCGAACTTGACCGCTGCCAAGCACTAGATACTTGTACGTCGTCAATTCCTTCAGTCCACACGGGCCGCGCGCGTGAAATCGGTCGGTGCTAATGCCAATCTCAGCACCCAACCCAAATTCCCCACCATCGTTAAATCGAGTGCTAGCGTTCACGATCACGGCACTCGAGTCGACGCCCGCTAAGAAGCGGTGGGCGGCATCCAAGCTTCCCGTTACGATTGCGTCGGTGTGGTGCGAGCCGTAGCGCTCGATATGAGCGATCGCTTCCTGGATGCTGTCAACAATCTTACAACTAATGATCGGCCCCAAATATTCTTGCGACCAGTCGTCTTGGCTGGCGGGAACGGCTGTTGGCACCAGATCGCATGTCCAAGCGTCGCCACGGATTTCAATGCCATGCGCCTCAAGGGCTTGTGCAATGGCCCGAAGCATTTTCTCGGCCACCGCCGCATGAACGAGGAGGCTCTCGCAGGCATTGCAGACCCCCAATCTTTGGCATTTCGAATCGACGATGACATTGATAGCCATTTCCAAGTTGGCGGCTTCATCGACGTAGACGTGGCAGTTTCCATCGAAGTGTTTGATCACAGGCATTCTTGCTTCGTCAACCACACGCTGGATTAAGCCCTTGCCACCTCGCGGGATAGCCACATCGATCCACTCCGGCAGCGCCAAAAAATGGCTGACGGCTTGGCGATCGATGGTGTTTACCAATTGCACCGCACCGTCGGGCAATCCGATTCCTTGTCCGACACTTGTCAAGACTTCCACAATAGCCGTCGACGAATGCAGCGCCTCCTTGCCACCTCGCAGGATCACCGAGTTGCCGCTTTTCACGCATATCGCAGCCGCATCCACCGTTACATTGGGCCGCGATTCATAGATAAAAAATACGGTTCCCAGCGGTACACGTACTTTACGGATTTCAAGTCCATTGGGTCGCACGTAACCGTCGATCGTTTCGCCGATGGGATCCCGCAGCGCGGCAATTTCGCGCATGGACTGGGCGATGTGATTGATGCCAGCCGGCGAGAGTCGCAGGCGGTCGGTGGCCGCGTCGGTGAGTCCATAGCTGGGGGCCGCCTGGAGATCGCGCTGGTTGGCTAGTAAGATCGTGTCGCTGGCGTCCTGCAGAGCATCCGCGCTGGCCAGCAACCACGCATCTTTGATGCGCGTCGGAAGCAAACTCAGCTCGCGCGACGCGACCTTGGCTCGCCGAGCCGTTTCCAAACAATAGGTTTGTAAAGATTCTTGCGTCGCAGTAGTCACGGAACGAGTTTCTCTAACTGCTAAGGTACAACAGGGCTTTCCAGGACAAGGGCTGCGGTCATCGAACGTGGTGAGTTGCCGCGTTTCGGCCCGCGCCCCAGCCGCCTGGCGTGCAAGTATCGCTCAATCGGTCGATGCTGGTCAACGCCAAGCCTCCGTCCAATTCGGACTTTTGTCCCGCTGTCTTCGGTCTGAGCATCTAGCCCAGAGGTCGATCGCCCAACGATTCCAGCTGCTCAGCGTCACTAAGCACACTGTTACAATGCAAGCATTCGTCCCAGTTGAGCGGTCGAGTCGATTGAGCAGCCATTCTTCCCATGAGCGCCGTTTGCGTGCTTTCGCACGCAAACTGCAAGTCGTTCAAGTTTTGACCCGTGGCAATCGCCGTCAGTAAGTCGGCCAGTGGGTCGGCCAATAGATCGGCGGGGGGAATAAGGCTGCTGCTAGCACACTCTATAAGCTGGTTTTCGACATTGAAAATTTTGCCAGCGACTATATCGCACCAGCCCGCATTTCCCTTGGCGATCAAGCTGGCATTTTTACCGCCTTTGCAAGCCTCGGGACTGAGCCGCTGGCTGCGTACTTTGGCTCCATCCGCATAGGTATACTCGATACAGGAATTCGAATTTTCATGCACCGCTCGCACGCAGAGCGGATGGGATTGCAAAATACAATTGATCGCATCCAGGTCGCGGACGTGCCTCTCGACAATTTCCGAACCGCTGAATCGCGCGACTTGGGTCCAATTCCGCAGTTGCTGCTCCAGCGGCGAACGCGTTGGATGGGCAGTCCCTCGGTCCAAGCTGCGCGCGATCGAGGCGGGTTGCTCGGGTTGCTGGGGGGCTGAACCGTACCAACCTACGTCGATGGTTTGAATCCGGCCGACTGCACCCGTCCGCAATTGCTCAAGCGTGTGCTGAAACCCTGCGTTTCGCCTGCGGCCTAGGCCCACCCGGATTGCCAATCCCTGTTGCTCTGCCCGCTCGCTGGCGGCTAGCATACGTCTCACACCGGGCACGTCTACGGCCAGCGGCATTTCGGCATAAATGTGCTTGCCCGCTCCAACCGCTTCTTCGAGGTGCAATGGGCGGAAAACCGGTGGCGTCGCCAAAATTACCAGATCCAAGTCCTTTTCTAACAGCCTACGAAATCCGTCAAAGCCGACAAAGCGGTGCTCTAACGGCACATTGGTAGAGCCCGCATATCTGCCGCGCAGGCATCGCAAGGCTTGCTGCAATCGGTCTGGAAAGATGTCCGCCAGCGCTGAGAGTGTGAGCTCGCATTCCATCCCAGCAAACTCACTGAGCGCTTTTGCGCGGCCCGCCCCTTGGTGACTCGACAAACCCAACAAATGGGTTGCCGCAGCCACGCCACGAAACCCACACCCGACCAGTCCGATCTTGAGTGCGCTTTTGCGAGCTATTCCGGCTGGCGAGCCCTGTGGTGCGGATCGGGTTGCCGAAGCCGACGAAGGTAGGGCGCCCGCAATCAGCAGCGACGATCCGCGAATAAACTCGCGCCGCGTATCGACGTGTTTTGGAGATTCCGACACAGCGTGGACTCGAAACATTTGGGCTGCAACCGCAGCGGTGGCGGGGGCAAAGAAAGAGCAACGCACAAAGTTGATTATCGCAGAGCGAGGTGGCACTGCAAATCGAAAAGTTGAATCACCGCAGCGAAAACTGGCAGAATCAACTTTGTGCGCTGTGAAGCGTGGTGGCGGGACGTGGTAGCACTGAATAACCAAAGTCAATAAGCATTCCTGCCTAGCTCAGAGAACCATCGCAAAGCCTCCTACCACGAGCCTTTTTGCGACAGATCTCAATGCCTTAAACGGCAATATGACGACCTTAGCCTGCCTTCAGTGACGCTCATGATACCCGTGGTCTTTTAAATTAACAAGCAGTTGGCGAATAATTTCCCAGAAAAAATGGCTAACGGTGCGGGGCACGCCCTAGTACTTTGACCGCATTAAGACCTTGTGATGGCAAACGTAGCTAGACTCGGCAGAGTTCAGTTTTTCTTTTTTTCCGCGGCGCACTGAAGTCTGGCGACTCCAGCTACGCCAAAACCAAGAGTGGTTGAAGCCTTAGTCCACTTGGCTAACCACTTCGCCGCCGGCCCGCGTGGCCATGGCTTGGTAGACTTGCAGATCGATATTATCGGACAAGAAAGTGACTGACACGTCGGCGCGCATGAAGTTCGCGCCGCCAGGATGGTAGCTGCTGAAATCATCAAAGTGGCCCTGGGGGGCGTTGGGGCTATGGTCGGCCACGCCGAGGATTCGCGCGTGTGGCTCGGCCGCCTCGGGGATATTGCCCAGCCAAATGCTGCCACCAAGGCGACTACTGCGCTCGCCAACCATCAATGTATTGCTGAGCCCATCGGTGACGTCGCGAAACTTGATTCGGCTATTTCCATAAAAAATGCCGTCTCCTTTGTAAGGAGCATCCTCCAGCTCGATGGTGCCAAACATACCGACATAGTTGCTCTTGGCCACCGGAAATAGCTTTTCTGGTGGATCGTCTACTGTGGTAAGCGCGGTCGCGGGATTGTTGCCGAGCCCCCCGAACCCTCGACCGATAGCAAATCCATCATGTTCATGGTCGTGCCCATCTCCGGCCGCGATCTCAAAAATATTGGGACCAGGGTCCGATGGACACAAAAACGTAGGCACAACGGTGACGCGGACTTGGGCATGTGAGGAGTCTTCAATCGGGATTCGAAAATCGATCTGATTGTGAAGATTATTGCCTTCCATAAATGGCAAAAGTGCAGCCGACCAACCCCAGCCTGGCTCCCCGTGGATGTTGTTGGCGACCCAGCCCGAAGGCAGCCTGCGATTGGCGGACTCGTAGTTGTGAGCGGCCAAGCCCAGTTGACGGACGTTGTTTGTACATTGCATCCGTCGAGCCGCTTCGCGCGCCGACTGCACGGCGGGCAGCAGCAGCCCTACCAGAATTCCAATGATGGCGATTACGACCAGCAGTTCAACCAACGTGAATGCGCGCCGCGAAAGCTTTGTTGATAAGAAACTATCCATTTGAAAAAATCCACCCATTAAAAAATTTTAGTAGAAGGCCATATCCAAGTAGTCCAGCCGTGTCGTCGGGAAACTACTACAGGACCAGATAACTGGTAAAGCGCACCGAGAGCCGAAGGCATCGCGATGAAAGACGCTTGGCTGGCCCAAGAACGCCAAAAAAAACAATCCGCAGAGAAACTACGCGGTGGGTGGCCCGCGCGCTGGATTGCTACTCAGTAGCAACTGAGCCCTAAAGGGTTCGCCGTTTGCGACGAACTCTGGCAGTGGAGAAAAGATAACCGCCGCGGAGGTCCAAACGGACTTGTCCGCAGCTTGAGCCAACAGAAAACAAACGAAGCAACCATGCTCTGCTTCAGCTATCGCCGCCACATCGCAGGCCGTTGGGCTTTTCGCGGCGTGGCCAAGTTTGCAAGCCTGCTCCGAGTGAATTCCGCACGCATGCTGGTCGGGAGTTTCGCTCCGCTGAGGTCCGCATGAAGCTCCCGTACGGGAATGTGCGATGGCGTGGGAGTGGGAATGTGCCACCACATGGTGCAGCCACATTGGCAGCGGACCTGCGCACGCGAGAGCGAGCGAGAGGACTGCAATGATTTGACGCAAGGCATGCATGAGGATGGGCTGACCGGAGCTGCATTAAAGAAAAAAACGAAGACATCCGTTTCTATTATCCGCACGATGCGGCGGTAAGGTCAAGCCTTTAGTGTCCACAATTAACCTACATTGCGGCACTAGCCAGTTTTGGGGAAAGCATTTCTGCAGCGAAGCCGACGGTCAATTGTAGACCAGCCATACTAAGGTTAAACTGCTCTTTCCACCGGTGCGCACGCCATAAACAGCTAATTGTGGGCGACAGCAAAACCGGTTTCGAGATCGCACGGACGACGTTCTCTAGTCGTCTTCACCGGAGATGTTTGATGAGTTCCGCTTCCAAGCCTAGCGAGGCCCAGTCGATGTCCGCGAAACTTTCAGTCGAAAATTGCAGTATCGATTTGCCGGTCATCGTGGGCACGGAAAGCGAGAAAGCTCTCGACATTTCCTCCCTCCGCAAACTCACCGGCTATGTGACTCTCGACGAGGGTTTCGTGAATACTGGCAGTACGACCAGTTCAATCACATTTCTGGATGGTGAGCAGGGCATTCTGCGCTACCGTGGATACCCCATCGAGCAGCTCGCGGAGCATTGCGACTTTGTGGAAACGTCGTTTCTGCTGATCTATGGAAAACTGCCCAACCACCAGGAATTGAGTGAGTTTCGCGAATCGATTCGCCGGCACACCATGATCCATGAAGACATGCGATCGTTTTACAACGGCTTCCCAAAAGATGCCCACCCGATGGCCATATTGTCGTCCGTGGTGGGTGCCCTTTCGACCTTCTATCAAGATTCTTTGGATCCGCATGATGAACGGCAGGTGCAAATCTCCATCCATCGATTGATGGCCAAGCTGCCCACCATCGCAGCCTACAGTTACAAGAAGTCGATTGGCCAACCGTTCATGTATCCGCATAACGATTTGAGCTACTGCGAAAACTTTTTGCGAATGATGTTTGCCGTCCCGACCATGGATTATGAACCGGACCCAGTCTTCGTTGAAGCTCTCAATCTACTGCTGATTTGCCACGCGGATCACGAACAGAATTGCAGTACATCCACGGTGCGGCTGGTGGGATCTTCCAATGCCAACCTGTTCGCTTCGATCTCAGCGGGCATCTGTGCGCTGTGGGGACCGCTGCATGGCGGCGCCAACGAAGCCTGCGTTAAGATGCTCGAACGCATCGCCGAGGATGGCGGCAATGTCAAGAAGTACGTGGACAAGGCCAAAGACAAACAAGACAACTTCCGATTGATGGGCTTTGGGCACCGTGTGTACAAGAACTTTGATCCGCGGGCGACCATCATCAAGAAGGCCTGCGACAAACTGCTGGCCAAACTCAGCCTGGACGACCCTTTGTTTGACGTAGCCATGCGGCTGGAAGAAGTCGCCCTCAAGGACGAATATTTTATCGAGCGTAAACTATACCCCAATGTCGACTTTTATTCGGGCATCATCTACCGAGCCATGGGGCTCCCGACGCAAATGTTTACTGTGTTGTTTGCCATTGGCCGCCTACCGGGCTGGATTGCGCACTGGGTAGAAATGCACCAGTCACCCACCAATCGTATCGGTAGACCGCGACAAATCTACACTGGACCCAATATCCGCGACGTAATTCCCATGGATCAGCGCGGCTAGTAGGACTCGTCGCGCGCCGCCTCTAGGGCTTAGCTAACAGTATTTCTCGCTTCAAACGGAGTTCAGCAGTGAGCCAGAATATCGTTGAAGAAGCCGTGCAGATGCTTAGTAGTCAATTAAGCGGGCCCATCAGCGAGCTGGGCCTTCTACAACAGTCGCTGCTGTTTGCCGAAATCGCAAAAATCTCGTATTACCGACCCGACATTGTGTGGGAGGCGGTTAGCGCGGTAGGTTTTGAAGAGTACGAGTACTTCGATCAAGATGGCGCTCAAGCCTACATCATCGCCAACCAGCACGATTGCGTGATTACCTTTCGCGGTACCGAACCCAACGAATGGAACGACATCAAAGCCGATGTCAACGCCGTGACCGTCTTGGCGGAAAATGCTGGTCGCGTACACCGCGGCTTCAAACGGGAAATGGACGATCTCTGGCCCAAATTAGAACACGCCCTGCGCGACAACAAAAAACCGCTTTGGTTCACGGGGCATTCACTCGGCGGGGCGATGGCTACGATCTGTGCTGGCCGTTGCAAATTGGCAGAAATCTCGTCCAACCCCGAAGCGCTTTTCACATTTGGCAGTCCACGAGTCGGCAACAATCGCTACATCAATTTCGTGAAGCTACCGCACTATCGCTGGGTCAATAACAACGACATCGTCTGTCGCGTACCTCCCGTTTGGCTAGGTTATTCGCACTGCGGCCGCGAACTGTATTTCAACGCCTTCGGAAGGTTGCGGCGTTATACGCCGTGGCGGCGGTTCCGCGATCGTTGGTACGGGTTTTTTCTATCGCTGCGCAAGTGGCAGATTGACCACTTGGCAGATCACTCGATGGCCAAGTACGTCCAGTGCATTAAGAACGCTGTTGCGGATGAGGCGGCTGGTAGGATCAAACCGCAACTGAAGGACAAGGCCTAGCACGCCAGCAATTCTCGCTCAACCCACCTGGTATCTACGCTTCCCGACACAAACGCGGGGTGTTTCAGGACGCGGACCTGAAACGCGGCCGTCGTGGCGATACCTTCGACTTGCAATTCCTCCAAGCCACGGATCATACAAGCGATGGCTTCTGCGCGAGTCGGCTTGTGTACGATGAGCTTGCCAATCATCGAATCGTAGTAGGGCGGTACGGTGTATCCCGCCTGCACATGCGAATCAAAACGCACTCCAAGTCCCCCTGGCGTAAACAGGCGCTTAATGTGGCCGGGGCAAGGCTGGAAATTCTTCGCGGGATCTTCGGCGTTGATGCGGCACTCCATGGCAACTCCCTGCAATCGAATGTCCGCTTGCTGGAAGGAGAGTTTCTGGCCGGCTGCCACCCGAATTTGCGTCTGAATCAAATCGATACCCGTTACCATTTCAGTGACCGGATGTTCGACTTGGATACGAGCGTTGACTTCGATAAAGTAAAAATTATCCTGCTGGTCGACAATGAATTCGACAGTACCCGCGTTCTGATAGTTGGCTGCGGCCACCAGTCGGGCTGCCGCTTCGCAGATAGCCGTCCGAGTCTTCGACGACAGCATTGGCGAAGGACTCTCTTCAATCAATTTTTGATGGCGGCGCTGGACGGAGCAATCTCGTTCATACAAATGGCACACGTTGCCATGGTGGTCGGCAATAATTTGCACTTCGACGTGACGCGGCCTGTCGACAAATTTTTCGAGATACACACCGGCGTTACCGAATGCCGCCAGAGCTTCGGCCTGAGCCTGTTGAAAAGCGGTTCGCATGGCTGGCTCATTCATAGCCACCCGCATGCCTTTTCCTCCTCCACCAGCCGTGGCTTTGATCAGCACAGGGTAGCCAATTTCGGTTGCCGACTGAATCGCGTGCTCTTCGTCGGCCAGCAGGCCATCGCTGCCGGGAACCACGGGGACATTGGCGGCGATGGCGACCGCTCGTGCGGTATTCTTATCGCCCAATTGCTGCATGGCTGCGGGCGTGGGGCCGATGAAGTCAAAGTTGCTGCTGCGCACCACTTCGTTAAAGTGCGCGTTCTCCGACAAAAACCCGTAACCCGGATGGATGGCCTCAGCACCGCTGACTTCCGCCGCACCGATGATCTGCTCGATGCGCAGATAGCTGTCGACCGATTTGGGTGGCCCAATACAGAAGGCTTGGTCGGCATAACGAACGTGAGCCGAGTCGCGGTCGGCTGTGCTGAACACGGCTACCGACTCGATGCCCATTTCCTTGCACGCGCGGATGATCCGCAAGGCAATCTCACCACGATTTGCGATTAAAATTCGGTTATACATGTAGGGAAAGTTACCCTCGGATATCCACCTTGAACAGGGGACGATCGAAGTCGACGGCCTCTTCATTGCCGGCGAGAATCTCAACGATCGTGCCACTCATTTCCGCCGGAATCTCGTTGAATACCTTCATGGCCTCGACGATACATACGACGGTGTCTGGAGCAATCTTCGAACCCACTTTGACGAAATCCTCTGACTTCGGATTCGCTCG
>JBGSJL010000116.1:0-46715 GCA_041741955.1 Pirellulaceae bacterium | reverse complement strand
GCGTTCGGGTGGCTTGTCAAAAAACAAGGCTCTCACCATTCCAAAGTCGCTCCCCAGCTGGTTGCATAGTAACTCGAGCATGGAGTCGGCTTGCCAAATAGTCGTGACTTCAGGGATCGAATCAATCAGGTTGCGCGCGGCAAAAACATGACCGCGACTTGATCGAGCGCGAACCGCTTGGGACGTGTCTTCAAAAACTTGGTCGAAAGCAGCTATCAACCGCTCGACCGTCACCGCATCAACTGCCTGGCGTAGCATGTAGAATCCATCACGCTCCAGTTCCCATTCAGTTTTCTGCATTGAATTTTCCTGCCAAGCAGCACAGTGATCAGTTCTCAGAGATACGTCTCGTAGATTTTATCTGGTGGGCCACTTCCACCCGCGCTGACTCAATAAACCGCCGTCTTGAAGTACCGTTGCACCCTCATCTTTTTCCAGTCGTATCGGAACGCAATTTTCGTCTGCTTCTAGTTCATCAACTAGAGACGTGTTATGGCTTACAACGATCACTTGGCTGCTTTCTGCGGCCAGTCTGATGAGCCGTCCTAAAGCTGGGATCAAATCGCCATGCAAGCTATTTTCTGGTTCGTTCAAAACCATCAATTCCGGCCGTCTAAGCGTCAACATGGCTGCCGTAAGGAGCAAGAACCGCAGTGTGCCGTCGGATAGTTCTGCAGCAGTGAGATCCCGCATAATCCCAGCCTGCTCCAGTGCGACCTGCATGCCAAACCTATCCGCTTCAATCCTAATCTGTGATCCTGGGAAAGCGTCATCCATCGTCCGATCAAGTCCGTCATGGTCGCCGATCTCACGAATCGTTTGTATGGCAGCGGCTAAGTCGCTGCCGTCAGCAGACATAACGGGGGTGAATTTAACGGTGGATGGACGACGCGCGGGCGCGTCGTGGTCAACGCGAAACGTATCATAAAATCGCCAAGAACGAAGAATCTCACGCATCACGATCAACTCGGGTGCATTGAAGGGATCTGCATAGTCCGACAGCATGCTGGCATGGCGGGACAATGGAAGTTCAACGTCTGTCCATTTTCCGTTGGCAGCCCGCGTACGAAGTGTTGTGGTTCGTCGATCTGCACAAAGCGACTTTGTGTCCATCCCGACGCCGTGCCATAAACACTCTCGCTTGATCTCGGGATCGAAATTGAAGGCGGACTTTTCCTGGGGGATTGGTAAATCAACATCAAGGCAGTAGCTGAACGGATTTGCCAAAAAGCCCAATCGAAGGCTCATAGGATCCTTTCGTGCCATCCGAGTTCTTGCGAATGTCGGAAGCTGAGATCGACCCGACTGGAGTCGAGGACTTTAACGCACCA
Source organism: Pirellulaceae bacterium (assembly GCA_041741955.1). Taxonomy (GTDB): domain Bacteria; phylum Planctomycetota; class Planctomycetia; order Pirellulales; family Pirellulaceae; genus Aureliella. The sequence continues at coordinate 45,384 of JBGSJL010000116.1, read as the reverse complement.
CCCTGCCAAATTTCGAACGATTGCCCCTGATCGCTAGAAGTGACCAATAGTACATCACCAGCGGTCTTCATATTGATTGCAGCTTGTGCGTGTTGAAGTGTGAAACCAAGGTCGCGAACCTGGATCTCACCTTCGGGCTCGGTTGGCATGTCCATGGCAAGGCCGCCAACGCGAACCGAATGTTCGTCAAACCACTCAGGCGCAAACCACTTCGGAAAATAGTTGTGATCAGTCGTGAACTCGTTCACTTGCTGGGATGCAGCGTGTATGAAACGCAGTTGCGTTCCATTTTCAGTGTCGACGCTGCCTGGGGCAATTGCCAGCCACTGACTATCGGGGCTCCACGCAAGACGCGGCGTTTGAGCGTCGGCCAGTTCCAGAGCGGCAAACGGTTGGATACGCATCGAACGCCAACGGTAATCTTGTCGCCACGCTTCCAATCGAATGGACGACTAATCTTTGGTTCAGCGATAATCTTGCAAATTGAACTACGTTGAGCCACTTCTTGTTGTGCGTTAGCTGGAGTATCGGCTTCTTGTGCAGGTAACAGATCGCTATTGTAGTGCAGAAAAGCGGCAAGCACGAAACAGATCAGCCGTGCTTGAAGCATGTCAATTCCTTTCAGTCACAGAACGAATAGCAATCCATCCCGAACGAGGAGCGAAGCGAAAACGGCGGGATAGCTTGCCTGTTGAACGGAGACACTTCGAAGCCAGCATTTTTCCGATTGAGCCGTCTTGGCGTCCACTGTCTGCCAGTCTAGCGTGGCGATGATGTACTTGGCAAGCTAATTGTCGAGTGGACTACCAGATGCCTGCAGTTGCAAGCAATCTGAGCTTACCGAAAATCCATTTCCACATCGGTCCTTTGCCACAGCATGTGGATATTTGGAAGCGTGGCTCCGCTGAATGGAGCCCACTCGCTTGATTACGAATCATCGCCAGTACGCACGTGCACTGGTTATCCGAGAGGCCACGCATTGTCGTTCGCCAACATGGCGAAAGCAAACACATTCACCAATACGTGCGCCGACGATACAACCCAAAAGCTGTGGTTGAACCAATAAACAACTCCAAAAAGCGCACCTAACAGAGCCGCGCCACCGAGCAGTAGCAAAGCGCCGCCCTCATATTCGATGTTCGGAATTGCGAGCAGAGCTACGTGCCACAACGAGAATAGAAGCCAGGGAACTGCTGCGCCGAAAAGGCGATTCGGATAGAAGAGGGTCGCAAACATTTGTCGCCAGTACTTTTCTTCCGTAATTCCATTGGTCAATGCAGCTACGATAAGCACGACCGCAAAATAGGGATCTGGGAGAGAAACTTCATTCTTCCATGCTGTGCACGCGACCCCCAGGGCTGGCAGAAAAGCGAGCCAATTGAATATCGGGATTGGCTTTGACGGTTTTGGAGCGTCCGCTTGCGGGTGGAAAAGCATGATCGTCAGCCAGCAGGTCAACCAATAGGTTAGAAGCGTAAAGCAGTATGCGCGGAACGGCTCGCAATGCGCACCCAGAAGACGGGCGACCAACACAAGTAGGACGACGTGGATTGCAGACCAAATTGGCAAGTACTTGCGGTTCAATTGAGCGAATAACGAACAACAATCTATCCCGAACTGTGAGCGAAGCGGCTACCGTGGGATAGATTTCACATTGAACCGATACGCTTCGGTGGTCGCAGCAAGGCTAACACGAATTGAGTTGGCTTGGCGTACACCGTGTGCCAGTGTAGCGTGGCGATGATGTGCTTGGCAAGCTAATTGTCGCGTGGACTGGCGGTTTGCCGGTTGCGATAACGCCGCGAAGCGAAGACAGGTTCCAACTATCTGCACGCTCTACCGGGCTTCTTGAACAGAGGACTTGAACATCGGCTACGCTCGGTCCGCTACACCTTCAACGTGGAGTCCCGCCCTCACTCCGCGATGTCAAATCCTTGTTGGTTCGGTCCATTTCCTCAAGCACGGTCGTCGGGACTCGAGAGATGCTCGCAGTTTTTATTTCAGAATTAATGCTTGCACCAATCCTTTCCTGGTTGGCACGTGCAATCACAGCATTGGCTGTCGCACGCGCGATTGTTTCAATTCTTTCCGATGTTGAGTTCCAGGATTTCCCAGCAGCAACGATTTGACAGGAGTTTGTAACGCGCGAGTACGTGCGCAAATTGCCGTTGCCGATGAGTTCATTTATTACTGACTGTCGGTTCGGAATTGATTCAGGCATCATTTCACAGATTGTCAATGCTAAGTCTTCAAGTGCTGGCGGCGAGTAGGTAGTCGAAAACTCTATGTCGATCACGAACTGCAAATTCGGGCGGCTAGCAATGGTTCGCAAGTATGTAGTGGCGATGGCTACCGCGACGACTAGCGCCGTGAACACAAACAGCAGCTTGCGCAGACTGAAGTTCAACCCACCATTTTGTATTGAGCAAAGCATGCTTCTAGGACCGAACGTTGGCATTCTCGCCGCTCTGGGGCATGACTTATTGTGCAAAACAGAGCCGCCACCGGAACTGGCGTGCAATGCGTTCTTATGCTGCGTATGGTTTATCTTACTTAGCCGTGGTCACATTGCCATTAAAGCCCAGCGATTTCAATGCGGTCGTGAGATGAAACGGCATGATATTGATCGGGGCAGAGATTATTCCAGCGATAGTATCAATGATTTCATATTGCTTGTCACGGCATTCAGCACCCAGTTTGAAATTTTGGTCAGCGACGGCGTTTTCCTTCTCAATTGCTCGGCGAACATGTTCGTCGTGAAGTGCGAGCAGTCGCGCAAGGTGTTGTGATGGGGCGGCAATCTTGAGTAGTTCGTTTTCCAACGCAGGCAGCGGCAAACGAAATAGGAATAAGAAGAGCGCTTTGTCAGTGTTGTCGCAGAGTATGAGGGAACGAACGAATTCTTCGGTCTCAGCGGGTACGGCTATCGGTATGCACGAGCAGTCTTCAAGATGGCGGAGCGATCGAAGAATAGAGTTGACAGCAACTGGATGGCGATTTTGTTGCATTGGCAATTGGAAGCTGGTTGAGCGGCCGAACGTATAGCAAACTATCCCCAACTGTGAGCGAAGCGGAAACGGTAGGATAGATTGGCCGTTGAACTGTGACGCTTCGGTGGTGGCCAGCCAGGCTAACGCGAATTGAGCCAGCTTGGCTTCCACAGTGTGCCAGTGTAGTGTGGCGAGCAGGTGCTTGGCAAGCTAATTATCGCGGGGACTGGCGGCCGCCTGCAAACTGAGCTAGGCAAGAGTCGCTTTCCACATCGCTCCCTTGCGACTGCGTGTGGACATTGGGATGCATGGCTAGCCAGGTGGGAATCTCACTCACGTGCTTTCAAATCATCTCCAGTACGCACGTGCAACACACTGTTATTGGCCACTAGTTGTCAAACGGTTGAACAGTCGACGTATCAGCGGAAACACCGGTGGTTTTGGATTGCGGCTTTTCAGAGGGAAGCTTGACAATCAGATATTGCTTTGAGCCAGTACCCAATACCGTGATGTCAGCAGGGATTGGATCGAAGCCGTCGATCGCAAATGTGAACTTACGATGACCTTCGGGCAGGACAAACACGGGTTTGATGTCCTGCATGCCAACCATCGCGTGTCCAACGAAATCGCCATCAATTGTGATACGGATAGGACGTATGCTAACAGCCGGAACAATGACATCGCCGATACGTGCCATCGGCTTTGGGTCGCCGCCCATTCCGCCCATCATTTGCTGCGAATGTGATGTAATGAAAACGATGTGAACAGTGGAGTGTCCAGTGGGAACAGGGGTGTCAGCGAGACTGGCTACAGGTGCATATGCAACGATAGCGAGGAAGGCATGTAGGAAGCGATTCATGGCGACTCCAAGTTCGAATTCAATTCGGGCTGGGATTCTAGTCGAATAATGTATACCAATCTATCCCAATCTGTGAGCGAAGCGTTAGCGGCGGGATAGATTGCCCGTTGACTGAGACGCTTCGGATGTGGCTGGCCAGCCGCATGCGAATCGAGCCGGCTTGGCGTCCACTGTCTGCCAGTCTACCGTGGCGATGAACTGCTTGGCAAGCTAATTGTTGCGTGCACAACCGCGTGCCTGGAGCGCCAGTAGTCTGCGATAGCCAAAATCCATTTCTACATCGGTCCCTTGCCACAGTGTGTGGACATTCGGATGCATGGCTAGCCAGGTGGGTTTCTGACCACTTGATTTCAAATCATCTTCAGTACGCACTAGCATTCCGTGGTTCGGCATTTTCTTTCTTGTTTTTCGTAGCTGCATACGGAACCACGATCCGTACATTCCGAGAACTTACGATTCCTGTCCGAGCGGTATCCTTCGAATAGGCGACACCAATGCAATCGTCATCGATCGCTACGCCAGATTTAGTACGACCCACATGATTGTGAAGTAGATAAGTGGAAGTAACGAACCAACGATAGCGTTTCGCAGTAGTCTCTTGGAACGTATCACAGCAATGGCAAATCCAATTGCGCCACCGAACACAGCGTACATGCATAGTCCAGCATAGGGAACGCATTTTGGCGTCTCAGTGGCGTGAACGCCATTGTAGGGAAGTACAATTCGCAATAGCGCAAATCCAATCGCGACCAATGCCGTGAAGATAATCACTGTAGAGATTGGGAATTGGAGCTGTTTGCCGTCTTTCATTTAATAGGCTGTATCTTTCGTCGGAGCTTCGAAATGAAGCGTTGAATGCGAAGGCTATGCATAATCAAAAACGAATAGCAATCTATCCCAACTGAGAGCGCAGCGGAAACGGCGGGATGGGTTGTCCGTTGAACTGAGACGCTTCGGTGGTGGTCGTCCGGGCTAACGCGAATTGAGCTGGCTTCGTGTCCACAGTGTGCCAGTTTAGCGTGGCGGTGATATGCTTGGCAAGCTAATTGTCGCGTGGACTTCCTGTTGCCTGCAGCCGCCAGCAATCTGAGCTAGCGTCCAATCCATTTCCACATCGTTCCCTTGCCACAGCCTGTGGACATTGGGATGCATGGCCGCCTTGCCATCAAATCCGAGTTAATGACCGATCCCGGCTCTTCGTACGCGGGACGCGAAGTCAAATCCTTAACGGAACATCTCTAATTGCTCCAACGTGGCGACCATTTAGCTCGTAGCGCAATTTGAATGAAGATGGAGTCCGCGTGCCTGTCGATGGATCAAAATACTCGAATCCGATCAAATAGGTGTTTCCCGAATACATGGTACTGGTTACGGTTACCGGGATCTTTGCCGCTGCAGTTTGCCGTTCAATCTGAGCTGCAATTTCCATCTCGCGTAAAGGAACAACGTTCTTGAGCTCTCTTGTGAGTTGTAAAATTTCCAATCGCGAATAGATCAGCGCGATCGTTAAGGCAACAAGCGCGGTTATCAAAAACATGTTCGCTAGCGATAAGCGGATACGGTTCATATTGGCCAATTGTGCGTGTCAAACTAGTAATTCGCGGGCGCGTGCTCCTGGAAACAAAGTTCCAGTCTATCCCATGTGGTTGGTCAAATGGGCCGTGCTGAAAAATCCATGCAAGACGAAGGCAGTCAAAGTTGAGACCGCCGATACCAGCGAGAAGCGTTTGAGCTGCGTCGGTGCCGCCCTGAAGGTTCTGCACGAATCCGAACAGCCGCTCAACACCAAAGAGATGATCGAAGCCATGCAGGCCAAGGACTACTGGTCCAGCCCTGGCGGTCAGACCCCGCATGCAACTTTGTACAGCGCTATACTTTGGGATCTGGCCGGAGGGGACACCGCTCGATTTGTAAAAACTGAGCGAGGGCGGTTCGCGGTGAGAAGCTAGGTTACCTGCAGACTGCTTAAAAGACACATGGCACGCTGCACCTGTGTTGCGAAGCATAATCACAGATTCGTGCAGTTAAATTGGGGAAATACATTGCGAGGCGTCGGCGTCACTGATCATTGAGTTCCGTGCGCAATTGGCAGATAATGTTTGCCCGTCACCAATCACGCATCGTCTATCACTGAGGAATGCTTTATGCGAGTTCTACTTGCCATTGCCGCAGCTTTTTTAACCATCACTATCCTCTCTGCCCAAGAGCCGCTCAGCCCGAAGTGGGAAATACTTTTTAATGGCCAGGATCTCGCTGGTTGGCAGCAAATCGGCCATGAAAAGTGGGTCGTTGACGATGGCGCTATCTATGGCGAGGGTGTCACCGATGAATACGGCTACCTAGCGACGGAGAAAACGTATCGGGATTTTGACCTCAGGTTGCGTTTCAAGTGTGAGGCAAGTGGCAACAGTGGCGTCTACATTCACACGGCGTTCGAGCCCGGAACACCGAAAGTGATTAAGGGTCGACAGATCGAGATCGACCGCGAGGTCGGTCACCACACTGGCGGTATCTACGGCGACGGCAAGGGTTGGATCGTGTGGCCGGCCCCGGAACTGGAGACCGTCATCAAGCCAAACGATTGGAACGACATGCTTATCAAGGTCGATGGTAATCGGTACGTCACGCATCTAAACGGAGTGCAGATGATTGACTTTACATACCCGTCGCCTGCTGCGACCTCCGGCGTGATCGCTTTGCAACTGCACTCTGGTGGCAACGGCCGCATGCGTTTTAAGGACATCTTCATTCGCGATTTGTCTCGAGTAGGTAGCGAGCCGTCCGCTACTGAATAAGCTGGAAGCCCTCTGCCTTACCCGAGTGCATAGTAGTTCTTGCCCTGCCAACTCGGGTTGTCTTGCGCAAGGGTCATGCCCTAATATAGACCCGGTGTGTCCTGACTGGTTCGAGTTGGCGGTTAACCAAAATCCCCGAAGCGAACAACTCGCTACTTATCGGACGTTAAGAAAGCTATGAACTCGAACCAGCGTGGGAGTCTCACCCCGAGGCAAGTTACGGTGCCCCGCTTGCACGCACAGTACACGCCCTTGCAGTCCGGGACCGGCAGGTCGAACGTTGTTTGGCGTGCAGTTGGTGCCATCAACGTGAAACCGTAACTGCGGAGGTCGTCCTGACCGCCGACCGTTTGGCGGACCAGTCTGAACAGCGGTTTGTCTAATTTCAGCGAAGCAGCTCCGAAGCCCACTTGCACCGGTTTGGGTGACCGGTGCGGCGAGAAAAGCAGTTGATGACGATAAATTGCGCCCTGCTAGCCAGTCAGCTTTGTTGATTTACTGTCCGTCAGCGGGTCTAGATCCGAAGTCGACATCTTCGAGTCTACGCACAACGCGAAAGTTGGCTTGTGGGGTGCGACGTCGGCTTACTGATCTCTGGTCTTTTGGCAATTCGGCCGAGCCACCATCTGTAAACTCATCCTGAGAATTGCTGATTAGGCCTTGCAAACTCTGACTTGCGAGATTCAAAGCTTGCCTCAACCTATCTGAGTGTAAAAGCAGGAACCATTGTTACAAGGACTAGCCTTTCAGCGCCAGTGTGAAACCTCGCTCGGCCGCTAACAAGTCTTGCAGTAGTACGTAAAGCGTAACGAAGTTGTAGTTACCAGCTGGTTGAAAAGCAGGAGCAACCACTGTCGGGCGAGACCCCACGATAAGCGGTGATGGTATAACACACGGGTCTGTTCGGACAGGCCAACGTTGTTGATTGAGTATGAATCTGACGCACTGATTTTTCAATGCAACTCACGCTGAATCACTCGCAGTCATGACGCGATGCGGTTGGTGCTAAACGACTTGAATGTAACGCTTGAGAAGGAATCCAAAATTGAAAATCACGTTTCTTGGTGCCGATCGAAACGTTACGGGTTCACGCTTTTGCCTAGAAGTGGGCGGAAGACGCGTCATGGTTGACTGCGGCCTGGTTCAGGAACGTCAATTCCTCTCACGTAACTGGGAAACCGTTGCTTCACGACCCCACGTACTTTCGACGAGCAGACTACGTTGTGATGGAATCGACGTACGGGGACCGTGACCATGAAGACGGAGGGAGCGTAGAAGTACAGCTCGAAAAGATCGCCAGAGATACGATCAACCGCGGCGGGAACCTGGTGATTCCGGTGTTCGCTGTAGAACGGGCGCAAGAGATGATGTTCTATCTAAGCCGTTTGGTGCACAAGAATCTCATCCCCGACGTCCCCATCTTTCTTGACAGTCCTATGGCGTACGATGTCACCATCATTTTCAAACGATTTACCAGTTGGTTGGATGACGAAACTCGCAAGTCAATCGAAGCCGACGAACCACCACCGCAATTTCCAGGCCTAAAACTGACTCGCACCGAAGACGAATCGCGGTCGATCAACCACATCAATACGCCCTGTATCATCATGGCTCCGTCCGGCATGTGTAATGCCGGTCGCATCAAACATCACTTATGCAACAATATTCGCCGTGCTAAATCAACAATTTTGTTCGTTGGCTTCCAAGCCGAAGGAACTTTAGGACGACATCTTCTCTACGGTGAAAAGAATGTCCGCATTCACGGCCGCGAATATCACGTGGGGGCGAAGATCGAACAAATCTTCGGCTTGTCAGCGCACGCTGATCGCACTGGGCTGCTCCAATGGCTAAGCCATCTCGAGCAGCCGCCGCGGAAAGTGTTCTTGACGCATGGAGAAGAGCAAGCAGCATTGGCGCTCAAGAACAGCATCGAGACGCGGTTCGGCTTCGACGTTTCCGTTCCCGAATATGGGACGGAATACACGTTTGATGATCAGGGGCCTAGTATTGTGGGCACTAACCAACCAATCGCCGTTTCGGTAACTCGTTTGCCGATCAGCGAGTCAGCCACCACTAAACTCAGCCCAGGGGGCGGCGTAGGTACTAAGCCTGTGAAAGTCGACGAGCTTTTTCCATGCGTTCCACACGACCCAGACCTTGAGTTCTTGGACAGTTCAATCCGCCGGCCGGTCGACTTTCTGCATAACGACCCGTGGCGCGTGCTGCGAATTCAAGCCGACTTGGTCCAAGGCATCGAGGTAATGACGCGCACTCTGAACGGTCGTCGCCGATCACTTGCCGTATTCGGAAGTGCTCGATTGCCTGAGTCCGATCCGACGTATCAGTTAGCGCACCAGACATGTCAACATTTGGGCGAGCATGGCTTCGCAATCATCACAGGGGGCGGACCGGGAATCATGGAAGCCGGTAACCGCGGCGCACGGGATGCGGGAAGTCCATCCATCGGCCTGAACATCGAACTGCTGCATGAACAAACGTCGAACCCGTACTGTGACGCCTCCTACACCTGCAGGTACTTTTTCGTGCGCAAGATGATGTTCGCCAAGTACGCCCGCGGCTTTGTGATCTTCCCAGGTGGCTATGGCACGCTAGACGAGATTTTCGAGTCATTGACGTTGATCCAGACCAACAAGCTCGCACGGTTTCCAGTTGTGTTGGTAGGAAGCGACTACTGGGGTCCGCTCGTTGATTGGCTGCGAACCAGCGTACGAGCAAAGGGCTGCATCGACGACAACGACCTCCAGCAATTTAAAGTCATGGATGATCCAAAAGAAATCAGCGACTGGTTGAATCGAGTTGTCACATAGTGCGACGGTTCTTATTGGTGTTTTTCATCATCCGCCTGAACTATTGGAAGAAATGCTCTCTCATGCCCACCAAAGAAGAATTGTTGGCACGAGCCACACTGCCGTCCGATGAATCGCTCCAATTGCACCGTGCTTACCATGGCAAGATCCAGGTCGTCTCGAAATGCCCTATCCGCAGTTTTGAAGATTTTTCAATCTGGTATACACTCGGTGTTGCAGCCGCGTGCAAGGAGATCCAAGCGAATCCGAGGATGTCCTACGAGTATACCAACCGCGCCAACACAATTGCCATCGTTTATGATGGAACCCGGGTGCTGGGGCTAGGCGACATTGGCCCGGAAGCAGGCGTGCCGGTGATGGAAGGTAAAGCTTTCGTGGGCAAGTGCCGTTGGTACGTCATTTGCCGAGCTAACTGCGAGGAAAATCAAGCAACACTGTCCGAGGTATACCCATGGCAATGACGATTGATGGAAACGAAGCCGTTGCCCGTGTGGCGTATGCGGCCAGCGAGGTTGTCGCCATCTATCCCATCACTCCGGCGTCGCCAATGGGCGAATTGGCTGACGTCTGGGCAGCGAGTCGCAAGCCGAATGTACTGGGTACAGTTCCAGAAGTTGTTGAAATGCAAAGCGAAGGCGGCGCAGCCGGTGCTCTTCACGGGGCTCTACAAGGTGGTGCACTGGCAACAACTTTCACGGCTTCTCAAGGACTGCTGTTGATGTTGCCTAACATGTTCAAGATTGCGGGTGAACTGACAGCGGGTGTCATTCATGTCGCTGCGCGCACGGTGGCAACTCATGCCCTGTCGATTTTCGGAGATCACAGCGATGTGATGGCCGCGCGCAGCACGGGCTTTGCAATGCTGGCTTCGTCCTCAGTACAAGAGGCGCACGATATGGCGCTGATAAGTCACGCAGCAACGCTGGCCAGTCGAATTCCGTTTTTGCACTTCATGGATGGCTTTCGGACCTCGCACGAGATCAACAAAATCGAGGTCCTGGAAGATGACCTGATCGCCGCGATGCTCGATCGCCGAGCGATAAGTGAGCACCGTAGCCGAAGCCTTGATCCGGATCGTCCAGCCCTGCGTGGAACAGCGCAGAATCCTGATGTGTTCTTTCAAGCCCGCGAAGCAGCCAACTGCTTTTATGATGCGACTCCGGATATCGTGCAATCTCAAATGGATCGCCTCACTGAACTAACGGGAAGGCGGTACCAATTATTCGAATACTTCGGCAGTCCCACCGCGAAACGCGTTCTGGTCGTGATGGGCAGTGGTTGTGGGGCGGCCAAAGAAGCGATTGAACAAATGGCCCAGCTAGGGGAAGAAGTCGGACTGGTGCAAGTGCGACTCTATCGTCCGTTTGATGTGGCGCGGTTTGTCAAGGCTCTGCCAGCGTCCACTCAAACAGTGGTTGTCCTCGACCGAACCAAAGAGCCGGGTGCAGTCGGCGAACCGCTTTACTTGGACGTAGTAGCTGCCTTGGCCGAGGGTTGGCCGCGCAGCATCGGCGATACACCGCGCGTAATCGGTGGTCGATATGGTCTATCCAGCAAGGAATTTACGCCTGCGATGGTCCAAGCGGTTTTGCTGCATGCGGCCGAAGACCCGCCCAAGCGGCATTTTACAATCGGCATTCACGATGATGTAACGCTTACGAGTATTCCCTGGGATCCGAGATTGATGCCAGAGGCTGCGGATGTTAAGCGGGCCGTGTTCTTCGGGCTCGGAAGCGATGGGACTGTTGGTGCCAATAAGAACTCCGTAAAGATCATTGGCGAAGAAACGAATCTGCATGCGCAGGGCTATTTCGTCTACGATTCGAAGAAATCCGGGGCAGTGACCGTTTCGCATTTGCGATTCAGCCCGCGTCCGATTGAGTCCACCTATCTGATCCGCCAAGCCAACTTTGTGGGTTGCCATCAGTTCGATTTCTTGCAGCGCATGAATATCGTCGATAAGGCTGCAGAGCATGCGACGCTGCTCATCAATAGCCCCTTTGCATATGACGAAGTTTGGGATCACCTTCCAGTTGAAGTGCAACAGCAGATCATCGCTAAACAGCTCCGTGTTTTTGTCATTGATGCGAACCGACTAGCACGAGAAGTGGGCCTAGCTGGTCGCATCAATACGATCATGCAGACCTGCTTTTTTGCGTTGGCCGACGTTCTACCGCGCGAGCAGGCCATCGCTAAGATAAAGTCGGCGATTGAAAAGACATACACCAAGCGAGGCAGTTCGATAGTCGACAAGAATTTTGAAGTCGTCGACAGTGCACTCGAAAACTTGCACGAAGTTGCAATTCGGACTGAGATCACGAGCATTATCCACAAGTCACCTCCCGTTTCGGCAGACGCGCCTGAGTTTGTAAAGCGAGTGACCAGCATGATCATTGCCGGTCGAGGCGATTTGTTGCCGGTGAGCGCTCTACCTGTCGATGGCACGTTTCCCACTGGTACTGCCCAGTATGAGAAACGGAATATTGCTGAACTGATTCCCATTTGGGATCCGGAAATCTGTATTGAGTGTGGATTGTGCGCCCTAGTTTGCCCACATGCCGCAATTCGCACCAAGCGGTACGAAGATTCGCTACTGTCTGCAGCTCCGGCGAAATTCCCATTTCGCAGGAGTGAGGATTCGGCCGAGCAGAACGGCGTCCTTTCAATCCAGGTCGCTCCAGAAGATTGCACCGGATGCGGAGTCTGTGTTGATGTCTGCCCTGCTAGGAGCAAAGAGGTTGCCAAGCACAAAGCCATTGACATGTTGCCGAAGGCCGACTACTTGGAGCGTGAAGTTGGACGCTACGAGTTCTTCCAGCAACTGCCGGACGTCGATCGAACGACGCTTAAAACGGACACGGTCAAAGGTTCTCAGTTGCTGTTGCCGTTGTTCGAATATTCTGGAGCATGCGGAGGTTGTGGCGAAACACCCTACCTCAAGCTGCTTTCCCAGTTGTTTGGTGACCGCGCCGTCATTGCTAACGCGACGGGTTGCTCTTCCATCTTTGGCGGTAATTTGCCGACTACGCCTTGGTCAAAGAACGCCCAACAGCGGGGGCCCGCTTGGTCCAATTCGCTCTTTGAGGACAATGCTGAATTCGGACTTGGTTTGCGTTTGGCACATGAAGGCAAGTCGGCACATGCGCGTGCACTGCTTGAGTCCCTTCGAGACCAAGTCGGCGAAGAATTGACGTCAGAAATTTTGACCGGTGATCAGCAAAGCGAGAGCGACTACGCAGCTCAGCGAGATCGCATCGAGCGGCTGCTGGAGAAGCTAAACTCGCTTGGGACCGAAGCTGCTCGCGAGCTCCGCGAATTGTCGAGTAACTTAGTGCGACGCAGTCAATGGATCGTGGGCGGAGACGGCTGGGCGTACGATATCGGTTTTGGTGGCCTGGATCATGTGCTGGCCTCAGGTCGTGACGTCAACATTTTAGTGCTCGATACGGGCGTTTACTCGAACACTGGTGGGCAAGCGTCCAAGGCGACGCCTCGAGCGGCGAGTGCCAAGTTCGCGGCCGATGGACGTGCGGTGCATCGCAAAGATTTGGGCATGATGGCGGCAGGCTACGGTAGCGTTTATGTGGCCCAAGTAGCCATCGGTGCCAACCCCGCACAGTGTGTTCGTGCTTTCCACGAAGCAGAGTCCTTTCATGGCCCTTCGTTGATTCTCGCGTACAGTCATTGCATCGCACACGGAATCGACATGTCGACGTCCATGTCCCATCAGAAGGACTTAGTGAAGTGCGGTTTCTGGCCGCTGTATCGCTATGATCCTCGCACCGCGCACGACGGCGGTCATCCCTTTCACCTCGACAGTCACAAACCAAGCTTGAAATTCAAAGAGGTGGCAATGCAGGAAGCGCGTTTTGCGATGCTCGTGCGCTCGAAACCTGAACACGCCGCGCACCTGATGAATTTAGCTCAGCGCGACATCGACGATACTTGGCATTATTACGAACAGATGGCTGGCGTCGAACGCGAATTCTCCGATTTGATGACAATTTGAATGTGATTAGGAGTCGATAATGAAGATTGATCTTTCGACGAACTACCTTGGCTTGCGACTTAACAATCCGCTCGTCGTCTCGGCTTGTCCGCTCACCGGCACCGTCGAGTCGCTAACAAAACTACAAGAAGCCGGCGCAGCAGCAGCAGTGTTGCCTTCGATCTTTGAAGAGCAGATCGAACACGACGAAATGGAACTAGTGCGAATGCTTGAACTCAGGGCACTCTCCTCCCCGGAATCAGCCGACTACTTCCCGCAGCTTGATAGCTACAACACTGGGCCGGCTGGCTATCTCGACTTGATCGCCGACGCGAAACGGCGGCTGGATATGCCGATTATTGCGAGCCTCAACGGTGAGTCCTTGGCAGGCTGGACTCGCTATGCTGGGTTGATTGAAAAAGCAGGCGCCGATGCCCTCGAACTGAACATCTATCACGTCGTAAAAGATCGATCGCTCAGTTCCGCAATGGTTGATGAGCACTATGTCCAACTGGTGCAAGCGATAAAGCGGGAACTCAGTATTCCCATTGCAGTCAAGATAGGGCCTTACTTCAGTTCACTGCCTCATTTGGCCGACAGTCTGGCTCGCGGTGGCGCTGACGGGTTGGTCCTATTCAATCGCTATCTCGCACCGGATATCGACTTAGAGAACATGCGGTTCGTTCCCGCCTTAGAGCTAAGCACGCCGGATGAGCTGCGACTCGCACTACGTTGGATTGCTATCCTGCGCGACCACGTGGACATTTCGTTGGCCGCGACTGGCGGCGTGCATCGTACGGATGATGTCGTCAAGGCTTTGTTGGTTGGAGCGAATGTGGTAGCGTGTGCGTCGGCACTGCTGTCGCGCGGACCGCAGGTTCTCACCGAATTTCGCGATGGCCTTGACCATTGGATGCAGGAGCACGACTACAAGTCGCTCAAACAACTCCAAGGCAGCATGAGCATACAGAAATGCCCAAACCCTGAGGGACTATTGCGCGCCAATTACATGCGGGCTTTGACTTCGTATACTTCAAGCGTCTGAGATACATGGAAGAATTGGGATTTCTCGGTGTACGACGCCAATTGCGCAATATCTAACGCAGCCTAAAATGTTTTATCCTACTGACACCAGTTCGATTGTTGAGCTGAAATCGATCGACCTATCTGTTGTGATTTTCCGCTCGCCGAGAGTGTTGATTCAGCAGATGCGAGGCAGCGGGGCTCCGGTGGGTTCATCAACCGGCTGCAAGCTTCCGAGCATACGTTCGATGACCACGGCTGATGACAACTCGGGAATTACCATTCCAATTGCTTGTGCTTTTGCCGAGACTGCAAACGAACGCAGGACTTCTAAGGCCCAATTTAGTGCCGATGTTTTGACTGCGGCGACGAACGTACCCTCGTTTGCAACGTAGAGAGGATCAAGCCCCAGCAACTCGCAAACACCTTTCGTGATTGATGTTACCGGTAACTTGTTCTCGTCAAGCTTCATTGTCGTGCCCGAAGCCTCCGCCCATTCGTGCAGCACCGCTGAAACTCCGCCGCGTGTCGCGTCGCGCATCGCACGCAGATCAGCTCCCAGTTCATTGTGCAACGCAGCACAGGCTATTCGAAGACTAGCGGAATCTGATAGTGGCTCAGGATGCAAATTCAGTTGTTCACGTGCAGCCAAGACGGCAATGCCATGCTGACCAATGGGGCCACTGACGATTAATACATCACCGGCCTGAATACTCTGGCAGCTCAAACGTGAGGACGAGCGATATCGCCCGACTCCGGCTGTGTTGATGAATAATTTGTCAGCCGCACCACGGGGGACAACTTTGGTATCGCCAGCGACGACACTCACATTGCACTCTTTAGCGGCCGCAGCAATACTCCTCAAGATTTGATCCAGCTGGTCCAACGGCAGTCCTTCTTCGATGATTAAGCTGAGAGTGATACAGATCGGATCTGCCCCAGCCACGGACAGGTCATTCACGGTTCCGTAGACTGCCAGTGATCCGATGTCACCGCCGGGAAAGAACAGCGGCGATACGACGAAGCTGTCTGTGGTGATCGCCAACTCGCCCGCGTCAAATGGAATGCGTGCAGCATCCGCTTTTGCAGAATTTCCCAGAATAGGAATGATTCTCTCACGAAGTAACTGACGCATCAGCCGACCACCTTCGCCATGCGCGAGCAATATGCAATCGCCATTGACCCTTTCCGTTGGACATGAAAGAGCAGATTGCAAGTCCGGATATTTGAGGTGGTCACTGTCCGTCATATTGCGTCAACTGAAATCTCTTGCACTTGGTAGCGCATGTAGGCAGCACAAGCACCTTCACTTGAGACCATGGGAGCACCGAGCGGCTGGTCGGTCGTACATTGCTTGCCGAAATACGGACACTGAGGCGGCTTGATACGTCCTGACATAATGTCTGCACCCAAGCAGATGTCATTGTCGGAAATGGGCAAGTTCCGATATGCGCTGAAGCGGTCTTCCGCATCGAAACAGCGGTATTCATCTCTGATTCGATATCCTCCACCGCGAATGACGCCAAAGCCACGCCAGGGCTTGTCGGCGGCTTCGTAGACTTGATTCACTGTATCTTGTGCGCAACGGTTACCACTGCTGCGAACGCTTCGCGCATAGCAGTTGACGATATTAGGC
This sequence comes from Pirellulaceae bacterium, assembly GCA_041741955.1. Classification (GTDB taxonomy): domain Bacteria; phylum Planctomycetota; class Planctomycetia; order Pirellulales; family Pirellulaceae; genus Aureliella. The sequence goes on along the minus strand of JBGSJL010000116.1, from coordinate 29,265 downwards.
CGGCCACTTTCAAGCAGCTGCACCGATTCCAATATTGCTTCTAACAGATCCACCGGTTCGAAGCCGGCGATCACCACGGGAACTTGAAAGCGCACGACGAAGCCCGCGTAGTCTTCGAAGCCGGTGATGGTGCAGACATGACCAGCCGCTAAGAAACCCTGCACGCGAGTCTCCGGATTCTGCATCAACGCTTCCATCGCTGGTAGCACGCGAACATGCGCGGCTAAAACTGAAAAGTTGTTCAGCCCCAGTTGAGCGGCTTGCAAGATTGCCAAGGCTGTCGAAGGGACCGTTGTTTCAAATCCAACTCCGAAGAATACAACTTGCGAATTTGGATTCCGCTTCGCTAGTTCAACTGCGTCCAGCGGCGAGTAGACAACTCGCACGCTGCCGCCCCGCGCACGAACGTCCAGGAGCGACTCGCGACTACCAGGCACGCGCAACATGTCTCCGAAACTAGCGAGTATCAAACCTGGGCGGTGTGCCAATTGTTGAGCGAAGTCGATCGCCTCCGACGACGTAACGCACACCGGGCAGCCCGGTCCATGAATCAGTTCCACACAATCATCGAGCGCCGCTTCGATTCCGTTTCGAAGAAGACTATGCGTCTGCCCCCCGCACACGTCCATCAACACCCAACGTCGCGAAACAGAACTGCGTATTTGATCGAGCAACTGTCGAGCCAACTGCGGATCACGAAATTCGTCAACGTATTTCATTCTTTTTTCCCTTCAAATTCCCAGGGATTCTCGACCAGGGCTAAGCGGTCGAGTTCATCGAATATTCGCTTGGCTTCCGCCTCATCAACCAAGCAGATTGCGACGCCCGCATGCACGATCACGTAGTCTCCAACTTCTGCTTCCGGTACACAGGCCATATGACATTCGCGCGAGATACCCTCAAACTCGATGTTCGCTCGAGCAAAAAGAGGATCGCGATCAATCCACGTGTGCACTCTTCCTGGAACTCCTAAGCACATGCTGTTCGCCTCGCAAGCTTGGTTGCCCCGACTAGTAGCTGTCCAACGGCTAAGCCGCCATCGTTAGGAGGGATTTTTCCCGGCAATCCAACCGGTGAGGGATGGCCCACAAGGCGATCGCTGACGAGTTCCACAAGTATGCGGTTCTGAAAAACACCACCCGTTAAGACGACAGGCAAAAACGGAAAGCGTTTCGCAAGCTCCGCTACGCTGTGCGCGACGCAGCGATGAAACTTCATAGCAATGCACGGCTTGCCGACGCCGCTTGCGATGTCTTGAACGATTTCGCGAATGATGCGCCGCCAATCCAGCTGTAATGGCAGACCTCCCGACCAATCGAATGAATAATTGCCTACGGATTCTGGGTCACAAATAGCCTCAAGTTGCATTGCGGCTTCGCCTTCGTAAGTGCTATGGCCGCACCCGCAGACGATAGCAGCCACTCCATCGAACAGACGCCCCATGCTTGTCGTACGAAGTGAGATTGACTGGGCATCAACGAGGCTAAAAATTGTTTTGATTTGATTTGGGTCGGTGTTCCACTGCTGCCAAAGGCTATCGCTACATAGGTTGCATGCCAAGTCGGCGCCTAGAGCATCTCTCAGCAACATGGCACCCACCCGCCAAGGTTGCGTGACGGCTAGTTCTCCGCCAATAAACTGAAAGGGCCGCAAATGCGCCACGCGTTCGAACTTGTGAGCTTGACAAACGAGCACTTCGCCGCCCCAGATCGCACCGTCACTACCTAAACCCGTGCCGTCGAAGGCGAACCCAAGCACTTCACGGTCCAACCAACCGTGCTCAAGCATCCCCGATACAACGTGCGCGTGATGATGCTGCACCGATTCAGTGCTTGCAATGCATCCATGCGCAGCATGACGCGACGTAAAATAATCGGGATGTTGGTCGTGGGCAATAAGCTCAGGTTCACAGTCCATGAGACTCTGCAGTGCGGATTTATGATCCAAGAGCCGTTCGCGACCGAGAACGGACTTGAGATCGCCGACATGTGGGCCAAGTACAGCAAAGTGACGGTTCGACAATGCGATAGCTGACTTCTGCTGGCCACCCAACGCAGCGATCTTGCAATCCAGCTTGCAATCAAGCGGTAGCGGAGCTATGCCACGAGCGGCACGCAAGGTGACTTGGCGACCGGCCATGCATCGTACGACACTATCATCAATCGGCCTTCGGATGGGGCGATCATGATGCAAGAAACCGTCCGCAATGTTTGCAAGACGCTTTCGTGCCTCCTCAACGTCGTACTCCAGTGGTTCGCCTTCTCGATTGCCGCTGGTGACTACCAACGGACGCGAGATTCGATTCAGCAACAGGGCATGCATCGCAGTGGTCGGGAGCATGAGCCCAACTTGAGTTAGCTCCGGGTGAATCTGTGAGCTGAGTTGGTTGCTAGGCTTTGACTGCATAATCACGATCGGACCTGCAGGCGATTTCAACGCAGCCTCCTCAAGCGAATCGACTACCGCTATTGTTCGCGCCTCATCGATTGAGCAAACCATCACCGCCAACGGTTTTGCACTACGGCTTTTGCGTTTCCGAAGAAGTGATACGGCATGGTCATTGGTCGCGTCGCACACTAACTGATAACCGCCAAGTCCTTTTAAAGCGACGACCAGCCCCAACGCAATCGCATCGGCAGCAGCATTGACGGCGTTGATACCAACAGTCTCGGCGTCTTCTGCATTCTCGAACCAAACCTTCGGACCACATCGTGGGCAGCAATTCGTTTGTGCGTGAAAACGTCGATGCTCCGGATCTTCATATTCCGACCGACACTCTCGACACATCGGAAACTGTGACATGCTAGTCTGCGATCGATCGTAGGGCATCGCGTGGATGATCGAATAGCGAGGTCCGCACTGCGCACAACTATTGAGCGCGTAGCCGAACCGACGATCGCTGCGCGTTTGGCACTCATTTAGACATGCTTTGCATAAAGCGCGATCGAGTGGAACAACAAACTGAGCATCTCCATCCGCAATGCTGTCAAGGATCTCGAAACCCTGTGGGTTCTCCCCATCAGCGGCAAGCGTAGAGACTAGTCGAGTGTGCGGGCACCGCGTCTGCAGCTTTTGTCTAAACGCCGCAATAGACAGAGGATCGCCAGCGACTAAGATTTCAACTCCTTGTCGCGAATTACGCACCGTGCCCTGCAGTCCAAACTGAGCCGCAAGGTTCGCGATCGCGGGTCGAATCCCTGAACCTTGAACGTCTCCTGCGAGCGTTATCGCTACGCAATTGCGAGTTTCATGGCGAGCTACATTGAGAGCGGTTTGATTCAAAGATCGGCCCCCCCTGTACGCAGCATCTGCTCACGTTGGTGGTCAAGCCATCCGCACCAAGCGTCGATGCCATCGCCTTTGAGAGCCGATAGCTGCAGCACGTCAATCTGGCCTTGGATTAGACGCGCATCCTCAATTACGGATGCTACCGAAAACGGGACGTATGGCAGCAGGTCCGTTTTGGTGACCAGCATCGCTTGGCTAGTGCGGAACATTTTTGGATATTTACCAGGCTTGTCGTCGCCCTCAGTCGTGCTCACTAGAACCACGCGTTTGTGTTCGGCCAAATCGTGAGAAGCCGGGCAAACGAGATTGCCAATGTTCTCGATAAATAGAAACTCGTAGTCGGCTTGAGGCAAGCTGGCTAAGCCGCGTTTAACGAGTTCAATTTCAAGGTGACACGCTCCGCCGGTTGTCAGTTGCCGCACTGGAGTAAACGGCGCCAGCCGCTCCGCATCCCGATCGGTGGCAATATCGCCTACCAACACCGCCATATGACGCTCGCCTGCCCAGCGCTTAGCAGTTGCCTCCAGGAGACTCGTTTTGCCTGCGCCCGGCGACGAAACCAGGTTCACGACCAAGGTGCCCCTTCGCGTATACTCTGCTCGCAATTCCGCTGCGGCTTGCTTTCGTTCGGCAGCTACATCGCGATTGACTTCAATGGTACGCGTGACAGTGTTACTCATCTTGTCCACTTTCGATGTTCGAAGTAACACAGCTCAATTGAGATGGCGAGGATGGCAAAGCTGTAGACTGCAAACTCGCAGCCTGCCAACTCTCAAGCGATTCATCGACTTCTATGCTCAAGAGGCGAAACTCGTCGCCTTGCGTAATTCTAACAGAGCCGGACCTGCATAAGGGACATCGAAAAACAAAGTCGACCACTTCAAATGCCGATGCGCAGTCCCGGCAAACAGCTTCCAATTTCTGCTCGTCAATCTCCAGTCCACATTCAGCCAAGCCAGCCGAAAGTTTTGAGGACTTAAACGCTTGCTGCACCAGCACTGGTTCAACGCCGGTGAGCGGACCCAGAGACACATGAACCGTTCGAATCCAAGCGGGTGCTACCGGTTTGGCGACATCTATCACCAGCGAAATTAGCGAACGAACTAGCGAGAACTCATGCATTGAACAGTTCCCAACCGATACGCGTTGCACAGTCGGCGACACGGCCAATGGTCGCAGCATTTAGGTCCGCATTCTTTTCGGTGGTCACGATGGGTATGGTCCATAACACGAGTTGCCGCGGCAAGCTACCGAGTGCGGCTGCCAATTGTAAAGTGGAAACCAGATCGAATTGATGTGAGGATCCGGATCGCAGGCTGTCAAAAGCGACGATGATCTTCGTCGGCTCTCGGAAATCGGTTGAGGAAATGCACAAGCCACCTTTTTGATTTTGGAGGATTTCATGGCGATTCACACTTGGATCGCTCGTGCAGCAGGCATCGATGATGTGAGTTTTTGTGTCGCGGTGCAACCAATCTAGAATGTCATGCGGCACGGATGCTTTGCGAAGCATTAAGGATGCATCGCATTGCCTCACACTCTGCTTTTCGAGTTGCTCAACGACCTCCCATCCAACACGATCATCCCCATGATGGCTGCCAATACCAATGATCAAAATCGCATCACAGCTTTCAGCGCCGCGATCCGCTGTAATCTCCTCGATCATCGCCGTTCAACCTCTAGTTTTAGGAAATGCGTCGAACAACTGATGCAAGGATCATAGGAGCGGATTAGTTTCTCGCAGGCCAAACCGATTGCTGAATCATCTTCACTTAGCAATCTCGGCAGCAAGTTTGTGAGATCTAATTCGATTTGGCGTTGATTCTGAGATGTGGGAGGGACGATCTTCGCGAAGGCGATTTTTCCATCGCTGGTCGTTTTGTATCGATGGTAGATAAGCCCTCGAGGAGCCTCCGTTGCCCAGGCTCCTTCACTTTCAGAATACTCGTATTTTATCCGCGCAGGCGAGCACCCTTGGTAGCGACTGACAATCGCCAGCGCCTCTTCAAAGGCATGCACAACTTCAAGTGCTCGAGCGACGATCGAACGGTAGGGATTCAAACACGGCCAGTCGATCGACACTTCGTTGGACAACTGGCGTGCGCTCTTGGAGAGCAATTCACGATTCAGGTTGACGCGGGCTAGCGGCCCTACGAAATACGCGGTCTCGCTCGGCAGTCGTACCGCTTGCAAGGCCGTGCTGTGGGGAACTTGCCTCTCATCGAAGTATTGCTCGAAATCGGAGGCGACGATATTTAGCCCTTTGGTCGATACAACATTCCCTTCATTCATTGGATACTCGGACGGATGACGCAGCGAGACCATTTCGTAATCGCCAATGAAATTCGGAAATTCAAACTTCGCTACCCACCGCGCGACCGCAATGGCGGCCTCCAACCCCCAATTCAAATCGTCGATCAACGAGCGTACTTCAGCGACACCGGGCGCCTTATAGAACCCGCCTACTGCGACGTTGATAGGATGAACTGCGCGTCCGCCTAACACCTCCAAAAGACGGTTGCCAATTTTCTTCAGTCGCAGTCCGCGATTCACTTCGGCTGGGTAGAGCTTCGCCAATTCGATGGAACTGTGGCAGCTGAAGAAATCGGGGATGTGTAGCAAATGCATGTGAACTCCGTGGCTCTCGATCCATTCGCCACAGTACAGTAATCTACGTAGTTCTCGAATTTCTGGCGTGATCTCAATTCCAAGCGCCTGCTCCAGCGCGTGCACTGCGGTCATCTGATACGCGATGGGACAAATACCGCAAATCCGCGCAGTAATATCTGGAGTGTCTTCTATCGGACGACCTCGCAATAGGGCTTCAAAAAATCGCGGCGGCTCATAGATTGCGAGCTGCACATCGACAACTTTCCCGTCCTCAAGCACGACGCGTAAGGCTCCTTCACCTTCGACGCGTGTTAGAGCCCCAACTTCAATGGTTCGAGATTGGTTGCGACTCAATACGACTCTCCCGGATCTGAGTTTGGATCGACCCGATCACCGCAGTCTCGGAACTCGGATGCACCGGCATTAAAACTTCGTAGAAGCGGCACGAGGTTTGGGGCAGTGATGCGATCTTGCAAGTACCAATCGGTCAAGCTATCGCAGTTCGCTTGAGCCGTCGGCCCAAAGCAGCCGTAACAACCGCGATTGAATGTGGGACAGATCGCTCCACAGCCAGATTGCGTGATGGGTCCGAGGCATGCTTCATCGCGTGCAACCGCAATGCACACAGTGCCCCGCCGCTTGCAGTCCAGGCAAACACTGTGCTTGGGCGTTCGGGGCTTCCGACCGGCAAGCAGGGACTGCAACACCTCAATCAGTTGGTATCGATTGATAGGGCAACCTCGCAGCTCGAAATCCACTCGCACATGGTCTGCGATGGCGGTCGATGTCGATAGCGTTTCGATATACTCAGGATTCGCATACACGCACCGCAGGAACTCAGAGCGATCCGCCCAGTTCTTGAGCGCCTGGATTCCGCCTGCTGTGGCACAGGCCCCAATCGTAATCAACGTCTTTGTCTGTAGCCGAACTTCCTGAATACGACGCCGGTCGGAAGCAGTAGTGATGGATCCTTCGACGAGTGCAATATCGTAGGGTCCCGCTTCAATGCGACTGGAAGCTTCAATGAAATGCACAATGTCCAATGAATCGGCCAAGCTCAACAGTTCGTCCTCGCATGACAAAAGCTGCAATTGGCATCCATCACAGGAGGCAAATTTGAAAACGGCCAATCGCGGCTTGGCGCGAGTCGATGTGAGCAAGCGTGGGTTTGGGCAAGCGCTCATGTCATAGCTCCTGAATTCCAAGCCATGACCTAACTTCGTCGAATCGAAATACAGGACCTTCTTTGCAAATGAATTTTGGACCAAGCTGACAGTGTCCGCACAATCCAATCGCACAATTCATATTTCGTTCCATGGTGACCCAAATGTTGGACTCTGGAATACCGCGTCCGATAGCGGACCTTGCAACGTATCGCATCATCACTTCCGGGCCGCAAGTCATGACAACTGTCGACTTGGGACGGGGTATCGCTAAGCGTTCGAGCAGCAGCGTGACGACGCCCGTGTGCCCCCTCCAATCTGGCGGACGACGATCAACCGTCGAATCAATGTCCATGCTTTGCGATTGCCAAACGATTTGTTGCTCAGCGTATAGCAGGTCAGCAGGCGTCCTCGCGCCGAGCAAGACATGAACTTCACCAAACTTATCCCGGTCTAAGCCGACTTGATTCACCAACGATCGCAATGGGGCAAGGCCGATGCCGCCAGCGACAATGATCAAATCAGATGTCTCGGTTGCTGAAGAAATCGAGTCGATCGGCCAAGGACGACCAAAAGGCCCTCGCAATCCGAGCGACATACCAACGCCGCCGAATTCGATCGCTTGCGTCACTGAACCGACTGCGCGAATTGTATGTTGCAGCAGTCCCCTCGTCGTTTTGCCTGCGATTGAAATTGCGGCTTCGCCAATTCCGGGAACGTAAAGCATGTTGAACTGCCCTGGGGCATAATGATATTGCTGTCGAGCTTCCGGATTGTCAAAATCCAATTCGATAGTAAATACTCCGGCAGATTCGCGTTGTACTCGATGGATCGTGACTGACCAGGTCTTCCATGGATCGAAACGGCTCGCGACTGCTGCAATGGTTGGACTTGCATTCATTTTGCAGCTCCCTGCGGCACGATGCACGTCGTCTTTTGTGGCTCGATAATTGGCAATGTACGGCTTGAAGTAGGCGCTGCGCGAATCGCGGCAACTTCCTCCGTCAGATCGATGCCGACGGGACACCAAGTAATGCAACGACCGCACCCCACACATCCCGATGAGTCGAACTGATCGTGCCAGCTTGCCAGCTTGTGGGTTAGCCATTGTCGAAATCGGCTTCGTCGACTGTTGCGAACGACACCGTCGGACAAGTAGCTAAAGTCGATATTGAAGCACGAATCCCACTCGCGCTCTCTGTGCACGTTTTCGCCAGCCAAGTCCACTACTTCGGAAACCGAACTGCAAAAGCATGTTGGACAGACCATTGTGCAATTGGTGCAAGACAGACAGCGAGTGGCCACTTCGTCCCAACGAGGATGCTCAAGATTACCCAGTAGCAAGTTCCGAATGTCGGTCATGTCCATGTACTTCGTGATTTGATCCACGGCGCGCTGCTGCAACTCGCCCGCTTTTTCGAGATCCAATTCGGATGCGTCGGAGGCATCAAGTTCGTCAAGCAAAAGAGCGCCTCGCTCGCTTCCCGTTTCCACAACGAAGCTGCCGTCGAGTTCCGTTAACGCCAAGTCGAACTGACCGAGACATTTTGGTCCCGTGTTGGTCGATGTACAGAAACACGTTGGGGCTGCAACGGTGCAATTTACGGCGATCAAGAAAACCGACTCGCGGCGTGCTTTGTAGACTGGGTCGACATAAGGTCCATGTAAAAACACCCGATCCTGCACTGCGATTGCAGCCAGCTCACATGCTCGAACTCCTAGAAACGCAAACTTCGGATGCTCTTCCTGCGGCGTCTCGAAGCTCCAGCCCTCTGAGCCGAGCTTGCCGGTCGCAACGGTATGCTTTGGCGGAAAGAGAAACTGCTTCCAGGAATGGGGGCCCATGTTGAACTCGAAGTAGTTATCGTGCCCGGCTTGCGTCACACGATACTTCCCCGGTTCCTGGGCGTCATGAAAGCCTTGCGGCAAGTCATCCAATCCACCAATCTCTACGTAGACAATCGCCTCATCTTGGACCTTAGGCCCTACGACCGAATATCCCTGAGACTGCAACAACTTGATGAGCCGCTCCAGGGCGATTTTGTCAATGCAACGAGCGATTTCCAGTTTCATTTTTTCACTACGGCTGTCGATCACAAGCTTGTCCTGAAGAAATGCGTTTAGCGGCCATAGAGATCTAGCAGTTGCAAGCGTGTGGCCAAAAGTCTTCGCGAAAGGGCTCGCGCCACCGCCTGCATCACTTCGTAACCCAAGCAAGCGTCCGCGTCGAGAGCCAGCTTCAGTTGGTCGGCATCAAAAACAATCGCTTCGGAGTCCCGTATGGCAATCGCAGTTGCCGTCATCCTTCGGTCGCCAATCAGAGAAGACCAGGCCAACAGTTCTCCAGCGCCTACGGATAAAATCGTTTGTGTTCCGCAAGCTGGCGTGACCATGTCCAAACTAAACGCACCACTACACACAAAGTACAGTAGTTGATGCTGTTCGCCTTCATTGAACAAAATCGTTCCTTCCTTGAAACTTCTAACCAATCCCAAAACGGCGAGCTTGGCTATGGTGGAATCATCTAGGTCGTTCAAGGACCCAACCTTTTTCCACGCTTCAGAGTTCGGGAATTTCGGAGTGACTGTCATATCTTGCATCTTTGAGCTTCAACCGGACACAGACCCTTGGACGCGTTCAGCTTAACACATCGTTTGTTTGGTATGTAGGTGGTTTCGTTGCGAGCGTTTTCTGGGCGACTACGGAATCGTCGATATGGGTACGGAGGATCGCAAAGCCACGATGGCTAAGCATTTCGATCATACGAAAGTTTTGCGCGTCCATCTCGGCAACGATGGTTTGAATTCCCCATGTTTTGCAAATGTCGAGGCAATAGTCTGTGAGCAACGTGCCAAGTCCAACGCCTTGCCAAGGATCACCGACCAATATCGCGTACTCCGCCTCTGAATGGTCCGCATCGGTAACCAGACGGCCAACCCCGATGAGCTTCCGCTCATTGTCAATTTCCGACTCTGCGACGATCGCAATTTCGCGGTCGTAGTCGGTAAAACAGAACCGTGTCGCCATTTCATGGGTCGCCACTTTGAAAGTAAAGCGAAATCGCGAATTAAGCGATTCTGGTTTGCAGCTCGCCACCAAATCGTGCCACATCGGTTCATCTTCAGGTTTGATCGCGCGCAAGAGTACTACAGTTCCATCATTCAGTTTCGCGTGTTTGGTCAATTCATTTGGATAGGGACGGATGGCAAGATGCGAATAGGGGCGAACAGGATGAAGTACCGTCTCACGATTAAGTACAATGCGCGCATCGAGCGCAATTGCGTCCTCGGCAGTTACCAACAGCGGGTTAATGTCCAGCTCCGTGATTTCCGGATTGTCGGCGACCAAATAGGATAATCGCATTAACACCTCGACCAAGCGGTCGATGTTAACTCCGGGACGACCGCGATATCCACTCAGCAATGGCCACGACTGAAGCGATTGCAACATTCGCCGCGCGAGATGTTCACTCAGCGGCGGCAGTTCGAGAGCTCGATCGTGAAACAACTCCGCATTCGTCCCTCCAGCTCCCACGAGCAGGACCATTCCAAACACAGGATCATGTTTCGCACCGACAATCAGTTCGCGTCCGCTTGGGGCGACTAACATGTGCTGCACTGTGACGCCATCGATCTGTGCATCGGGACGATGTTTTCTGGATCGCGTCAGAATCCGATCGAATGCTTCGGTCACCTCCTCCGCAGTTGTCACGTTCAGCTCGACTCCGCCCACGTCGGTCTTGTGAGTAATATCGGGCGAAAATATTTTGAGCACGACGGGGTAGCCAACAATTGCAGCATGTTCAATGGCGTCCGCGGGCGATCGAGCTACGAGGGTCTGTGTAATAGGGATGTCATAGGCTTCCAAAAGTGCCTTAGAAGCTGGTTCGCTAAGTATGTCAGCGCTAACGCTCAAGATCGTGTCGAACACGGCCCGTAGCTTTTTTCGCGCGAGGGGGAATTCCATGGGCACTGCGCGCGGCGTTTCATAAAGTGTTTCTCGATTGCGTCCATATGTGACCAGATGCATGAACGCCCGCACGCCTTTTTCTGGAGATGAATAAGTTGGAATTCCTGCACTGTTCAGAGCCTCGATTCCCTCACGAACTTTTCCACCACCCATCCAGGCCGTCAAGATGGGCTTGTTTGAACGTTGAACAGCCTCGATCACTGACTTGGCCGCAGCGGTCGGATCCGTCATCGCTTGTGGCGAAAGAACGATCAGGACGCCATCGACATTTGGGTCGGCCAGCACAGTTTCAACTGAAATTCCAAACCGTTGCGGCGGCGCGTCACCCAAAATATCGACAGGGTTGCTGTGCGACCATGCTGTGGGAAGTTGCTTGCCCAGCGTCCGAATGGTCACATCCGACAATTCAGCTAGCACGCCATGACATTCGAGCAACGCGTCAGTCGCCATCACTCCCGGACCGCCGGCATTGGTAACGATCGCCAATCGTGGGCCTGCGGGAGCCTTTTGCCTGGCAAGCAGCTCCGCGCAATCGAACAGATCATCGACATCAAAAACGCGCACGATCCCCGCCCGGGCGAACGCGGCTTCATAGACGCTATCGACACCCGCCATCGCTCCCGTGTGTGACGCCGCAGCTTTTGCCGACTCGGCGAAGCGGCCTGCTTTGTAAGCGATGATCGGTTTGGTTCGAGTAAACGCACGAGCAGCTGACATGAACTCACGGACTTCGTTGATCGATTCGACGTACAAGATGATCGAATCAGTTACTTTGTCGGATGCGAAGTAGTCGATCAAATCAGCGATTCCGACATCCATCATGTTGCCGACGGAAACAAAATGCGAGAATCCGACATGTTCCTGAATCGCCCAGTCTAGTATTGCGGTACATAGTGCGCCAGACTGCGAGATAAATGCAACATTCCCCTTTGGAGGCGCGTCGCTGGCGAAACTGGCATTGAGTGACGCATGTGGCGACATGATGCCAAGACAGTTCGGGCCGATGACTCGCATTCCGGCAAACTGTTTGGCAGTGGCATGTACGTCTGCCTCCAGTTCCGCGCCCTCTGGGGAAGTCTCTCGGAATCCCGCCGATAGAATCACCAAGCCGAAGATACCAGCTTCGCCGCATTGACGAACAACGTCAGGCACATATCTCGCTGGTGTACAAACGACCCCCAAGTCGACCGTCTTTGGTAATTCACTTACGGATTTGAAGCACGGAATCCCGTTAATATCTTGATGATTCGGATTCACGGGGAAAACCGTTCCGTCGAATCCTCCGTCAATCAAATTTCGAAGAACCGTGTTGCCGACACTCGCTTCACGCTGGCTTGCTCCAATAACGGCCACGCTCCTGGGAGCGAAGATTTTATCTAAATTGCGTATTGGCATCTCGTTCTAATCCTTTCGGCTCCGCGTTGTCCACCATCATTCGATCGCGCCATTCCGCTTTATCGAGAGGTCGCTCGGAAGGGGTTTAGGGGCTGGTTCTTGACTCCGACAACAGCGAGTGTTGTGCCAAGCATCCTCGGATCATTGTAACGCTGATGAAGCACTGTTTCAGCTTCACGTTCAATTCGGAAGGGAATCGTTCGTGCAGCCGCTGTTCATGACATCCTCCGTAACCTGATACACCACAACGGTGTTAACGACGTCTTCGTTCTGATTGGCTGGCAGTGCCGGAAAGCTATCCTTCAATTTCAGAGTCCATCGTCGACCTAAGGGATATCCACACGGTCCCTAGGCAGTTACTTGATGGCCTTTGCAAGCTTCAAAAACGGATCGCCCGCATTCCGACGCCGTACCGCGAGCACTTGGCACAACACTTTGCAGTTACTCAGTCCTATGTCACTCGATCAGTAACCAAGATGAACAAGTTGTCTGAATCACGACGGCACTTACCGATGTGATTCGAAACGCTATATTCGCGCAAGAAAATTCCGTGCCACAATTCAGCACCTGAATGCCCTCGCCGTATCACGAAGAACACGACGGCTACTTGGCGAATTATCGCAATACCTTGGCCAAAAAGATCATCGGCATAGGCCGCGAGGCAGTGTTACATTGCCAAATAGAATGGCCTAGGCTTTCCCGAATGCACGCTCTTAAACAGAATGTACCCTAACTCGGCCAAATCTGCATTATGGAGCACGCTTTCGCGAATGTGGCGGAGCGCCTTTTCATTACCATTTGATTAACGGCGAAGCACTTTCCTTAGCGAAGAGACGTCCGCCTGCCACGTCGGAAGAAGCAGTGTAAGCAATGTGGCTTCAATATTCGTCAAAGTGACAGCCAAGGCGGCGATGCGAGTCGGCCATACAGAAACCTCTAGAACAAGCAGGATACCTGCAAGCAGTACGATGCCTTGGGATTTCTTTGCAGCAAACGTGTGATAGCTCGGGACCCTACCATACTTGATCAAACCTGCTCCGGTTGTAACCACGTAGCTTCCAACCGCGACCCCAATCCATACCAATTCCGTTTGAAGATCTTTCCAGCACAGTAACAGAACGCCTAGCACTAAGGCGGAGTAGAGCGTCGCGTCCGCAAAACTATCTAACCTCGCACCAAATTCTGATCGTTGATGAAGCCATCGGGCGAGCCGGCCGTCAATCCAGTCCGACACAGTCAGAACAATGAACAGTCCTACGAATGCATAGCGATAGTCCAGCCAAGCCAATGCGAACAATACGATGGAGCCAGCTAGGCGAAACATACAAATGATGTTGGGTACTGTGAAGATCCAGTTGCGGTAAACTGGATCTCGTGGTTCAAGCGGCTCACTGGATGCAGTTGTCGTTGCAATCATCTGATCTCGCCTTTTTTGATTTCTAATCATCGGTGCTGTGTTCTGAGCCAAACCAGGAATGCTTCTATTATCACAACTGATTTACCAATTTTACGAAGTAATAAAATGCCGGTGCTGAATAAGTGAGGCTATCGATTCGATCGAGCATGCCGCCCATTCCGGGCAATAGAGTTCCACTGTCCTTGACTCCCGCCTCGCGTTTTAGTCCAGATATATTCACGTCGCCGAGAAAGCCAGCGAGCGAAATGATGACTCCCATTCCACCGGAGATCACAACTCCCAGCCAAATCGATCGGTCGAGTGTTAGAGTTGTAAGCCAGGGAGCGCATACAATCGCTAGTACGGCAGTTACCGAAACTCCGCCGATCAGTCCCTCCCACGTCTTGCCGGGTGAAAACACTGGCGTGACCTTGTGCCTTCCGAAAACTCGACCAATCAGCGCTTGAGCAATGTCGTTGGTTTCAGTCAGCAACACCAGAAATATGCACCAACCCACAGAACCAGCGCTCCAGTCTCCTGGAGTAGCAGGGAAATCAATTGTTAATACTGCGTGCGAAACGCCGAGCACCATCAGCATCGAAGCCCAGTAGTAGCCAGCAGTCGTACGCAAGTAATTCTTGCTCCCCCCCGTTGCAAGTTCAATCGCAGAAATCGCCGCTAGTGTCACGAATGGAAAGGCCCAGACACTCCACATTGACTTGGATGAGCCAATGACGACGTAGTGAACAACGGTGATTAAAAGCATCGTTAGCCATACGAGTGGAACGTCCTGCGAACGTCGAATAAAAATTCTGTGAAACTCATGCAAAGACAATAGACTCGCGATGCAGAATAGTATGGCGAGCCCCATGCGCTCGAAGATCAAGGCAAACGTAAAGGCAAGCAGCAGTATCCACCAAACCAACAAGCTGCTCCGACGTTCGGAATTCAGCTGTTCCGACGTCGTGCTATCGTCACGACCAAGCGTCATCAAGCGAATTCCGCTGCCCACAACGAGTGCCGAATAGGCGATGGCCAGCGAGTAGAAAAGTCCATTGGCTATAGGTGGCACTTTGTTGCCTCCAGGCGTGAAGTGATGTCCTCTGTTTGGGAGCTGCCAATCCGGCGCTCATGCATACTTTTTGCCAATCTTCAAACAACGTAGTGCGATAATAGTGGCAGGAGGGCTATGCCAATGAGTGCTGCCAACAACGGTAAGTCAAATAGCGACCAAATTTCCTGTTCAGCGAAGATTTTCAATGAGGGAACTCGCGTTCCAGCGAAAGTAAATACTACCGAGTCTGGCATTATGCCAAGAAATGTCGTCCAACAGAACGCCGGCAACGGAAGCTTGAGCGCTCCAGCACCGTAGTTCACGAGTGTGAATGGCGCATGACCGCCCCTACCAACATGCTTGCATCGACCTCTTATCATGTATTTTCTTCAGTCATAGCGTAAACAGATTGGCATATGAAATGCACAAGTTGCGTTAGAATAACTCGCTCAAAGGAAAAGCATGCTAGTAGACTCACTGGAAAAAGGTTCTATGGAGGGCGAATTTGATCCGCTGGAGATTCTCCATATCTCGGATTTGCATTTCGGTACTCCTTTTGATCCTGTGGTAGCAGAGTCCTTAATTGAAACAACGCAGAATCTGCGATTCGATGTTTTGGTCGTCAGCGGCGACTTGACACAACGTGCGAGGCGCGAGCAGTTTCTTGCGGCTAGAGATTTCTTGGGGCGATTGCCCGACGGGCCGCGGCTGGTGATTCCAGGCAATCACGATGTTCCGCTCTACAATATTGCTCGTAGGCTTCTAGATCCTCACCGCAACTATCGAGATTGTATTAATCCTGATCTGAACCCGATCCTTCACTTGCCCAAAGCAACGCTCGTCGGCTTGGATTCTACTGCGCCACGCATAGCAATCAGCAACGGTCGAATTCACGCTTGGCAACTCGACTATTGTGCGGAAGCTTTCGCAGATACGCCTTCAGATGTAGCGAGAATTGTTGTAGCTCATCATCATTTTGCGCCGGCTCCAGACTATTTACACGATTCTACGATGCCCAAGGCGAAACGCGCGATGATGCGATTTGTGGAACTCGATGTCGACCTAATCATGGGCGGGCATTTACATAGGTCGTTCATTGGCAACTCGCTCGATTTTTACCCAGGTTGCCACCGCGATCGCGGGATCGTAATCGCACAATGTGGCACAACGACATCCAGAAGTGGGCGTGGAAGAGAGCAACAAAAAAATACGTTTAATGTCGTGCGAGTGGGTAAGAGCAAAATCAAAGTAACACACTTTCTCTATTTTTCAGGGCATGGTTTTGTTGAGTCCAGCAGCCATGAGTTTGTGCGATGTATGGATCAAAAATTGTCCGCGGAACGGGAGTCAAACATATTGGGCCGTTCAAGCCTACCAGCGCGACTTGTCAATGAGTGAACTCAAGCAACGCAGTCGGGAAAATGAGTTGCCCTGCGAAATACCCCCACGTCCTGGACTGCGCTTGCAAATGGCATTATAGTTGCTTTCAAAGTTACATTGAAATTTGAGCAGCGCAAAAAACTACACGGGCGGCAACTCAATAACAAGCCAACATCAAGAATCGGTTGAGATGCTGAATGTGCTTTTCAACAACTGGAAAGACGAGCATGGGCAACTCGACAAATTCGTGCTGGAGCTCGGCACTTGGGTAACCGATGATTCACAAATGCAGATGCCGAAATTTCCGGAAGCGGCACATCGGTTGCGAGGTTTGAGTTCAACAGATTATTGTTGGCGAAGAGGCACTCCATCACGGATTTGATCGGTGGGATGGAGCACAATCCTATCTTCAGCCGATAGGCCGTTTAGAATTTCCGTTTGCTGCCCGTTCGACATCCCAACCTTTACGTCGGTACACTGCGCGGTCGTCAACAACGCGGAATAGTTGCCATTGACTTCCCTCGCGAAACAGTACTCCGGCGGGAACCAATAACGCGTCGTCTGAGGTGACGGCAACGACGATACTCACTTCAACTCGGAATCCATCGCCAAGCGCTTCGCGCCGCTCTGACGCATCGGTGAAATCGATAAGCACATTGACTCGCTTCTCTTCGACTCCTAACGCGGAGACCTTTAGGAAAGCCATAGGCTCCACAAGCCGGACGATTCCGGACAACGGTTCCGTTCGACCCCAATGCTTTATTTTCACCTTTTGGCCTGCGCGAATTCGAACGGCGTCATTCGACAAGACGTCGACCACCAACTCCATGTCGTCTGGATCTCCTAGCTGTAGCAAAGCAGTTCCGGCTGAAACTACACTGGTGTCTTCATGAAGAATTTTGAGCACTTGACCGTCGATGGGTGCTAACACGCGAAACGCGGCGTTAGGTAGCGATTGGCCATTTTCACTGGCGAGACTCAAAGCCGCTTTTGCTTGTTCATATTCGAAAACCGCTACCGTCTTTGCAAATTGAGCAGACCGCGCTTCACTTTGGGCCATACGCTGTTTGTGTTCCGCCGATTCGAATTCAGCTCGTGAAATGGCGGATTTTTGAACTAGTGTTTGGGCACGGTCATATTCGTGCTGTGCTAACTCTAGGGCTTCCTGAGCAAATTTGGATACCTCAGCTGCCTGTTGAGTAGACGCTTCAGCGGCGTGAACACGGGCTTCACGTTCGGCTCTAGTGCGCGCGTCTAAAAGCGAGGGATCGCTGGGTTCAAATCTGGCAATCTCAGTACGATCTTGCACAACTGGATCTCCGGCGTGTAGTTCCAACCTCATGAGCTTGCCGCTGACTGGTGCCGCAACCGTATACTTTTCGCGAATACGAGTCTCGCCATCGTCGTCAACGGTTACTTCGAGCGATCCGCGCGTGGTTCGTACTATCTCGATCTCAACGGCACGCGGCCAGAATCCGTATACCAAGAATCCTACAAGCATTAAGCTTGCAATAAACCAGGGCAGTTTGGCCAAATTGCGTTTGATCATTCTTTTACTTTGAGAACAGAAATTAGGTCTAACTTGTCAAGCAGTCGTAGCGTGTAGAGTGAAGAAAATGCAGCGGAAAGTAAAATGACGACGGTCGCGTAGGCGAACGTCGCCGGACTAACAACCAAGGGAAAGCGATGCGTGTCGGTATCCAGCGCTAGCGTTGTGAGGTAGGAAAGACCATAACCTATGGGCAGTCCAATCGGAATTGCAAGCAAAGTAATAATTGCCAATTCTCCAACTAAGACGACGGACACTTCACGTCGGCTGAATCCCATAACGCGTAACCTGTCAACATCCATGAGCACTTCGTCGACGGATACGTTGGGACGCAGTATCATGCTGACGTTGTTGAATGCCCCTTCCATATTGAAGGCGGCAGCCATCTGCGGGCGCGGCATCCACACGATTCCAAAACGTCTATTGTCCGTGAGTAGAAGGCCAGGTTGCACGGCGTACACGTACTCTGGCGACAAACCAACTCCAACAATCATTAGCTTTTGACGTCGTCCGCCCATGATACAATGAAGCTCGTCGCCAGGATTCAAGCCATGTGCGTCGGCAAAGAGTTCACTGATGACAACTTCCGTGC
Source organism: Pirellulaceae bacterium (assembly GCA_041741955.1). GTDB lineage: Bacteria > Planctomycetota > Planctomycetia > Pirellulales > Pirellulaceae > Aureliella. The sequence goes on along the minus strand of JBGSJL010000116.1, from coordinate 10,869 downwards.
GTCCAATAGAATTCGGAAAACGCCCGCGACGCAAGTGTAGGCCATTTAGTGCAAGGGCTGGCTGATCATCAACTGAAACGAGGCGACAAGACGCCGGCTCAATCATCTTGGGCATATCCAACAACACCTCGCGAACGATGCGAGTTTGGATTCGTTCGACGCCGGGAATTTCTGCCAATCGCACGGCCAAATGATTCGGGGCCCGAACCATTTGGACAAATACATCGCCAAACCGATAATCGCGATAGTAGCGCTGCCGGTTCAATTCGAGTGAGCGCATTGTGCTGGTTGACATTACAAAAATGGCAATACCGCACGCCAGCAAAGCGCTAATGGCCAGTCCCTGCTGCCACATTCGTGCGGCATCCCGCAATAGGATTCGATTCAGGGCTCTCATAATCGCCACGTACTCCCAATCACCACACCAACTCTTGAGCGGGACGGCGTGAATTGTTTACAACAATCTCGGATATCTGCCCATCGGAAAGGTGGATGACGCGATCAGCCATTTCGGCAATGGCGGCGTTATGGGTAATCACTACTGCCAATGTGCCAAGTTCTTGATTGATACGCGAAATTGCTTCCAAAACGATAATCCCCGTTTTTACATCAAGGGCTCCAGTCGGCTCATCGCAAAGCAGTACATCGGGGCGTTTGCCTATGGCTCGCGCGATTGCCACTCGCTGCTGTTCTCCACCAGACAATTGTGACGGATAGTGATCCTTGCGATCGTAAAGTCCGACGAGTCTTAGGGCTTCGGCTGGTTGGAGAGGATTCCGCGCGATGTCCGCCACCAAAGCAACATTTTCAAGAGCCGTCAAACTTGACATCAGATTGTAGAACTGGAAGATGAAGCCCACATGTTCACGCCGAAACAGCGTTAGTTGGTTTTCACTCGCCGTAGTCAAATCCTGCTCGCCGAATCGCACGGTTCCAGATGTTGGGACGTCGAGGCCACTCAAAATATTCAAAAGTGTCGATTTGCCGCTGCCTGAGGCGCCTAGAATTACGATGAATTCACCTCGATATAAGTCAAGCTCCACGCCGCGTAGTGCATGTACATCCACTTCGCCCATACGGTAGACTTTCGTAAGTCCTTGAGCATGAAACACAATTGTTTTTTCGCTGGTTCGGACTTCAGTCAAAACGCGTCACTGTAGCTAGAAGGTGTGCAGATCAATGAGATCTGGGTAGGGCGAATGCTCAATTGTACAGTGTTGAGCTATACCCAGTGTACGTTTAGTGCTGACCTCGCATTTGACGTGCCATTGTCATGTAGGGACAATAGTTGCCCGATTCATCGATCGAGCGCGCGGTTGGGGGCGGACTGTGCATGGAACCAGACATCGATCGATACTAGTGCTAGAATAATTGCTACAGCTAAGTGAACCGTTTCGCTCAAATTGGATTCAGATTGAACAGGGAACTTCGAATGTCAAATTCAAGCGTACTTGCATCGTATCTCGGGCTGTCGCTATCGGACCTGACTTGTGATCCTTCGAATCAAGATTGAAGGTTCTTGTTGGTCGCTCCAATTCCGTTTCATTAAAAAGTAAGAGTTCAACTGCCGTAGCATGCTTCGAGTAGATAGCGAAGTTATACGCTTGCTCCTTGTCGACCCAACGAACTCCTAACGGCCAAGGGGAGCCATCACGACAATGCCACTCATTTGTATCCATTTCCTTCGATCGCACGAAGTTGTCCATTCTGCAGGTTTCCTGTCCTTCATTTAAAAAATAGTTCGAATGACTCGTGTGCGCCCGAGGTTCGCGGTAAGTGTCAATTAGAGAGCTGTGAATTTGCCTTCATGAACCTCAAGGCCAAGTCGTCTTATCTTAAAACCTACCAAAATCAGCAACGATCCAAAGAGTGTGGCACCGGCACTGATCAACCAAACGATTCCATGCAAGGCTGCGTTTGGCCACTCAACTAGATACGCACCAAGAAGTGCGGAACAAACGCCGCAGCCGACCAGCAGCCAACCGCTATCCATAGTGCCTAACAAAATCCCCGCTGCTACCTCCAACATGCCGCTTTTGTCGATCCCACTAAGCGTGCAAGCGGCTACCGCAAACTCACCTTGTTACGTTGCCGGGCTTGTGAGCTTTGTGCAACCGCTTCACGTTACTGGAGCGTGAATCGCTACGTCAAGAGTCTTCGCAAGCGATCTGAATTGCCATTTAGAAGGATGGAGTCGGCACCCGGCGAAGAAGCGCAAATCGACTTTGGAACTGGCGCACCCTATCTCGATTCAGAGGGTAAGAAACGACGGACGCATGTGCTGCGAGTAGTGCTTAACGAGTCTGTTCCGCCGATCGCCATCCAGCCAGAGGAAGCCAAAGATGCGGTCGGAAAAATGGTTGAAGTCGCAATAACCATCCAGTCGGTTCGATTTAGCAAACTGAACGAATGGCTGTACCTGAACTCAAAAACCTATTTCCGAGATCCAAAGGGCCTCGCGATAACGATTCGATTTCCAACTCCAGAGCGACTCAAGGCGATGGGTCTCGACGAAGAAACAAAAAAACTTGTTGGTCGAAAGATCCGCGTCACTGGAAAAGTGACTATCTATCGTGATATGTATCAAATCATCGTCAACCAACCGAACCAAATATCTTTGATTCCTTAACCACAAATATTGATCGATCTCGTCGCCGTGTCCCGTTTCACGTCTCTTGACGCGTTGGTGAACACCGTAAATGATTAACCGTTGAAAGCTGATTCGTGAACGGGTATGACTTCTTGCCGCAAGTGTACGATGAGCTCCGCCGTCTCGCATCGGCCAAGCTTGCTAATGAACGTCCGGGACAAACGCTAAATGCTACGGCATTGGTTCATCAAGCTTGGTCGAAGCTGGCAAACACCTCTGTCGAATGGCAGGACCGAACGCACTTTCTCCGAACAGCTTCAACTGCCATGCGTCAGATCCTGGTGGATCGTGCCCGGGCCAAGATCACCGAGAAGCGCGGCGGCGGAGATAGTAGCACCAACGCACCCAAGGGTAGGTTGATGGCGAAGAGCCAGGGCCAGCTAGCGGCTGATAGGATCGCCGCGCCGATCGTCGGACCGGAGGCAGACGACAGCGCAATTGCGAGGGCGTTCCAGCCGATAGCAGTGCCGAGCCGCCGATCTGGAACCACGACGCGCAGCAGCGCGACGCCGAGCGACATGACGGCGGCTCCTCCGAGCCCTTGGAGGAGGCGGGCCGCGACGAGCCAAAATAGAGACGGCGACAAAGCGCACAATACGGACGCTCCCATGAACAGCGCAACACCCCCCGTGAAGACCCGGCGATAACCAATGCTTTCCCCGAGCGCGGCGCAGGGCAGCAAGGCCATCAATAGGGCGGTCTGGTAGGAGGTTATGACCCAGATCGACATAGCTGGCGTCACGCTCAGCGATCGCGCGATCGTTGGCAGGGCGACGTTCGCAATGGCTGCGTCCAGCACCACGAGCACCATGGCAGCCAGCACGGAGGCGATCGCGACCATATGCCGTGGCTCGCCCAGTCCCGTCGATTGTATTTCCATGCGGTCGTCGTCTTGCGCAAGAGATGCTGATCCGTGGGGCATGTTAGGACCTCCCTAAAGTCCAGACGCCGTCCCGTTCAACGTACCTCGTCACTCTGTGTTCTTCTTTGTCCTCCTTCTTCAAGTCCCTCTCTGTAAAGCGGTACAACAGTGCGGGCCCGGAAATGCACGTTGTGTCGTGAATATCCCCTGGAAGATACACCTGGACCTGTCCGGGGCGTACCAGCGTTGAATCCCTTTTCACAAGTTTCACACTTCCGTCCGAGGCCTCGATCCTGGCATAGGTTCCCATCTCGATTTCGCCTTGCTGGATCGCATAGATGACCCACCCTCTGCCGTGGTCATGGGGTGGTCTATAGAGCCCCGCAGGTTCCGTGTGAGCCAACAGCACGAACCCTTGTGTCGGATCCCGGTACATTTCGCTGTAGGCCGGAGCTTCCCGGTGCAGTGCCGCCAACCACTCCTCCATGGATGGCGCTTTGACGAGTTCCTCCAAATGCTGGCGACAACCTGCGACCACTTCGGAGGTAAGTGGTCCCCAAATCTGCGTAACCCCTTCAATAAACTTGTCCAGCGAGTTCTTAGCCATGTTTTTCCCTTTCAATTCAGAGCGGATGGATGCAGTTCAATCGCTAATCTGAAGCATATGTGCCTTTCACGCATGGCGGAAGACGCACAGCTCGCATGTAATCATTGCATTTGACGCCATATCTCGATATACTCAGTCCATGTCGCGACCCGATTTCAATTTGCTGGTGACCCTTGACGTGCTGCTCGCGGAAGGCAATGTTACGCATGCTGCCCGACGGCTGCGTCTTAGCCCGTCGGCGATGAGCCGGGCGTTAGGGCGATTGCGTGAGACGACGGGCGATCCGCTGCTGGTCAGGGCTGGGCGTGGTCTCGTTCCCACACCCCGAGCACTCGAACTCCGCGATCGAGTCAGTCAGCTCGTGCAGGACAGTGAAGCGGTTTTACGGCCTGCCGAGAAGCTGAATCTCAAGCAGATAGTCCGAACATTTACGTTGAGGACTAGCGAAGGTTTTGTGGAGAACTTCGGACCGGACCTCATTGCTCGCGTCGGCGAGGAGGCTCCCGGCGTGCGGTTGCGCTTCATGCAGAAGCCAAACAAGGACAGCGCACCGCTTCGGGACGGGACCGTCGATCTGGAAACAGGCGTTGTGGAGAAGTCGACGGCTCCGGAATTGCGTGTCCAGGGATTGTTCCGGGACCGTTACATTGGCGTCGTGCGAAAGGGGCACCCACTGAGCAAGGGAAAGATCGCGCCGTCCCGTTATGCGGCCGGCCGACACATCAGCGTCTCTCGGGAGGGTCTCGACAAGGGACCGATTGATGAAGCGTTGAAGCAATTCAATTTGGAACGGAAGATCGTCACGATCGTTGGTGGCTTTTCCACCGCATTGGGCCTCGCACGGGCTTCCGACCTGATCGCCAGCGTGCCCGAGCGCCATACTGGAAACCTGCGCGCTGGGATGCATAGCTTCCCGCTTCCGGTATCCATACCTGAGTTCACGGTTTCATTGCTTTGGCACCCGCGGCTGGATGCCGATCAAGCCCATCGCTGGTTGCGCGGCCACATTCGAGAAATCTGTGCAGTGATCCGCTGAAAAGGCAAGCATCCAGTGGCTCGTTCGAGGGAAGTGTCTGGCGATCCACGCCTCACGCAGCGAATACAAGGTGCGTTTGGCCTGTCGCCTGTGACTGACGACATGTCGCTGGGAAGCCAAAGAATTGCGAAAATTTCTGCTCAGCTCGTGTTCCGAGCTGCAATTTCACAGGCTTTTTGAATAGCGATTTTTCAGGAGACGGGCGAATTGGTTCAGCGACATGTCGCTGCGACAACACTTCGTCAGGGTTCTGGGTCGAGGGTAAAGAGAGTTTGCCAGCCGCAACGATCGGGCATCCATCGAATCGGATCGTCGGCGATTCCAAAGAAGTCGCAAAGAGTTTCACTTAGCCGCTCTTTGCGTTTTTGATTCTGGCGACTCGCACCAGGCGAATTCCAGGTCATCGTGCCATAGGACTTAGCGAACGATCGCAGCAATTCCCATTGAACGTTCGACCGCTTGTTGCCTGCACGCGCAAATCCCATTTCGGCGAAGTGGTAGCGTCCAACGACGCCAGCCGCTGTGATGGAAACGGTGTCGATGTCCAGAAACCGGATCTTGATCGCCGACCATTCGCAGTTTGGTGGAGTTGGGAAGCCCGACTTGGCAACCTTGGCCGGTTGCTTTGGCAGATGCAACCGCTGGAAAGAATCGATTCGTTCGAGCGCTGACTGTGTAAACGCAATTGTACGTTGATCGGACGGCTGAGTAACTTCCGACAACGACAGCAGAAGTCCACGCCGATCATCCAACAGGCGACCGCAGATCGGGTCAACAGGTCTTGTTCGCAGACGCAGAAGTACAAACGGTTGATCTGTCTGGTCGCATATGCGAGTCAACGTTTCAAGCAATGGGCCGGCCCCGACAAAGAACGGGAAGGCAAAGCCCATTTGTGGCTGCGAAGTCGCCCAATGCCAAGCAGGCTTGATGCTGCCGGCGGTTGTAGAGCGAAGGAGGTTGGCCGTTGGTCATGACTTCATTGCGGGTCAGGTCTTTCTCAGGTGTGATCCAGGCACCATTTCCCTGATTGAAGATGTGTCCGCTGCGTCCTGGTGATTTTCCAATATCGACTTGAGGGCCATGGATCGATTCCCTCGATTGGCCGTTTGCGTTCTCCCGAGTCAACATGGTGCGGATCTGAACGCCGGAGTTCAGGTCGGTGTCGTGAAGTTTGACTTCCAGTTCAAGTTCGAAATCACCATACGTTTCGACCGTGTGTAGGAACTGCGTCTGGCTCGAACTCGTGCCAAAGATGACGCCATCGACAATCGCAAACTGCGTATTGTCGCGTGACGCTTTCCAGCCGTCGAGGTTATTGCCGTCGAATAGGGTTACCCAATCATCAGCGAACGCGGAGCCACAGCAAAGTGAAATCGCGATGAGCGCAATGCATAAAAAATACCGTTCCACTATTGCACGATCAGAACGATGGATTGGACACGCAAGCATTTGAGCACCTGTGGCTAAACATCGGGAAGTGAGTATTCGGGTCGTCGTTCTTTGCTGAGCAATGCATTGGCGGCGTTATCCCCGATGATTTGCTCTTTCGCGGAGTCCCAGTTGAGCGTACGACCCGTGATGCGACAAATATTGACTAGGTGCGCTACGCTGGAAATCAGATGTCCGACTTCAACGGGAGCGTTGGGTTCTTCGCGTGATTCGATACAGTCGAGCCAGTTGCCAACATGATTTTCTGACTCGTCGCCTTCCAACGGGGCAAGCAATGTTGTCGGGTTGCAGGCGAAGCGTCCTCGATTGATTTCCAACTTGCCCTTCTCGCCGATAAAGATGCCTCCAAAAGCCGGTCCATTGTCGCTTTCCAGTCGAACAACCGTTCCGTTCGCGTAATAAAGGCGGACTCCGCGATCGCGAGGGTCTTTTGTGTCCGTGGACGGCTCGATTCGCGTCGGCGCGATATTATCCCAGCCCATGGCCAGATGAACCATGTCCAGAGCGTGCGCGCCGCGATCGCAAATGGGCCCACCGGTGAATGCATCAAAATTTCGCCACTTGCGGTGAAGTTGTTCGTTGTAGTCGAGCAACGGTGACTGGTCGCAGAATCGATCCCAATCCATATCTTTGGGAGTGGCTTGCTTTTCCAAACCAGTTGCTGGACGCGAGCCGGAATAGTTCTTAACGAGGATCGTATGCACTTTACCGAGGCCGCCGGTCCGAACGAATTCACAAGAGTACTGATTGTTGGCCGTGCTGCGTTGTTGCGTGCCGACCTGCAACACACGTTTGTGTTTTCGCACCGCTTTGACCAGTGCACGGCCTTCGGGAATACTGAAGCTGAGCGGCTTCTCGGCGTACACGTCCAGGCCCTTGGCACAGGCAAGCATTGCCGCACGCACACGCACATGATCTGGCGTTGCGATGATGACCGCGTTGAGCTCTTCCTGATCGAACATCTGATCGTAGTTCTGATATCGCTTCCAGGAATCGCCGGCTTTCGGATTGTCTTTGTTGTCAGCCGCGAGGACATCGATCTGCGGCAGGTAACAATCGCAGACGGCGACCAGTTTGGCGCGATGGGATTCACGCGACAACGCCCGAGTCAGCCATTTGGCTCGATTTCCCGCACCGATCAATCCGACGCGCAACTTGTCGTTCGCGGATGCCGACGGTACGGCATAGATCGTTGACGGCAACAGGCCGGACGCGGCCAGCGCGGTGGTCGCGCCAATCGATTTCAAAACTGTTCGACGTGACGGGTGATTTTGAGGTGAAGTGATCATGGGTGGTCCTGGTTGTTTGGGACGAGATATTCCGCCGTGCCAGCGGGCCGCACGGTCTTCCTGAATTCAGCTTCAAACGTTTTCATTCGGCTCTTCAAGCGGGCTGCGATATCGGTGTGCTGATCGATCATGTTCCTCTCCTCCCCGAGATCCTCGCGCAAATTGAAGAGCATCTCGATGTTGCCTTGTTTTCCCTGGGCCGCTTTCGTCCGCTCCTTGAGGAGCGCATTGCGTTGCCTGCGAGGCAGCTTCTGTTCTTCCTGCGTCATCTCGATTGCGGTCTCTGGTAGGATTTCTTTCGCCGGAGCGATCAAGTATTTCCAGTCGTCCATGCGAATTCCCGAAACGCCGCGGCCTCGCAGGTAGCAGATGGCTTCGTGCGGCGACTTCGCTCCGTCTTTGCCAGCAATGACCGGCCAGATGTCTTTGCCGTCGATGACGCGATCGGTCGGGACCGTTCCGCCAGCGCGCGTCACGAGCGTCGGCAGCAGATCCATGATCGCAGCTGGCTCGTCGGTCACCCGGTCGGCGGGAATCTTTCCAGGCCAGCGCATCACGCAGGGTACGCGCACGCCCCCTTCGAACGTCGAGCCTTTTGCGCCTCGAAGCGGTCCTGCACTTCCACCCTGACCCAAGTGAGGCCCGTTGTCTGACGTGAAGATCACCAGCGTGTTCTGGTCCAACCCGAGGTCCTTGAGCGTCTTCAGGATTTCGCCGGTGCTCCAGTCGAGTTCCTGTATTGCGTCGCCATATATCCCGAACTTGCTTCTGCCGACGAAATCCGGTGATGCATTCACTGGGATGTGCACCATGTTGTGCGGCAAGTACAGGAAGAACGGCTTGTCCTTGTGCTCGGTAATGAAGCGGACAGCTTCACGCGTGTAACGCTGCGTGAACTGCGTCTGGTCGGCGGGGACTTCGATCACGACGTTGTCGCGAACCAGCGGACACGGTGCTTCCTTCATTTTGACGACGCTCTCGCGTGTGTATCCCTCGCGCCACACGCAGTCTTCCGCGTACTGTTTGATGGTCGGGTCGAAGCCCTGGCTGTTGGAGGCTGGAGTTCCGTACCAATAATCGAATCCGTGCGCAAGCGGTTGAAACATATCCTGATTGCCGAGATGCCACTTGCCGATGATGGCGGTCGCGTAACCTTGCTGCTTGAGCAACTCGGGCAGCGTGATTTCGCCGGGGTTCAGCCCGTGGTTGCTTCGCGGAAACAGGACGCCTCCGATCCCCACGCGCTGCGCGATGCTTCCGGTCATCAACGAGGCGCGAGTCGGCGAGCAGACCGGAGAGACGTAGAAACTCGTGAACTTCGTTCCTTCTTCAGCCATGTGATCGATGTGCGGCGTGCGGACATCCGTTGCGCCGTAACATCCGAGATCGCCGTAACCCAGATCATCCGCCAGAATGACGATGAAGTTCGGCTGTTGCCCGGCTTCGGCGGCAACGGAGGAACCGCAGAGGACACAGAGAGCACAAAGTAAGGAAGTGAGTTGGTTCATTTGATTGTTGGCAAACGAAACATTGCAGAGGTGTGTGTTTTGAATCGATAGAAATAGAGTTCATTCGTGTTCATTTCCGAGCCGGATATTCTGGAAGTCGCGACCCGTTCGAAACGAATGTCGAGATCAGCAGCTATTCTGAACTCTCTGCTTTCTTCTTTTCTTTCTTGTCCTTCTTTTTCCCTTTCTGCGTCTCGCTGCGCTCTGTGGTCAGGGCAGAGGGCAGAGGTTTGGCAGCCTCCTCGAAACTGGGAACCTGGACCCGGAGTTTTTCAACGTTGGCGGCGTATTTCGGGTTGTCGATCTGGTTGGTCCATTCGTGAGGGTCCCTGGTTGTGTCGTAGAATTCCTCCTGGTCGGACCCGTATCTCGTATAGCGCCCGAGCTCGTGGCGGACGCTGATATAGGCCAGGTCCGTTTTGGTTTTATCACACAATCCGGTGATGGCGGTGCTTTCCCAGGGAGCCTTCGGGTCTTTGAGCAGAGGGACCAGCGAGCGTCCAGCGATGTACGCGGGGGGCGCGAGTCCGCAGAGTTCAGCCAGGGTCGGGTAGATGTCCATCAGGGAAACGAACCGTTCAGACACGCCTCCGGCTTTAGTGACTCCCGGCGCGCGAAACATCAACAACGTGTGCGTTCCTTCCTCCCACAGGGTTGTCTTTTGCCAGTGAACTTTTTCCCCCAGGTGCAAGCCGTGATCGGTGAGGAAGACGACAATGGTGTTGTCCCTGTAGGGGCTCTTTTCGAGAGCATCGAGGACGCGGCCGATTTGAGTGTCGACGTAGGTGGTCGTGGCCAGGTACGCCTGCACTGCCTCTTCATGCTTACCGGACTTGATGACCTTGTCGGCAAAGCTCCCGGGCCCGTCACTCACGGCTTTGGCCAGTGGAGGAAGGTCGTCCAGGTCGTCCTCCTTAAGCTCCGGAAGGACAATCTGGTCCAGGGGATACATGTCAAAATACTTTTGCGGCACATACCAGGGCATGTGGGGATTGAAGGAGCCATAGGCCAGGAAGAATGGCTTGTCGTGTTGTTTCTTCAGAATCGCGATAGCCTTATCGGCCCCGCGGGTGTCATTCATTTGTTCCTCGGTGAGATGGATGGGGCCCCAATCCTGTTCGCCGCCGCTTAGTTTGGCCAAAGGCGCACCGGGAGGAGCCAGGTCTCTTTTGTGACCTACATGCTCATTCCAGTGCTCTTTCTGATCCCAACCGTGAGTGATTTTTCCGTAGCCGAAGGTGTCGTAGCCGTTTTTCTTGAACAATCCGGCCAGTGAGAGCACCGCATCCTGCTTCAGTGGCTCACTTCTGTTGATCGTTTGCGCGTTGTTGTAGACACCCGATTTCCAGGGAGCAACACCTGAAAAGAACGCGGTGCGAGAAGGCGAACAAACCGGCGCGGCGGTGTAGGCACGCTTGAAGTTGACTCCACTAGCAGCCAGCTTCTTAATATTTGGGGCAATCACTTT
>JBGSJL010000115.1:0-61562 GCA_041741955.1 Pirellulaceae bacterium | reverse complement strand
TGCTCGCAGGCGACATGGCTTCGCAGATCTTAAACATGCGCTATGGACCCGATGGCCAAGTTATTTTCATCGACTGGTACGACATGCAGGCCTGCCATCGCAAAGAGGTGGAAGTTCACGATCGTAGCAACGGGCGCATCTGCAAAGTCAGCTATGGAACGCCGCAACCAGTGGCTGTGAACCTCGGCGAGCTAGACGATGTCGCGTTAGCCGAATTATGCTTGCACGACAACGATTGGTATGTAAGGCACTCGCGGCGCATTTTGCAGGAGCGGTCTGCCCACCGCGCGATCGACGTGCTGGCCATCCAACGGCTGCAGGAGATCGCGAACAATCATCCTGATGAGACGCGCCGGTTGCGTGCCATGTGGGCGCGGAATTCGATCGGAGCAATGGAGAACGGTTGGCTCGAACAGCTCATGCGAGACCCAAGCCCCCACGTGCGGGGTTGGGCACTGAGACTCGCCGCAGAGCAGAGCAGGGGTCTTGCGACTGCGCCTCAGTTGGTGGCGTTAGCAACTCGTTTGAGCCTTGACGCTTCGCCCATCGTACGGCGAGCGGTGGCTTCTGTCGTTGACCGACTGCCGTACGAGTCGCGCTGGCAAATCGTTGAAAGCCTCGCGGCCCATGCGGAGGACGCCAACGACCATAACCTGCCCTTAATGGTTTGGTACGGTATGGAACCGCTGGCCGAGGTGGATCCCGATCGCGCTTTGGCTCTGGGATTGTCCGCTGGTAAGCACATTCCATTGCTACAGCAATACATGTTGCGACGCCTTGGCGGCAGCGGCGACCCAGAAGCCGTTGATCGCTTGTTGACCGCGATTGCGGCGACGCGTGAGCCATCGGTCCAGTTGACTTTGCTGACGGCGATTCGATCAGCCCTGTCCGGCCAAAGAACCGTCGCAAAGCCAGCGAGTTGGGATGCGCTCTACGCCGAGCTGCTTGGCAGTCAAGATGCAAACGTTGCACTGCAAGCCACTGCGCTGCATGCCACTGCACTGCAAGCCACTGCGCTGGGAGTCACGTTCGGTGACAAGGCGTCCATTTCGCGAATGCGCGCGCAACTTGCCAATAATTCCATTGCGACCACAGATCGATTGGAGTCCATGTCCGCCCTACTGGCGGCGAAAGATGGGCAGTTGGCTCAAACGCTGTTAGAAATTGTCCAATCTAAATCCGAAAGCGATTCGATGCGCGAGGCGGCAATCCGCGGACTGGCACAGTACGACGAGCCAACCATTGCCCCCGCACTCGTTGCGCTTTATCCGCAAATGAACGAGTCGTTGCGACGGTCGAGCATAGCCACCCTGTGCGCGCGGGTGGCAGGCGCGAAAGCCCTCTTAAACGCCATTGCCGAAAAGAGTATTGCTTCGATGGATTTGACCGCCGACCTAGCACGGCAGCTCGAGTACCTCGGGAACGAAGAAGTCAGCGGACTGCTAGCGGAGTCTTGGGGACAGGTTCGTCAGACTCCAGCCGACTTGGCTGGCAAGATGAAAGACTATCAGGCATTGATCGAAAGAACGGACCTGGACCCAGCGGATGAAAGTTTGGGTCGAGCTCTCTTCGCGAAGACTTGCCAGCGCTGTCACAAGTTGTATGGCGAGGGCGAGCAGCTTGGGCCAGATCTCACAGGCTCCAATCGCGCAAATTTAGCTTACTTACTAGAAAATATTATCGACCCCAGTGCGGTGATGGCCAAGGAATATCGACAATCGATATTCCTGACCGACGATGGGCAAGTTGTTTCCGGCATCCTACTGGGCGAAACGAGCAAGGCAGTGACGGTGCGAACTGCCGAAGCGACGGTGGTTCTACCCAAGGACGAAATTGCTCAGACCAAGACGAGCGACAAATCGATGATGCCTGAAAACCAGCTCAGTCAATTCAGCGAGCATGAGATTCGGTCACTGGTCGCCTATTTGCGAAGTAAGAATCAAGTATCGCTAACGAAGTAACTCCGCGCACGTCAAGCGACCTCGCCAATCGCGAAATAGCCGCCGGCTAACACACCGCTGGCGAGTCTGCGCTTGAGCAGTGCCGTGCCAGTGAAGTTGATAGGCATCAGGCGAATGTTTTTGAATCCGGCTCGCTGCAATCCAGTTCGTATTTCACGGCTGCTAAAAATGTGCAGGAACATGCTTGGCAAGCGACGGTAGGCGTAGATACGATCACCAAACTCCGCCTCGCGTACGAGCAGACTTGACATGTATGATTGCACCAACCAGCGTGGGCCACCCGGGTCGAGCAGGCTGCGATAGCGGTTGTGAACGTGGACGAAAAACTTTGCCTGGGGCCGAAGTGCCCGATGCACGCCTAGCAAGAATCGCTGGCGATTTTTCCAGCCGCGGATCATGCCGATGCTGCTGAACAAACACACGGCCATGTCCAGGCTTTGCGGCGAAAGCTCGCGATCGATTTCTACGAGGTTGGCGAGTTGGCAACGATTTCGCGATTGAAATTTAGGCGGGCACTGAGCGACCACTTCGCGGAGCATGGCTTCGCTCAAATCAACATTCAACATTTCGTAACCCAGTGGGAGCAGTTGCCGAGAAACTCGACCGGTGCCGCAACCCAGATCCGCGACGATCGGTGCGGGCCTGCTGCTCGCGTTTGGCAAGTGCTGGCGGAGGATGTCTATGTCCAAACGCATTAGCGCACTGTCGGCGAAATAGCTATCGTATTCGGTGGCAATATGTTCGGACTGAAGGTAATCCCAGGTGGCGCGGCTAACTCCGATGGGTAATTGCCAACTGGGTTTGTGGGAGCTGCTCAACGCTGCACCGACGGGAACGTCAGCACGGCGGTGACGGGAAAGTGGTCCGAGGGAAAGCGTCCAGCTTCCGACGTATGATCGATTTGGGCAGCGGTACAGGGCAGCCGCTTGTCGGCCAAGATCCAATCGATGCGTGGACCACTGACGTTGCCGTTGAAACCATTGAACGAACCATCGCTGAGGCTGGGCTGTGGATGCTGTGTGCGAAACGTATCTACCAATTGATCGTTGCTATCCAAAAAGCTTTTGTAAGGTGGTGAATCGACGTCAGTATTGAAGTCTCCGGTGACAACGACGAAAGGATCCTTGGCGATTGACCTTAATTGGTCGATGCGTTGCCGAATTAAGCTGGCCGATTGCTGCCGCGATTCAGCGCCGATGTGATCAAAGTGTGTGTTGACAAATAAAATGGTCGCACCAGCGGCTCGGTTGTCGCACAACATAACCCAAGTGGCCATGCGTGGCAGCGACGAATCCCAGCTCTTGGACTCGGGAATCTCGGGTGTTTCGCTCAGCCAAAAATGCCCGCCGGCCAGCCAGGTGAATCGCTCCGTGCGATAAAAAATACCACAGTGTTCGTTGGGAGTTTTCATGCGCGAGCGACCGAAATAGCTGTATTGCCCGAGTTGTGCCTCGATGTATTGGGCTTGAAATTCTAAAGTCTCTTGAGTTCCGAGCAGATCGGGGTCGAATTGCTGAATGGTGCTGGCCACTAGCGCGCAGCGTTTGTCCCAGTGATTTTCGCCATCCTTGGCACTGCCAAAGCGAATGTTGAAACTCATGACTCGCAGCGATTCTTCTGCCCAGAGCGTTAAGCAGGTGGGGGCGCAAGCAAAAATTACGAGCCAAGTTACGTAGCGAACAAGCACTTTGTTTTTTCCCGGTGTGAGAGCCCCGTGGCCGCAGGACGCAACTGACGACGTGTGGCCTTAGAGGCGGATCAGTATGGCACATTTGTAGAATTGCTGAAGCCGCATTCAAGTTCCCCTTTGTTGTAAACTCCGTAGGCAAGGGGAGCACGATTTACCTCTAGCGACCGCTTAAGGCGACTCGAACCCCTCCAGCACTTTGAAAAAAGGCTGGGACGCGCGGTCGTTGCTGCTTGTTGCAGCCACTAGTATAATTTCGCGCCGAAGCGGTTGTTGCCAGGGGACTTTCCTAACTCGACCCTTCGAATTCCGGTAATTACCGGCCAACTAAGCGATCGTTTTTCTCCAGGAGACAGCATGGCAATTCGTATTGCAATTAACGGTTTTGGTCGTATTGGGCGGCTGACCTTCCGCAACCTTATGCAGCGAAAAAGCGAATTTGAAGTCGTGGCTGTCAATGACCTGACCGACAATAAAATGCTGGCTACGCTGCTGAAGTACGATAGTATTCACGGTCGTTACGACGGTGACGTCAGTTCGACAGACACCCACTTGGTGGTCAACGGACAAAAGATTCTATGTTTGTCCGAGCGAGACCCAACCAAGTTGCCTTGGAAAGAGCACAATGTCGATATTGTTATCGAGAGCACGGGCATTTTCACCGACCGCGCTGCGGGCGGCAAACCCGGCTACGACACACACCTTGCCGCCGGGGCTAAGAAAGTTGTATTGAGCGCACCGGCCAAAGACGGTGCCGATTTGACTTGTGTGATCGGCGTCAACGACGACAAATTGACCAAGGAAATGCAGTGCATCTCTAATGCAAGTTGCACCACGAATTGCCTCGCTCCCGTAGCCAAGGTGCTCCATGATACATTTGGCATCGAATCCGGCCTGATGACTACCGTGCATGCCTACACCAATGACCAGAACGTGCAGGACCAACCTCATAAGGATCCGTACCGTGCGCGGGGAGCGGCGCAGAATATTATCCCGACATCGACCGGTGCGGCCTCGGCGGTAAGCTTGGCAATTCCCGCGCTGAAGGGCAAATTGACTGGGATCGCGATGCGCGTACCGGTTGCAACCGGTAGCGTGGTGGACTTGACCGTCAATCTGACCAAGGAAGCCACCGTCGCCACCATCAATGCAGCGATGAAGGCGGCTGCGGAGGGTCCTTTGAAGGGAATCCTGTGTTACACCGAAGACCCGATCGTTAGTTCGGACATTATCGATGACCCGCACAGTTCGATTTTTGCCGCCGACTGGACACAGGTATTGGGCGACAAAGGCAAGTTGGTTAAAGTTGTGAGCTGGTATGACAACGAGTGGGGCTACAGTTGCCGCACGGCCGATTTGTGTGCGCTACTGGCCAAGTTCCTGTAAACTGCGAAGACTGTAGAAACGGGAGCGAGGATGACCAAACCACAACGTGGCGGCGAACCATTAGAACTGTGTGGAGGTGGGCTGGGCAAGCTCTGCTTCCATTGGTCGGGAGACCGCTATGTTCACCAGTGGCGGTTTGGTGGCGATCGCGAGTCGGTGGCGCTGCTGTCCGTCGAGTCCGATGGTGAAGCGATTTGGCCGCTCAGTCCGCCGCTACAGCAGATCCATCGTCAGTCTTTTGGCGATGGTCGCGAAGTGGTCTTCGGCGTGGGCATGGCGGGCAGAGGGCATTGGTCGGCCAGTTTTACGCTGGTGCCCGATCTGAGTTGCTGGATCGTCGAATTGGCTTGCCGCGCCACATTGTCTCCAGATGAACTGTGCAGTACCTATCGACTGGCGGGTCAGTGGATACCCGGCGACGAGGGTGCGTTTCGCTGCCATCGCAGCGCCATTCCCCTATGCATTGAAGCCACCACGGCGGGTTCTACGACTGAGCTCGACGGCGATCTGCTGAAGATCCGGCCTGTTAGCAGCTCACAAGCGGCTAGCACCGACACAGCCAGCACGACGCAGTGGGCCTTTCGTTTGCGTGCTTAACGCGTGCTTTGCGGCGTGATCAACAGGGCCATTTTGAACCTCAGGCGCCAGCCGTGGGCTCAAACTGCAGGTACACCCCAGTGCCCACGGCTCGCGCCTGAGGTTCACTAAAACAGCTACTGCATCAGTGCGGCTGCGAAGCCGAGCAGGTCGTTGCGCTGTTTGCAAATCGACATCATTTTTTCGTAGTCGCCCAGGCGCTGGCTGAGCTGCAAGAGAGTCGGCGCGATACCGACCGTTCGCGTGCCTGGCGGCAGACGTTTGGCGTACATCACTAGGGCATCTGCGTGCCGACCGCAGCGGGACATGAGGTCGATGAGGACTTCGATGGCCAGCGTACCGAACTGCTGCGTGTCCAACGAGTCGGCCTTTTGAGTGAAGTAGCGCAAACCAGCGTCGACCTGCTGTCCCAGCAGTGCGCCAAAAAAAGCGGCTGAAGCAGGGTACAAATCCAAGAAGGGCTCTTCGCCTGGATACTGGTACTGTGGATGCAATTGTCGCCCGTAGCTCGTCAAATCCAATGCCAACTCGAGATGCTTGGGATCGTCCAGCACGCGGGCGAAGCGGACCGTCGAAGCAATGTGGCTGGTATCTAAGTGGTAGGCTCCTTCGCGCAGCAGGTCGGGTCGAGTTTTTAATAGTTCGAGCAGCGTGGATTCCGTGGGCAGATTACCCTCGCGGCGGGCAATATCGCCGCGCACGTTTTCGAGTAGTTCGGCATGCACGTGTTGCACGAGCAGCGCTGCGGCGATTTGTTGATCGGCTCGCGGGCGCGAGGCCAACGTGGATTCGAACATGGTAATACTATTGCACGTGCCCAGGCGTTGCAGCGACAGGCGATAGCCACGGGCGATGTCGACGCCCTCGTGTAGCAGCACCTCCAACAATTCGTCGACGTTCTCATCATTGGGCTCGACGTGAGTCAAGGCAGCGGCGGCAATTTCGCGATCGCCAACTGGACGCATATACATCCAGCCCTCTCGGACCTTGCCCTGTTTGAAGAACAATTCTCCGACGTGTCGGCAAGCTTCGATCAGGCCACGCTCGAGATTGAGCTCGGTGTCGTCGTCAAACTTCTCCTGCCGATCGGCCTGGGCGGCGGGCAAGCCGAGCTGCATGCGGAGTCGCATTTTCAGCGCCTCGAACAGTTCGTGGTATTGAGCCTGTCGCTCCAGATGGGAGACCAATTGCTCGATCGCAGGCAGTCGCTCGCCAGCTTGAATGAGGCTCTCCAACTGCGCGTAGATTGGTTGACTTTGGGATGGGATGGTTGTTTCGTCGACAGCGTTCATTTCGCGGGAATTCGTTGAGTCATGCCCTCGATAACTCGAGAACAACCCCTAGCGGGGATGGGCTAGAAACGGGAAAACATGGGCAGATTCCTAATTATAACCAGTCCGTGACGAAAGACGACTTGTGTATGAACGCTGACAACAATTCTTTGACCGGCCTAGCCATTGCGGCGTTGGAGAGTCGTCGAGCGCAGGATATGGAAAGGTTGATCGCCAAATACGGAGGGAAACCGTTTGTAAGCCCGTCGATGCGCGAGGTGCCGATCGAAGAGAATCGCGAGGCCATCGATTTTGCTTATCGTGTCATCACCGGCGAGATCAATATCGTGATCTTCCTGACAGGCGTGGGTTTCAAGCATTTGCTATCCGCTATCGAGCGGTCGATCGACAAACAGCGATTCTTAAATGCGTTGTCCGACATCACGACCGTGGTTCGCGGTCCCAAGCCGGCTGCGGCCATGCGCGACGAGGGCCTGACCGCGACGGTCAAAGTCCCCGAACCCAACACGTGGCGCGAACTGCTGGCCGCCATCGATGCTCAGGTTTCGGTCAGCAACCAAAAGGTTGGCTTGCAGGAGTACGGCAAATCCAACGCGAGTCTGATTGGGGGCTTGGAGGCGCGCGGTGCCGAAGTAATCCCGGTACGTGTGTACAAGTGGGAACTTCCGGAAAATACTCAGCCGCTGGAAGCGAACATTCGCGGCCTGATTGCTGGGCAGCGCGATGCCCTACTGATTACCAGCGCACATCAAGTCGCAAATATGTTGCGGATCAGTGCTGACTTGGGACTGGAGGAATCGCTGCGAGCAGCCCTAAGGAATGTGATTGTGGCTTCGATCGGTCCGACGACCAGCGAGATGCTGCGGCAAAATGAGTTGCCCGTCGACTTGGAACCAGAGCATCCCAAGATGGGTCATCTGGTCATGGAAACGGCCCAGCGCGCACAGAGCCTGTTGGCGGGTCGCCGCGTGCGGGCTCAAATTATCGAGTCCAGTGGATGCTTACCGCTGGATACGACAGCGGCTTGGTACGACGGTCCCTTCATGCGCGCCTGCCGCCGCGAAGCTTCCTCGGTCACTCCGGTTTGGTTGATGCGACAAGCGGGTCGTTACATGGCTGAGTACCGAGCGGTCCGTGAAAAAGTTAGCTTTCTGGAGCTCTGCAAAGACTCGGCGCTGTGTGCTGAGGTGATGGTGACCGCCGTGAAGCGGCTGGGAGTCGACGCGGCGATCATCTTTTCGGATCTACTGCCGATTCTTGAACCGATGGGGTTGGAATTGGAGTTTACCAAGGGCGATGGCCCAGTCATTCATAACCCGCTGCGCGAGGGCGAAGACGTTGATCGCATCGTGGAATTGGATTCGATGGAGTCGCTAGACTTCGTCATGGAGACGGTTCGATTGACTCGGCAAGAAATAGGTGCCAACATTCCGGTCATCGGCTTTTCAGGCGCGCCCTTTACGCTGGCCAGTTACATGATTGAGGGCAGTGGCAGTCGAAACTATCTTCACACTAAATCGTTGATGTACCGCGACGAAGGCGCGTGGCGGGAATTGATGCAGAAAGTGTCGCGAACTGTTGCCAGATATCTCAATGCGCAAATCGCCGCAGGGGCGCAGTGTGTGCAGATTTTTGATTCGTGGGCTGGATGCCTATCGGTCCAAGACTACTCGCGATATGTACATCCCTACGTCAAACAGATCATCGACTCGATCGTCCCAGGCGTCCCTGTGATTAATTTTGCAACGGGAAATCCTGCGCTGCTGCCAATGCTGCGTGGCGACCAGCGAACCGTGGTAGGTATCGATTGGCGAATTCCACTAGATACTGCCTGGGAAGTCGTGGGTTACGACCGAGCCGTACAGGGTAATCTCGACCCCGTGGCGCTGCTGGCCGAACCCGAAACTTTGCGCGAGATGGCCGCCGATGTACTAGCCAAAGCGGGCGGGCGAGCGGGCCACATTTTCAACTTGGGACATGGCATACTGCCGCAAACGCCAGTGGACCAAGCGATCGCGTTAGTCGACATGGTACATGAACTCAGCCAGCGGTAGACCAACAGCATCAAGCTTTTATAGTCGACTGCGCAAAGAGCTGACACTGTAGCTTGTGCATGTGCGTTTGCGTCTCGGGCGAAGTGAGGCTCGATTCTGTTTTGGCATCGAAGTTCCAAAGCTTTGCATCGACCAACAACAGCGTTGGGTCGCTGAGCTGTTGGACGCGACTCAGCTCTCGCAAGATGCCACGATCTTTGCGGGAAAGGTGATGCGCGCGGCACAATTCAAGCAAGAGCGTTGAGGAGTCGTTGGCTACAGCAGTGACGCGGTACCGCGAATAGGTTGCGACAGCCACCGCGAATAGGGCCACGGCTCCTAGCGCTAATATCAGCATCAACCCAAGACGGTTATCGGTTGATTCTGGGTTGGCGACTCGCTGGATGACGGGATCAATCCGAATTTGAGCCAGCGTCAGTAGCATTGGGAGGCTTGCGAAACACATATTCCGTTTCCGGTGTTGTTGAGAATGATAGAAATCTTGGCTCAGTTCACGTCAGCCCTTGGCAGGGACCTGCTTCTTGCGACGGTTCAGGCGACGTACGGCCCGTCCAGCTGCATCTTGAATGTCTGTACTGGCATCCGCCAACAATCGTGGGATGAGATGTTCCAGCGACTCGTGTCCGAGGGCGCCAAGTAGATCGATCGTGCGCACGCGAACATCCAGACGCGGATCTTCCAGCAGCAGCATGAGCGCTTTACTGACCTGATCAACGCAGCTTAGCAACTGGGTGGCTTGCAGAGCTGCCAGCCGCCGGCGTGGGGCGGGGCTTTGCAATTCGTGCGTCAGGCGCTCGGTTACATCCGGCTCGACGAGTACGACAATCTGGGCCATAGCCTGGCACATGGGTGTGGGCCAATGCCGAATTTGGTCGAGTAGGTTGTCGACGGTAAAGTCTTGCAAGAAGTATTGCGCTGCCTTCCGCAGGACCATGGAGGGGCTGTTGAGCCATTGGGAGATTTGCTTGGTGAGGCTGCCTACACAATGGTCGTTTTCGGCGATGTCACTGGTTGCGGTTTGGATGGCGGCAACGAGCTGGTCCAGATCGGGGTGCTTGCAATTACGAAGCATGTCTGCGGCGGTTTGCCGAGCCTCCTTGGTGCCAAGCTTGGAGAGCTTCAGCGCGCCCCGCAGCACCTGCCCGAGGTCATCTGTCGATGCGGAGACCATCAGCCACAGTCGCCGCTCGATCTCGACGTTGACGGGCTTTAATTCGTCTTCGATATGCTTGAGGCATTGGAGCGGCGCGAGCTGCTGCAATCGCTTGACAGCACCATGGATCGTATGGGTCTCGAGTCGTTTGGCAATTTCGACAGCCACACTGGGCTCAGTCCGCTCGGTCAGAATGGCCAAGACGTTGGCAGGCGTGGCCGTACGGACCAGATAACCACCCAGTAATTGAATGACCGATGGATGCTGCGACTCGCGTAGCCTTTGCATCAGCGTGCGATAGGCCCCATGTCGCGAATCGGCAATCAGGCTGCGTTGTAGGGAATCATCCCAATGTGCAAGGCATAACCAGGCATCGACCAGCTTGGCGTTCTTGTGTTCGTGGAAGACGGCTAGCTGCGCACTGAGCCGTTCGAGCATCCTGCCGCGTATGGTCGGAACGTCCTTACCGTTGCGGGCCTTGTTGCCCCAGCGCTCGCACATTTTCGTCAGGCATTCGGTTGCTTGAAGGCCAAGTGCATTGGTACGATCCACCGCGATCTTAAGAACCACGTCGATCGAGTCGTTCAAATCCAAATCGGAGACAGCGGCCAGTGCCATTCTCCGCTCGGCCAGCGTGCCGGTCGTTAGCAGCAATTTGGCCGTTTCAGCAAACCGGGCCGGTCGCGTGCGCAAGAGCCTGCGATCGGTTTCGTCGTAGTTTTCCCAGTTGAGGATAATCGCATAACGCGCAGCGTCTTCCGCCTTTGCTAGCAACGACTTCAGGCACAGGTGGCGCAGCTCGGGGACTTCTGATTTGAGTCCGCTCGCCAGCGTAGCTATTGCAGCCTGATTGCGCGAATTTTGCAGGACGTCCCAAGTAGTCGATCTGGGGATTATCGAAGTAACAGACATCGGATTGTCTTTGGCGATTAGCGAACACGTACATTTTGGGCCCTTAAACATGCCCCACCAATTCGCCCCGTCGCCAAAGTCCCGCAGCTTTGATCGAACAATTTTTACAGCAGATACTGCCAGCGCGGCACAACCGACACCGCCACTGCAATCGGAAGCCCAGCGTGGCTTTTTGCTCGACACCAAACACTTGAGCCAAGTCTGGAACTTTTTTCAATATTTTGTAATTCGGACCGTAAGGCCTCCGCCTCCAATTCGTCTACCTATGAAACAACCGCTGAATTTCAGCAATCGCCTAGCACACTTGGTCCATGCCACATCAAACAAGTGTTGCTAGCGAACAAGTGTTGCTAGCGAAGCAAGAAAATTTGGAAGTTTTTGCGGATGCGGTTGAAGAGTGACCAAAGGTGTCACACTGCTGTCGTTAGATAGGTTAACGAAGCCAAGTACAGCCCGAGGTTGAGCTTGGTATTGAATGCACTGATGTGCAAGCCGTTTCAAATTGAGACAATGTTTTTAATTTGATCGCACAACGAGCCTCGATTGTTTTGCTGGCTCTACAGCGTTTTTGCTAACTCGCTGCCAACTTTTGAAATTGGCGATTTCGGCGAAAACCAAACGTGGGCTCAAAACGTAATCCCGTAGTGAGAAATTTCTTTCACGCACTTTTTTTCACGGACTGCTGAGGAATTGGCACACCGCTTGCATCTCGGCATTCAAGACCTGCGTGTTGAACAAATTAGTCACGAAGGGAGTCCCTAATTCCAAGATCGGCTTCACAGGAACGATTTCTCCTGTTGGGGAAGTTAGCCAGAAGCCACAGTTTGAAAAGTCTTCAAGGAGGACGATGAAATGTTAGTATTGAGTCGCAAAGAGGGTGAGAAGCTGATTATCGGAGACAACATCACTCTGGTTGTCTCCAGAATTTCTGGCAATCGGGTCACGGTGGGCATCGAAGCCCCCGCCGACGTGAAAATTTTCCGCGGCGAGCTGGCTTCTGAGAAGTCACCCAAGCTGGCCGCCGAGAAGACGCCGAAGCTGGGCCTTGTTCCCCTGCGGCGGGCCGCTACTGTCACGTTAGATATTGATCAGCTTAACGAAATTGAATTTGGCAAGCACGCGGTGTGATAGGCGTTGTAAAATTGCTTGTTTGGCAGTGTGTTTACGTGCCGCTTCCCCGTCGGTCAGGTTGCATTCAGTCCGTCGATTATTCTGGCGGCCTGAGTGCCGGTCAGGACTCCCGCCAGGGCGATTCGATGGTGGACTGTAATGGTTTGATCGACAATCTTGGCGGTGCACACCAGTGGTTGCAGGCAACGGCAGCGACGGGAAGAACGACGATGAAAACCTGTAAAGCCCACGCCGGCTGGAATTCCAGAACTGTAGAGTTGTTCGATCAAGCTACTTTGCGGGCCAGGATCCGTGGCATTTGACCGGTGCGGGTCGACGAGCAATCCACCTTGATAAAACGATGTTTCGTAGAGCTGTCCTGCATATGGAACCGCAATGGTCGAATTGGCAATATGCAGGCCTTGGCACAAGTCGCCAAAAAAGAGGCGGCTTTGAGCAATTATCTGGTCCAGCCACCCGAGCTGCGCACCAACGACGGCCGCCTGGAGTTCGCTCAGCGCGTACGGTCCGCTGCCAGCTCCCGCCGCCACGCGCGCGCGATGTGCGAATTTGGCATCGGATGTAGCCAGCGCACCTCCGCGTCCTGCAGACAATATCTTGCCTCCTCCAAAACTTAGTATGCTAGCATGGCCGAAGGAGCCCGCAGGCCTTCCGGCAATAGTCGCACCCAAAGCCTGACACGCATCTTCTATTAGCAGCAATCCCTGTTCATCGCACCACGCTCTAAGACGCGCGACGTCCTGCAGCTGTCCATGCAAATGCGAAACTATCAAGGCCCTGCAGTTTGCTAGCTCGCCTGACTGGCTCGCCGCTAGCAACTGATTGCAGTCGATTCGCCAGCCCCCAGCCTCTACGTCGACCAGTACGGGCCGAGCACCGACTCGCTCCACCGCCCAAAAGTTCCCAGGGTAGTCATACGCCGCCAGCAGGACTTCATCACCCAGCCCTACTCCGCCCGCCCGGAGCGCTAACTCGACGGCTGCCGTTCCACTGCTGGTTAGTAAGACTTCCGAAGCGGACACACGCGAAGCCAGTGCCGCCACTAATTGCTCGGAGTACTCACTGGTATAACGCCCGTACACACCATCCACAGCCAGCTCGCCAAGTACCTTAGCTACCGCTGCTCTTATCTGATTTTGTAGCATGATTGAGTTGGCTGACCTGAAGCGAGAAAGGAACCACAGACCACGGACCCGCATAAAAAAATTGACGTTCCGCTAGAAAAGGAAAAAAGTGTACTCTCCACTGCGCATGCGGCATTTTTTTGCAACTTGCACTAGTGGTTTGACAAACCACTAGAGTGTAATCCCACACGCAGGCTAGCCCAAAGCGAGAAGACTGGCATAAATCATGGACGAGACTACTTTGACGCCTGCAGCGACCGGTGCCGATGCTTCAGCGGGTGTGTTCCAGTACGGGATGATGGAATCGTTCCGCAAATTCACCAGTGGCGACGTGACTGACGCTTCTTCGACTCTCGTGCTTAAAGTGGTGGTGCCAGCCGCCGTATCGCTGCTATTGTTGATTGTTGCGTATTTTTTTGCCCGTCTGGTCGCGCGGTGGGTCACTGCGGCGATTTGCAAGCGCGTCGACCAAACATTGGGCAAGTTCATTGGCAAGCTGACGTTCTATTCGATATTGACGACTGTCGGCTTGACGATCGCGCAGACGGCGGATGTGGATGTAACTGGATTTGCAGCCGTGATCGCGGCCGCTGGCTTTGCCATTGGATTGGCGTTTCAAGGTACTTTGGCTAATTTTGCTTCGGGCATTTTGCTACTTGTGTTTCGACCGTTTAAGGTCGGTGACATGGTCATTGCCGCAGGTGTGACCGGTAAAGTCAACGAAATTGATTTGTTCACAACAACGCTCGACACTACGGACAACCGCCGTCTGATCGTACCCAACAGTTCTATCGCTGGCTCGACGATCGAGAACGTGACCTTCCACAGGCAGCGCCGCGTGGATGTACCCGTCGGCGTCGCTTACGCGGCTAGCTTGGATGACACACGCCGCGTGCTCACCGAGTGCGCTGAATCGATCGGCGACCTAATGATTCGCGGCGAGGGTCGCGGTTACCAGATCCTGCTCGTTAATCTAGGCGCCAGCTCGGTTGAATGGACGGTTCGCGTGTGGACCGCTACGGAAAACTTCTTCGCTGTGCGCGAGAAACTGACCGTCGAAATCAAGCGACAACTGGATTTGAATGAACTGGAGATCCCATTCCCTCAAATGCAATTGCATCTTCGAGACAAGGACCATGCGTCCAAAGCGGTGTCGGCTGTTCACGCTCTGATGCCAACTCCCAAAATGAATAGCTTGCCTAGCGAGGCGATTCGTCCAACACGGGTAAGGCCTCGCGCTCGCGGCGAGAGTACGGGCGGTTAAGTCTAGGGACGGTCGGCGCTAATCTTCCAGATTGCATCGACGGAACGGACGTAGAGACTGTCGTCCACGACGGCAGGCGATCCGAGCACCTCAGCACCCAGTTCGCATTCCGCAATAACTTCGCCCCCAGTCTCGCTCAGTTGAACGATAAAGCATTTGCCCGACATCGCAAATGCGTAGAGGTAGTCGCCAGCGATGACAGGTGTTGCCCAAAACTGTCCCGCATCTGGCAAACGGGCTTGCCACTTGAGCTCACCGGCGTTGTCGCAGCAGGCTAACACGCTGCGATTTAGACCCAGGACTCCCGAAGGGGTTACCAGTAGCGACGCCGAATTGGGGCTGATGCGCGAGGACTCCCAGATGAGCTTGGGTTCCGCTTGGGCCAACGGCAACTCAAAGACCTTGGTGCCGCTAGCGGGCAGGTGCAAGCGACCGTTGGCGAACACTGCGGTAGCCACCGAAGAGCAGCTATCCTTCACGCTCCATGCCTGCCGGCCGGACTGCGGATCGATGCCAATAAATCCATCCATGCCATGCACCACCACGACTTGGCGACCATCGTTGCCGGTGGCAACACGCGGCGAGGACCAGTTCGCTTTTTTGGGTCGCGGCAATTCCCACAGGGTCTTCCCAGTCAGAGCATCCAGTCCCGCCGTGAACGAATCGGCTTGGCTTTCGACGGTGACCACAACCACGCCCTCGACAACGACCGGAGACGAACTCATACCCACGTCATTGCCTGCCAGTGGGTGCTGCTCGGTCAAGCTTCGGAACCATTGCAGGTTTCCATCTAAATCGAAACACACCAGATCGTTTGAGCTGAAGAAGGCGTACACTCGCTGGCCGTCGGTGCAGGGCGTCGGGGCTGCATTGGCGCTGGTCGGATGGCAAAACGGACGTCCCGTCGATTTCAAGCTTCGCAGCCAGAGCAACTCGCCGTCGGCTGCGCTGACTGCAGCGACGTGTATCCAGCGACCCTCCATGGCAGAACTGCTGGTCGTGAACACCTTGCCTTCGAAGACAATGGGGCCGCTGACCGAACGGCCAGGCAGCGGCGTCCGCCAGGCAATATTCTCAGCGGGTTTGCCTTCGCTCTCCGGCACAAAGCTCGTAGGCGCGTGGCTTTGATCCACCACTGGATTGCCGCCTGGCCCTAAAAAGCCAGGCCAATCACTACGCGAAACACTGGCCCAGAGGCAGGCAATCATCAAACCAGCGACGAACTTGCGCATCGAATTTTGCTTCCCAGAATAAATTATTGTTTGAACCTAATGGCCGATCCACTCTCGTCCGTGAATCGTAACTGACAAATCCAGTCCTGCGCCCAGGGGTCTGTCTGTTCGTTTTGGCAGACCTTTATCAACACCGAGTTCGCGCCAGGCCGGATAGACACCGGTGCAACGTATTGATCAATCTGAGTTCCCGTGTGATAAACTTCGCGGCTGATGCACAGCTTGCCGTTGACCCACACTTTACAAGCGTTCGGGCAACCGATACGAACTTCGCAATCCACTTCGCCCGAGCTCTCGAATTGGGTCACTGCATAAACAACCGCCCCTTTCTCGTTTTTGAAAATTACATTTAGGTCGACGCCACCATCCGCCGCCTCGGTTTCGGTGGCCTGCCAAGCAACTTCACCGGCTTTACCGACGTACTTTTTAACGAGCGAAGTTTCGCCAGCCACATAGTCCTTCTCCGGTCCATAAACTTCATCGAAAGAGGCTTGTTGAAGGTTGGGAAACGGTCCGATTACCTGCCACTTGCTGAGAAATCCGAAGTGCTGGAGCAGATCGACTTTTTCACCAAGCTCATCGAGTTGCTTGGCAACCTGTTGAACTTGCTCCGGTAGTCGCGCGGCTGCTAACAACTCTTTGGTACGCCCGCGACGCGTTTCTACGGTCGCGGTGTTTTCAGATTCAGCGAGTTGCTTCAGGCCGAGCTCAACGGCTTCGAACCGCAACTCCAAACAGGGGTCGGCTAGCATGTTGGCCAGCATCTGTTCGCGCTCCTGCGGGCGGTCGCGTGTGATAAATGTGAATGCCCAATAGCGGGCCGAAGGATTCTCGCTGGTTCTCGACAGAAATTGCAGCAGTTCCGCCCGAGCGGCTTGGGGATCGCGATCCGCAATGGACTGTGCAATCGCCAAATACCAATTGTTGATTGAGGCTGATTGGCCCTGCATGGCGGACAAAACATCCAGCAATCGCGTATCCGTGTCTGCCAGGAGCTTTCGAGCCGTTTCGGCCCGCGCCGGCTCGCTAGCTTCCACGCGACTGAGTTCCTGCAAGTCGTCCGCAGACAATCGGACAGCACCACATAGCAAGCACCAAAATATTACACTTAATGGAACTATCTTCTGCATTTTGAGTCCACCCTTGAATGGCCCGCACCGTAGAGTCGCAGAGCCGTTTAGATCGAACCAGCTAGTTGAACAGCAAAAATTCCGCGCCGCAAAAACCGTGTATCGATTGCCGCAACGGTAAGATCATACTCGATTTGGCTCGTGTGTTGTACGGGCTCTTGTAAAGCCACCTACGCAGCTTCGACTACTTTTCTTCCGACGCTCCTGCAGAACCATCGGCTTGCGAGTACCACTGCACCAGCTCGGTGCGCAGTCGCTGCATGGCTGGCTCGTAGATATACATCATATGTCCGCCCTCGAAGTGGCTGACGGTGATATTCTTACGCAATGAGGCGTGCAAACCCAAGTGGTTGAGCGTGTAAGCCATCGCGAAATGCGGTGTGGCCAAATCATAGTAGCCGCAGGCAACGTAGAGCTTCAAATGCGGATTTCCCGTCATTGCCGTGCGCAGCGACTCCGAACCGTCCACATAGCGGCCGGTGAACGAATCGTAATTCCACGGCTGCACATTGCCCGTCAGAATCTCATAGGTGCGTGGCTGTTCGTATTTCAGTTCCTCGCGCAGGTACTGATTCATGGTGGCCGTGAAGGGTCCGAAAATCGCTGAGCCACTCGGATCGTATTCGGTTCCATCTCCGGCCGAATCGCTATCGATGCCTTGATAGCGACTATCAAATCGCCCGATGGTCTTTTCGCGATCGCGCAACAGCTCTTTGCCAAACCGCGACATCGACACGCGCAGATTGCTGCGTCGAATAAACTGCTCGCTCAGGCCCGTAAGCTGGCTCATGCTGGCGACAACTTTATCGACTTTTTTCGATTTAGCCGAGGCACCTTGTAGCAGCACGTCCGCATAACCACCCAGCGCGAGCGATTCTGCTTGGGCGACAACATTTTCGACCGGTAGAGCCTGCAGCTCGGGCGACAGCGCTTGATGGTACCAAGCCGTAGCTGCATACGTCGGCAGAAAACAGATGTAGGGTACATCGTTTCCGTCGCCGAAGCGCAGTGTCTGAAAGTTAATCGCGCCCGAGATCACTACGGCCCCGTTGAGTTCGAAATTGTATCGCGATTGCAAATAGCCAGCTAAGCCGGCAGCTCTGAGTCCACCGTAGCTCTCACCCAGAATGAATTTAGGACTCTCCCAGCGGCTGGCATGACTTGTCCAGTCATGGATGAATTGCGCCACGCTGCGAACATCTTCGTTGTATCCGTGAAACTGCGATTTGCTTTCTTCGCCAACCGGACGACTAAATCCGGTACTGACGGGATCGATAAAGACTAGATCAGTGACATCCAATAACGAGTGTGGATTCTCAGCCAAGTGATAGGGTGGTTTTAGGTAGGAGGCATCGTCGGGAAAGACGATACGCTTGGGCCCAAGCATGCCTAGGTGCAACCAGACGCTGCTACTGCCCGGTCCGCCATTGAACACGAACGTGACCGGTCGCCGCGCCTGGTCGACTCCCGGTCGCGTGTAGGCCACAAAGAAAACCTTGGCCTTCTCTTCGCCTTTGTCGTTCGCTTGGGTCAAAGTACCCGTCTGAACTTCGTAGTCGATCGTTGTTCCAGCGATGTTCGCTGAACCTTGGGTCGTCACTGCCAATACGCTAAACGATTCAGTAGGTTCTTGCTGGTCGTCTTTGGTAGGTTCCTTTTCAGTATCCTTCTTTTTTTCCTTTTCTGTCGCCTGCTTGTCGGCTGGTGCTGGCAGGGACTTCGCCGCAGCTCGCTCTTGGGAAACAGTGGGAGTCGAGTTGGTTAGGACGGAGCCGGCTAGGACAATGCCTAGCAGAAAAATCTGTCTCATGTTGATCTCGTGACTGTGGTTTTCGATTGCGACACTTCCGCCCGCTATAGCTTAATCCAGCGGCAAGCCTGCAATATGCCCTTCAACAAAAAAGGGGTGCAGTTCACAGTGCTCCGCATCTTCAAACTTGAACGCGAACTTAAACTTAAACCTGAACCTGAACTTGGAAAACGAGTTTAAATTCAGATCTAAGGGCACAGACGACCACCGAGTCGACTTGGTACGTGAGATAGAATCTCTTGCCCCCCTAGTATCTATCGTACCGTCCGCTTTAACAATTAGAGTTGACGCTCATCCCCAACCCTTACTCCCCCGTATTTCTGAAGTAACAGTACCGAGGGAGAAAGGAGCCAAAAATCCAGAGTCGCTTGGCAACTGGCGATTTAATTGCGACGTTTGAGCGATTCGAGCGCCTTTGCTAAAATGCTTTCTCTGAAGACTTTTCGCTACAAAGCTTCCAACATACCTTTTCGCGGGATTTTCAATGTTTAGCAGGAATCGTAGCCCCTCAACTGCTTTTTGGATGGCCTGCCTGGTGGGCCTGCTTGGCAACATCGCCCGCGGCGACGAGGGCATGTTTCCGATGAGCCAGTTGGCTGAAATTGATCTGAAGGCCAAAGGCATCCAGCTTACCGCCCAGGAGCTCTACAATCCGGACGCGACGAGCTTGGTGGATGGCGTCTGCCGCGTGAATGGTTGCACGGGTTCGTTCGTGTCGGCGCAAGGTCTGATCATCACCAACCATCACTGTGCCTACGGTGCGATTCAAAAGGCCAGCACGACGGCCCACGATTACTTGTTGCAAGGCTTTAAAGCGGGCACCTTAGCCGATGAGATCTCGGCACCCGACTATACGGTGCGCGTGACGGAGAACTATCGCGATGTATCCCAAGAGATATTGGCGGCCGTCGCTGAAAACATGTCTTACTCCGAGCGTACCAAGGCCATTGAAAAACGCGGCAAAGAGTTGGAAGCTACCGCCGAAAAAGCGAACCCGCAACTGCGTGCCGAAGTGGCGGAGATGTTCGCAGGCAAAACCTATGTCCTTTTTCAATACACGTATTTAAAAGACATTCGGCTTGTTTTCGCACCGCCACAGTCGATTGGAAATTTTGGTGGTGAAGCGGACAACTGGATGTGGCCCCGGCACACGGGCGACTTTTCGTTTATGCGTGCCTACACTGCGCCAGACGGATCTTCTGCCACCTTCGCCGCAGAGAACATTCCCTACCAACCAAAGCGTTTCATCAAGGTCGCAGCTCAGGGCGTCGAAGCCAACGATCCTGTCTTCTTACTGGGTTACCCCGGCAAGACTGCGCGGCACAAGACCGCTTCGTTCCTCCAATTCGAACAGGACATAAGACTGCCTACGATCGTCGACCTGTACAACTGGCAACTGAGCGTTCTATCATCCGCTGGTGAACAAGATCGCGCCGTCGAGATCAAACACGCTTCGCGCATGCGCTCGCTTGCCAATGTGGAAAAACGTTCGCGGGGTCAGCTCCAAGGTCTTCGCCGCGCAGACATTATCGCCACGCGCTTGGCTCAAGAGACAGAGCTTCAGGCGTATATCGATGCAGCCAGCAGTCGTAAAAAGGAATTCGGAGCCCTGCTCGGAGAAATTGATGCCGCCTATGCAGAAATTGTCGAAGCCGCGCCGCTAGAAATCCATCTGGACCAACTTCGCCAGGCGTCCCGCGGACTAAGCTACGGTTTCTTCGTCGTAGACTCGGTAGGTGAGCGACAAAAAGCCGACCTCGATCGCGAGTCGCCGTATATGGATCGCAATTGGGAGCAATCCGTCCAGGAGCTGCAAACCTCGATGGGAGACTATCATGCCGCCACGGATGAAATGATGTTGGCAGGTATGCTGGCACGACTGGCTAAAATCGAGTCCGCATCCGAAGTTGCAGCCCTCACAACGCTAATGGCCGACACGAGTAATTTGGCGAGTAAAGCCCAACAGCTTAGCCAGGGGACGCAGCTCGGCAATCCTGAGTTTGTTACCCATTGCCTCGAAAAATCACCGGACGAACTGGCCCAAATCAACGATCCATTGCTGCAATTGGCAATTCAGCTCTACCCCACCTACCTGGCCATGCGCGAGCTCGATAAAGAGCGCGAGGGTCGACTTGGACAGCTTTACGGAAAGCTCGTTGAAATCAAACAAAAGTTTTTGGAAAAAAACTTTGTTCCCGACGCGAATGCAACGCTTCGCTTCACCAGCGGTAAAGTGCGCAGTTACTCGCCAGGAGATGCCATCATCAAAACACCTTTGACGACTTTTTCCGGTGTCCTAGAAAAGACGACTGGCGTCGAACCGTTTATCACGCCCAACGAAGCCATCGCCAAGTACGCGGCGGGCGAGTTCGGGCCATTCCGCAGCGCGAAACTCCGCGATATACCGGTCGCAATTCTCTACGATACCGATACGACGGGAGGGAACTCGGGCAGTCCTGTTTTTAACGGCAGAGGCGAGTTGGTCGGCGTAAATTTCGATCGCTGTTTTGAAGCCACCATCAACGACTTTGCCTGGGACCAAAGTTATAGTCGCTCCATCGGGGTCGACATTCGCTATGTATTATGGATCACTGGCATCGTCTACGGAGCCGACCATTTGCTGGCAGAGATGGGTGTAGCAGGCTTGTAGGTTAGGCACTATCACTGCTCTAATTCCGGCTCTTTCTACGCGCGACGCGAAGTCAAATCCTTCCGATCCTCACGACGTAGTTTTACGATCATTTCGCCATCCTTGGATCTCCTCGAACGCATCCGTCAATTCCAACGCCGCTTCGGGCATGGGATTTGCGAGGCGTTCACTTACAACTGGCGTGCCAAGTTGGGGACTCGAATGTGCTTCGATCAACTGTGAGATCACGCCAAATCAATTCCATCACAATAAGTTTATCGCTTCGCGAAAGACCCTCGACAAACGCTTCAACAGTCATATGTAACCTCCATAATCCAAGTATTTTATCGTAGCGTATCTTATATCTTCGGAGGCAATGCAATGTGTGGCCAGACCTAGAGTTGTTAACGTAGTAGTCCGTGCTTGCTTGTCAGCAAGTCAACGCTCTGGGCGCATAGCAATACGATGACGAAGTTGGACGAACGACAATAACGAATTACGAGCGGTCCACTTATCGGATGCATGGGGCATGATCGCTTGAGAACTTCAGCTTCGACGGCAGCGCCGCCAGCCGAATGTAGAAAGTGCAAGCGCTAGGAGCAAATTCGCCGTGGGCTCTGGAACGGCAACTAAGCGTCGAATAACACCATCGTATTTGTTCAATACAAAAACTTCTCCCGGAGCTCCCACGCTGAATCGTAGGTCCACTCGATTCAAACCCGCGTTACCGGTAGTCTGTCGCAGTAGATCAATCATGCGCACCGATTGCCCGTTCTCATCTAGCAGCAGCAATTCCTGCAAGCCTGCGGACCCACCAGCCAGCGGATCGTTGTCGACATTGAGCGTATAGATCACACCGTTCGGGAAATCTCCCAGCAACAATTTTCCGTTGAGCTCAGGAATGCCCAAGCCGCGATAGACCTCTCCAGTAGTAACCGCGCGCGACGCAGTTAGTGGAAAAGTCACGAAGGCACCGTGATCGTACTCGGCTACAGGATCAATGGCTCCAGGCAGGGTTCCGCCTTGGCTTCCCTCGCGAATGTCCCAACCATAGTTGCCCCCATTGACACCTCGGTTGATCTCCTCGAAGGATCCTTGTCCGATGTCGGCGATATACATGGCGCCAGTCTGACTGTCCCAGCCAAAACGTTGTGGGTTGCGCAAGCCAATTGCATAATTCTCTGCGAGCGTGGTGTTGGTAGCATCCGCCGCGAACACGTTTTCTGGGACGAGACCGTATTTTCCATTGGCCGCATTGTTTCCCAAGGGATCGATTCTCAGGATGGCACCGTAGGGATTGCCCGCGTTCTGTCCGTTGTTTTGCGGATCGCCTCCCGACCCGCCGTCTCCCAATGCAACATACAGGTTCCTCTGGTCTCCACTGGCACCAGATGCGTAGGTATTGAAGGCGATCAGCCCCGCATTGTGATTGCCAAAAGGCTGACTGAATCTTGCCACTTCACGAAACGGTGCGCTCGCATTGGCGGGGACGAAAGTACCAGAAGTCGGTTGGTTGGTCTGCCATTCGAGCAGCAAGCTGTGAAAGGCTGTTCCGCCACCGGGATTAAAGTCAGGCGTGGATGTTGTATTACTCGAACTGTGCATCGTGTAAAACTTGCCCGCTCCGGCACTTCCGGTATTATAAAAATCGGGATGAAATGCAAACGACTGAAAACCCGCTTCGCCATTGTTCTGAATCAAGCCCAAGCTCGAAAAGTTAATGGGATCGATATTCAAATAGGGAGTTACCGAGCGAGTATCGCGATCGATCGTATAAAGCGGACCATTTTGATCGTTGACAAATAGGCGACCATTCGGATCAGTCGTCATCACGCTCATCCGCGTGCCGCTGGGGAGCGTTGCAAAATTTTCAATGCCGAGCGTGAGCTGGGCTGACGCGGATTGACTGATGCCGCTCGCTAAACAAACCATGCAGGCTATTGTCCAGCCACTAACAAGACGGCAGTTGGTCATGATAGATCACCTTTGTCTAACAGAAAAAGAGTGTTGGTTTCCGCATCATGTCTCATCCTAGTCTGCAACCAAGCGCGGTCGCTACCCCCGCAATGCAGCCACCAATGTCAGCCAAATAGGCTACGCCGTCGGTCGAGCAGCGGGTACCGGGACACTGACCTGGCTGGCGGAGGCCAAGCCACCCGAAGGGCACAGTGCTGGCATTGAGGCAGCGTCGCTTGAAACCGGTCAATAGTGAGGCCGCTTTACGAAGAGCCGCACGCAGCTCGGATGACAATTTGGACACCATCGCAGCCCACCGGATCGGACCCAAAACCAACTCGTATAGAACGCACTATCAGCTTATTACGAAAACAGCAGACCGACGCGTTGCGTACCGACCAGTGCTTGCCCAGGTGCGCGTTTTTGGGGCTGAATTTGACTCTGCGAAGTTTGAAGTCGGTTAAATTCATACGTAAAGCTAGCAATCTCGCGCCTTCCAACTTCGCAGAGCCCAACTTCGCCCAAAAACTAGTGGGTTCGATGGTACGTTTGTTTTGTCCCGCTGCCTAATTCCAGCTAGCAAACCAAGTGGACGTTGACGATTCCTGCGGGTAGGCCGACAATCTGTCTTTCGTTCCAATTTGGCTCAGAGCGCAAACTCTGAGCAGTTCCCCTAGCTCGACCGACCACCATGAACACCCTAGCTTTGCAAGATCCCGACGTTTGGGCGGCTATCGACGCTGAATATCAGCGCCAGCAGGATGGCTTGGAAATGATCGCCAGTGAAAACTACACTTCGCCAGCCGTCATGCAAGCCGTCGGTAGTGTACTGACCAACAAATATGCAGAAGGCTACCCAGGTCGCCGCTATTACGGCGGCTGCGAGCACGTCGATACCGTGGAACGATTGGCAATTTCGCGGGCCTGCCAATTGTTTGGAGCCGAAGCGGCCAATGTCCAGCCGCATAGCGGCTCGCAAGCCAACATGGCAGTATACTTGGCTGCCTTGAAACCCGGCGACACAGTACTTGGGCTGGACTTAGCTCAAGGTGGACACCTTACGCACGGAATGCATCTAAATATTTCAGGCATGCTTTATAAGTTCTTTTCTTACGGCGTCGATCCGCAAACGCACCGCATTGACTTCGATCAGATTTCGCGATTGGCCCGCGAGCATAAACCCAAATTGATCGTGGCGGGTGCGAGCGCCTATCCGCGCGAGATTCAACACGGTCGCTTTGCTGAGATTGCCAAAGAGTGCGGAGCAAAGCTGTTGGCAGATATGGCTCACTATGCAGGCTTGGTGGCTGCAGGCGTGCACGATAACCCAGTCCCAGTTGCCGACTATGTGACCACGACTACACATAAGACGCTGCGAGGGCCTCGGTCTGGATTGGTTTTGTGCAAGCAAGAATATTTAAAATCGATTAACAGCGCGGTCTTTCCTGGGCTACAGGGTGGGCCGCTGATGCACGTTGTGGCTGGCAAAGCGATTTGCTTCGGCGAAGCCTTGCGTCCGGAATTTCGCGAGTACGGACGCTCGGTCGTAGAAAATGCGAAAACTTTGGCGGAAACACTCATGTCCAGTGGGCTGCGATTGATCAGCGGTGGAACCGACAATCACCTGATGCTGGTCGATGTGACCAGCATTGGCTTGGGTGGAAAACATGCGGAAAAGGCGCTGGAGGCCTGCGGCGTAACGGTCAATATGAATATGATCCCGTTCGATACCCGCAAACCCATGGATCCCAGCGGCATTCGCATCGGGACCCCAGCGCTTACGACGCGCGGCATGAAGACTTCTGAAATGAAAAAGATTGGTGGCTGGATCGGTCAAGCGCTACGCAATCCCGACGACGAAAAATTACAGGCTACGATTCGCGGCAGCGTCCGCGAACTGTGCGAAAGTTTTCCGGTGCCTGCCGCGACTTGATCGCTAGAATATTTGGAGCCATTGCCAACCCGTTCTTGGAGCCACCGTGTGACCGACGCCATTCCAGCCAAAACCAGCAGAATCCTCATCGCCGATGACAATGCTGCCAATCGAGAGCTGCTGGAGGCTTACTTGGCTGCCTTCCACTGCGTTATCGAATTGGCTGTGGACGGACAAGATGCCCTGGACAAAGTCAAATCCTTTGAGCCCGATCTATTGCTGCTCGATGTGATGATGCCCAAGCTCAGTGGTTTCGAGGTATGCCAGCAAATCAAACAGGATCCGAAAACCGCGCGAGTCATGGTGCTGATGGTCACGGCCCTGAACGAATTGGGGGACATTGAAAGAGCGGTTAAGGCGGGCACAGATGACTTTCTCTCCAAGCCAGTCAACAAGGTCAAGCTGCTCAAACGCGTGGAAAACATGCTGCGACTGCGGGACACGACCGACGAACTGGAACGGCTTCGCCGGTATATCCGTGACATGGATGACCAATCCGGACCACCCCGCTAGCGCGGCACCAGCCACCCACGCGACAAATCTTACCCAGGCCCACCCAGCGTTAAGTTAGGTAGCTGTTGCCGGTGCTGGAATGTCGGATTAAGCAGTCGAAGCCGACCAACCGATTCTGTCTGCATGGCAAGGCTGCCCACAGGGGGTTAGCTTGCAGAGTGGCTATTTAGCGCTGACCCAAACCGCTAGATTGTCCCCAACCGAAATCCCGCTCGGAAGGGTGTCTATGACGCTGACTGAATTGAATCGCATGTGGGCCCGCCCATTGGCCTTGATTGGCTTGGGACTGGCTGTGTGCGTTTCTGGCACCGTCGTGCTCGCCGACGAGGACTCCTCGCTGCGATACACGGCTACTGTGCGAGCCATACAAGCGGCTGAACCCGCCGTGGTAAATATCGAAGGCAACAAACCGTCCAATCCCTCCGCCATTGATTCTCAACAGGTCAACGGAATGGGAGCTGGCGTAATCATCGATCCGCGTGGCTACATTTTGACGAACCAGCACGTGGTGCAAGATGTAGGACGCATCGAAGTAACTTTGCACGATGGTTCGAAATATATTGGGCGACTGATCGCCCGCGACCCAGAAACGGACTTGGCACTCGTCCAAATCACGGCTGCTAAAACTCAGTTCCCTGTGATTCGCTTCGGTACCTCATCCGACCTAGTGCGCGGAGAGCGTGTGATCGCAATTGGCAATCCCTTCGGCTACCACCATACGGTGACCGAAGGCATTGTCAGCGCTCTGCACCGGGATATTCCAGTGAATGGTTCGCAGAACTATCCCGATTTGATCCAGACCGACGCCAGCATCAATCCCGGTAACTCCGGTGGACCTCTGCTGAACGCCGATGGGGACATGATCGGCATCAACGCGGCCGTAAGAATTGGTGCGCAGGGCATCGGCTTTGCCATTCCTGTCGACAAGGCCACCGAAATCGCCGCTGACATGATTGCGCAGCACCGACGTGGCTCCTTCGAAAGTCCCATCTCCGTAACAACCACCTATTCCTCTGGGCGACCACGAGTCGAAGTACTCCGTGCCAGCGGCAGCCAACTGCAACGCGGAGATGTGATTCGAGCCGTCGGTAAACGAACGATCAAAACACGCTTGGATTACGAGCTTGCACTTTTGGACCAGAGCGCCGGTGCCGACGTGACACTGGAGCTGGAGCGCAGCGGCACTGTCGTCACCAGCAGCCTCGCACTGGAGAGTCGCTCCTCAACCAAAGCTCAATTGGCATCTACGACTTCCATTCAAGAGCAAGTCTACCGTGGTTTAGGTCTGAAACTGGAGTTGGCCGATGCTGCCAAAGTGACCCAGCAAAACACCAGTTACAAAGGCGGCATGCGAGTTACCTCGGTTCGTTCGAACAGCCCGGCTTACACTGCGCAGATTCAATCCGGCGACATCCTGGTGGGACTGCTCGAATGGCAGACGCCCAACTGGGAAGACTTGGCCTGGATCATGAACAAGAACGAAATCAAGAGCGGTTCCCCCAAGTTCCACATCATGCGTGGCAGCGATGTGTTCTGGGGCACGATGGATATCAACAGCACTAGCGTGCGTTGAACGAAGCCAGCGGTGAGGTTGCCCCAATAGTATTCACCAGGAGGGATTGGGAGGAGAAGCACCCCAGATGCTTCTCCTCCCACTGGCCGGGGGAAAAAACTAACGCATTTGCGTACTGTTTCCGCATCCCAAACTTAAACTTAAACTCAATCCTGACTAATGAGTTTAAAGGCGAGGGACCACGAGAATCTCGTGTTTACGCTTTGAAGCTGCGCTCTCAATGCCGGCCCAAAGTGTTTTAAGATGTACACAACCTATTGAGTTTCTACCGCTTGCGGTCCAACGCCGATATCCCGAGCGTTGTCTAGAATTTCTCCACCTCCGTCGACACCATCATTGCCCACCGAGTACACAAGCCATCCAGCTTGCGTTTTCTTGATGATCAAACTCTGCCCAGTGTAGGGATCAATGCCTG
This sequence comes from Pirellulaceae bacterium, assembly GCA_041741955.1. GTDB lineage: Bacteria > Planctomycetota > Planctomycetia > Pirellulales > Pirellulaceae > Aureliella. The sequence goes on along the minus strand of JBGSJL010000115.1, from coordinate 33,810 downwards.
TCTCGGGTGGCAAACCAGCAAGTTGCAACAAAGCATCTATCTCGATCTTTTCCGTATTTTCTGTTCGAGCAAGAATGGCGTTCAAAATTCGCAAACAGCGCATGCTGGCACGCACTCGATTGAGCGTCTCACGCGAAGCCACAATGGCAGATTCGACGGGCTCCCAAAGTCCCTTGGCCGGCGCAGTTTTTACGCCAACCAATTCATACTGCGATTTGGCGCCCATCAAAATCTGCTGCTCCATGTTGTCGAGGTAGTTAGCCCACTGGCCATTGAATAAACCTAAAGGTGTGGGCAAAACTCGAAAGCCCATAATGCCCAGGGCGCGTTCCGACTTGAGCGTATCCACAAAAGCAGCTAGCGCGTCGTGCTGCGCGAGCTCCTTCTCAATCGCCTGATGCGAACTCGGCGACAGCACTTTGGTCTGGAGAAGTCCATTGAGACCCTCGATCGCTGCGCCTCTGGTGGCGAGGTTTGCAAAGGCACACACCAGCGTGGGCTCATTCTCCTGAAGTCGCGCTAGTTGCAGCATCTGCAGGTACATGTTTACCGACTCGTTTGGCTGGCCGATCGCCGCCAGGTAGCGTGCCCGACAGTCCTGCACTCGCGAAACCGAGCGCTGCGGGCCAATGTGGACAATCAACTCCTCTAAAAAATCTGGGAAGTTGAGCGAATAATCGAGTTCCCAAGCGGATTGCGTACAACCTAGGGCCTTAGCGAACGCCGGTAGTACGTTCGGATAGTCGACGAACGCCTGTTCGGTTTTAGCAATCTGGTCTGCGTTTAGACCCGTTTGCCATGAGAAGTCGTCGGCCTGAACGTGCCGATACAGCGCATCGTATAGCTTGACACAATCGTCGGCAATGCTCGACAAGTACTGGGCAGCATTGTCTTCAGGAGCAATTGCTGGCGGCGCGAGATCTGCAATGGAAACAGGGTCACCAGCCGCGTGAATCTTTGCAATCCGCCGCTCAAGCCGTGCGTGACTGAACCAGTTGAAACCTGCCCCGGCAATTAGAAGAATGGCCACTGCGATCAGCGCGATCTTTAGTCTTCGCTTCCACTTCATAAATATCTCCCTTGGCAATCATGCGCCAGTAATCGTATAAGTCTTCCGGTCTTGCAGTCTGTTCAGTGCTGTGTCTAGAGGCTCCCTTTTCAAGCAGGGCCGACAATTGGCTTTCTTGCAATTTTAAATTGATCACCCAAGTGCTCACGGCCAAGATTACACTAAGCGCCAACGCGATATTGAGGTTGCGATCAAAGCGTGAACCAACAGCAGGCGCCATCTCCAATTCGTCGCTGGGCGTTTGTGCTAGCTCTACGAGTTGAGAGAGAACTTGCTGCCGCAGTTCGCGAGGTGCCCGCAATAGCTCGCGCGATGCTGCCCATGCTTCAAAGTCAAATTCCTTCATGGATCGCTCCGGCTTGTAGAACCACGTCGCCCAATCGCTGGCCCGCTCGAATATTCCGCGGATTTCCGCATTTGCTCCAGTGCGCGACGCAACCAAGTCGCCACTGTTCCCACCGGTTTGTCGATCACGCTACTGATCTCTGCCAGTGTCAGACTACTAAAGAATTTCAGCTCGATCACTTCGCGGTAGCTCGGCGACAGTCTGTTGAGCGCGTGGGCCACACGATCGTTGATTTCGACTTGGTTTTGGCTTGGGTTCTCGCAAACGTCGCAAAGCAGCGCCTGCGTCAGCAATACTTCGCGATGGCGATGGCGCGAACGAAGCACCTCATTGCGCGCGACACGGAAACAATAGGCTTGCAGATTTTCGATTGGACCCAACCGTTGCCGAGCGCGGAAGAGTCTCGAAAACAATTCCTGTAGTAGGTCGGCCGCATCGTCGCGCGAACCGGTCTGAGTTACTAAATAACGAAAGAGTCGATCTGCCAACAAATCATACAGCTCGGCGAAAGCGGCCGCTTCGCCATCTACCAATCGTTGATTGAGACTCGTCATGCAGGCTCCGAGGTGCTTTTCCACCTGTTTAGACCCGCGTAGCCGCCGACTTTATTCAGAATTCTGAAATTTTGGAAGTTAGTTCTCAGATACTGGCATAACTGCAGTTCGCTCGATTCGGATCGGACAACCACCGGAGACTGTGGCTGCTACTCTTTGAACGGTACTATGCTGGACCCTTGCACGATTGCTTCAGCATCCAGTAGCGCCTGGTTCCAAACTTCTTCGAGTTGCACCACGGCACCACCGCGGGCCTTGGATACATCAGCGGCTTGCATGAATGTCATGAGTTCTAGCGTCTCAGTCGTACTGACCGGAGCAGGGCCACCGGCGAAGAAATCTGCGATGCGCACGACCAGAGCCTCATAACCTTCGTACTTGCCGCCCACGACAATTTGTTTCTCACCGAAGACCACCAGCCCATAATCGCCTTTGCCATCGCGGATCCCGCGAAAGACTCCGACGCGACCAGCCTTCCACACTCCGACAACCACGTCGGCGCCAGGCGTATGGGTCCGAGAAACAGACTGGCATCCGGTACCCATGGCCGTATAGAGCGTTTCGACGCCATGGATACCATACCAAAATAAATCGCTATGCGTTGCTTCGAGCGAGCAGGGACTCCAAGCCGAAGCGCCGCGAACTTGCGATTTGAGTTGCTCATCTTCGCGATAGGCAATGATGCTCGGACTGAATCGCAACGAAGAGCTACTGAACCATCGACTCGAATATTTTTGGGACAGTAGGTCGATGGCAACGGCTTCAGCTAGATTACTCGCTAGCGGCTTGTCGATGAACATGGGCTTGCCAGCCATAAATACTTGCCGCGCCTGTTCCAAATGTTTGCGGCCATCGACGCTTTCCAAGAGGACAGCATCTACTTTGGGCAGTAGTTCCTCGACCGAGCTGACAATCTCGACGCCCATCTCGCTGAGCTGTTTTGTAAACCCTGCGACTCGGTCTCGACTGGAGGCAATATCTTGGCTGCCGCCTGGGTAGGCAGCCACAACTTTCATGTTCGCCAAGTTGCCAGTAGTTTCGGTCGAGTTGAATAGTTTTGCGAAGGCCGGTGCATGCGAAGTGTCCAGCCCGATCATGCCGATCCGTAGGGGCTCCACAGCATGGTTTGGACCGATACCCAGGTTCAGCAGCAGCGCAAACATCAGGCATAGAATTGTGCATTGACGTCGATTTGCAGACATGGAAGGCTCACACAGTTAGCGTAGAATGTAGCAGCAGAAAAGTTATGTCCATCAGTCTAGCAAGATTTGAGCTCGGCCTGAGCCATGAGCGAGAATTGTGGTTGCGACCCATTTACCCCGTCGATCCATCGATCCAGTAGACCTATGAAAAATTTGACCAACGATGATTTGGTGCGGCTGCTTGCGGACGAGGAAACTAGTTTTCGCATGTTGGCACTAAACTTTTTAAGCGAAGGCTATGCCGACGATGAGCGGGTAATGACATGCCTGTTGGCAGGCTGGGACCGTTGGGGTCCCGAGCTGGCTTTCCCGGAACTTCCCTTGATTTCTCATCTGTGTGTGCCTCCCGAAAGAATTGCCGAGTGCTGCCAGCGGGCCGCCAGAATGGCCCAAGGTCGTAAGCTGACCGAGTTTTCGGCTCGCTGCGGCGGCAAATTGATGGAGCAGATGGTGCGTCTACCAGCCGTCGAGCTGCGTCCGCATATCGAAACCATTTCGGAGGTCTGCAGTCGATCCAAGATTTTCTTTCGCGTTGCACCGGCGTCTGTACGGCAGCGGATCCAGTGGCTCGACTTAGAGGCGGACGCGCTGGCGGGTCACCTCGACAACGCTATCGAGCAACTTGCGGTCGATGCGAGCAAATCGGCTGCATTTCAACAGGGTCTTCAAGCGTTGGAGATGCTGCGATTCAACTATCCTGAAACCCTTGATCTGGCAAAACTGCTCTCTCAAAGTCCACCGGACGATGGACCGCAGGCCGTCGGTTTTCAGTTGGCCATGCACAGCCTTATCCAATGGCCGCAGGCCGATCTGGAATCTGTGTTGGCTCCGCATCTTGCCGATAGCAGGCAGGCCATTCAAGCCAATGCAACCGAAGCGCTTGTGCGTGCTGGCACGGCTTCAGCCGCAGCCCACCTTATTGCACAGTTTCCAGGTGCCGAGCTGACCACACAGCGCTGGCTTGCACGTGGCTTGCAACGCCTCCGAGCCAATGGACTGGCCGATGAAGTAGCCCAACTGCGGGCAACGACCGACGATCCGACGGTTTGGGTTATGCTGTTGGTTGCCGAAGTGCGACAGATCGATGAACGCAGCATGCAACGCATAATTCGCGAACTGCCGCGCGTGCAACTTTTCTCTGGCACTCTGCTCGACGCACTGAATGTCTATGCTCGCATCCATGAATTTTCTACCGATGCCCGCGCCATGCAGCAGACTTATATGACTTACCTACAGCGCGTCAATCAAGGTATTCGGGAAAAGCTCGAAGAAAAGCTACGGGCCAGTGCGAGCAAATTTCAAGATTGAAGAAAATGAAAATACAACAGGTGCATAGATCCGTTTGCCCACTCGATTGTCCTGACACCTGCGCGGTGCGCATCACGATCCAGGACGGTCGCATGGTGAAGCTCGATGGCGAGCCACTGCATCCCATCACACAGGGATTTGCATGTGTGAAGATGTCCAAGTATCCGCAGCGGCAGGAACATGCGGATCGATTGTTATTCCCTCAAAAGCGAAATGGGTCCAAGGGGACCGGAAAATTTGTACCTATCTCCTGGGATGAAGCTCTCAATACTATCACTCAGAACCTACGCGACAACATTGATCGATTTGGCGAGCAGAGCCTTTTACCGTATAGCTACGCGGGGACCATGGGCCTGATTGAGCGCGATCATCCGCTGGCCTTTTTTCGCGGTCTGGGTGCTAGTGAGCTCGATTGGACGATCTGCGCGACAACCGGCAGCGCGGGCTGGGAAGCCAATTATGGTCCCAACAAACTTTCGCCAGCTCCCGAGGATGTGGCCCATTCGAAGTTGATCATACTTTGGGGGATCAACGTCCTTAGATCCAACAGCCACCTTGTGCCATGGCTCAAGTTGGCGCGCAAATCGGGTGCGCGGATTCTGCACATCGACCCCTATCGCAATGAAACTAGCCGCTTTGCTGACGAACACTGGCAGGTGGCCGTAGGCAGCGATGCGGCCCTGGCCCTGGCCATCGGTGGGCTGATCCTTGAACAAGGTTTGGAAGACCGCGCGTATCTCGATCAATACGCAACCTCGCTCGACGACTATCGCCTGGCCTGCGCTCAGTGGCCGGTCGAGCGGGCGGCCGAACTTTGTGGTATGGCCGCAGACGAGATAGTACAACTCGCCAGTGATATCGGTCGCCAACCAGCGACCTTCATCAAGGTTGGCTATGGCATGACGCGCAACGAAGGCGGTGGCAACGCCCTGCGGGCCATCACACTACTGCCCGCCTTGACCGGCGCATGGAAGCATCGCGGAGGTGGCGCGGCCCTGTCTACCAGCGGCGGATTTGGACTCAACACAGCCAAGTATTCTGGACTGCATCTACTTCGTCCAAACCGTAGGCATGTCAATCAAAATCAACTTGGCCAAGTGTTGCAGGCCACCGCACAGCCGATAAAGACTCTTTTCGTTTTCAATTCCAATCCGGCCGCAGTGGCTCCCGATTCGCAAGCGGTGCTAGCGGGCTTGAGCCGCGAAGATTTATTCACGGTGGTGATCGATCACTTCCAAACCGATACCGCCGACTACGCGGATATTCTGCTACCTGCCACCACCTTTGTCGAACATCCGGATTTGTACACAGCGTACGGGCACTACTATCTGCAATGGGCCGAGCCTATCCTGCCGCCACGCGGCGAGTGCCAGCCGAATAGTTGGATCTTTCGACAGTTGGCCGAGCGCATGGGCTTGGATGACGCGATATTTTCGCTGAACACGGAACAACTCGCCGAACAGCTATTGGCCAGCCCGCATCCGCACCTGCAGGGCATCACGCTTGCCAGGCTAAAATCTGAACGGAGTATTCGCATCAACTTGCCTGACGATTATCGCCCCTACGCCACGGGCAGCCATTTTGAAGATGGCAAGATCCGCTTCCAACCCGCGCCGCAACAAATTACGTTTCGCGAGCAGACATCGCCACAGTTCCCATTCCGCCTGATTTCGCCGCCGGGTGCATACGTTTTGAATACGAGTATGGGCAATATCGAATCTCTGCTTAGGGCCGCCGGAGGCGAACCGACTGTACTGGTGCATCCCACCGATGCAGCTAATAGTTCTGTCGACGATGGTGCCAGAATTCAGATTACCAGTCGCCACGGGACCATTATCCGCAAAGCCATCGTCACTGCCGATGCACGGCAAGGTGTGGTGATCGCGCTAGGACAGTGGTGGCCCAAACTGGCACCGGACAAGCGGAGTCTCAACAACCTTACCAGCCAAGACCTTGCCGATTTAGGAGGTGGCTCGCTATTCGGTAACGCAGTCGTACGGATCGAGTCGCAGACCGTTTTGTAGACTGTCAATTGGGTTTCGATAGCCCGCCTAGATTTCCGCGTTTGAAAGCCAGGGCCATCGCTCGAGGCACTTCGGCTTCGGCCAGTACCAGATTCGCCCTGTTCTCAGCCACGCTGGCGCGATTCTCTTGTTCAGTGGCGATGGCTTCGGCGCGTCGCTGTTCGGCCAACGCGCGAGCCACTCGTACGTCTGCTTCCGCTTGGTCGGCGCGCAATCGCGCACCAATGTTGTCGCCCACATCGATGTCGGCAATGTCGATCGATACGATTTGAAATGCGGTTTGCGCATCCAACCCTCGCCGCAATACCGTTCGCGAAATTAGGTCTGGATTTTCCAGGACGGTTTGATGGGATTCGCTGGATCCGATCGAGCTGATGATACTTTCGCCAACACGGGCGATAATTGTTTCCTCGGTCGCACCGCCAATCAGTTGTTCCAAATTGGTGCGAACGGTAACGCGCGTTCGCACGCGAAGTTCGACTCCATCGCGGGCAATCGCGCTGAGCGTGGTCTTACCGCTGCGGCGCGAGTCGGGACAATCGATCACTTTAGGCTGTACGCTAGTTCGCACGGCATCCTGGACATCGCGGCCGGCCAAGTCGATGGCCGAAGCGCGATCAAAATCCAGATCGATACCAGCCCGATGGGCTGCAATAATGGCCTGAATCACATTCATCACATTGCCGCCGGCCAGGTAATGTGCTTCCAATCGCTGAGTCAAAATACCGTTGCGGGACGTGATATCCAAACCAGCCTGGGCGGCCATGATTTTTGCGTTGACAATAATCGGCGCTTTGACTTGTCGGAAGTACATACCGATTAGACTGAGCATCGAGACGCGCGCACTGGCCGCAAAAGCCTGGACCCACAGTGCTCCAAAGGCAAAGAATGAAATGACCGTGAAAAGCGCAAACAAAGCCAGCAGGCCGATCACAACCCACCAGACGATCGTGCCAACTTGGATTTGTGCGAGCAGCAGATTGTAGGTTGCGGAGATCATGATTTGCGTTTTCAAAAATTGGATATGCGGCGCGAAGCTCTGCCACACTATAGCGTTTTCTGGCGACTATTCCAATCAAGCGCGGCTATCAGGCTATCCAACCGCCGCCCAGAACGCGATCCTGGTCGAAAACAACGCAGAGCTGGCCGGGGGCTACGCCGCTGGCCGGTTCACGAAAATCCACGCTGAAACCACCTGAACTATTCGGTGTGATACGAGCAGCCATGGCATCGCTATTGTAGCGAATCTGAGCCATACCATCGAAAGGCAGACGCGGGGGGGCGATCAACCAGTTGGCTTGCGTGGCAGTCAAACGCCCGCGCTCCAGCGCCTCTTTGGGGCCAATGATGACATCAAAGTTCTGTGCATCGATGCGTACGACGAACTGCGGTTCGCCCAGCGCAATGCCCAGGCCCTTGCGCTGTCCGATCGTAAAAGCCTCAATACCCTCGTGACGCCCGACAACTTTCCCATCGGTAGTCACGAAATTTCCGCCGCGCAATTTGTCTGCGCGGGCTCGGACAAACTGACTGTGCTTGCCGCTAGTCACGAAGCAGATCTCCTGGCTATCGCGTTTGTCGGCCACGCGCAAGCCAGCTTGACCCGCAAGTTGTCGAATTTGCGGCTTGAGGAACTTTCCAACTGGCAGCATCATCCGTGGCAAAAAGTTGCGATCGATGCCCGCCAGTGCATAAGACTGGTCCTTGCCAGGGTCGATGCCGCGTAGCAATTGATACTCGCCATCCTGCTCGACGAGTTGTGCATAGTGGCCCGTGGCTACGAACTGGGCATCAACACTGTCTGCATAGTCGAAAAGGCGTCCAAATTTGATCCAATTATTGCATTGCACGCAGGGGTTTGGTGTGCGCCCATGCGTGTATTCGTCGACAAAATAGTCGACAATTCGCGAAAAATCGGCTTGGAGATCAAGTGCGAAAAAAGGAATTCCCAACTTGTCCGCCACCCGCCGCGCGTCCATTGCGTCCGAGGCGCTACAGCAACCCTGCTTGTGATCCGAGCGGCCCTGAAGAATCGGCAGCAGAGGATTGGGCGAGCCATCGTCGAGCTGGCAACTTTCGACGGATTCTTCGCCATGGCGCATGAAGACGCCCACCACGTCGAACCCTTGTTCGAGCAGTAAATGGGCTGCGGCAGAGCTATCCACTCCGCCGCTCATCGCTAAAACAACTCGTTCCATCCAGCTCAGTATACCGTCTTCTGCCAACCGCGAGAAGTTTCCATTGGGTGCAAGTGGAGTTTGGCTACCAGACGCCTAAACTCTCCAATTGACTTTTTACCTTGCCGCTCCAATCTTGATTCGCTGCTGGCGAGGCGGGACTGGGGTGTAGAATTCGTCCAATGCGGATGTTGGAGATTGCTTCAGCGGCAATAACGCGCGCGGCGCATTTTTCGGCGAATCCGCCAACGCCAATGACCCACTCGGGAGACAATGCCTGAATCAACCGTCCCAGGTGCCGGTCGCAGATGGCTTCCAGCGGCTGTCGCAAGCCGCTGGGTAGTTTGTCTGGTGTCACGTTTCGCGCCGATTCCTCCATGAAAACCAGCGGACAATAATTGGCTACGAAGTGATATTCGAAAAACTCATTGGCCGATACGAATCGCTCCGCAAACAGGCCCCACAGCCGACGTCCCGAGACCTCGCTGCGGCGGCAGGCCAGACCATCCACGAGCCGTTTGGGGTGTTCTGGGTCGGGCTTGGCGATAGACGCATCGATATGCAGCCAATTCACAACAGCGCCGATTTCTCCGAACGGCACGCCCGTTTGAGCCATACCCCACGGACCCGGATTCATGCCCAGAAACAGCGCCCGACAACCGGAGCGGATATATTTCTGCAGGTATTGCTCGTGGGCTGGCCAAGCGTATTGCAGCGGGTTGTAAACCCAAGGAACATACGCACTAAAATCGAGCTGTGACACCTCAACACTTAGAGACTTCGCTGCGCGAATGGCTTGCTGCGCGTGGGTCATAAATGTCCTGGGAAGTTATGAGCAGAGTGATAGCGAATTCATTGGATAAACAGAAAATTTTAAGGAATCAAATAGTTTGGCGAAAGCGGCTGTGTCAGCCTAGCATTAAAGTTGAACAGACTCACTCGTTGCCGAGTGAAGATAGTTAGCCTTGAATTGACTTTTGAATTTGTTTGCAACTTATTGACTAATGCGATATCGTAAACTTGGGCTAATCCAGACGGCTAGTCCGCTGTATTTCCATCCTTGAAACTCGTCATGAACCGCTAGTGTGATTCGCCAGCCAACGTTCCAGACTTCATTGAACGGGTGAGGACTACGATGCGTTCGTCGCAATTGACAGGTTTGCGTGAAGCGCTTGCACACTGCACTTCTGCGGAATTATTGCAATTTTTCCATAAACGCATCGAGTCTGGCAATCCATCGGCGACCGATTACCGAAACCTCCGACTGCTGGAGGCCGACGCTCAATTAGAACTAGAAGGCGAGCGCCCCAGCCACACGTCGGCGAAAAATCGTTGCCGGATTGCGATCGTGAGCCTGCTCTTCAATTGGCCATCGACCGGAGGCGGCATCGTTCATACAGCCGAATTAGCGCAGTTCCTTACATTGGCAGGCTACGAAGTCTGCCACTTCTACGCGGCGTACGAGCCCTGGCAGATAGGCCATGTTAGCCAACTGTTGCCCTACAATAACAAACCCATCTTGTTCAATCAGGCGGACTGGAATTCCACTGAGATTAAGCGTAGATTCAGTAGCGCTGTCCACGAATTTTCCCCCGATTGTGTTATTGTCACCGACAGTTGGAATACCAAGCTGTTGCTGGCAGAGGCGGTCTCCGACTTCCCCTATTGCCTGCGCTTGGCCGCTATGGAGTGCCTATGTCCACTGAACAATGTGCGACTGTTGTGCGAAGACAAGGATCGTCCGCAACAGTGCAAGTTAACCCAGTTGGCCGCGCGCGACACGTGCGTTCAATGCGTCAAGACTCGAACTAGATCTTCCGGCGGTTTACATACTGCCGAAAGGCATTTAGCCGACTTCGACCTGCCGGATTACGGCTCTCGACTGAGTAAAGTGTTTCAAAATGCCCAATCCATTCTCGTAGTCAACAATCAGATCGCGGCCTTGGTTGAACCTTATGCAAGAGACGTTCGAGTCATTCCCAGTGGTTTCGATCCACGGCGCTTCGAAAGCCTACCGACCCGAACAATAGGCGCGCGACCATTTCGAATCATGTTTGCTGGGCTAGTCGATGAATACATGAAAGGCTTCCATGTCTTGTTGGCCGCTTGCCGACAACTCTGGCTCCTGCGTCAAGACTTCGAACTTTGGGTGACGACCGACAACAACAGGGTTGTTGATCCATTCTTAAAAACGTGTGGTTGGCAAAGCCAAACGGAACTCCCGCGAAGCATGGCTCAGTGCGACGTGGTCGCGGTCCCGACGGTCGCTCAGGAAGCGCTTGGGCGAACCGCCGTCGAGGCCATGGGCGCTTCGCGGGCGGTGATCGCCAGTAGTTTGGGAGGTTTGAAAGAGGTCGTTTGCGATGGCCTTACAGGACTGCTTGTAGAACCAGCCGACCCAGTCGACCTGATGAATGGTCTGATTTCGCTGATGGACGATCCAGTTCGGACTCAACAGTTTGGCGTTAATGGTCGCAAACGATTTGAAGCGACCTTTCCCTGGGCAACCATTATTGACCGACATTACCAACCACTTTTCGAGTCGTGCCGGAGGCGAGCATGAAGGTTGCCGTCATTTTCGACAATCAAATTCGTTCGGAGACGACTGGCTTCTACTGTCGACGAGCGCTAAGTCGCCTGGTCGATGTGGAGCAATTGTTACCCGAAGAATTAAATCGAATTCCAGCGGGTTTGTTTGACCTATTTGTGCTAATCGATGATGGGCTTGACTATCAGTTGCCTGATGAACTTCGACCGCGAGCAGCCTGGGCGATCGACACACACATGAGTTTGGAGCGTTGTATTTCCAGGTTTGGCAATGCCGATTGGGTGTTCGCCGCCCAAAAACTGGGTGCCCAACAAATGCAGCGAGCCTTGGGACGCGACGTCCACTGGCTTCCACTAGGCTGCGATCCCCAGTTGCATCATCCAGTGCCGGGTGCACTTCCTGAGTACGACATCGGCTTTGTGGGGCATGAAATCGGTAACCGACGAATGGAGATGCTGAAGATTCTCTCCGAACATTTTCCGAATCACTGGTTTGGCCAGGCATTCCACTGGGCCATGGCGGAACGCACCGGTCAATTTAAGGTGGCCTTCAATTGCAGCGTGTCAGGTGACCTCAATATGCGCGTGTTCGAGGCTCTCGCTTGTGGGACCGCACTGGTGACGGACGCCAGTGAAACGTCTGGCTTGAGTGAGATTTTCGAATTGGGGGAACATCTGATTTGCTACTCGTAGGGGAATGATCTTGTTGATCAAGTAGCCCAACTCCTCGCGGACGATTCTCGTCGAAAAAAAGTAGCTACCCAGGGACGCAAGCATGTACTTGCCCACCACACATACGAGCATCGCATGCGGGTGATCATTGATCACGCGCAACGGTCTGTTCCACGCAGGTCCTTACCCGTGCAACCGATAAAGACGACCGCCTATTTCGAATTTGACCGACCAGATGTAGCGGCGCTGGTACCGACTGACGCGACACGGATTCTCGACATTGGCTGTGGGGGCGGTAAATTGGGAGTACTGCTCAAATCGCGCCAAGACTGCTCGGTTTGGGGCGTTGAAATGTCCGCTCACGCTTGCGAACTGGCGAGCGACCGCCTTGACCGCGTCATTCAGTCATCCATTGATGATCTAGCTAACGACAGCTTCGAATCGAACGATTTCGACTGCATCATTTTTGCCGATGTGCTTGAGCATCTTCGAACGCCAATCGAAATCCTGAAAAAATGTCAGCACTGGCTAACGGCTGATGGTTCTATCGTAATCAGCGTGCCGAACAATCGCCATCATAGCGTTATCAGGGGGTTGATAGACGGCAACTGGACCTACGAGGCGGCTGGCTTGCTAGACGAGGACCATGTGCGTTGCTTTACGCTTCGTGAGCTTGAGAAAATGTTGTATCGGGCTGGGTTTAACACGGTCGAGCTGGCAAGCGTTCCCAGCGATGGATACCGAAGCTGGGAGCGATCGGGTAGCCCCAATAATCTTGAGTTCGGTAATTTTTCTGTCTCCAAATTAAGTCAGGGTGACGCCGAGGAGTTCTTCGTTTACCAGTATCTTGCACGTGCCCAGCGTCGCGTGCGGCGAGACTTCGGATTGACCACGATCGTAATTGTTACTCACAACCAATTGTCGTATACGCGCCAATGTGTTGAAAGCATCCTCGTTCGGACCGATGAGCCCTACGAGTTGATATTTGTCGATAATGGATCGACTGACGGAACGCCAGATTATCTTGCTTCTATCAGCGGAGCAAAGGTAATACTAAACAGCGACAACCGTGGATTTGCGCCTGCCGTTAACCAAGCCCTGCGGGTTGCCGATGGACAGCAAATATTACTGCTCAACAATGACACAATTGTCACAACGGGATGGCTGGAAGGACTACTTGAAGCGCTAAATGACCGTCCAGACACTGGACTAGTAGGTCCAGTCTCCAACAATGTCAGCGGTCCCCAGCAAGTACCCGTTGCGTACCACGAATTGGCTAGTCTGGACGGATTTGCCTGGCAGCAGCGCAAGACTCGCAACATGACAGAAGTGGATCGCCTAGTCGGGTTCTGCTTGATGATTCGCCGCGAGGTCATCGGGGCCATTGGACTGCTCGATGAACGATTTGAAGTCGGATGCTTTGAAGACGACGATCTGTGTCGCCGAGCATTGGCCAAGGGTTTTAAGGCATTTATTGCCAGTCACGTATTCGTCCATCACTTTGGAAGCGTCACGTTTCAAGCGGCCGGAGTCAACTTCGCCGAAATCATGGAGAAAAATAGGCGTCGCTATGATGAAAAATGGAGGCTGGGTGTAGCTGATGCGCCGCCTGAGTCTAACATCGTCCTGCCAAGCAGCCGGATTCGCTCGGATTCTTCGGTGAGTGCCTTAAAGTTACAACCAGCCGAACAGATCTATCAAGCCGAAGAGATCCCGGGCGGCGAATTATTGCTGAAACGCAAGCGAATTCTACTCTCACTCTGTATGATCGTCCGCGACAATGAGGATACGATCGGTGATTGCCTTGAGAGTATCTTCCCATGGGTGGACGAACTGGTGATAGTCGATACCGGGTCGACCGACCACACGCCTGAAATCTGTCGCAAGTTTGGCGCACGCATGTTCGAGTTTCCGTGGTGTGACGACTTTTCGGCTGCCAGAAATGCATCGCTTGAACCAGCTCGTGGGGAATGGATCTTCTGGATGGATTCAGACGACGTTATTCGACCTGAGCAAGGCAAACAACTGCGAGAGCTAGCCTTGGGCCCTCACGCCTCGGACGTCTTGGGCTATGTCGCGCAGGTGCATTGTCCCTCGCAGGAGGACTGGCAATTGACTGTCGTAGACCACGTCAAACTCTTTCGGAATTTGCCTGAGCTTCGATTTGAACATCGCATCCACGAGCAGATTCTGCCTGCCATCCGACGGGCGGGAGGTAACGTGGCCTTTACCGATATTTATGTAATCCACTCAGGCTCATGCCAGACTCCGCCGGTTCGCGCGAAAAAGCTTGAACGCGATTTTCGGATCCTAAAACTTGATCTACTCGAGCGACCGGACCATCCGTTTGTATTGTTCAATCTGGGCATGACCTGTGAAGATGCGGGGCAATACGCCGAAGCGGAAGATTACTTGCGGCGGTCGATAGAACGAGCAGGAAACGGTGAATCCCATCTCAGGAAAGCCTGGGCACTTCGTGTGAACTGTTTAAGAGCCCTGGGGATAACGACACAGTCACTTGAAGTCATGACTGAGGCCATACTGCATTTTCCTGGCGACAAAGAACTACTCTTTCGACGGGCGATGCTGCACCAAGACGCCGGACAGCTAGAGGAGGCAGTTGCCGACTATCAGCGGGTCCTGAATGAACCACAAGACCGTACGTTTCAAAGCCTCGATCCTTCAATCTGCGGCTACAAGGCACAGCATAATTTGGGCATTGCCCTAGAAGCCTTAGGGCGTACACAGGAGGCGCAAAACTGTTGGGAAGAAGCTGTGAAACAGTGCCCTGCTTTCCAGCCAACGTGGCTGGCTCTCATACGCAGCTGCATTGCAGTAGGCGACTTCGAACGGGCCGCAGCAGCCTCTCGCAAGATGCCGGGCCAGCCCTCTGATCCGCCAAAGGCAATTGCACTTGCTCTAGTATTGGAATCACAATCCAGCGTTACCGAGGCGGTCGCCATGTTGGAGAAGGCCGGGGAGCCAAACGGCGACTGCGACTGCTTGGATGAATCCGCTCGGATGCTGATCAGCGCCGGGAGGATGGAGGAGGCTATCCCGAAACTCCAGAGACTGCGCGAAGCCCGACCGTACAGCTCGGCCGTTTTGCATAATCTCGGCGCGGCGCTACATGCTTGTCGCCAGACTGATTCCGCGATTTCCTGCTTGCGCGAATCGCTCCTGCTGCGGCCAGATGCTTCGCATTCAAGTCAGCTTCTCGCAGAAGCCTATTGTGAATTCGGCGAGACACACTTGGCCAGTGAAGTTCTTCAAAACGCACTGAAGCTGCAGCCTGGAAACCAACTGCTTCTGGAGACATTACACAAAGTAAAAAGTTAATATTCGCTTCCACTTACAGGGGTGAACTCGTGGGTCCGCGCTATTCAGAAACAATCATGGAACACTTTATGGAGCCGAGAAATCGAGGGCGATTAGAGCATCCATCAGGCGTTGGACTCAGCGGTACACCGGGCCAAGGGCCGTATTTTGTATTCCAGATTGTCAGCGACGGCACGCACGTCGAACAAGCCAGCTTTCAGTGTCACAACTGTGGCGTTACCGTTGCCTGCGGCTCGATGCTCACGGAGCTGGTCACGAATAAGACACTACAGGATTGCAGGCAAATTACTGCCAAGGATCTTACCGATGCGCTCGACGGAGTTCCCCCAGACAAGATGCACATGGTGAGTTTCGTTCTCGATGCGCTTAAGATCGCACTCAGTGAGGCCTTCCAATGACGTCATTGATCCAAGTTGCCATTGGACCTAAACTTCCGGAATTTGGCTCATGGAATTGGTTGGGTGAGGGACTGAGTCAGAACCTGCACTTGCCATTCGCAGTCGAGCAGTTCGCCGATGTGGTACATCCTCCGGAGGCGGATATTGTGATATTCATTAAGTTCTTACCACCTCCCCAGCAATTGGCTTTGGTCGCTCGAAACGCCAAGGTTGTTTATCTCCCGGTAGACATATATGGCAGCTGTCGAGAAATTGATGATGCGTGTGCGTCAATTCGTTGCTTGTCGAAAGTGCTGGTCAACAGGCAGAGACTACTCAGGTACTTTCGCGGTTACTGCGAAGTGGATTACATCGATCATCCATTAAAGTTCGCGCTCCCTGAGCCTCGCCTAACGACGGATGATGGTCCAATCATTTGGATTGGTCAGCTATGCAATATTCGGCCCGTAGTGGATTGGAGCAATAGCGAATGGGGCAACACAAAGTCGCTCGGTCGAGAGATATGGGTGCTTACCAACCATGACGAACGAAACGCTTCAGCCAATTCGTTGGGCTTTGCCAGTGGCGACATCCGCGTGGAACGCTGGAGCGAACAAAAGCATATCGAATACCTCGAAGTTGCAACGGCAGCAATTGATATCAAAGGGAACGACTTTCGAGCTCGACATAAGCCACCGGCCAAAGCGCTTGATTTTCTGGCATCAGGGATCCCAGTCATCACCAACCGCGGATCAAGTGTAGATTTCCACGTCAGTCAGGTGGGGCCGTCGCCGCTCTACGTTGATAACTGGCGGAATTCTCTGACTCAAGAATATCGCAAGGCGGTCTTCAACGCTTCGCGAAACCTAAAGGAAAATCTCGACCCTACCGCTAAATGGGAGGGTTTTCGTCGCAATCTGCTCCCGTTGTCAACTTTGACCGAGACGGTCAAGCATTGAGTCTGTCGCCTTGATAAATTTCCGGTTGTTACTAGTTCGAATTCTCAGAAATTTTCTTGACATTGATTTTTAAAACGATAGCTTGGAAAAATGTCAGCTTGAGCCACTGCTTTGAACACAGATTCATCTCTTGAGAACTACTGTGTTTCACTCATTGAAATCCGCGATGGCTGCCGGTCGTTTGTGTTGCTTGAACAACAGCAACAAATCGGTTGGTTGCGAATTGATATCTGAGCTAGTCCAATGACCAGCTGCGAGTGTCAGGCCCCAGGTTTCTGCTTTCGCCATCAGTGTCTAAAGAGCACGCACTGGTGGCGACTCTGCCGCACTCGCCCTGATTGCTTTTTGCGATGGGAAGAACTGGCCGGTCCCGGTCAGGATCCGAGCCGCCAACGACTAACGCCCTTCGATCTCAACCCATGGTCTATGACAGTGCTGATGATTACCCATCAGCGTCTGGATTACACTAAGAAAACTTTGAGAGCGTTGCTCGAATCAGACTACCCTGCATTTGAAATTGTAGTCTGGGACAATGCTTTGTCCGACGGTACTCAGCAGTGGCTTGTGGAGAATTTTGCTTCCGATCCTCGCGTCAGCATCTTGCTGTCAAATCGCAACTTGGGTGTTGCACACCCAATGAACGTCGTATGGGGGAACGGCTCAAACTCCACTGGTTGCCAAGATAGACAACGACACGCTCCTCCCAGTCGATCTGTTGCGCAGGCTGGCTGAACTGCATTTTGCGAATCCGAGTTTAGGTGTTATCTCCGGTTGCCATTTTCGGCCTGGGGACATTGAACTAAACGCTGCTTCGGCGATGTCCGAGAATCCTGAAATCGCTAGGGAACTTTCCCTGCTTCGCCAAAAACATGTTGGCGGATGTGCGGTGATGATGCGAAGATCGTTGTTCGAAAAATCTGGAAAGATTCCAGTTAGAAGGCCGCCAGCATCTGGACCATACTTGGAATCGGGCTGGACCGACTATCAGCATCAGCTTCACAATTGCGGATTCGTTAACGGTTACCCGCTACCGCTGATTTTTGTTGATCACATGGAAGACACTCGCTCGGTTCACCATATTCCGTCGCCAGAACATGAGGAGTATAAGCTCGCCATGCGTGGTCAGGGTTTGGCGGACTACACGAACAAGTTCTACGTCACTGGCGGTAAGAATTTGCTCGCCAACGGCACGATCGAAGTACTGAAAAACGAACCTGCACCCAAAACGCTTCTCATGGATGAGCTTACGCTGTTTATCCCCCTGGCAGGACGCGCTGAGCTGTGGCCTCAACTGAGTGATTTCTTGGAACGCCAAACGCTAGCTAGAGACCGAATCAAGTTGATCCTACTGGATACCAGTCAAAACGAAATATTTTCAAAGCAAGTGAAACACTGGCTGGCAGATTGCGACTATTCAGATGTCAGAGTTATTTGTGAGCAGGTAGGTCGTGCCGGGTTGGCGGACCAACCACGGCGGGAGGTAACACCAGCGGTGCAAAAGTCGATGGCTCAGATTTACAATCGGTTGCGACAGATCGTCGAAACCGAGTTTGTTTGGATCTTGGAAGACGACATCCTTCCGCCCGATGACGTTTGCGAAAGGCTGTTGGCTCATTTTACCGACAGCGTTGCCTCAGTTGCGGCTCCCTACAAGTCGCGGTTTGGAGCCCGCTACGTAGCTTGGGATCAAACCGGGAAAAATTTCACAACTCGCGGACAAGGGCTCCGTTCAGTTGGCGGAAACGGATTCGGTTGTGTTGTGATTCGTAGCGAGGCGATCTCGAAGTTTAAATTCGATCCAACCAAAGACTGCGACCGGCAATTCTATGAAGTATTTTCGAGAGGGAAGTCAGCTTCGCTTGTAGATTGGTCGTGTGAGAGCCACCACGGTTTACTTGCGGAATTTAGGAGCGCCGCGTCCGAGGCTGCACACAATAAAAACACGTCAATTGAGGAGCCATCAATAGCATGACGACTTCCATGACCGGCTGTGTGTGCGAGCGACCTGGTTTTTGCAATCGACATCAGTGCCAGAAAAGTTCGCATTGGTGGAGGCTGTGTCGGACGGACATGGATGCGTTCAATCAATGGGAAATCACTATGGATCCCAGTCTAAATGCAGCAAGCGAGAATGGCTTGGCGCCGCGCATCGCTCCGCTCCGAAACATTTCCTTTCGCGCAAAGCCCTGGGAGGGAGCTTGCCGCCGCAAGCCATGGCATTATGACGTAACGGCTGTGATCCCTGTACTTGACACGATTGAACCATTGTCCGTCGCTATTGAGTTGCTTCGGCTCCAGACGATGAGACCCTACATCGTCGTCGTCGATACAGGGAGCGAGATTGATTTGTTGCGGCTGATTGAAAATCTGCGAGCCGATGACGTCGAAGTCCACAGTTTACGACTGAACGGTGTACGCCACCCTTCGGATTTTCCCGCAATGGCTATGGACTTAGCGTTTTCGATCTGTCGCACGAGGCTGCTGTTTGCCACCCATGCGGATTGTTTTTTAATGAAGCAAACACTGCTGGCCGACATGGCGAAACTGTGCAGCGACGACACTCCGGTGGTTGGGTATGAATTATCCCCCCGCAAACACCCGGATTGGAAAGGAATGTTTGGGCATACCTGCACGATGTTCAACATGAGTTCAATGGACCGCATAGGGGCAGGTTGGTCAATGCGTCGTTTGGCCACACGGTATGGTATGGAAAGTCACGAGCCGAGCCACGACCGACCCAACTGGCCGGATACTGAGTTGTTGCTCAACTACATCGTTAGAGAGCACGGCATTGAGCCTGTACTTATTGGTCACGAAGAGAATTTCATCCGCAACAAGGATGAAAACATCGACCATTGCCGTTCTTTAACGGGCGCTATGCTTTACAACCCAGAGCACTACGAGAAAGCTCGTCGCTGGGCCGATGAGGCGATGGCAGAAGCTCGAATCAGAATTGAACATTGGAGATGCCCACTGCAATGTCAACCTATCTCCTAATCCATCTAATGTAGGAATTAACATGACTACTTTTCGCGAAAATGGGGCGTCCCGTGCGAATACGACGTAAATAGAGGAGTGTGCGATGATGAGCTTGAGGCGGGAATCGAATCTTGCGACCGAATGCGAAATCCGAAAAGCAGACCGTTACTTTCGTTGTGGTTATCGACTGCAAGCGCAGAGCACGGCCCCAAGTTCCAGCCTCTCCGTAGAGTTGGCTGTGCTCACAAGGCGCGCCAACAGAACGCTACGGATTCGGGAAGTGTCGCGATTTGATTCAACGGAGCATGAAATGAGCACCAATGGGACCGAAGAAAACATTAAGCCCTGGGGAAGTCGTTGTTGGCTGCTGACATCGCCTCAAACCGGTTCGACGCGGCTGCAATTCCTGCTTAATCATAACGCTGGCGTGTCGCTTAGAATTGGCGAAGACCGCGAACGTGCGAGATACTCTTTTGGAGAGCATTTGAGCGAAAAGTTCTGCCATAGTTTACACGAGTTTCTGCAATGGGATCCGATCGTTAGCAGAGTCCATTGCCACCACTTCGGAGCCTACCTTATTGACCGACCATTGTTGAAATTGCAGATGCCTCCCGTTCGTTTCGTGCTTCTGGAGAGGAAAGACCGTATTGCGCAGGCCGTTTCGCTGGCAGTTGCTAACCATACTGGAATAACTCAATGCAACACAATCAAGACACAAAATGCGTTCCAAGCGCTACCGATTAACGTCGTAGATAGCGAGCTCTTGGCATGCTGGAAAGCGGTTGGTGACTACGTTGAGTTTTGGCGCAATTGGCTGCATTCTGAGCCTCACTTAGTCGTTACCTATGAATCCCTTCTGGAAGATCCCCGGGAAACTGTTGCGAAGATATTTGACTATCTTGGGACGCCCTATTCGGACATTTCCTTAAGTGTTCCACTATTGAAGCTTAAACATTCGGAGTCAAAGAACAGCCTAAACCGTTTGCGAGAGCTGACGAGTAACATCGAAAACAGAAACCTCGCCGTCGATAGTATTGAAACAAGAGTAGCAGTTAATGCCAAATATAAACAAGTCAAATAGACCATAAATAGAATCACGTATGAAGAAATGGTCTCTGCCAGTCTGCGAGCTTCGAGTAGACACTGAATCCAACGGTACTTTCTACTGTCGACATACCGCAGTGCGCGCACCAGACAATCATGTTACTACCCATATTTGCCAAAGCTGCACATTTCGACTGGTACCCTGTGAAGACCCTAGACCCAGGATATCCAAAGTTAAGGTCAAGTCGCCGCCTAAATTACTGCGCATGGGGTGGAATGTTGTCTGGGCGATGGCTGCATTTGCGGCGGACGGAGGGAAGACGCTGTCTGCAGAACTTTATAGAGTTCGCCTATCTATCTGCGATAGTTGTCCTTCGCGAAATGGCGATCGCTGTACAGAGTGTGGCTGCAACTTAACGTTCAAGGCAAGAGGGCGGGCATTCCAGTGTCCAATGGGAAAGTGGCCCGAAGGTCGACGAAGATTTTAGCGAGACATAAGATGCGACCTAAACCAGTTTTAGAATGCAATCGGCCCGTAGGTTGTAGCATTGCACCGCAAGATGGGAGCTCGCGTAGCAGTGCCGACGGGCAAAGGTTACGGCCCGAAATTCGGCAGCACATTCCGTTTGCCTTGCCCCCCTGCGATTACCGTCAATCAACTGCACAAGCGTCTAGGTTCATTTGCACACATTCCGCCGTGCGTGCATATGAGGACACTGTGTCAGCTGAAGTTTGTCGAGGATGCACCGTGCTCGACCAACCATCCGATCCGCCATGCCCAGTGCCATCTCGCAAAACCCTTCGGGCTGCTAGAACAAGAGGGAGTCCCGAAATCATATCACGTTTGTCTTGCAAGTCACCTTCAACTAAAACCTGCGCTGATGACCACGTCGCAGAAGGCACAAACAGTACTTTGTTTAAAGATCTTTACGGACGCACTAACCTGTTGGTTACCGGTGTTGCGCACTCGGGAACAACCATAACAGCCAGATTGCTGTTGGCCCTTGGTTGGCAAACCAGTCTGTGTCTGGAGGCTGATAGTCGCTATCTCGAGCCTACTGATATCGTGCGACTCAATAGAGCAACCTTTCGCCGAGGCGCCTTGGATCTGGTACAAGCTCGCGAAGTCGTGAATCGACTACCGAAGCCCTGGATGATTAAGGATCCACGATTCGTTGATACCCTCAGCCATTGGCTGCCGGTTTTTGAATCGGATCCTCCGACTCTTATTGGGATTGTTCGCGATCTGGATTCTCTCAAACAAAGCTATCGGCGTCATCAGGGGAATGCATTGCAAGAGCCAACTACGCGAGGGCATTCCCTTGAGCGTCAATGCGAAATCGCCGCCGAAGCATTTAGAATTTGGCCATGGAGCCGAATTATCGTTAACTTTGAAGACATTATTCGTGCGGTTAGCCTATTTGATCTTGACCGTGCACGCCATGGCCCGCGGGTTTAGGGAATAGAACCAAGAGACCATAATCACTAGCGTTGGTTTTTTGAGTCGAAAGGGAATTGCTCACAATGAACCCTGAAATTACAAAACGGTTAGCCACGCATCTGCGCGTTTCTCTTCCCAAAATCCAACTTGATGATTGTGGCGAGGCGAAAAGATTGGCTGGAGACTACATACTTCAGTTGGTCGCGTCAAGCTCTCGACGCACTTGGTGGAAAATTGAATTCGATCCAACTTGCGGGTTTAAGGCGTTGCAACTAACTGTCGCGATGACTTCCCGAGACGCCTGGGAGATGCGTCTCGTGTTGGCAGGCCGAGAGAATGCGGTGTGGCGTATTTCGGGAAAGGGAACGCCATCTTTTCCGCAAACGTTTGATTTTCTTAGTAGCTCCGTTGAAGACACGGCGTGGCCCATGTCGCTCACCGTCAATGCTGTTGAGGGCAATGATGCCGCTCAAGAACAGGTAGCGACTATGGAAAGTCTCGGCCTAACGCCTTGTCCTTGCGTCATTGCTGAAGACGAGAACGCAAAAGTCAAACTTACTCTCGCGGGAATCGAACCTGGAATAGTATGTACAGATTGCGTCGGCCTCAATGCGACCTACTGGCCACTATTAAAGATCGATGCAGATGGCTGCGCTTGGGAGGCCGACTTTCCGCCAAATAGCTGTCAACATGATGATTTCGTATCGATGGAAGTCGAAATCGTTTATGTCGATGCAACTTGTAGTGTCCACTACAACGCATATCTATACGGTGACGCTCCTTCTGTGCATGTCTACGAAAAGATCATCCCGCTGCAAGAGTGGGAACCCTTCAGTACTTATGTCCTGCCCAATGTCTACTCGTCATGGGATTACGAATGCGATTGCGAAGAGTCTTCTGCGACAGTAACGGTTATTCCTTCGGTAATTCTGCCCTCGGGTACCGAGCTAGATTGTGCCAACGTGTGGGGTAACTGCAAGGTAGAACTCATTCCATTGCCATTGGACGACAAGTCTGCATGTGAGCTCCACGTTCCATGTTGCTGTGGTTGCGGAATTGGCGACGAAGTTTCCGCCAAAGTTCCAGGCAGTAATTGTAACACCAATAGTTGCTCTGATGGCGACTGTCCACCTTCGATCGACGAACGCACGGGCAGCGTCGGCTTCACCTTGAGGGCAACTGCCTCTGGGACAGGTAGCTTCTCAGGCGATGTTGGCTACAGATCCAAGGTCGGAAGCGGTAACGCCGCTAGCACGGTGATGAGCATCATCGACGAGTATGTCGATGCTGGAGGACGAACTGCATACGTCCACAAATGCGATGGCTCCATTCTGTGTTATGTATGTCGTGACCTCATCTCTGGTGAGTATTTATCGCTGGGACGCAACGCGAATACCTTGACGAAGAATGCCGACGGTACGCACCGCGAGCGTCAGGGCAACTACGACCCAGACTTGTATTACGATTTTGATAACCAAGGGCACATCTTTCGAGTACTGAAGATTTGTCCCGTTCCAACTGGAGGCAGTTCCTCATTACTGTCGTCACCAAACATGGCCATTTGGACGATTACGCATGACACGGGCTCAACGCATGTTACCGATCCCTTCAATCGCCGTATGACGTCAACATACGATAGCAATGGCAATCCCAAAAGAATTCAGGACGTCTACGGTCGGATAACAAGTTTTGTCTACAACGCCACTGGACAACCCACCCAGCACATTTCGCCCGAACTCTGTACGACCGAAATGCGTTACGACACCAACCAGCGACTAAAGACGTTCATATCCCCTGACAGCAATCGCACCAGTTATAGCTATGATTCAGAGGGTTGGGCAACCGGAGTGCACTACCCCACTGGGGGGCGATACACCTACCAATATCTCGACCGCAAAAAGACTATCGTGGTCGATCCCATTGGAAGTATTACCACAGTTTTACATGACGGCTTTCGGAATATCACGGGTATCGTTAATCCGCTCGGGCAAACGACAACTTATCAGTACGTGCGCGAGCTGCTGAGCGTGGTTCAGCAACCGCTAGGCGAGCGAACAACTTACGCGTACAAGACTCTCGGCCAGAATGTACGTCGTTTAGAAGTTGAAATCAAACCATCAGGTCGTTCCACCTTCGTGTACGCGACCGATAAATCGCTGTTGGCATCTATCAATCCCCTTTCCGGTCGAACCACTTTAGTTCGCAGCAACAGCAGATTGATCGCTAGGATCGACCCTCTATCTCAACGCAGCTCATTCGCTTACGATGTGTCAGGAAAACTTCGCGCGACGGTCGATCCGCTCGGGAGCCGAACCAGTTATCTTTACAACTCGCTTGCACAAGTTAAGTCAACAATCAATCCGCTCGATAACCGCACAACGTTTACTTACCAGTACGGTCAGCAGTCCAGCGTCAAGACACCTATTGGGGCAGTCTCGACGACTATCTACAACTTGACCAATCAGCCATTGGTTAAAATTGATCCTCTTGGCAATCGCACAAGCTTTCTCTATGACACAGGCGGAATGAAGATTGCCACCATCACGCCAACTGGGGCACGAACAACTAGCGTATACGCAACTGGACAAGCGAAAGCAACCGTAAGTCCGTTAGGCTATCGAACGAGTTTTGCATATGACACACGCGGCAATCGAATTCGTGTTCAAAGCCCTATGTCGCGAATCAACACATTTGTCTTTGATAGCGCTAATAGACCGGTTGCAACGCTAGATACTTCCGGTTTGCGGTCGACGACGATTTACGATGCTAACGGTCGACCGACGGTGCAAATCGCCCCAACCGGACTAAGAACAACCACCCTATATGGTGCCTGCTGCTCCAATCCGTCGGCGACCATCGCTGCCGATGGAACTCGCACCAGCTTTACCTACAACGCAGCGGAACTTGAAATACGCCAGACACTGCCAACCGGCGGCATTTCCACCACAGTTTTTGATTTGGCAGAGCAGGCAATTGCAACCATCGACACATTAGGGTACCGATCAACTACTGTTTATGATGCGGCAGGGCGCGCCAAAGCGGATATCAATGCGTTCGGCCAACGTACGACCATGGTCTACAACGTTGCCGGACAAGTGACCGCGACCATCAATCCACTTGGGAATCGGAGTAGCCAAGTCTACGATGTCGCAGGCCACGCAATCGCCAGTATCAATCCACTTTCGAAGCGATGGACGAACGTCTACGACGCCGCAGGTCGCGGGATCTCACGTGTCGATCCGCTAAACCGCCGTTCCAGCAGCGTTTACAACGCCGACGGTAAAGTAATAGCCTCTATCAACGCTTTGGGGAATCGTAGTACCACGGTTTACAACGCCGCCTCGCAAACCATCGCCACCGTTAATGCTCGTGGCTTTCGATCATCCATAGTTTACAATGCCGATGGTCAAACTGTCGCTGGCATCAATGCCTTGGGCTTCCGAACAACATCGATTTACGATACCGGTGGACGCCAGGTAGCCACGTTGGATGCGCGAGGCAACCGAAGCACGTCTATCTATGGCAGTGGTGGGCGGCCAGTTGCAACCCAGAATCCACTGGGCAATCGCTGGACGACCGTCTATAACACCAAGGGACAAACCGCTGCCAATTTAATCCACTCGGAAATCGTACTAGCAGCGTCTACGATGTAGCGGGACGGCAAGTAGCCGCCATTCAGCCGCTTGGTCAGCGCTCTTCGGTAGTCTACAACATCGCCAGTCAGACGATAGGCAAAATCGACGCCAATAGTCATCGCAATACCCTGGTTTACGATGCATTGGGACGTGAGATAGCACAAGTCAATCCACTGGGTGCCCGCACCACAAACATCTTCAACGCAGCCGGTCAGACTACGGCGCAAATCGACGCTCGTGGCAATCGCCAGAGCTTTACTTACGACGCAGCCGGGGCTCAAACTCAGCAGATCGATGCACTTGGTCGCCGCACCACGCTGGGCTACGATGCGGCCGGACAGCAAACGCTCAGGCTCGACGCACGGGGTTACCGAACAACCTACAGCTATGATCCAACCAGCCGAATTCTAGGGCGTAAATATCCCGATGGCTCGCGGGCTACTTTTACCTACGATGCCACGGGCAAGCGGGCTTCCATGAGCCATGTGATCAATGGCACTGTCATCCGTAGCTCCTACACTTACGATGCAGCGGGTCAAATGAGCGTTGTGGAGGGCTCGCCCTCCATGACCTGCACGTACGACGCAGTCGGCAATCGTCGCTCGTTCGAGCTGCGTGGGACACACGTTGTCACGTACGTCTACGATGCGACCACATAATCTGAAGTCGAGCGGCGTCGCCATTGCCAACTTTGACTACAGCTACGATGCGGCTGGCAACCGTGTCGGGGTGTTGGAAGCCAGTGGCGATCGAGTGACTTGGGTTTACGACGATGCCAACCAGCTACTTGCCGAGCGGCGAAGCGGCGGAAGCGCCTATTCCAATACGTTCACCTACGATTCGGGGGGGAATAGGACTCTGCTGAAGACGGACGGTGCGCGGACAACGTTTACTTACGATGTGGCCAATCAATTGAATTTCAGCCAAGTGTCGGCGGGAAGAACCAGCTACGTCTACGACGCGGCTGGCAACCAGCAACTGGAGTGGCAGCCGTCTGGAGCGCGGACGACAACGATTTGGGACTACGAGAATCAGCCGCTGGTCTACGACCTGTCGACGTTCCGCATCACGATGTTGTACAACCCGGATCAACGCAGGGTGTTCAAGCAGGGTTCACCTTCGGTCGGGCTCGTCCTATACGACTGGGATCCGATCCTGGATTTGAATTGCTTTCAGTATCGGTTCGAATCGCCGATCAATGGTGCTTACTACTTGAGCGAACCGGTGCGTTATGGCCGAACGCTTGGCGAGTACCGCACCAACGGTGCGGGCGTGGGTAAGAACTTTTTCCACACCGATGCATTGGGATCCGTGCGAGCGATCACCGATAATAGTCAGTCGATCCTCAATTCCTACACTTACGGGGCCTGGGGCGATGCAGTTATGACCAGCGAGACGATGTCCAACGAATTCCGCTGGGTGGGTGCCTACGGCTATTGCTATGACGGCGACATTGTGGGGCGCTACTACATACGAGCGCGAGTCTACCAGCCCACTATCGCCCGCTGGACCAGCGTTGATCCGCTGTTCTACATGCTCGCTAGATCGGGTATAATAGGATTAGGCTCCAAAGTCCCAATTGGAGTCAACGGCTCAAGCCAGCTTTATGAATATGTTGATAACAAGCCGGTTGAAATGATCGATCCGTCTGGGATGGTGTTTCTCGACGTACCTGCAACACCTTCGAAATGTGCTTGGGCTCTGTTCTACATGAAGTATTACGCATTGGTGCGAGCGCTTGGGACGTACGACAATATCCTATTGAATCACTATCTTGGATCATCTGGAGAAGATCTGTTGTTGCCGATGGGCGCATTTGATCATTGGGGAGGAGCACGTAGGACACTGCTCTGGAAAATTCTCGACGAAGTCGACAAGCTTCGCAAGGATATTCCTTGTAACAGTTCTCGTAGCGGCGATGGTGAAATTCCGGGGCAACAGTTCACGAGCCTCACAAAGATGATCAATGTGTACACGATGTCAGCAAATTACACATGGGATTTTTCTAAAAAATGCGATGGCTGCAAGTGCAGTAGTTTCAAGGGGAAATTGTGGATGACCTTTGAAGCCATTGATCGCACGGATTTCAATCCAGGAGACGTTTTTGGAGCTGGCCTAGGGGCATGGGGCATCTACATAACCGATAGCCTCGTTCTTGCTTGCAATATGGGTAAGCCTTTCGACATCCGCGCTGTTTCAACCTCTGATTGGGTTATTAGCGGCTGCGAGCGAGGAATAACGATTCCGCTTTTGTGATTTTGCGGAGCTGTTTAGATGAGTACCATTTGGCTTGCGGCGTCAATAGTTGTAATGATCGCACATCTTGGATTCCTGGTGTTCAATGCGAACGAGCCCCCGGAATTCGAGTCAGTCGCCGGAGGATTAGCGATAGTAAGTTTCCTCGTGCTCATGTTATCGATTCCGATTGGCTTTCTTGCGCTTGGCGACCTCTTTAGATGCTATTCGCGGTGGAACATGATCAACTGGTGGCTCCTGACCGGCGTTTGGCAAATATTGCTTGGAGTCCACGCGATGGTTGGCATGATGATGACATTAGGATTGGGACGTTGAGTGGGAAAAATTCAAAGGGGTCAGGTGTCTTAAAAACGCCATAACGTTGAAATCCCGACCGCGCGTTGATGCTTGCCAGCCGCTTATGCTTGTACGCGGTCGCAACTAGATGACGATTTGGGTTCAACAGTGGCGAGAGAATCGGCCATTTCACGAGTGACCATGACCGAGACGCAACCGCGTGGCCGGTCTGTGTTCTAGTCGCAGCGAAGAATGCTGTGGGTGCTTAGTTGGGTCGGTACTAAGTGAGAGAACAAGGATAGCGAAGCGCGAGGCGAGCATGGATGATCGCCTGATTGATGGCCGCGGTGGCACGATGCCATTTTCGCTGTAGGGCATGGATGCCCGTAAGCGAAAACCGCGCAGCGGCAAGCGGCCAGGGAGCCCCGCACTAGCGCAGGCACGAAGGGCGGCTGCGCCTTAGAAGCGAGCTGCTAGCGGCGAGAAGCTAGAAAAACCAAAACCCATTACCGAAGCAGGTTTCCAAGCCGCCCGTTGCCGGAGCGGCCTTGCGGGGCGAGCCAGGGCAGGAGGCCCGCGGCAATAGCAGTATGGCGACTGGATGGAGCCATTCCGCTTTTAAGAGCGATTGAAGGCAGCGAGTTGGGCCGCAAGGCAGCGGCGCAGCGGGAGTGAGCGCGGGCGGCGCAAGGATGAAGTCGAAGGGACGAGGGATGAATCAAGAAAGAATTCTCCAGTCCGATAGATTCGAGCGAACAAATCCCGCGCAGTCCGATGCGAGAAGAGCTCGAACCACGCGCGAGCGCTCAGCGGATTGACTCGCTGTGAATATCTTGACCGAAGACAAACCGGCTTCACGCACGGCAGCGGATAACGGCCGTTTTACTCTGAGTTCCCACCGCTGGCGAAACATCACTTGAGCCAACGGGCAAACACGGCAGCGCGATAGACTCGACTTGCCGCTTAGCTTGACCGCTGGCGAAACACGCTGAAGCTCATGGACAACTGAATCAATTGAAAACTTGACTGAAGAGCTGAGGGGTGCGGGGGCTGACTGAACACCCTCAAGCGCAGCCCCCCCACTGGACGAGATAACGGCTGACCACGAGCCCAATGAATAGAAGTCCGCCTGGGCTTCTTGTACTCTTGAGCTCGCAAGCGTTCAGTGGAGGGGACAGAGCGGGTGTCAGTCAGCCCCCGCAGCCCGGAGCTTGAAGCAAAGCGGAACCGGACTTCATGGTGAGTTATGGGCAGCCGGAAGCCTTCAAATAGCGGTCGACAGTTTGAATCAAACCATCTTGGTCGCGTCTTGGAAGTGACTGAATCTTGGTAAGTCGCGTTAGCCAGCGGCGAGGAATCTTGGTCTCGGGTGGCTTCTTGCGCGTCTTGACCCCCAAGAGTTCATCGGCGGAAACAGAAAACATCTCGGCAAGCAGGACGATAAGTTCTGCATGAATGCGAACCTCTCCACGTTCCATGCGTGAAATCATGGGTTGCGTAACACCGAGACGCTCGGCCATGTCTGCTTGTAGTATGCCGTTGTGTTTTCGGAGTTGCTCGATTCGTTGGCCGAGTTCAAGCATTCCATCTTCTGTGACAATTCCGCGACGCTCAGTCAAAGCAGTTGCTCCTGATTGTGGGTGGGGAATCGTCAATTCTAAATTCGCGTCGTTCATTAGTGGAGAGTCTCGTCTAGTGGGAGGGGTTGCCAGATAGTACATTATCGCATATAACATGAACGCATCCTGAGTTTCAAACTATTTTTAGGATTTTTCGGATTCTCTCCCTCCTATCTCAAAGGACTCCCGAAATGGCGCGTTTCAGCGAAGAGCAGTTGCGGAAGTTGAAGGACGAAACGGATATCGTGGCTCTGATCGAGAGCTACGGTACGAAATTGAAAGAGCGAGGCAGCGGCGGTGATGAGCTGATTGGCTTGTGTCCGCTGCACGATGACAAGAATCCTTCCCTCGTGGTCAATCGCAAGAAACGTGTTTGGAACTGTCTGGGCGCCTGCCAATGTGGCGGCGATGTGTTTCAGTGGGTGATGAAAGCCGATGACGTGGGCTTTCGCCACGCGGTTGAACTTCTTTCCAATGGCGCAACCGGTAGCAGTGGCGGAACCAAGTTCACCACGCAGCGGCGTTTAGAATGTCCGCTCGATAGCTCGCTCAGCGACGGCCAGTTGCTGCAGCAAATCTCCCACTACTATCAAAGCCGCTTGGAAGTCAACATCGACGCGCAAGAGTACTTAACTCGGCGCGGTATCGGCTTGGCTGAAGCGATAACGACCTTCGGCATTGGCTGCTGCGATCGTTCGTTGGGTCTGCGGATTCCTAATTCCGCAGTCAAAGCGGGTAAGGAACTACGCAACAGACTGATTGAACTGGGCGTACTGCGTTCTACGGGGCACGAGCAATTTCGCGCGGCTGTGTGACCTTCCCTGTCACCGACTCCAGCGGCGTCACTCAAATCTACGGTCGCCGCATTCAGCGGGCGCAGGTTCGCGAAAATGGCAAATGCACGATCAAGGAAGAAGCAGCCAAACTCTGGCTCTCGCGTCCCATTGATGGCGTATGGAACATAGCCGCGCTGCAAGCCTGCGATGAAATGATTGTCTGTGAATCGATTATCGACGCGTTGACGTTCTGGTGTAACGGCTTTCGCAACGTCACCACCACGTTCTCTTCGAGCTTCTTCCCTGAACAGTTGAAGCAAGGCTTTTTACAGCATGGCATTAAACGCGCGTTGCTGGCCTACGACCACGACGAAGCTGGGCACAAGGCGACTGAGCGTGACAAAAGTATGTTGGCTGATCTGGGGATTGAAGTCTTTCGCATCAACTTCCCGGCAGGGATGGATGCTAACGAATATGCGTTGACGGTAACACCGGCCGCGCAAGCGTTGGATCTGGCCATTCGCAAATGTGAATGGCTAGGCAAAGGCATGTGGCCTGGACAATCATTGCCTGGGAGCACCACGACGGACGCAGCTAAAGAAGAAGCTATTTCAGTGGAGATCGTCAGCGCCCCCATTGCAAAACCTGCTGCCGCCAATGAAAACCAACCTCAAACAACAATTGAAGTCATCGCTTCGCCCACTCCGGCCGCACCGGTAGAGGTGGAAGCGACGATCGGTGACAAGGAAATCTCCTTCACCTTCGGCAATCGCTCGTATCGTGTGCGTGGCTTCGAAAAAGTCTCCACCAGCGAAACCATGAAAGTCAACTTGCTGGTGCGCCGTGAAGAATTATTCCACGTCGACACGTTCGACTTGTACGCCTCGCGCGCACGCGGAGCGTTCATCAAGGAAGCCTCCACCGAACTGCACTTCGACGAACAAGTCATCAAGCGCGACCTGGGCAAAATCCTACTCAAGCTCGAACAGTTGCAAGACAAACAATTGGCTTCGCTCGAAGAATCGAAATCGAAAACCGTCGAGCTGAGCGAAGAAGATCAGCAAGCAGCGCTCGAACTGCTGAAGAGCCCTAACTTGATTGAACGCATCCTCGGCGACTTCGCCGCGTGCGGCGTGGTCGGTGAAGAAACCAACAAACTGGTTGGCTATCTGGCGGTCACCAGCCGTAAACTCGAACGACCGCTAGCGGTCATTATTCAATCTTCATCTGCGGCCGGTAAATCGTCGCTCATGGATGCCGTGTTGCGCTTCATGCCCCTGGAAGAACAAGTCAACTATTCGGCCATGACTGGCCAGAGCTTGTTTTACATGGGAGGCATGGACTTGCAGCACAAGATTCTGTCCATCGCCGAGGAAGAGGGCGTAGCCCAAGCCTCCTACGCGCTGAAACTACTTCAAAGCGAAGGACAACTGACCATCGCTTCCACGGGCAAAGATCCCGGCACCGGTCGCATGGAAACGCAAGAGTATCATGTCGAAGGCCCGGTAATGATCTTCTTAACGACGACTGCTATCGACATTGACGAAGAGCTTTTAAACCGTTGCTTGGTGCTGACCGTCGATGAGAACCGTGAGCAGACCCGCGCCATTCATGATCGGCAACGCCACAACGAAACGCTCGAAGGGCTGCTATCGTCGCAGGACTCTGCCAGTATTCGCAGCTTGCACCAGAACGCGCAGCGGTTAATTCGTCCGTTGGCTGTGGTCAATCCCTTCGCAGAACGATTGGCTTTCGTCGACGACTGCGCCCGTCGCCGTCGCGATCACATGAAATACTTGGCACTGATTCGCTCGATCGCCTTGTTGCATCAATACCAGCGCGAAGTTCACACTGCCGTGCGTGGTGAGCGCTCGGTTCAGTATATTGAAGTTACCTCACAGGACATTGCGTTAGCCAATCGCTTGGCCGATCAAGTGCTAGGCAAAAGCATCGACGAGCTACCGCCGCAAACGCGGCGTCTGTTGATTGACTTGCACGCCTGGCTCAAGCAACAATGCGAAGAACACAAACTGGAGCAGCGTGAGTTCCGCTTCACTCGGCGCAACATCCGCGAGGCGCTGGGCTGGAATCAAACGGCACTACGCAAGCACGTCGAACGGCTGATAGAAATGGAATACATGCTGGTTCATCGCGGAACGAGTCGCCGAGTCGAATACGAATTGATGTACGATGGGCGCGGTCGCGAGGGCCAGCCAACGATGTGCGGGCTACTGGATGTTAGCAAATTGCCTCGGCCATCTTTATCTACGACGCACGGTTCATCACCCCTAGACCGACTATCATCACCCCCGAGCCCTGTATCATCACCCCCGAGCCCTGTATCGTCACCCCTAGATCACCCCAAGAGCGCCCCGTTATCACCGTCACTTAACGGCAAGAAACCCAACGAAAACAATAGGCAATCGCATTCTTGAACTAAAAGCATTCTGAAACGCACACTGGACGATGAAAAACATCGTTGCGTCGTAAACACACATCGTAGTTATACCTGCAAGTGGCTTCTGGTCTCGCAAGAGATCAGAAGCCGCTTGCGTTTAGTCCCTGTCCCGTTCTTCGAAAGGAACACAAAACCATGTCCAGTAGAAAACGTCCCAGCAAGCCATTAACGCCCGTGGATGATATCAGCGACGCGCGTGGCTTCCAATCACTGATCAACGCTCACTTGAGCGATCTACGTGTGAAAAACTATTCTGAACAGACCGTCATCGGTCGTGAACAATACCTGCGTCGCTTCGCTGTGTGGTGCTTGGACCGTGGTCTGAGACGACCGACAGAGATTACTAAACCGGTACTTGAACGTTTTCAACGTCACCTGTTCAACTCCCGCACCGAGAAAGATGACCAGCCGCTGTCCTTCCGCAGCCAGTACGCGCACTTGTCCCATGTCAGAGCCTGGTTCAAATGGCTGGCGCGGAATAATCACACGCTGTTCAATCCGGCCAGTGAACTGGAACTGCCCAAGGTTGGCTTCCGCTTACCCAGAGCCGTGCTCAGTCAGCAAGAGGCCGAAGCCGTGCTAGCCGTACCCAACATCGCCGATCCTTGCGGTCTGAGGGATCGAGCCATCATGGAAACGCTCTACTCGTGTGGTGTGCGGCGCAGCGAACTGGCAGCGCTCAAACTCGAAGACATCGATGTCCAGCGTCGCACGATGTTCATCCGCCAGGGCAAGGGGAAAAAGGATCGTGT
>JBGSJL010000114.1:0-3384 GCA_041741955.1 Pirellulaceae bacterium | reverse complement strand
AATGTCGAGCTTCGAATACCAATAATTGTGGCTGCTGGGCCCTGCTATCATGTACTGGCCATTAAACCATCAGAATCCCTGTTTAGCCTGGAAATCGAGCTATGAACTGCATCTCAATGACCGTTTGCCTGGTCGTGGTTTCAATCCTCTGGACGCCGCGTGTTTACGGCCAAGAAGGCAAAATTGCCATTCCGCGCAAGCAGAGTTCGCCGCCAGGCCCAGCGCTTTCACCAACGGATGCACTCGCAAAGATGACCGTGCCAGCCGGTTTTCGGGTCGAGTTGGTGGCAGCAGAGCCGGATTTGATGAACCCAGTCGCGATGGCATTCGATGAACGAGGTCGCATTTGGGTGACAGAAAGTTTCGAGTATCCACGGCACGAGCCGGGCCCAGGTCGCGACCGTATCAAAATCTTAGAGGACACCAATGGCGATGGGGCGGTTGATTCTGTGAAAATTTTCGCCGAGGGCCTGAATATTCCTTCTGGAATCGCGGTGGGTCATGGAGGCGTATGGGTCGCCAACGCACCCGACATATTATTCTTAAAAGACACCGACGGCGATGACAAAGCGGATCAGACCGAAGTTGTCGTTACCGGCTTCGGTAGAGACGATACCCACGAGCTACCCAACAGCTTGACTTGGGGGCCCGACGGCTGTCTCTATGGTCTCAACGGAGTTTTCAATGCGTGTCATGTCGAAAGCGAGGGCAAGGTCTTTGATTTCACGTGTGCTCTGTTTCGGATCGATCCCAAGACGCGCAAGTTCGATCTGTTTTGCGAAGGCACCAGCAATCCTTGGGGCGTTACCTTCGATCCCGAAGGGCAAGCCTTCATCAGCGCTTGTGTGATCGACCACCTCTGGCACTTGACTGAAACCGGCTACTACCATCGACAGGGCGGCCCCTACCCGCCCCATACTTGGAAAATCGAATCGATCGTCGAGCATCAACACCAGATGGCAGCTTATTGCGGCATTACGTATTTCGACTCCGCCGCCTATCCCGCTAAGTTTCGTGATCGGCTGATGATGGGAAACATCCACGGCAATTGCATCAATGTCGATCGGATCGAGCGCCATGCTTCGACGTACAAAGGCTTTGGTGAAGACGACTTTCTAAGCGGTAACGACGTATGGTTCATGCCTGTCGTTCAAAAGGTTGGCCCCGACGGTTGCCTGTACGTGCTCGATTGGTACGACCGCTACCATTGCTATCAGGATGCAAGCGCCGATCCCGAAGGCGTTGATCGCGGTCGCGGTCGCTTGTACCGCGTCGTCCACGAAGCCACTGGACGGCCGGCAGTCGTCTCGCTGGCAAATGCCTCCAATACCAGCCTGGTGAGCCGACTGGGCGATGACAATATCTACCTGCGCGAGACGGCTCAGCGATTGCTGTCCGAACGCGGCTGCGAAGGCGTGACGCTTGAGTTGGAGACGCTGGCTGTCAACGACAAAGCGAGCCTCAAAGCCCGCTTGCATGCGCTATGGGCCTTGCTGGGCGGAAAGGCCGTTACGCCTGAGTTCGCAAGCAAGCTGCTCGCCTGTCAAAACAGCACGATTCGCGCCTGGGGTGTGCGCTGCGTGGCCAGCCATTTTACCGACAACATCAGCTTGGCCGAAAAGTGCCTCGCACTGGCTTCAGATACCTCCCCCGATGTACAGCTCCAAGTGGCCATCGCGTGCGGCAAGTTAAAGGGTATCGACCCTCTAAAAACTTGGGTTGATCTTTTGGCACGCTGCGGAGACGATCCGCTATTGCCACATATCGTTTGGCAGAACTTGCATCCGCGTCTACCCGCTCAAAGCGCTGCACTACTCAGCTTCGTAGAAAATGTAGATTTGGAGAAAGCCCCTGGTTTGGCTGCCATGCTGTCCCGTGTTGCAGAAAAGTTACAGGAATAGACTGCAGTAGAAGGCGAGTCGCCGTTTACAGACCTTGAAAAGTGGTTGGGCCGCGTGGCAGTTTGCTCCATTCCAGCCGCCCAATCAATTGTTGAGCGCAAAGCGGGCTTGGCGTGGGCTGTAGATTCGCGGTCCAAGCCAAATAGCCGACAATTTTCTCCGGTGCAACTCCTTGTTCTCTAAAGTGGCCAAGTCGCGTGTCGCCGTGGCGTTTGGCCAGTCGCCGCCCATCGGTGCCAACTATGAGCGGGATGTGAAAGTATTTCGGGGAGGGCCAATGCAAAAAATCGCTGAGTGCTAATTGTCGATAGGTGCTGGCCAGTAGGTCGTCGCCACGCACGACCTCAGTGACCTGCTGGTCATGATCGTCGACCACGACGGCCAACTGGTATGCCGGCACACCATCGCCGCGCGCGACCACAAAATCGCCAAGCTGCTGAGCTGGCCGCGCGCACATTGGACCATGGATCCCATCATGCCAAACGACTTGACCCTCTTCAAAGCGCCAACGCCACGCAAATTTCTGAAGTTGATTTAGTTCTTGCGGACTAAAGTGTTTTTCACGGCAAGTGCCCGGATATATCGGGCCTTCCAGCCTCATCGAACTTTCGTGCGGTGCGCTGGCGGCTTCTGCGACTTCGGAGCGCGTGCAGGTGCAGGCAAATACTCTGCCCTGTGAAATCAACTCGTCCAAAATGGCTTGATAGCGCGGCAAACGCTGAGATTGAATGAGTGATTTCGGATCTATATCCGTGGGCGCTGCCGAATCGGGTCCTTCATCCCAGTCGATTCCCAGCCACCGCAGGTCGTCGATCGTCGCTTGCAGGGCCCAGGGCTTAACTCGCGGCGAGTCTATGTCTTCGATCCGCAGCAGCAATTTCCCATGCTGTTGGCGTATCGATAGCCAGGCTAAGAGGAAAGTGCGGGCGTTGCCCAAATGCAGTGCTCCCGTGGGTGACGGAGCCAGTCTGCCGACGACGCGACAGCCGTTCATGGCAGCGTCCTCCGTCTCCAAACCTCAAACTCGCTCGGCCAATCATCGTCGGGCCCAGCCGGAACAGGTTCGCTCGATACCAGTTCCCAATTGTGCCAAACTATCGCTGGGAAGCAGGTATCACCATCGACTTCTTCTAAGACGCGGGTAAACCAAAGTGTATCGCAAAACTCCAATGCTCCAGCGTATATTTGAGCTCCACCGACGACCATGACTTGGCGGTTTGGCTCGACGTGCTTTTGAACCTGCAACAAATTGGAAACCACAGTAACACCCGGAAAAGTAACGTCGGCGGATCGAGAGAGCACAATCGTTTGCCGACCCGGCAGCGGACGACCGATGGACTCGTAAGTCTTACGTCCCATCAACAGGCAGTGCCCCATCGTCATTCGCTTGAAACGCATCAAGTCGCTACGCAGCTTCCATGGCAGTCGGTCGCTACGACCAATCACTCCATTGCTTGCGACGGCAACGACAGCCGTCCAATTA
>JBGSJL010000113.1:0-6898 GCA_041741955.1 Pirellulaceae bacterium | reverse complement strand
TAGATCCTCGTGAGCATGATGAAAATTATAGACGATGCCCACATTGTCTTCGCCCTTGAGCTGCTGCATGATCCGGACCAGATTTTCAGGCTGGCCGACCCAACCGCCATGGTTGTACAAACCCACTTGACAGCCGAGCGGTTTGACCTGTTCTGCCAACTGTCGCACTGCAATCGCAGCTCGAGCGACACGCTGTTCCTCACTGGCAATTTTTTGCAGCTCGGCGTCGGGCAGCATGATCCAGAGCTGCGTATGCACATTGCGGCGATTGAGGAATTCGACAATTCGCTGCGTGGCTGTATCTTCGAGTGGATTGAGAGAACTGGAGCACCAAAACGCAGTCAGTTCGATATGGTGTCGCGCTAAGGCATCGATCTCCGCATCCCAGGTGGCTACATGTTCCTCGCGCCAATCGTAGGCTAAGCGAGTGATTCCCAGATCGGCCAGCATTTTGGCCCGCTCCTCCGGTCCGCGTTTGGCTGCATCGAAGGGCACGATACACCACGCGACTAACTGCTCTGGCCGCATGTTGTTTGGTGTTGCAAATACGGCACCGACCTCGGCTTGCCAACTGGCCAGCTTCTGCTGCATGGCGCGGACCCGCTGCGGCTGAGCTTCCGCCAAGTTGTGGGACTCGGAAATGTCTTGCGACAAATCGTAGAGTTCGAGTTGCCGGTAATGATCGAATTGGATCAGCTTCCAATTGCCATCTCGCATGGCCGCGCCGGGTGCCCAAGTGGAACCGTGGTAGTGCGGATAATGCCAGTACACAGTGCGCGGCGGCAATTTGGGCTCAGCACCCAGTAGCACCGGGGCAATGCTGCGGCCATCCACATGCTGCTGTGGCTGTAGCGGCAGTCCTGCCAGTTCCAATAAAGTCGGCAACAGGTCGTAACTGACGACGATCTGATCGGACACGCTGCCTGCTTTTACTCCTCCCGCTTTGACCCCGGCGGGCACACGCACGATGAGTGGCACGCGCACGCCGCCTTCATACAACCAGCCCTTGCCGGCGCGGAGTGGGTCGTTGTTGGTCGGGCCCGCGTCGGCTTTGGTGGACAAGCCGCCGTTGTCGGAAAAAAAGACGACGATTGTTTCCTCGGTGAGTTTTAACTTTTCCAATGTACCGAGGGCTTCGCCGACCAAGTCGTCCAAACCAGCCACTTCGCTACCGTAGGCTGGGTCATCCTGGCGAGCCCGCGTCTGTCCATCGCGCTCGGCGTGAGCTGGACTGCCAGCTGGGAGTTTTTGGGACTTGTCGCGAAAGTGCTGGATGTGATCGGGGTACTCTAGGATGGGAGTGTGCGGCTCATGGAAAGCTAGAACGGCTAGGAAGGGCTTGGCAGGGTCGCGTTGCTCGCTGGCAAATTTGTCGAACGCGGCGGTGATCCGTTTACCAACTTGCCAATCTCGGTTGTGCTTTCCCAGTTCTTCATCGCCCACGTAGAATTCGAAGCCTTGCTCAGAAGGTTCGAAACCCACCGGTCCCAGATGCCACTTGCCCGAATAAAAAGTCTGATAGCCGTGTTGCTGAAACATCTCGCCCATCGTCGTTTCGGACAATTCCAGCTTGGTCCTCGTGCGCGGCGTCGGCATTTGATCCGGCTGAGATTTCAAGCCAGGAATGTAATCGGTGATACCCATTCGAACGGGCACCTTGCCAGTCATTAGACTAGCCCGCGTTGGCGAACAAATCGAAGCGGCCGTGTAGGCGTCGGTAAATCTCATGCCCGCAGCGGCAAGACTGTCGATATGCGGTGTTTCGTTGAATGGACTGCCGTAACAAGACAGGTCGCGCCAGCCCAAATCATCTGCCAGCAAAAAAACGATATTCGGACCAGCCGCCCTGCTGCTCGAATTATGGGCTGCCAGAACGCAGAGAATGCAGCCGCTTACCACGGCCAGCCAGTGTCGATGATGTATCATGGAAGAAGGCCTTTCGTTGTACAGACATGGGAGTCGTGAATTGTAGCATTTTGCTGACAGCGAATTTGCTCACGGGGGATGACAAGCAAGTGCTTTGACGACATTAAGTATTCGGGTATGAGCGGGATGGCGCTAGCCTGGACTGTTAAAAATTTGGGGTTGTGAGGAATAACGGCTTGCGCAGGTTTTATCCCGATAGGGATTCGAGCGATTAGAGACTGCTGCCGTGATAGGATTGATTTTAGGCCGGAGGCCGAAACAACCTTTGCCGGTGGCGTGAGCCACCGGAATGCGTGGGCCCAACCACTAGCCCGGAGGGCGTCACATTGCGATTTTGTGTCGGCCTCCGGCCTTTTGGCGATGTTGTTGCCATTGGTCCGGTGGCTTACGCCACCGGCAGTTCTTGTTCCGGCCTCCGGCCTTTCCCTTTTGCTAGTAAGTCCGCAGGCTCTAATTGCTTGAATCCCTACTGGGATAATAGACAATGCAGGCGGTACCAAATTTGTACCAATGGAAATCCCCAACCGAACGGCCAGGCCCACGGCTAGTGCCTGAGGTCCACGAAATTAAGCATCTATCCAAACCGAGCTGACATGCCGTTTTTCGCCAATTTTACCTATTGCTTGGCCCTGGCAATGATGTTCTGGGGTAGTGTCGTTCCAGCTCGCGCGCAGGACTTCGATCGGGCGGCCATGCAAGCGGAGATGCGGCGGCTGGGGGAAATCTGCCAGTCGATCGACTTGACTGCAGAGGCCAACATCTCCCGCTCCTGGCTAGCTCCGCAGCGGAGCGATCAACGCGAATTGTACTTACCCGTCGAGTTGATTAAGGCCAGCACAATCGACTCCAGGCAAGCAAGTTGGTTGAGACTATTTAATGCTGCCCGCGTCCGCTATGCAGCTTTCTTGTTCGCGCAGGCCAAAGTTGCCGTCGAGTCCGACGACGAAGAGTCTGCTTTTCGTTTGTTGTGGCAAGTCCTACGCGAGGATCCAGAGCATGCGGATGCCAAACGCATTCTCGGAACGTTAGCAACCGCGGCCACTGTCAAGCCGCGACTGCGAAAAGCAACTTCGGCCCAGCCCGATTTCGGGTGGACTGCAGGTACTTATAGCCGCGTCCAGACGCCGCACTTTTTGTTGACGACGCGTGCCGACGCACGATCCAGTGTGCTACTGGCAACTCGGCTGGAACAGTTCTATGCGCTGTGGCGACAAGTCTACTATCCGCTGTGGGCTACACCGGGTGCCTTGAAATCAAAATTCGCGGGACGCAATATTCCGTGGGAACGACCCAAGGAAATGAACGTGACGCTGCTGGCCGATCGCGACGAGTATCTGCGGGTGCTGGCGATCGCCGAGCAGAATGCGGCGGTGTCGGTTGGCTATTACTCGCCGCGGTCCAAGCAGAGTTTCTTTTATCCAGACCAAGACTTAGAAGCCACGCTGTTTCACGAATTGACGCACCAATTGTTCGCAGAGGCGTCCTCGATGGCAGCTCAAAGCGATGCCGGAAATTTGGGCGGCGTGTGGCTGCTGGAAGGCATGGCCCTGTACATGGAATCGCTGACTGAGCAGGATCACTATTGGACGCTCGGCGGAATCGAATCAACCCGCCTACAAACGGCCCGCTACCGCGCGCTCCGCGATGGCTATTGGGTCGACTGGTCGGAGTTTACCAGTGGCAGCAGCGAGGCCTGGAAACAGGATCCGCAGATCGCACAACTCTATACCCAGTCGGCGGGCCTAACCCATTTGTTCATGGATCATTTGCCCCAACCGGCTGCACAAAATCAGCTTTTGAAATCTCTGGTTAGCGTCTATCAGAATGCACCTGAATTTAGCGAGCTGCGGGCTCTGCTGGTAGACAGCGCCGCCACTTTGCAACGCGAAGATACGGCGGTTGCCGCGGGCACACCCGTTGAGCAGTTTGTCTATCAAAAAATGCTTACGCTTACAGACATGGACATCCAGCGGCTGGTTGAAAGCCACTCCGCGGGCGGGCGGAAGCCCCCGGGTTCCTTGGTTCTGGCGGGCAGCGAACTGTCGATGTCCGCTTGGCAGGCATTGGCAGCGCTGGCACCGGAATTGGAGTGGCTGGATCTGTCCTTTTCAAACGCAAAGCTAGACGATTTGGAGTGGCTGAACCGCGCAGTGCAGCTTCAACGGCTGAGCGTCGAAGGCACTTACGTCGATAGTGGGATCCTGTCGATGGTCAAGAAATGGCCTGAGTTAAAAGAGTTGGATCTGAGCGGCTGTGCGATCGACGATCGAGCCCTGCAGCAACTCAGCGGACATCCAACGTTGGAAACGCTGTGGCTGACCAAGACTAAAATCACCGACGCGGCGCTGGCGGTGCTGGCCAAGCTGCCAAACCTCCAGCATTGCGATGTTGAGGGTACTGCCATCGAGACTCATCGCTGGCAAGAGTTTGCCAAAAAGCATTTATCGGTTCCTTGAGGGTGGTCACTCGAGGGTGGGTTGGACGGGTTCTACGTCCAGCAGGCCTTCTGACCATTCGACACCTAAAGTGAACGTACGTACTGTCGAAGTTGTTTCCAAGATTCTTACATTACAAATAAGTTATTTTCCTAGCTCGGCCGTCTTTGAGTTATCTCAGCTCGTCGAGCTAACGTTATTGCTGCATCACATACGTTTGGATTTGCCTTATTCTGCACCTAATGTGATTAGCATTTGCCTAATTGTAGCAGCAACGAATCGTTCGTTTGGAAAATTTTCAGGTCGAATCTGCGCTCGAACCGTTTAGGCCTCGCGGGCTGGAAGACGAGGCATCAGTCCTCGTGGAGCCGCACTTGTTTTCATTACGATATAGATATGTTGAAGTAAGAGCCCTTGTATGCGTTTTGAGTGCCCTTAACTACCATTGATTTAGTGATGGAAGCAGAGAGAATGGTGGACAACTCGTCGCGTTTTCTAGTTTTCATGTTTCGTTCGAAAGGGAAAAGTGAAATGAAGAAATGGCATCCAGAGCGTAATGCTTTTACGCTGGTCGAATTGCTGGTGGTGATCGCTATTATTGGCATCCTGGTTGGTCTGTTGTTACCGGCTGTGCAAGCGGCCCGCGAAGCGGCTCGTCGCATGCAGTGCAGCAACAATGTAAAGCAGTTGGCGCTGGCACTTCACAACTACCACGACGCCTACAACAAATTTCCGGCGGGACAACATCATAGAGGAGTCCTCAATCCTACTCCGGGCACCAACAGCGGTGGCATGGGTTATAGCTGGGCGTTCGCGCTGCTGCCCTACATCGAACAAGGAAACTTGTACAACACTTTTGACAAATCCTTTGTCATCATGCATCCCACCATTAACCGCCCCTTGATTAGTACTCCACAGGCTACCTACAGTTGTCCTTCGGACACCAAGCCGGTGACTATGAATGACGGTATGGCGATGCCCAATTCGGCCACCAGCAGCTATCAAGCTTGCGGCACGTCTTACGATGGTTGGGACGGATCAACGCCGACCGGATCGACTAACACACTGCGTTGGAACGGTGCCTTCGAGCGCAATAATCGCGACAATTATGGCATCAAAAACCTATCCGACGGGACCAGCAATCAGTTCATGGTGGCCGAAACCAAGTGGGATATGACCACTGCTCGCAACAATCGCAGCCGCATCTACGGCGCTTCGGACGTGGTAGCCTATGCAAACCTGGCAACGAACGCGTTGATGATCAATGGCCAGTGGACGATGAATCGTACTCAACCACAGGGCGGCATGCAGCCACACCGCACCGCTGGCAGTAATCACACGGGCGGAGCTCAGTTTGGTTTCGGCGATGGTTCGGTGCATTTCATTAGCGAAAACATCGACCATACCTCCACGCCCTGGATCGACAATGCAAGTGCGTACAAGCAAGCTACCGGCGCCGCCGCGCTGCCTTATGGCACCTACCAGCGCATGTTTTCAACCAGCGATGGCTTGGTGGTGACGCTAGAACTTTAAGTTTAGAAATGGCTTTCACCGTTTGGATTCAAGGCCTCGGCTTGTCGCGTTAAGCCATCAAGTTCGAGGCCTTGTCGTTAGGCGATTGGTGATGGCCAGATTAAATTTTCAGGCCGAAGCCTGGCTCCGTTCTCCCTTGGTACTCCTTTCTCCATAGGTACTCGGAGATGGGCTGGGAATGAGGGGGCGCTAACTTGAATGCGATTCCGACTACCCCTCACCCCCGACCCCTCTCCCCTGAGTACAGGGGCGAGGGGAGTTGAGAGTAGTAGGCCAAGAATTAAATTTTAGATCAGAGATTATTTAGGTGAAAGTAAGCTCTACGCTAAGCCAGCGAAGCTTTCACTATGGAAATTCGTTCGCACAACACACAATTCGCCCAAAGGATTTGAAAAATGAAACGAGACTTCGGAACTTGGCTGCTTGGACTGTTAGCATTGGTTTTAGTAGCGGGATGTGGTGGATCCGATATCGCATCGGTTGAGGGCACCGTCAAACTTGATGACAAGCCGTTGCCGAATGCTTCCGTCGAGTTCGTTCCATCGGCGGGTGGACGGCCCGCTTCCGCCCTCACAGACAGCAGTGGCAAATATGTGCTGAACTTTAGCGGCAGTCGCGAAGGTGCGATTCCTGGGCCAAACCTCGTGCGCATCAGCACTGCCATGGGAACATCGTCCGATGAGCAGGGCAACAACATTCCAGGTAAGCCCGAAACTATCGCCGCAGAATACAATGTGAAATCTACGCTCGAGTTTAACGTCGAAGTTGGTAAGAAGAATATCGCCGACTTCGATCTCAAGTCGGGTGGTAAGGTCGTAAAGAGCGGCGGCTACTAGGACTTTGTTGTAGCCAGGATATTGCGATAGACGGCGGCTAAGCGGCCGGCCATGTGCTGGTCGCTAAAGCCCG
The DNA here is from genome assembly GCA_041741955.1 of Pirellulaceae bacterium. Lineage (GTDB taxonomy): Bacteria > Planctomycetota > Planctomycetia > Pirellulales > Pirellulaceae > Aureliella. Next base: position 95 of record JBGSJL010000113.1, on the reverse strand, counting down.
CGCGGTGCCGCTGCATTGCGCATTGGCTCATCGCTGCCCAAGCCGTCCGATCGCTGGTGAGTTGAACCAACTTGTCGCACAAGCTGGCCGCATCG
>JBGSJL010000112.1:0-20950 GCA_041741955.1 Pirellulaceae bacterium | reverse complement strand
TGGCGCGAATACTTCCGCGCGAGTCATTCGAGCCATGGTCGGGGATCTCCTAGGAGTCGGAGCGGAATATTTGCGCGCAACTAAAGGGAGACGACGCTATCTACCATTCCTTACATAAATTCCGCCGATTTTTTCACTGGCACACGCTCTATGAAGAAGCTGTGTCCCTTGCAATCCTCTACTGGCACACGCTCTATGAAGAAGCTGTGTCCCTAGCAATCCTTCTCCCTAGCAATCCTTCCCTAGCAATCCTCTATCCCTAGCAATCCTTTCGCTTAACAGCTCGTGCTTCCAGCGATACAGCAAATTCGTTCCGGATAACCCCAGACGTTCCACTACCGACGCCGCAGGATGCCCATCCAACAGCATCTGAACCGCATCCCGCTTGAATTCATCATCAAACTGACGACTTGTTGTTCGAACTGGCTTCTTGCTCTTTTGACTCATTTTGGTCTTTTCCTTGACCAGTCATCATGAGCCCTCGGCGCGCCTCAGTTTTCGACACCACCTCAAGCAACCACCGTGTCCCTAGCAACCTGTCCCTAGCAACTCCCTCCAGGTCCGGACGTAAGCAAGATAAAAAGCAAAACGCAAGCGGCACTTAGCCAAAAAACCCGAGTCCACGAAACATAAGTCGTCTCCTACTGGAAGAATTTGCAGCCCGATCTGTACTTCCAAGCGATCGGCGGGCTCCATCCAATCCGATGTTTCGTTCTCGTTAATATTAGATGACAGATGTTTGTGTTCTCGCTTCTTCAAATCCAACGCTGCGTTTCGCACCGCAGCCATCATGTACCCCTTCTCGTTCTCGGGACATTCGTGGAGCCGTAGAGATCTCACAAATGCAGCGTGAACCGCATCCTCCGCCTGCTCTTGATTGCGCAGAATCTGCCATACACAGCGAAATAGCTGTGTGCGGCAAACACGGTAGGTTTTTTCGAGCCAGTGCGTTAACGCAACCATCCTCGAGGGCGAAAATTGAGTTCCTTGCGATTAAAGACGTTTGCAACGCGGGAAAACGCGCATGAAACCAGAAATTGCAAAGACTTTTTCTGGTCGAATTGCTGGCGGGTCCAATCAATTCTATAGATAAGTTTTTTGCTACCAGGGGCGCATGCGCTAATTCGCTATCGCCCAACATCGTCTTGAGGCCTGGTCGCGGTCCAGTCACCGCCGCCGGTTTAGCCATCTAGAGATGAAGATAAAATAATGGCACTGTAGCGGCCTTAGATGGAGGGCCAATACCGTTCAATTGATAGGACTGTTGCTGGATTCGCATGAATTCAGGCATGGTGCGCAGTTTCGCCAACCCCATTCTGGCGAATCCGGCTACACGATTTCCATTCGTTGAACGGTGTTGGCTTTAAAGCCACTTATGTGGTCGTTAGAGTGGCGCTGATCAAGCTCGTTGGTACTGCCATTTGTTCGACACCATGGTAGAGTGGGATGACGAGCGTGGGATTCGGCTGCATTGCGTGTGGCGACCGCTTGTCCTCTTGTATGGATAATTTGTTTGGACCTCACGGTGGATGCTCCTTCGTAACTCCAACGAACTAAAATAGGTTAATGTGGTGTGCGAAGGACAGAGACAGACTCCTTGGTGGGAACGCGGGGTGATCTATCAGATCTATCCCCGATCGTTTCAGGATAGCGATGCGGACGGCGTGGGTGACCTTGCCGGTATCGAGTCGCGGCTGGATTATCTCGCTGAGCTGGGGATCGATGCGATCTGGTTGTCACCGATTTATCCTTCCCCCATGTTGGATTTCGGATACGACGTTGCTGACTACTGCGGCATAGACCCAATGTTCGGCGATCTCACCGGGTTCGACCGGCTGCTTGCGGCGATCCACGCGCGCGGGCTAAAGCTTGTGCTCGATTTTGTTCCCAATCATTCGTCAGACCAACATCCATGGTTCGTCGAAAGTCGGTCATCGCGAGTGAATCCGAAGCGCGATTGGTATATCTGGCGCGATCCAGCCCCGGATGGAAGTCCACCGAACAATTGGATCAGCGACTTCGGTGGCTCGTCCTGGGAGTGGGACGAGACCACCGGCCAATATTACCTTCACGCTTTCCTCAAGGAGCAACCCGACCTCAATTGGCGCGAGCCCCAGGTTCGGAAAGCGATGATGGCGGTGCTGCGCTTCTGGTTAGACCGCGGCGTCGACGGATTCCGGATCGACGTGCTCTGGCACATCATCAAGGCTGAATCGCTGCCCGACAATCCGATCAATGTGCACTGGACACCCGGCCGCACACAGCGCGACCGACTGATCCAGCTCTATTCGACCGACCAGCCGGAAGCGCATGCAATCTCTGCAGAGTTCCGCGGGCTGGCCGATAGCTATGGCGACCGCGTCATGATCGGCGAGATCTGTTTGCCGTACGACCGCCTCGCCCGATGGTACGGCACGCCTGATTTTCCTCAAGTGCATCTGCCGTTCAATTTTCAGCTCATCGAAAACGCCTGGGACGCAACCTCGCTCCGGCGAACGATTGCCGCGTATGAGGCGTCTCTGCCCCGATTCGGCTGGCCCAACTGGGTGATCGGCAGCCACGATGCGCCGCGCATCGCTGCGCGGGTCGGCGAGGCGCAGGCACGAGTCGCAGCAATGCTTCTGCTGACGCTTCGCGGCACGCCGACACTGTACCAGGGCGACGAAATCGGCATTGGCGAGGTGCAGATTGAACCGGATCGGGTGCGCGACCCACAGGATCTGCGTCAGCCCGGTCTGGGGATCGGTCGCGATCGTTCGCGCACACCGATGCCGTGGGATGCTTCGAACTATGCTGGGTTCAGCACTGTCGAACCCTGGCTTCCGCTCAACGAAGACTGTCGCGTGCGCAACATTGTGGCACAGGAACGGGACAGCAGCTCGCTTCTGTCTCTCTACCGATCTCTGCTCGCGCTACGGCGATCACACGACGCACTCGCAATCGGCGATATCACGCTCGTTGACGCGGCGGAGGACGTGCTCGCCTACCAGCGGCGACATGCCGGCGAGTGCCTGCTGATCGCGCTGAACCTCGGCGGCGAGACGCGGCCGCTGCCACTATCCCCGTCGCCACCCGCGGATACCTGCGTCGCCGAGGTTCTTGTATCGACACTGTGGCCATCGAACCTGGCGCTTCGCCCGATGGACGGCACGCTGGCCCCGGACGAAGGTCTCATACTGCGACTGAAGGAGAAACGCTGAAATGCGCGTAGCAATGCTAGCTCCGATCGCCTGGCGTACGCCGCCGCGAACCTACGGCCCCTGGGAACTCGTCACCAGCATGCTGACCGAGGCGCTCGTCGAGCGTGGGATCGACGTTACGCTCTTTGCCACGCTCGATAGCATCACCGCCGCAACGCTCGATGGCGTCGTGCCAGCTCCGTATGGGGACGATGCATCGATCGACGCGAAGGTCTGGGAATTCCGCCACCTAGCCCATCTCTTCGAACAGGCCGGACGGTTCGATCTGATTCACAACCAGGCGGATTTCCCTGCCCACGCCTTCGCGCGACTGACCGATACGCCGATCGTGACAACGATCCACGGCTTCTCGTCGAAGCGCATCCTGCCGATGTATGCGGAATACCAGGATGTGGTCCATTACGTCGCCATCAGCGACGCGGATCGTTGTCCCGACCTGCGTTACGCGGCGACGATTCATCACGGCATTCCCATCGACGGTTTTCCGTTCAATGCGGCCGGCAGTGACGATCTGCTCTTCTTCGGACGTATCCATCCCGACAAGGGCGCTGCTGAGGCGATCGCCGCCGCTCGCACAGGCGGGCGGCATCTCCACATGTACGGCATCGTGCAGGATGCAGACTATTATGAACGGGAAGTTCGGCCAGCCGTTGACGGTGTGTCGGTAACCTATCACGGCCCAGTCGGTGGAACGCAGCGGCTCAGGGTTCTCGGTGACGCACGCGCGCTTTTGCACCTCATCAATTTCGAAGAGCCGTTCGGGCTTTCAGTTATCGAAGCGATGGCTTGTGGCACGCCCGTCATCGCCTCGCGGCGCGGCTCGATGCCTGAGCTGATTGATCATGGCGTTACTGGTTTTCTGGTCGACAGCCTTGACGAAGCGAAGCAGGCAATCGAGCGTATCAACGAGATCGATCGCCCTACCGTCCGCCGCGCCGTAGCCGATCGATTCACCATCGATCGGATGGCGGACGCCTATCTGACGCTGTATCGTCGCATCGTTGCCGCCTAAAAGTGTCTACGTGGTTGGAGCGTAAGCAAAAACGGCCTCGTATCAGACCGCTCATGAATAATCCGGGCTAGCTTCGCTATTATTGATGACCGAACTTACCCACACGACCAAGGGCGGCAACAAACGCTACCGCTATTACGTTTGCACCCCCGCGCAGAATCGCGGTTGGCACACGTCCCCATCAAAGTCGATTCGGGCCGAGCAGATTGAAGATTTTGTGATCCAACAGATTAAGAAGGTCGGGTATCGCAGAACATGAACTTACGAATACTGGCTTCAGACATCCTGCCCTGAATCCTCAAAGGGCATGACTCCATCAACCTGAGGCAAATGCAATCGATTGTTCTTAAACTAAATTGGACCATATAACGACAAGCCTAGAATTGTCTTGACAACTAAGCAACTGATGGCACCAAAGCCTTCCTTTGTCTCAGGCGGTGATTGAATCGAGCGCATCGAAAAGTTCTCGCTTAGGGCTTAATTGCTTTGAAGGCACTGATGTCGACAGAATTAACCGCCTCATGATCGATCGCTAGCTGCCGACGCTGAAGGATTCCGCTTCGAACAGATTCATCATTGGCGACAATGTACAGGGCGTCCAGAGTGCGAGTGTCCTTGATCGTTACATGTTCATTTAGAATTGACCACTCAATCTCGTGAATACCATCTGCATCCATGCGAAATACCTGAACCGGTTTCCGCAGCCAGGGAGGAAGCCTGAAGGAAAACTCAGCGGCTCGCGGCGGACCGAACTTGAAAATGGATTCCTTCGTATCAGCGAGATAGGCCGTATCATTTGCAAACAGGACGGCAGCGGAGGGAGACGCAATCGATGCCAAATCCCAATCCGGCGTACCATCCGCCTTTAAACGGCGTTCAAACTCATAAGCATCGCCTCTAAGTAGAAAGGGCTCGAGCATGCGGATCTCTCTATCGATACGTTGGATCGGCTCCCAAGTGTCTGGGAACTTCAATAGCGATTTGAGGCTCAAGTTGAACCAATAGAGCGAAGTGATGCGGCTGGAAATCGCATGCATCGCCTGGGATCGAAGTTCATCAGGAGTCGGTGAGCGACGGGCTCGTCCACCGCCAAACAATCCACCACCCCAGCCGTCGTGAGGCCCTTGTGACCAATAAGCGCATGGCACCGGTCGATTCAGTTCACGAAGCGAACGGCACATATCGCCGATTGTTTCTAGCGGCGCTCCCCATCGGATGCGCTCACCACCCCAGCGATCATACTCTCGCCATGCATCCGCCGCTGGAGCGACAACCCGATAGGCATCGTAATGAGGGTAATCGGATAGACCTGCATACCATCGCCAAGTGCGTTCTTCACTTAGGGTCACTGATGTTGGTAAACGGCTGATTCGGTACGGAAGTAACTTGTCAAAGACATCTTGGGGCGGCATGGGTTTGCCACCGCCAAATTGTGGCTCACCTATGAATTCGACAGCGTGAATTTTCGGCAGCCATTTATCGGTATCCCATTTCTCGAGTGGCCATAATCGGTTGAACAACTTGATCGGGTAGCGATCGTAAAGAGCTGGGTTATCGGTATACCCGCTGATGTGATCGATTTGTCCTGTGTTCACATGCAAATGGCTGAGCAGCTTCAAATAGGGTTCTTGCGTAAGCGTGTCGTTTACCCAACCGCCGCTTATGTCGAACGTTTCTCGCTTAATCCGCAAATGCGTCCACAGGGAGCCTTCGCTAGTCTTTAGCTCCAATGCCGCATACGTAAGCGGCAACTTTTCTGTTTCCATTATGACGAAACCTCGGTCCATCGCAGGCACGACGCTGGCGACTGGAAGGATTTCTTGCGGCCACAGAACTTGCCAAGTTGCTCCACTTTTAGGCAGCCAAAGTCGTAAGCCGGTAATAGAAAGGGGAGTGCCCGTACCGTTGCCTAGGTGCAAGCAGATGGTGTCAGGTTGAACGTTGCCATCGCTTGATAGAAAGGTTGCTGCGGAAATCCAACGAAGTGGTTTGGAAATATCGATCGAAGTCTCACGAATTCCTTCGGCCATCATGTCGAACGATTCCCCAACTCCCCACCGAGATGATTTGCCGTTAAATGTCCAGACTGTCATCGCTCCTTCCAGGGGCTTGACGGCCGAAGCCATATCATGCCACGCCCAATCACCCGACTCCAAAAGCTCGGCTGGAGTTTTCCCAACAAATGTTTTTGGAAGAGCGGGTCCAAGAACAAACACTTGAACTTTAGCGGCCAATGACGAATCGCGAGAGCGTCGGTACCGCATGTTTTCTTCAATGCGATGCGGAACCACGGTGACACCTACAACCGAAGCTGAGTCCTCGCCACACGCAGTAAGTGGCAGTAGAAGAAGTAAAAGCAGCAAGATAGAGGAATTCACCATTGAATTTCTTTCAAATCTATTCAAACTCATCGCAGCCTACTGCTACATAAACCAGTTTCAAAAACCTTCGTAAGCGTTCATTATCTCATGCGACGCAATTCCTACAAGCCAGTGACAAGACGCGGATAGATACCCACACGCTTCAAAATGACAACACCCGCGAACCGGAAATGCGACCCGCGGGTGTTGCGTTTCAAGTAGACAGCGGTTGGACCGAAGTCCAACTTGTGTTTACAGTTCGATCGCTTGGACTTCTGCGACGAAGCGCTGGTTGTTGTCGGCGAGGAACGCGCTGATCAAGTTGAACACGGCGTCACTGAACAGGCTGTAGGTGTTTGGACTGTAGGAGATTCATCGAGCGCCAATCGGATTGATTGACGTCTTCTTCCTCCAGCCTACGGCCTAAACCTCTACAGCCTGTTTAGTGACTCGTGTGGGATTTGAACTCGACCTGGCTGGCTTGACAGACCAGCGACCTCACCAGGAGTCGAACGAGCCATGTTGGCAATCTCAATTCTGTCAGCGCGTACCTTCCACGCAGTTATTCATCAGGAGTTTTTGCCTAAGCCGTTTGCGACTGCTTCCTATGCATCACAGTGAGTGGACTGGGAGGTGCTCGAACCCTCCTCTGCGGCTCTTCAGACCGCTGCACGACCAACGCTGCGCGTCGCTGCCCGCGTCTCAGCTACCAGTCCATCTGCTTGTTACGTTGGAGATGGGCACGAAAAAACCCGGTGTGGCTCAGAGTCGACACCGAGTTCACCAACGAGAGTCCGAAGACTTCAATCGGCCGAGTGTAACCTACGTTTAGGTTGCCCTAAATCAAAATTGCACGAGGGCATATTCGCGGTTACTGGCGCGATGCCTTTCCTGCAATCTGTAAAACGCTCGGTCAGTGTTGACCGAGCGGACAGGGGCCGTATTGAAGTCAACTGTCCAGTTCCGATTTCAGTGGATTGACTTAGAATCCTTAGCATGTTCATTCTCGCGTACCCACAGACATAGAGGCTAAGCTGATGCATTGGATCGCAATAATATCAGCGATTGCGAAAATAGAGACGCTGTACCAAGCGTCCTTATTCCATTAAACGCATATGCATCCAAAAAGTACCTGTCGCCAAGCAAGAAAATGTCGGCTCGATCAACCAAATTTGCTCGCACAGCGTTTCGTTCAACGTAGCGAGCGACGACGAAAAAGTGATCGTTGTCTCAAGTGGAAAAACTTTTAAGCCGTCCTTGATCAATGTGTCCCTGTCCCGATGTTCCGTAATGGGCATGGTTCGCTGTGTATGTGTCAATGTCACCCAACGCAAGAAATTGCTCATTGCGCCGTCTTCGGACGTTTGCAGCACAACGTGCCAGTGGTTGGACATTTGCTGATAAGCAAGGATGCGGCATGGAAAACACATCAACTCATCTGCAACAATTCGCTCGAATGCGTCCGGGTCAGCATATTTCTTCAACATTACGGTTTTCGCAATGCCACGATTCAAGGCGTGGTAGATGCCATTGGCTACATCGGCTCGCTTTGGTCTGGGCATCGTATCAGCGTATCACGACCCAGCTTGCTAAACAATGACTCCTGACACCTTTGTTCGACGTCGTCTTAGAACCACGTCCACATGCTGTAGCCGCCGAACCCGTGCTGGATCGGCTGGTCCGAACATTCGTCGAACTGACCTAGCTGCCACTTGCAGGCGATGGCGGTCGCGTAACCGGCGGCGTGGAAGTCGTGCCCGAATGTGCGGATGCTCGCTGGCAGGCGGACCTCATCGTCCTTGCCGATCAACGCCTTGTAGCCGGTGCGGTTCGGGTACAGGCCGCTCATGATCATCACCCGCGTCGGTGTGCACAGCGGCGTGGCGTATCTGTGAAATCCGAGCGTTTTATACGGTCGACAGCGAGCGTTGACGTCTAACTCGATCGAATTACCGATCAGCTCAAGCGAGTTCAACAATAGGCTCACTGTTCAAAACCGTCGTTCGAGTTTTTGACCACACGGGTTCGTCGGGTGTAAATATTGGTTCAACTTTCGCTTCCGATTTCCAGGCTAAGCAGGGATACGTCGTCTTTTGGGCCATGTTTGGCGCACCAACGTTTCACGGCCGTCAGCAATAAACTAACGCTGTCATCCAGTGTCTGAGATTGCCCGAGTTCAATAATTTCTAGCATGCGTTCGAAGGTAAATTGATTCATGGTTTCGTTCATCGCCTCAGGCACGCCATCGGAATACAAATACAAACGATCCCCGGGTTGCAAATGCACCGAGTATTCGTCGTACTCGACGTCCGCAACCCAACCAATTGTCAAACCGTTGCAATCTAATTTGTAGGGTGAGCCACCTAGTGGCACATGCACCACCGGATCGTGGCCAGCGGATACGAAGCGAAAATCCATTGTTTTGAGATTGAGCACGCCGTAGACCATGGTGAACGTCATGTTGTTCTGTTCTTCCATGGGAAAGCGACGATTCAGTTCGTACGCTACTTCAGCCGGAGGAACCACTCGCGTCTCAGTCGATCCTAGCTGGCGTTGCACCAGCAACGAAGACGAAGATAGGTGGGGAGTGAGCATGCGAGCTATCGCCACGGAAAGCAATGAAGAAGCGACTCCATGGCCACTAACGTCGACGTTGTAAACAGCGATATTTTGCTCATCGAGCGCGAAGAAATTGAGGAAATCTCCACCCAATTCATCGCAGGGCAGATACTTCCAGGCGAATCGCACACGAGAAGTATCTGGCTCAGAGGTTGGTAACAGCGACTGTTGAACTTTGGCAGCAGCTTCTAAATCGCTCCGCATGCGCCTATTGGCTGTCTCCAGTTGCTGGTTGAGGCCGGTCAATTCCTGATTGTGGCGGTCGAGTTGCTCCTTGGCGATCGTCAGTTCTTCGTTGGTTTGTACAAGTTCCTTATTTTTTTCTACTGCATTTTCAAAGGTTGAGACCAACAGATTCAATACCTGCTGACGTCCTGCTTTCACTGAGTAACTGGTTCCACCCAGCGAGACTTGCAACTGCTGCTCGACATCGTCCTCTGCGATGGGTGTTTCCAACAGCGATTCGACGCGAGAGACCAGATAGCTCGGGTCATACGGCTTGGTGACGTAATTATCCGCTCCGCAATGCAGACCTTTGATAATGTCTTGAGCGTCCGCCAGCGTCGACAGTAAAATGAAAGGTATGGTTCGCAATTCGGGATCGTTTTTGACGGCACTACACAACTCGTAGCCAGACATGATTGGCATTTCGATATCGGAAATGACCAAAGTTGGCCTCTGCTCGCGAATCAAATCGAGTCCAATCTGACCGTTTTGCGCAATGCGGACTTCATAGCCCGCTTCAATAAGTTTGTCGGACAGCATTTTCGCTTGAATGCGGCTGTCTTCGACGACGAGCAAGGACGCCCGTTCGGATCGATCTGATGCGTTCACTAGGCTTCCCCTTAAGCTAAAGATGACGTTCCGCTACGGTTGACGACTACGTTTGACATGCCGCACAATCGCCGGTGCAATTTTCCCTAGGGGCAAAGTACGATCTGCCAATCCTTCCTCGATCACGGCTTTCGGCATGCCGTACACGACACAGTCCTGCTGGCTTTGGGCGAAGACGTAGCCGTCAAGTTGTTTTAATTGGCGGCAAGCTACGAGTCCATCGCGCCCCATTCCGGTCATGATGACTGCCAAAAGCTTGCCCTGCATCACATCCATGGCCGAGCGCAGCAAGTAGTCAACCGACGGACGGACTCCATTTTCTGGCGGATCTTCATTGACAATCACCGACAGACGCGAATCGCAGAGTTCGAGCTTCAACTGCTTACCACCAGCGGCAATAATGATTCTTCCGGCTACTGCCTCCATGCCGTTGCACGCTTCGAGTACCTCAAGTTCGCAGACTTCATTAAGACGCTTGGCCAGCGATTCGGTGTACTGGGGCGGCATGTGCTGAACCACCAGCAATGGCACACCCAAATCGCCCGGAAGTTTTGGAAGGACCAACTTGAGCGCTTCAGGTCCACCGGTGGAAGTGCCCAAGATCACCGCCTGACAGGCCACATCGGGATTCGGGGCCGCTTCGGCTACCTTGTTGGTTACCAAAGCTCGACGGCCGACGGCTTTGGCAGATGTTCGTCGATATGCCAGCGATTCGCGAAAGGCGAATATCTTTTCGCTGAGTGCGCAGCGCAGTTCTTCACGATTGGCTAGCGCATCGTGGCTGGATGGCTTAAGTATGAAGTCGAAAGCGCCCTCCAACAATGCATCGGTTGTTACCTGAGCCCCCTCCGAGGTCAGGCTGCTAACCATAATTGCTTTGGGACGCAGGCGGCGACGTTTGAGTTCTTGCAGTACTTGAATGCCGTTCATATCCGGCATTTGTACGTCCAGGGTGAGTAAATCCGGACTTAACTGCTCAATCTTGCTGATCGCCTCGACTCCATTCTTGGCAATCCCAACAACTTCCGTATCTGCAATTTCGCGCAGCACATTGTGGATGGACTGGCGGTATAGAGCAGAGTCATCGACGACCAAAATTCTTGTGGGACCTGGGTTCAACGTCGCTCTTCCTGAGGCTGATTTTCAACGGCGAGTTGCTTTTCAAAGAACCTAAGCAGTCTTGTTCTGTCGAAAGGTTTGACAATGAAGTCAATCGCACCGGCGCGAATGCACTCGGCCAATTTATCCTTTTGATTGACCGCACTTATCATCGCCACCAGGGCTTGAGGACAATCGCTTAAGATCTGCTTGAGTGCCGACACACCATCCATTTTGGGCATCACGATGTCCATCGTGACCAGGTCTGGCTTTTCTTGGCGGTATAACGTAATTGCCTCTTCGCCGTTTCGGGCTTCGCCTAAGACCTCCCAGCCTCCTTCTTCGGCGATGGCTTTTATGCGACGGCGCATGATCAGCGCGTCATCCACAATCAATAAGCGTTTTGCGGTCATGCAGAATCCCTCGCTAGTCATGCTTTTTATTATAGCTCTACTGGCATCTGGCCCACGATCTCAATCACGACTTTGCCGTCGGCTGTCTTCAACGTCATCCGTCGCCCCTGTCCGCCACCGCAGTGCCTGGCAATGATCGGGACCCTCAGTTCGCGCAGTATGTTTTCGCACGCCTCAATGTTGAGCAAGCCAATGTTCTTGGCTGCAGTTGTCTTAAACATGTTAGCACCACCTGCGATTTTTGCTGTCAAACAAAGTTTGCGGCTGGTCATTTGGGCCAACTGCCTAATTAATTCGGGAATCGCTGTATCGGCAAACTTTCCGGGAGTTGCCGTGGGACCGTGGGCATCCGGCAAGACAATGTGAGCCAAGCCACCCACCTTTTGCCATCGATCGTACAGGGCGAGCCCGACGCAGGACCCGAGCAGGGTCCTAAGCTCTTCACCATCGCTGGCAATGTTCATTTTGCCCATGCGGATCGAGGCATGGGCGGCCCGTTGCAAATCTGACAAAACTCAATCGTCCTCATGACCTTGGGTAGTTGCAGCCAACAGTTGTGATAAGTTCAGCATCGATTGGCCATCGGGAACAAACAGAAGCGTCCAGTTGACGGGGGCGGCATCGATCTCAAAACGCGTGCGCGCCAAAATGACAAGGTCGCTGGTCATCGCTTGCCCCATTAATGCAAATTCCAACAAACTCTCGGCAAAGTCGCGATTGAAACTGGGGGGCGAGGGAATCAGCTCGCATGACGGAAGCACTTGGGCCAAAGTCTTGGCCAGCGAATTCAAGTACGCACAGCATAAGATGTTGGTTGTTTCCAATGCGGCAGACATTGCCAATTCCGTCCAGTCGTGCGTCGCGCCAGGCGGCTGTTCGAGCAGCATGTCGGCCAGGGCCAAGCCGCTCGCGTCGTCAAACACAAGAATCATCTCTCCGGTAAGTTGTCCTTGAATCTCCGTCGCACAGAAACATATCGGTTGTTCGTTCGCGGCAAGCAAATCGGTGGCCTGTTCCAAAAGGAGTTGCTCCAGCGAATCGATCTCGATCACGGAAGGTCTTCCGATCCAAGCTGCTAGCGCTTGCGAGGCTTCCGTTGAACCCGCGTGGAGCGCAGACTTTAGCCGAGCCAGTTGCCCGGTATTCAACAAACTGTCGTTTCGCTCCATCAGGCCACACTCTCCTGATTGCCAGGTAGCGGCCGAGTGACCATATCGATGAAGGTGCCAACGTCAAGCATCAAGCTTACACTGCCATCGCCAAGGATACTCGCCCCAGATAGACCGCGGACCTTGATGAAGTTATCCGAAAGTGACTTGATCACAACATCCTGACCACCCATGAGTTCATCGACTTGCAACCCAATCTGTTTTCCCGACGTCTGCAAAATGACCACATCTACCGACTTGTTGCTAGCGGAATCGTTACAGGATTCTCCCGCAGCCTGGTTGTAACCATAGTCGATGTTATGCCATTGAAAAACTTCATCGATGCGGACCAAGGAAATGAACTCTCCTCGAACGTCAATCGTCTGTTTTCCATGAACGGTCAAGATTTCACGCTTGGCAACAGAGACAATCTCTCGGACGTCATCGATGGGCATGGCCAAAATCAGATTGCGCACGCGAACGAGCAAACTGCTTATAATGGCCAGCGTCAGCGGGAGCCGAATGTTAAAACGAGTCCCTTGGCCCACCGTCGACTGAAGTTCGATCGTCCCATTCAACTGATGGATGCGCGTCTTGACGACATCCATGCCGACCCCGCGGCCTGAAATGTCTGTGATTTCTTGAGCCGTGCTGAAGCCTGGATGCCAAATGTAGTCAAGGGCTTGTTCGTCCGACAGTTCGCTGGCGGCGGTCGCCGAAAGGATCCGATTAGCAATCAGCTTCGCTCTTATTTTCTGCACATCGATACCTCCCCCGTCGTCCCACACATGAATGTGCACGTTGTTGCCACTTTGCGTGGCCTCCAACGCGATCGTTCCCACTGCGGGTTTTCCTCGTTGGATTCGTACGTCAGGCGGCTCCATGCCGTGGTCCAGTGAATTGCGCACGAGGTGCACCAACGGGTCGCCCAATTCGTCGATCATGCGCTTATCCAACTCGGTTTTCTCACCGCGAAAAACCAAGTTGACCTCTTTGCCGCGGTCCTTCGAAAGATCGCGTACAACCCGCTTAAAGCGAGTAAACAAGGGACCCACCGAGACCATCCGCGTCTGTAAAACACCTCGCTGAAAGTTGTGGGACACACGGGAAAGTTGATCGATGGCCTCGCCGATCTGAGTGAAGCACAGGCGACCGTTATTCCAAATGTCAGCCTGTTCATTTAAAAGCTCAAGACCGTTGCGGAGTTGCTGCACTTCCGCAGACCATTCGCCGCTCCTTTCCAGACTCTCGATCGTGCGCCGCAGACCGTCGCAGAAATCACAAACTCGGTTGAGCATGGTCGCCTTGCGCAGTGCAGGACTAAGCTGCCCGGAAATTTGAGTAAAACGCGCCCGATTGACGACCAACTCGCCAGCTAAATTCATCAAATTGTCTAGCCGATCGATGTCGACACGCATCGTTTCGGATATTTTTGCAGACTTTTCCTTTACGGACGAGGTTGACTCAGCAACTGTTTCGGTTGGAGCGCAGGCAAGTTCCACCATGTCCCTAGCTGGCGCCGCAGGTGTCGCGACCAGGGGAATTGAATGTCGCTTGGCGGCATTCGCAGAAGACGGTGATTCTACCGATGGAGAGTCTGACGAGGTTGGCGATAGCGCCTGTGGCGCAGGATGCCCCTCCGCTTCGCTCTGCGGAGCAACCTGTGTCGGTCCGCCACCCTCAATTTCGATGTCCGCGACTCCGTCGACATCTGCAGCAGCCCGCAGGCGATCGTGGGCTGCGTGCGGGTCGATCCAGACCTTGAAGACACTGAGTTCGTCCAACTCAGAATAATTTTCTAGGTCAGGCTCGGTAAATTTGACTTCCCCCAGACCCGCCAACCGGTTCACGATCAGTTGGGCCTTTAAATCGGCTAGCTGCAAGCCGGTCACAAATCTTACGACCACACAGACTTCCGCATTGCCGAAATCGCCAGTCTGCAATCCGACCATCGGCGCCGAGGTTGGTGAGTCCACGGCTGGATTATCGCTTATCGTGCGTACTTGCTGCTTTTGCGAGCTTACCGCCAATTCTTCTAACGTCTTGAGCTCCTCTAATAAATCAGTCGCACTGCCTAGCTGCTCTCCTATGCGAAGACGATGGTTGCATTGTCGCAGGAAATCGATGCAGCGCAGGACAAGATTCATCGTAGGCTCATCTAGCTTGGCCACGCCGGAGCGAAAGCGATCGAAGCGATTTTCCAGATGATGGGTCAAAACCGTAATATTGCCGAAACCCATCATGCCCGCCGAACCCTTGATGGAATGGATGAGACGAAATGCTTCGTTCAGATCGCTGGCACTGGCCGCATTGCGTTCCAGAGCCAAAAGGGTTTCGACCAGGTCATCTAGTTGCTCTTCTGTTTCATCGAGGAACGTCTGCAAATACTCCGCCATGTCGTCAGCAGAACTTGGAGAATTGTCGGTCATATGCTTTGATCTCCTCGACCACTGGCCGCCCGTCCTGCCTCATTCACAACCTTTTGGTACAGGAAAGGCGAAATCTTCTTGAGCGGTGCGAGCATGTCGTAAATGCCCTCCGACGGGCCGACCACCAAGTAGCCGCCGGTAGCCAACCCCTTAAACAAGTTATCAATCACCACTTGTTTTGAATGATGGTCAAAGTAGATCAACACGTTGCGAATAAAGATGCAGTCGAAGTTGGGCTCCTGCAAAGGTTGCATTAAATTGTGCTGCTTGAACTCGACCAGCTTTTGTAGCTCGGGACGAACCTGCCACAAGTCGCCCTCAATTAGATGATGGAAGTGGCGTTGACGTTGCTCGTCTGTAACTGCCGCGACCGCCCGTGACTTAAAGCGGCCAGTTCGCGCCTCGTCTACGGCTGCTTGACTCAAGTCTGTCCCCAAGATGCTTAAGTCCCAATCTCGCAATCGATATCTATTTTCTGCCAGACACATGGCAATCGTGTACGGCTCAGCTCCCGTGGCACAACCAGCTGACCAAATCCGCAAAGATTTAGAGCGATTGCCAATGCGATGCTGCGCGACCATCTCCGTGAGAAGACTATCTTTAAGCCATTCAAAGTGCTTCGCGGTACGAAAGAAAAATGTTTCGTTGGTGGTGATGGCATCTAGAAAGCCGCCGAGTTCATTCACGCCTGCGGGCGAGATTAAGTTCCTGTAGTAATCGTCGAAGTTCTCGCAATGGCTTGCCTTAAGGCGGCGGCGAATACGATTGCTAAGGAGAGACACCTTCTTGTCATCGACACGAATTCCACATTGAGAGTAAATGAAATCGCGGAACCGTTCAAACTGGCTTGGCGTTAAGCGTTCGAGCTCCATCAAAGCTTCATCCTACTACTGACGGCAAGGGAAGTGTCCGCCGCTGGAACTCTATAAGTTTATCTATACTTGGCTGCTCAGGTGCACGGTCGTCCATCGACTAGCTTTTTAAAATTGAAATTTGCCCACCAAATCCTGAAGCGTTTGCGCCTGAGCGCCCAATTCTTCTGCGCTGGCGGCCAATTGCTCAGCGCTGGCTGCATTCGATTCGGTAGTTTCGGAAACCGATTGAATAGCGATCTGCACCTGTTCGGCACTCGCCGCCTGCGTTTCGGTCTGCTCGGCAATCTGCACAATTCCAAAGGCGGTTTGTTCCACCGCTTGAACAATAGCCGTCAGCGAATGTCCCACCTTATTCGACAGTTCGGCGCCTTCGGATACGCGGCGCGAAGATTCCTTAATCAATTGCGTAATTTCTTTGGCCGCCCCGCTGGATCTCTCCGCCAACTTGCGGACCTCATCGGCAACTACGGCGAACCCCAAACCGTGCTCGCCCGCGCGAGCAGCCTCGATGGCCGCATTAAGTGCCAACAGGTTCGTTTGGCTGGCAATCTCACTCATTACTTGAATGATATCGGTGATCTGTTCGCTCGACTTCTCGATTAGCCGCATGGCGTCGACGGCTAAGCTGCGCGTCTTCTCCGCGTCAGAGGCCAAAGAAGTCGTCTTGGCAGCCTGCGATCTCGATTCACGTGCACTGCAGGAAATGACCTGGATGGCGCGGGTCATTTCTTCGACGGAGGCCGTCATCTCCTCCACCGAGGCTGCCTGGTTTTGTGCTCCTTCGCTCAAGTTGGAGCTACTTTCGGCGATGACCCGAGCGCCTTCCGCGAACTGATGGGCGCTTTCGACGACTTCGTGGATAAGCTCTTCGGTCTGTTTCTGCTGATTTTGGGCTCTCTGTTCCAACAGCACTTTCTGTGTAACATCGCTTGCGTACTTGACGACTTTGAACGGATGACCACTTCCGTCGAGGATGGGGTTGTAGCTGCCTTGAATCCAAACCTCTTTGCCATGCTTGCCTAGGCGTTTGTAGATCCCTGTTGCGAATTCGCCGCGGTTCAATTTCGCCCAAAAGTCACGATATTCAGCACTACGCTGCATGTCAGGCTCAACAAACAGCCTGTGATGCTGTCCCTTAACTTCTTCCAAAGTAAAACCCATGGCCTGCAAAAAATTCGCGTTCGCGGTGATGATTGTCCCATCCATCTCGAATTCGATCACCGCCAGTGAGGTGTCAATTGCCTTCATTTGACCAAACAAATTCCGCTCGACGCGGCGTTTCTCCGTGACGATGTCCCACGTCAAGAGCAGCCCTTGATAGCTCCCGCATTCGTTTAGGAGCGGGGAAACAAGAAGCTCGAGTGTGTGCGGCCCGAGTTGGATATCCGCCTTATGTGGAAGATTGTTTATATCCGACAGAATTCTTCGCTGATGCTCAGGCTGCTTGTGGAAGAGGTCAATGCGCTTGCCCACCACCTCTTCGGCGCGACAAGGCATTTCGTGCTCGATGCTTTTGAGCGTCTCCAGCGACTTGCGGTTGATGTACTCGATGACTAGATTTTTGTCAGCCATCATAATATTTAGCGGCACGGTTTCATTGATTGCCCGGCTCAAGGAAGCGTTGACTGCGAGCCCTGCCAGTTCGTGCTGCAGAGATGAAACCGTAGGTCGTGCTACCTTCTGTGTTTGCCGCTTGGCTGCCGCTTTGGCCATGTTGTAGATCTCGAAGTTGTTTTTCTAAGTGGCGAGGGTGAATCAAGTTCATGAAGTCGGCCCAGGGAATTCGCTGGTGCGATTGCGCCCCAGTCGCTGGGGCGCGAGCAATTCGTCGATATCTAAAATGATGACCAACTGCTCATGTAGCTTAGCAAAGCCCGCAATGTAGTTGGCTCCTGCAGCGGTTACCGTCTCTGGAGCTGGTTGGATGCTCTCGGCAGGAATGCGTATTACTTGCGACACCATGTCTACGGTACATCCCATAGTGCGTTCACCCACATTGACCACGATCGTGCGTGTGTCGCTGTCCATCGGCTTGGGAGTTAGCCCAAAGAGCCTGCGGAGGTTAATGATTGGAATGATCGCCCCGCGCAGATTGCTGACGCCCTCGACGAAATCAGCCACCTGCGGTGTTTGCGTCACTTGAGATAGGATGACTATTTCCTGGATCTGCTCGATGCGGAAAGCATATCGCTGATCCTCGATCTGAAATCCAACGAACTGAGACGAGTTCTTTGGTTTCGAGCTCGCTGTCTTGGCAGGTGAGTTTTCTACCGACGGCTCGGGCATATCGTGCTTTCTATCTGACCCTCTCGAACTCCCCAACAAAAACATTCCGCTTGATGTACTAGTCTACTTGGACAAATGACACTAACAACCTACGCAAACGCGGCTGCTGACGAATAGTACCTACGCGCGGTGCAAAAACTCTGCGAAACGATTAAACAGGGAGACCTGGTTAAAAAGTAAGCTGGCTGCGATTCGCGACATCACATTAAACAGTGTTCCATCACGTCGTACCCCTGAGCGTTGGGAAGCGCGTTGTCCGCCTCACCCAGATGCCGCTTCCCGGTGAAATTGGTCTTATAGCCACCAGATTCCAGTACTGCCCCCAATGTCCATTCGGCCACGGGCAATCCTTCTCATTGCCCCTGAAAAGCGAGTGTCGTCATGCCGTTGCGATTGGTAATACGTCCGAGCGGCCCGGTGTACAACTTGGCCGAGCTTAACCGAGGCAACGGATTCGATTCGACAAGATTTACCAAATTTGATTTGCTCCGGACTGGATTATGGGTACGTCCAACGCGGCGATAGGCGCAAAGTTTGGCTGGCATCTCAAGGCAACCGGTAAGCGATAGAAACCTTTGAATACTCGACGATGCCTCCAGGAAGATTTGTTTCTGGTATCACTCGAGGCATCCGTTTCGTCGGCATATGCGTGCCTTGGTCGGAAGCACACGTAACTACGGGGAAAAAGAATCGCATGCGGTGGGAAGATCATCTAGCGTTCTTGAAAGGCATGGGGCCGATCCTTAAAAGCTAAGCTGAATACGAAATCCCAGTTTGCGTTCTTGGCGATTTCAACCAGAGGGTACCCAGATTCCACACGAAGTTTGGATCGCGATTCCTCGAAACAGTGAACCACCAAGACTGGATTTTCCGCCAATTCGCGTCTCGCGTCTGACCGATGTGGCATTTAAAGCGGGAATTGAGAAACACGCGGTCGATGGCAGAATGGTATCCGTGTACTCCCGCGAGAAGACTCTCGCAGATTGCTTCACGAGTAACACACTGCCAGATAGCCAGGGAGTGGACTGTCGAAGTTCAACGCCGCGATCCGTAATCTTTGTGTGTTGACAAATCAGGCCGCCGATCCACGGCAGATAGTACGTTGCACCGTCGCATTCGGCATTCACTTCGCCATGCCCCTCAGGAAACACTCGCTTCAGCGAAAATGTGGGCGCGAGACGCTGGGACATTGCCACAGTGAACTGATTTCCGTTGTCATGCAGACGGAACATCTCCACGCTGTCCATGCACCAGATCCTTAGCGACTTGATTCGTGTCGTGTGGCCTACCAATTCTTCATTCACCCAACTGACAGATGTCTCCATGTGCGCCGGAAGGTGGTGCAACATCGACAATCGCAGTCGGTCGATTCTCCGTGTTACTGCAGCGTGCATGGCCGCATGATCAGTGATCCGAGAGCGATAAGTACCCGACCAATGGCCAGCCACTTTCTCGAAATACCGGCGTGTGAGAGCATCGATTGAAGCTGCAATGGTCGGTACCTCCCGGCGTGCTCGGTCAATTTTCGAACCTGGAACGGTTTCTTTAGGATGAAGGCAATCGCCGACTCCGCAGGTCTCAACCAATTTTACCACGAGCGACCAATTCTGGCCCTGTCGCCGTAATGCGATTGCAGGTGCGACTTGACGTCCGCATTGTTCATCAGCGACCGAACGTACCCGCGCCCCAACGCCGGCCGCTGGGGGATGGAACACCATCGCGGTTGAGGTCTTCGCAGATCTTGTATTCCGAATCGCCACGCACAACGAACGCTTCGAAGATGCGCCGGATCGTTGCAACTGCTTCAGGTCGTCCCTCTACGAGCGTTACGCGCTGGTTCTGGATTCTCTTGCGTTTCCCGGGCTGAAGAACGTTGAGCGGTTCGCGTTTTTCATCCAAGAGCAATCGCTGCAAGCCATAAGGAGGTGGTCCGCCGGCCCAATACCCTTGCTCAGCGATCTTCACGCAACCACGCCAAACCTTGTCGCTCAGCTGAAATGGTTGCCGCTTTCTGTTGTGTGCGGCTGCTTCTGGCATCAGTCTGACAACAATCACTCTGAAAGGAAAGCGTTATGAAAAACTCATTTACAATCACAACAGCGTCATTTCGAACCGTAGGTTTAGTGGTCTTGATGCCATTCTTGTTGCCATTGTTGCCGATCATGGTTTTGTCGTGGATCTGTTTCAGGCTTCAAGCAGCACATGCGGGAGCCTGAAATGTAAATTCTCCGACGCAACGCATTTACGTGGCTCTCAGTTACTGGGCCACGGGCGGGCATCCGGTAGTAGGCGCAAGGGAGGTTTGTTCTGGCGGGAAGCTCGACTAGCTACGTCAGTGGATCCTTTCGTGGCGCGCAGGGTTATTAACGTATAAGGTAGGATGACGAATGACACACCCCATTAAGAATGAAACTTCGGCAGAAGTAACGTCGGCTGATTTGGTTACAGCCGACTTGAGCGCGGCGACAGCCAACTCAACGCCTGCACTGGAACCTTTTGAACTGATGTACGGAATCGAGAGCGCGCAGAAGCCTGTAAAACAGCTTGTAATCGCACCGAATCCCCGCATGCTGGACGGGATTTGGAAAAAGCAGCCGTCGAAGTCGCTCCTAGCATGGATCCGTTCGTGGTGGAAATAGATCATTGCGCAATGTCCAGAGATCGGACGCGATGTCG
>JBGSJL010000111.1:0-34994 GCA_041741955.1 Pirellulaceae bacterium | reverse complement strand
GCTCGTCGAGTCGGTTGATTCCGACGTCCACCACCACTGCTCCAATTTTTACCATGTCCGCCGTAATTAGTTTCGGGCGGCCCACGGCCGCCACCAGGACATCGGCGGTGCGGGTGATGGCTGCCAAGTCGCTGCTCTGCGAATGACAGACCGTTACGGTGGCGTTGGCAAAACGCGATCCAAAGCCAATATCGCGTTGCAAGAGCATGTTGGCCAGTGGCTTGCCTACAATGTCGCTGCGTCCAACGACCACCACGTGTTTGCCTGCCAGCTCAATACCGTAGCGAGACAGCAGATAAACGACCCCATGTGGTGTGCAAGGCAGAAAACGTGGGCGACCTTGCACCAGCAACCCGACATTTTGCGGACAGAACGCATCCACATCTTTGAGTGGGCTGACCGCGTCAAGCACTTGTTGCGTCTCGATAGCAGCCGGCAGTGGCAACTGCACGAGGATGCCGTTGACTTGCGGAGACTCATTGAGCTGTGCCAACAGTTCTATGAGTTCCGTGGTCGTAGTCTGGGCCGAGCGGCGAGTGAGTTGACTGGCCATGCCGACCTGGGCACAAGCACGTTCTTTATTTCGCACGTACACTTGGCTGGCCGGATCTTCGCCGACCAGCACAGCAGCCAGGGTCGGCTGAGGACCGCCAGCTTCAATCCACCGCGCTACTTGACCCTGGATGTCGTCTCGTAGCAAGGCGGCTGTTTCCTTGCCGTCCATTATTTGTGCGGGCATTGTTGTCAATCCACAACTTGTGAAGCGAAATGCGTGTTAGCTGGCGGCCTGATTGACTTTGTCGATTGCAGCCATCGCAACTTCGTAACAGTCCTTGATCTCAGCCATCGGATCCTGCGGGTTTTCTTCATACTCCAACGACAGAGCACCGTCGGCGGGAAAATCGACGGCGATCAGCGTATCCATGACGCCGCCGACATCCAGGTGCCCTTTGCCCAGGATGACACCCTGGGCTTTGTCGGTCATTTCTGCAAAGTCTTTGAGGTGGATGCCGTAGAGGCGGCCTTTCAATAAGCGGATCACTTCGGTGGCGTTTTCACCGGAGCGAATATAGTGGCCCAAATCAGCACAAGCTCCAATCCGCGGATCGTATTTTTCAATAGCCCTTAACACATCGACAACTTTGTTATAACGATGCCGTGGTCCATGATTATGGATGGCGACGCGCAGGTCGTGTTCCTTCACCAATTCGTCCAACTGCTCGAAAGAATCCGGATCGGGGTCAATGGTAATATTCTTGATGCCGAGTAGTTTTGCGAATTCAAAAAGTGCCGCGTTAGCCTTCTTGTCGGGGCCAACTCGGTTGACACCGTGGGCGGATATAGTCAGCCCGTGACTTGCAACTTTATCCTTGACTTGCTGGATTTGTTCTGGCTTGGCGTCCACAGGTAACATACCGCTGTAGAACTCAACCTGTGTGAAGCCAACCCCAGCGGCATGTTTCAGAGCCGCGTCCAGGTCGAAACCACGCAGCGAGTAAAGTTGGATACCAAGTTGAAGTCGCGGCTTGTTTTGGATGGTGGCCTGGGCAGTTGAATGCTGCGAAAGGGCCACCAAGGCAGCGCTGGTGGTTGCCAAGAAACGCCGGCGATTTGAATGGGACTGCATCTTGGGATTGCCTTAAAGTAGTTGAGAGAGGAAGAGGTTAACGCTCGATTGTATACTGTTCGAGCTTGCGATAGAGCGTCGCTCGGCTGACGCCCAACAATTTTGTGGCTTCTATGATATTGTTGTCCGTGCGCTCCAGCGCTTCGCGAATCAGGCGCTCCTCCCAGACATCCAGACGCAGGCTTTGGAGACGTTCGCCACCAACGTCGTGCAGGGACAAATCACCCGGTTCGATTTGCGTCCCAGCCGCCAGTACGACCGCGCTATCGATCACGTTTCGAAGCTGCCTCACATTGCCGGGCCATTGGTAGCCCTTGATCTTCTTGAGCGCCTCGGGTGACAGGGCCAGCCCTGGGCGACCGTGTTGTGCGCGAAAGTGGTTGACGAAGTGGGTCAGCAACACTTCGATGTCGGCGCCGCGTTCGCGGAGCGGCGGGACTTCCAATTCAAAAACGCTTAAGCGGTAATATAGATCTTCGCGGAATTTTTTGTCGCGAACGTATTCTCGCAAATCTCGATTCGTAGCCGCGATGAGCCGCACGTCTACGGTCACCTCTTTGCTATCGCCAACGGGCATGAAGGGATGTCCCTCCAGAATTCGCAACAATTTGGCTTGACCTTCTAGGTTCAGCTCACCGACCTCGTCCAAAAAGAGCGTACCCGTGTGGGCCTGTTGGAACAGGCCGGCATGATCTTTATCGGCGCCTGTAAAGGCTCCTTTCTTATGCCCGAAAAGCTGGCTTTCCATCAGTTCATCGGGGATAGCCGCACAGTTAATGGCCAGCAGGGGGCGATCTCTACGCGGACTGAGCCGATGGACGGCACGACTGACAAGCTCTTTGCCCACACCACTTTCACCGCGTATCAAAGCGCAGCCACTTGCCTTAGCGACCCGGGCGATGCGGTCTTTCAATTTCAGCATCGAGGGGCACAAGCCGATGAGTTCAGAAAAGTCGCCCGAGCGCTGCACGAGGCGCGAATGCTCAGCAGACAGGCTGGCCTGCGCGCGACTACTTTCCAAAGCCACTCCGAGCATGTTGCCAGCAGAGATGGCGAAATCAAAGTGGGCTTGGGTGAATCGATCCTGTTCGCGGTACAAGTGGATAGCGCCCATGACGGACGTTTGCCCCATCAACGGAACACAAATTGCGTCGGCAAAGCTCTTGTCTTTGCCACCCGTGGATATTTCGTCTTTGATCCAAATTGCGGTTCGCTCTTTGCTCACACGCTCGGTAAGTTTGCGATTTAGTCGCAGGCGGTCCGCCATTTCGGGAGGTAAGATTTTTTGCGGTCGCAATTCATTCTGTTCGTCGATCCATAAAAAACCGACGGCGGTGGCTTTGGTTCGCACACGCAGCATTTCTAAGCCGACATTCGCTACTTCATCGGGCGAGCTGCAACGAATCAAGCAGATACTGAGCTGATACAGGTCCACCATGTCCTGTTCGCGTTGTTTGTTGGCCAGTTGGCTGACGGCGCCAATACCGCTAGCTTCGTGCGATACCTGCGACTCGACGATCAGCGTTTGGCGTCCCGAGTCGGTGTCGGCTTGATGATCGGGCAACTCGAAAAGCAGTTCGGTGGAGCCAATGCGAATTCGATCACTATCCTCCAGCACGACTTGGCCGATTTTCTTTTCGTTGACCAGCGTCCCGTTGCGACTGTCGGCATCCGAGGCGATCCAGCGCTCGGACTCGAAGCTAATGATTGCATGCGTTCGGGAGCTGAGCGGATCTGACAAACAGATCTGGCATCCACTCCCTCGACCAATCCGAATCGGCTGCGAGGCGTCAAGTTCGTATGTCTTTGCTGTCGCGGAGCCGCGAACAACGGTTACAAGTGCTTTCATTAACGACCAATTCTACAGATTTTTAAGCGAACGCAATCCCGACGAGTCAACTGCTGCATTTGGGAAACGGGGCGGAACCTAGTATAGCATTTCGGGTTAAGTATCAGGTATCGCGGTATGCCCTACGCATGCCTGAACATCGCCAAAATCCCCATTATGATGCAGGAGTTATGTAAACTGAGCCCGAAACCCAGCTTGGAACCGCTAGATTGAAGTAACCGCTCGACTTAAACTCTAAGCAACTTCGAGCGTTAGCGGCTGCCAATAAGGTATTGGGTACTGAAGGAAACGGGTTGAGCCATAATAGTGAAATAGGCAGAGCTTCGGCGCAAATCGACCCAGATGTCGCGTTGATGCTGCGCGTCAAAGATGGAGAGGGTGACGCCGTCGCATTTGAACAGCTTATTTTGCGTTATCAGACTCGCCTGTTGCGGGTTTTAAGACACATTGTCGGTTCAGATACTGTTGCCGAAGACCTTGTCCAAGATGTATTTTTGCGAGTCTGGAGGGCTCGGAAAAACTACCAGCCCACCGCTAAGTTTTCGACGTGGGTCTTTCATATTGCCAACAATGTCGCCAGCAACTCACTCAGAGACCGCAAACGCCGCAAGGAGTTCCAAGTATCAAGCGGCGACCCAGCCACCTCGGGAGTTATTTCCTTGGAGCAGATGGCGATCGCATCCACAGGTTCAATGCCGGTTAGAAAACTAGATCAAGCCGAGCGAGCTGAAATCGTCCGGCTGGCCGTCGAGGCGCTCAGCGAACGCCAGCGGATGGCTTTGTTGCTCAGCCGCTTTGAAGGCCTAAGTTACCAGGAGATCGCCAGTACGATGGAACTCAGTGTGCAAGCAGTCAAATCGCTGCTGAGTCGCGCACGCGTCAATCTCAAAATGCTGTTGGCCCCCTACATTGAACACGGGCTAATACCAAATCCTGATCCTCCAACAAATACTAATGAATAGTCCAAACCTACAGCCTCCAATCGACGATGAAACGCTGGTTGCCTTCCTAGATGGCGAACTTCCCAGCGAGAAGCTCGCGCAGATCGAAGGCAGCATTCAGTTCGACCCTTCGCTGCGCAAACGCGTGGATGCCCTGCAGTCCAGTTGGGATCTACTGGGCGACCTGCCTGGCTACGAACCACGTCGGGATCTGGCTCAGTCCACCATCGAAATTGTCACGCTGGCCATCGAGCAGGAGTCGCAAACTTGGTGGAGCTGGCTGTTAAGAAACCGCTGGTTGGCGGTCGGGCTTGCTGGCCTGATTATGTTCACCGCTGGCGCAGCTACGGCGCGGGGCCTGACCAACTTCATGACGCGTCAGTTGCTCGCAAATTTGCCGTCGATCGTGCACTACCCTAGCCTCAAGAATATTGACTCGGTCGATCTCTTAGAAAGGCTAAGAGCCATTCCAAACTTGACCGTCGCCGCCAGCAGCAGCACGGGCCCCATCGTCATCGGCGACGGCATCGTCCCGCGCAGTATCGAGGAGCGGAAACTCTGGGTCGAGCAGTTGAACGAGGACAGTCGCGGCAGGCTGGAAAACAATTCGGTGGAATATGTTCCGCTAAAAGAAAATCGCAAAGCGGCGATGCGAGCGGTCGCGGACAAAATCTACGAAGACCCAGCCAGGACTAACGAATACTTGCAAACGATTCGAGCCTACTACAGCATCCTCGATACCATCAGCAAGAAGCGACAAATCGCCTACCTTGAAGGGAAAATGTCGATCGACGAACGCATCGCTGAGATCTCTGGCCGAGTGGCGACACTGATGGCTCTAAACTACACACCATCCATGTCCGATCGGTATGCCTTCCGAGAGTGGCTCGATGAAATAGCTTATGCAACCGAAGAGAATAGCTTGAACTTCATGTTCCTCGATTCCGATACGCACATCATCAACGAGCTCCTGTCGAGCGATCCCGAAAATTCGTTTGTGACTGCCGATGACGTGGCCACACTGGTGCAGAAACTGTCCCACGAAGCCGTGGCCAGACTCAACGACTTGGCCGATGAATCTGCCAAGCGGCGACAGTTGGGCTATTGGATCAGCTCCGTCGTGCAGTCGGTCAAAACGAGCGAGCAAGGGCAACTGGAGCCCATTGATTTCGAAAGGAGCTTTCAGTCCCTACCGGAATCGCGACGCGACGAGCTCGACTTCATGCCCGAAGAAGAGGTCCACAAGTACCTGCGTAAGCTCAGCGAACACCCCAGCACGCCGTCCACCACGGGCCTACAGAAATGAGTGGCTAAGGATCAGGCGAAAAATAATTGTCGCTCGGTTCTCCGAACCGAAAGCGGAAGGTCTGACGCAATCGGCTCGGAGAGCCGAGCGACTTTGGAAAAAGCCGTCGGGTTCCGGCAGGGGATGTTGCGGCCTCCGGCCTGTTGCATCACTGTGTGGCCCCAGAGGCCCGTTCAAAGGGAAATCGGGTGGCATTGAGCGAGCGCGACTGAGGTCCACACACAAGAGCCCACGCCTAGCGCCATTCCGCTCGTTACCGCAAGATTTTAGAATGGCTGCTTCGATAGCTAACTGATTCGAGAACATTCATCATCGAAAGGCGCGACCGATGCACTGCAAATACTCTTGTCTGATTTTCCTGACTTTTATTTGGCTCAGTTCTTGGGCTTCCAATCAACATGTCCAAGCCGCAGATGGCCGTGCCCCAAACATCCTCCTGGTTCTCTCCGATGATATTCGCTGGAATGCTCTAGGCTGCATGGGCCATCCACATATCAAGACTCCTCATATCGATGCCCTGGCTGAGCAGGGAATGCTGTTCGAAAACAGTTTTTGTACCACCAGCCTATGTTCGCCAAGCCGCGGTTCGATCCTGAGCGGGTTGTATGCTCATGCACATGGCGTCACCAATAACTTCACAGAGTATCCCGAAGACATGCCAACCTTCCCGCGCCAATTGCAGGCGGGCGGGTACGAAACGGCCTATCTGGGAAAATATCATATGGGCGAAGACAATGACGAACCACGGCCCGGATTTGACTACTTTGTAACCCACAAGGGGCAAGGGCAGTACTTTGATACCGAATTCAACTTCAACGGAAAAGGCCGCAAAGTCGTTAAGGGCTACTACACGACCGTCGTTACCGACATGGCCGAACAATGGATAAAACAGCGGTCGACAGAGAAGCCCTGGATGTTAATGATTGGTCAAAAAGCCCCGCACAGCTTTTACTTTCCAGAGCCCAAGTACGAACATGCTTTCGACCATGTTGAAATCAATTATCCGCATTCGGCTTTTGAGCTAAGCGACAAGCCCGATTGGCTTAAGAAACGCTTGACGACCTGGCACGGTATCTACGGACCAATCTTCGAATGGCGTAAAGATTTTCCCGATACTTCTGCGGCTGGCGTGCTGGATTTTCAGAATATGGTACGTGCCTACATGGGTACGATTCTCAGCCTCGACGACAGCATGGGACGACTGGTGCAACTGTTGAAAGAGCGTGGCGAGTTCGACAATACGGTGATTATCTTCATGGGAGATAACGGCCTGCTGGAGGGCGAACACGGTATGGTGGACAAACGGACGATGCATGAAGCCAGCATTCGCGTGCCATTAGTCATCCGCTATCCTGGCCTAAATTCTGGCAAACCCAGGCGTGTCGCCGCGCAAGTATTGACCACTGATATCGCGCCCACGCTCTGTGAACTTGCTGGCGTAAAGCCTCCAGAAAAGACCCATGGTCGCTCGATGGTCAGCCTGCTCAATGGCAGTGACGATCAATGGCGCAAGGCATGGCTCTATCACTACAATTACGAAAAGCAATTTCCCTATACGCCCAATATACGCGGCATACGGACCGACCGTTGGAAGCTCGTCCGCTACCCACATGGAGATGGTGGCCCCGATCGGCATCTGGGCGAACTGTACGATTTGCAAAACGATCCGATGGAAAGTCAAAACTTGATCCAGCGGGTCGAGCACAAAACAATGGTGGAACAACTCTCCAAGCAATTGTTAGCATTGATGGCCGAAACGGGTATCACCGAAGACACGATGCCGCTGGACGAAGGAATCAAAGGAGAATTGCCAGACAAGGCGATCCGCTAAAACGAAGCCTAGTCCAATCCCAACCTAAAGCGACATCGAGGTAGTAGTCCGATTTGAAGATCGCAATTTTCGAGTGGATTTGTGGTGGCGGATTGCTGGCCATCCGGCCGCAGCAGGTTTCTGCTAGCCTGCTGACGGAAGGCTGGGCCATGCTTTCGACACTGGCACTCCAACTAT
Source organism: Pirellulaceae bacterium (assembly GCA_041741955.1). GTDB lineage: Bacteria > Planctomycetota > Planctomycetia > Pirellulales > Pirellulaceae > Aureliella. The sequence continues at coordinate 27,263 of JBGSJL010000111.1, read as the reverse complement.
CCGAAATTCCATTCGAAGTGGTTATCGCGATGGACCCTCGACTCGGTTTGCCGCCGCTTCCAGACCAGCTTGCCCAGCGAATAAAAATCGTCGACGTAGACCAGGTGAGTAGCGGTTCTTTATTTGACTTCTGGGCGAATATCGCCAGCAACTGTGATTTCGCACTAATCATTGCACCGGAGACGGATGGTGTCCTGCTGGAGGCGACACGGGCTCTACGTGTACATGGAATTCGTTTGCTCAATTGCTCCGAAACTTTGATCGATTTAGCCAGTAGTAAGTTAAAGACTGCCAATTGCCTACATGCCCACGGTCTGTCCCATCCGCCCACATGCAAGCTGCACGCTGCAGATCAGCCATGGCGAGCGTCCGTGCACGAACAGGCTACCTTGAGCGTTGAGAACCGCATCTGGATCGTCAAACCCGACGATGGAGCAGGTGGCCAAGGCATAGTCGCACTCAATGACAAACAGCTAGATCAACTGCGCGCAACAGAGACTCAGTCCTCGACACAGTCGTCGCTCCAGAGTTGGATTGTGCAACCGTACGTGCCTGGACTGCCAGCCAGTTGTAGTGCGATTGCAGACCTACATGGACGATTGCACTGGTTGCCACCGGTGAGCCAGGACTTTGCAGGCGGAGCTGGCCCACTGGCCTGCGATCTGTCGCAGTATATCGGTTGCACTATGCCAGCTGCGGGAATACCTGCCGCACCCGGCATCGACTGGCTAGATGCCGCGGTGGCTGTCCTGGGCGGTGGCGCGCTAGGTTGGCTGAGTATCGATTTGGTATACCTGCCGGAACGCCACGCATGGACCGTCATCGAAATTAATCCCCGCTGTACCACGTCGCTCGTAGGCCTGTCGCGAGCTTACCAGGGAAATCTTTCAGCCGAATTGTTCGGCGCTGCCTGCGGTGAAGCAATCAGCATCGATGTCGAGCGTTTTCGGGCGACTCAATTTCGAGTAGACACTCACAGACCGCTAGTCCATTGTCAAAAATCGAAACGTGGTTGAGCCGTTTTGGGGATAGCGGCCTGTTGACTTAACCGAGTTCTGCGAAATAGCAGTTGTACGATGGCCTTCCAAGGCCGTCGTATGGCGTGGAAGACGGCCTTGGAAGGCCATCGTACATTAAAACAACAGCCCGATAACCAGGGTTCCTAAGCAATCAACCGAGGCTATCGCCCAAACGGTTTATCTTGCAAACCCCGTTCTTCACTTTAACAAACCATTAGCGACTTACACTATTACTGCTTTCGGGTGGTGCGAAACGGTGGTTGCCGCGTTTGGCAGCTTGATGGGATTGAACCGTATCCTGCGCGACTCCCGGATCACCCTGCGATTGCATCCAGCGATCAAGCTCGTCCGCAAGTTGCTGCTTACGCGTCGCGAGCTTAGGGTCGTTGGCGAGATTTGTCATTTCGTAGCGGTCGTTTGACAAGTCGTACAATTGCTCGGCAGGGCGATGCGTATAGCGTTTGACCATGTCATAAGTATGAGGGTTCTGAGATGCCTCCCAGATCCAGGTCGACCAATAGGGGTTATTCAAGACCCCATCGCCTGTTTTTCCCATCAGGTGCTTCTCGATGTAAATCTCATCCGGAGTCAGATTGCGAATGTAGTGCAGTTTGCCGTCTGTAATCGATCGAATGGGAAACGGTGGTCCCTCTGGATAATTGTTGTGCATGCCATACACAAATTCGCGTGTGCTGTCGCCGCTGCCTTCGAGCACATGCAAGAAACTATGGCCATCCAATTGCCAATCGCTAGTCTGTCCACCGCAGGCTTCAATCAGCGTGGGTGCGACATCGGCGTACTGCACCAGAGCATCGGTTCGCTGCCCAGCTTCGATCCTACCAGGCCAACGAGCCATTAAGGCGGTATGGACGCCGGTATCCCAATTCGTCCACTTGCAACCGGGGAATTGGGAACCCTGCTCCGAAGTGAATAGAACGAGCGTTTGGGCTGCTTTTCCCGAGAGTTCCAGGACCTGCAGCAGTTCGCCAAATTGGCCGTCCATGTAGGTGATTTCTGCGAGGTACTTACTGTAGTCCTCGCGCGTACGCTCGGTATCAGCGAGGTTGGGCGGCAGTTGAACTTGTGCGGGCGGGTACTGACTGGCATCACCCATCACCCATGGCACATGGGGCTCTACGAGTGCCACCACCAGGCAAAACGGTTGCTTAGTGTCGCGCATCATGAACTCGCGGACGCGGGCGATATCATGCGACTGAGTTGGATTGCGCGTGCAGCTCTTATCAAATCCATCGATCGATTCAAATGCAAACGCAGATTCTGGCAACACATGCACTTTGCCAGCCAAACCAACGCGATAGCCGGTTTTTTCTAAATAGTTTGGTAGGCTGGTGGTCGTATCGCGACTCGCGGCATGATTCCATGCGCAACCATTCTGCATCGGATATTGGCCACTGTACAATTCCGCGCGGCAGGGCTGACACATGGCCGAACACAAGTAGGCGCGATTAAAGACCAGGCTCTGCTGAGCGAAGCGATCTAAATTCGGAGTCTGCGCATTGGTGCCGCCGTACATTGGCAGGTCATTGAAGGTGCAATCGTCGGCCATCACGATCAACACATTGGGACGATCGGCGGCCTCCAGCGGAGCAGAGGCACACATGACCCAACCATTGAGAAGTGCGATTCCGACGCACGTTAACTTCGCCGAGGCGCATCGAATATTGGACAATTGATAGTCTCCGCTTTAACGAGTTCCTGCCGTAAATGAATTATACTATAAGCCATCTCCAGCTCGGCAATCGTTCACGCTAGACGTGGCGGCTGATAAAATGCATGGTCCGCAAGTTGTCTCTGGCTACGAAACGATACAAACAAACAGCGTATTTTCGCGTAAGATAGCGGGATTGCTTGAGCGAGGCTGCTCGGGCCAGTCCATCCTGGTAATCTAGTGGGCCATGAATTTCCTGATAAAGTTCGTCTTGTTCTTAGTCGTCGTGGGGACGGCCGGCGCCCTTGCCTATGGTCCGGCGATGAAGTACTGGAAACAGCGCAACCGCCCGAACTGGGAAACGGACTTGGTCGTGCGGGGTGATGCGGTCGAAGTCATAATCTCAACCGGCACCGTCAGGCCCGTATTGCGAGTTTCTGTCGGTTCGTTCGTCTCTGGCCCCATCGTAGAACTTAATGTTGAATTCAATGACACCGTGAAAGCCGGCGACGTTCTGGCCCGAATTGATCCGCGATTGTACGCCGCCAACGTGGCTCGTGACGAAGCGATTCTAGCCACCCGCGAAGCCGACGTGGAACGCGTTGCGGCTCAGTTGCAGCAGGCAACAAACAACAAACGCCGCGGTGAAAGTCTACGTGGAAAGAATAAGGACTATATATCTGACCGAGAGATGGATGCGCTACGCTTCGAATGCGATGCGCTGGTGGCTCAAGTCAAGGTGGCTGAGGCGGGCGTCCTACAAGCTCGCGCCAGCTTAGAAAACTCTCAAGCCAATCTCGAATATACGGTGATCAAATCGCCCGTGGATGGGATCGTCATCGATCGTTTGATCGAGCCCGGCCAAACGCTGGCCGCTCAGTTTCAGACACCCGAGTTGTTTGTCGTGGCCCCTGATTTGCGCGAGCAAGTGCATGTGTTTGCCGCGGTGGACGAGTCCGATATTGGTCGCTTGCAGCAAGCCAAAAGGGAGAATCGTCCGGTCACATTCACGGTGGACGCACATCCTGAGGACCTGTTCACGGGCACGATCGAGCAGATTCGGCTGAGTTCGGTGGATGTGCAAAGCGTGGTCACTTATCCCGTCGTGGTCTCTGCCTCCAATCCAGACTTAAAGCTGCTGCCAGGCATGACGGCCAGCCTTTCTTTTGAATCCAATTCACGCGTTAACGTGCTCAAGATTCCTACGGCAGCCCTACGATTTTACCCAGCCGATATCAAGTATGTCCGCCCCGAGGACCAGAAGCTACTCGATAGCTCGCGTTGGCAATCCGGTGCGGAGGCCGAGGAGGAGAGCACGTTGAATGCGAAAGAAAAGACAGAGGCGGAGCGGGACAAGAATAAACGACACGTTTGGGTCCAGGACGGTGAACTGCTTCGCGCTGTGGCGATTGTCACCGGCATCAACGAGAGCAAATATACAGTGCTCGAGTCGGGCGAATTGCAAGAAGGCGACGCGCTCGTAACCGCCCTCGGCAAAAAGAAATAAAGCGCAAGCCACTATGTCGTTTTGGGATACATTGAAGATTGCAGTGCGTGCGCTGATGAAAAATAAGATGCGGGCTGGACTCACCGTACTGGGCGTTGTCATCGGCATCGCCGCTGTGACCACCATGGTTTCTATCGGCCAAAGCGCAAGTGCATTAGTGCAAGGCCAATTCGAAGCTCTGGGTACCAATGTTATCGTGGTCCTGCCGGGCAGCCAGCGCAAAGGCGGCGTGCGTCAGGCAGGCAACACGACCTTGACCTCAGAGGATAGCAAGTCGATTGGCGATGATTGCCGTGCCGTTCTAGCGGCTTCGCCTATCGTGGGCGCCGGCGGGCAAGTTGTCTTCGGTAATGCCAACTGGAGCCCGCGGGAAATGACGGGTGTGGGCGCAGACTACCTGATCGTTCGCAATTGGCAGCTCGAAGCTGGCGGATTTTTCTCGCGCGACGAAATCAACGCGGGTGCAAAAATCTGTGTCATTGGTCACACGCTGATCGCCAAACTTTTCCAGACGACCAATCCTATCAATCAAGTCATTCGCATTAAAAACATTCCCTTTCGAGTCATCGGCATCCTGGAGAAAAAGGGCGCGAACATGGTCGGCGACGACCAAGACGATATCATCTTGATGCCCTACACCACCGTTCGCAAACGCTTGCAAGGCTCGAGCTTCAACAATGTCAATGCCATCATGGTCTCGGCCACTTCGCCGTCGGTGATGGATACTGCCACATCGGAGATCGAACAATTGTTGTTCGAAAGACATGGTATTCCGCCGGCTGGCAAACCCGATTTCAGCGTCCAAAACACGACGGAGATTGCCGCCACTCTAGGTGTCATCACAGGCACGCTGACGATGATGTTGTCCGCCATTGCCGGTATTTCCCTGTTGGTTGGCGGTGTTGGAATCATGAACATCATGCTCGTCTCCGTGACGGAACGAACGCGAGAAATTGGCATTCGGATGGCCATCGGTGCCCGCGGCAAAGATATCCTACGACAATTTTTGGTTGAAGCGATCGTGCTGTCGTGCATCGGCGGATTCATTGGCGTGGTGCTGGGCATGGCTGCCTCGGTGGGGGCGACTCTACTCATCAATACGTTCAGCACGGGTAGCGATTGGCCAGTCGTGATTTCTCTGCCTGCGGCCGCCGTGGCCATGTGCTTTGCAGCAGCGGTTGGGATCTTCTTTGGTTATTACCCTGCCCGCCGAGCCAGCCAGCTCGATCCGATCGATGCCCTGCGATATGAATAAGCCCATCGTCGCCCCAATGAGTAATAGCCAAAGCGAGTGCTTCTAAGATGGCTTTGATCGAACTCAAGGACGTTCGCCGTGTTTACGACCTAGGTGAAGTCGAAGTACATGCCCTGCGCACGGTGACACTGAACATCGAGCGCGGCGAGTACGTGGCACTTGTCGGCCCAAGCGGCTCCGGAAAATCTACGCTGATGAATACGCTGGGCTGTCTGGATCGACCGACCCACGGAAGTTTCAAACTGGATGGCGAAGAAATTGTCACGATGTCGCGCGACGAGCGGGCTCGGATTCGCAATCGACAGTTGGGATTTGTATTTCAGAATTTCAATCTACTCAACCGAACTTCTGCGCTGGAAAATGTCGAGCTGCCATTGCTGTACGCAAAGGGAATTTCCAGTCGCGAGCGCCGTCGCCGCGCGGTCGAGCTGTTGACCAAAGTCGGCTTGGGCGATCGCATCCATCACCACTCCAGTCAGCTTTCGGGCGGCCAGCAGCAACGCGTAGCCATCGCGCGAGCGCTAGTGAATCAACCTTCGATTTTGATGGGGGACGAGCCTACTGGGAACCTGGATTCGAAAACCAGCCGAGAAGTGATCGGACTCTTTCGAGAATTAAATGAAGAACAGGGCTTGACGGTCATTCTGGTTACGCACGACCCCGCAGTTGCTCGCAATGCCAAACGAACCATCGTACTCCGCGATGGAGAGGTCGTCGAAGACACACGTGACTTTCAACGCGCACTAGATGAATTGAACAGAGAACCTGATTTCGAGGAGAACTGAGCCAATCCAGGTTTGTATAGACTTCACAATCGCGGTTGTCCGCCAAGAACTGTGATCGAATTGCGAAGGAAAGTCTTGAGATGATTCTTTCGTGCGGACCAAACGGAGATGGACTCATCGAAAAAGGTATCCCATCGATCAACTCCCAGTCACCTTCCCAGTGCTGGACGTCGTCGAGCGTGTAATTCGGCAAATAGCGCGGTGCGGTACCCATGCCTGTTGTTCTAGCTAACGCTTTGTCTGTTGGTTTTATTGTAACCGTTCACGGATGTCTAAGTTTGGCACGGCCAGCGTAAAAGCTGTGGACCTGACGCTCTGGACCTGACAATCCGAAGCGAACAGGAAAAGCAACGAGCAGCAGCCGCTCTGGGGCTTGTCCCCGACGGCTGAAGCTTTGGCGTCCTAGGTCCTCGCTGACGCACAGCTCGGGTTGCTATCCCTCCGCCGGCGGTGCGGGCGGAGGGATAGCAACTGCCTTGGTGAGCGCCGCGATCAGCTTAGGACGCCAAAGCGGTGTCCGTCGGGGACAAGCCCCAAAACGGACAGGAAATGAACGGTTGCGTTAGAGGTTTCCCATAAAATGTAAGGCTATCTAATTTGCGGGCGAGATCGTTACCTGGGTTCCTTGGCTGGTCAGTTTGAAGCCACTTGCGCGGGCGACTTCCTGCAGTAACTGAGCCGTGCTGGCTTGATTGACTTCCAGGCTCACCAACCGACGTCGCTGTTCATCGGTGATCGCGGCATCCCAGACAAACTCAATGCCAAGGCTACCCGCTAACTTGTTGATCACGGCTTCTAGCGGAATATTAGCAACTTTGAACGTATTCTCGATTTGCGCGCCGCTGCGGCGTGGAGTTTTTCCCAGAGGCGGCGGTCTCTGGGCGGGCGCGAGAAGTCCCAAGTGGAAATCGGTGGGCCCTAGGACTTGAGTAACATTGCCGCGAGTTTGCGCAAGGCTGCTAGGAAAGGCCTGCTTCAACTCGGTCAGCCGGCGTAATTCGACAGCGTCCTTCGCGTAGTTGGTTTGCCAGCGATCGCCAGACCGAAGCCCAGCGATGCCCAAATTGCCGCTGCCCAAATTTCCCGTCCGCGATAAACGTGCCTGCAAATCGAAACCGCCCAGGACCACTGTGAACTGTGTGGCCAGAGAGCTTGGCTGAAGAAATTCACCCGAGTGAAAAAGGTCATGAGGCAATTCGTGCTGCGAGTTTGCTTCGAGTTTGATGTTCCAAGTTTGTTCAAGCTGCTGCTGTAGTGTGAGCGGGCTCGACAGCTCGGCCCACGCAAAATCTCGCAACGTTGCACTGGAGGTCTTGCCCAGGCTACCCGCCACGGCAGCTCGACTGAGTTCGTCATGCAACTCGATCGCGGCCAATTGCAAACGCTTGGGCACTCCAGGTGGACCAAAATAGATCACGTTTTCAATCAACCCTACATCTTGCCCGACCAAGGCTGCAATTTGACGACAGCGCGACAGCAGCGTAGATGACTGGTCGCCGGCGACGGTGGCGATGGTGATGGGCTGAGTCGGATCGATACGACGGTCGATCCAAATCGTGATGCCGTGGACTTGGCTTAGTTCTTTCAGTCCATCGCGCAGGGGGGTTTTCTCCCAAAAGAACCGCGACTCCGTCTGCAGGGCTGCTTGGGCGAGCTGAGAACTTGGAAGCTCGAGCAGATTGAATTCGATGTTCGGAATTGAGGAGGATGGATTTGGCTGGGCAACTGCCTGGGCTGGAATGCATATCCAGTTGGCGATGATTAGCAGGCAACCTGTCGCAGCGCCAAACAGTCCTGCTGGGCTACCATAAATGCGCTGATTCTGCTGGAAAAATGGTGACATTTCAAACTGGGTCGAACAGCGAGCTTCGAAGGTTCACAATAGGAGAAATAGACGGGTTGGTACTGTGTGGGACTGACTGGCAGCACCACCAAGAGCCCCTTAGGACCGTGAAAATCGGCGGCTTTTTTTGTCGGAAAGCGCGAGCCACGCTGGCTACAAATTGCCCACCGCAGACATCTGATTATACTGGATCGAACCTCGCGACGAGTGCGGTATTGAATAGAACGCTTCAGTGTTCGAAAAACTAAAGGTATAAGTCTGTGGAAGAGCCTGCGACCAGGTACTCGATACTGTTAACCTATTACCAGCGCTATCTGAACGATGGCGAGACGGCACATTTTATTGCGTCTGTAGCGCGGCGTTACTCCGTTGCCACCCTGCAGCGGCTGGTAATTGCGGGCGATACGTACTCCAGGCGAGCCGGTGCGCTGGCCCTAGGTTTGTTGGGGGATATACGATCGTATCAAGTTCTGGGGCCTATGCTTCGCCACCCAGATCGCAAACTGCGGCTGGTGGTCGACGACGCATTGCGAGCCATCTCAGCTCGAGAGGGCACCACCAACCAGCGTCAACAGCTCGAATTGATCGCGCGCTGCAACGATTGTGGAAATTTTGAGCGGGCGGTCGATTTGGCGACGCAGTTGATCGATACCACTGGAGGCACTTCGGAAGCGTATCACCAGCGATCGCTGGCCCTATTCCAGCTCGATTCCATCGAACACTCCATCGACGATTGCCGGCAAGCTTTGAAGCTCAACGAATTCCACTACGCGGCCATGGTCGGACTGGGACATTGCCATTTGGAGTTAGGCGATCTGTTGGAATCGCTGTTCTGGTTTCGCCGATCGGTCGAAGTTTACCCCGATCTGGAACCGGTCCGCATTCAAATTCGTCGGCTTGAAAAGGCCATCCAGGGAATGTAGGCTGGCCCCATGCAACTGCCATGGACGCTGCGTTGGTTAGCCTTGCTGGCTGGTCTATGCGTGCTAGCATTACTGCTCGTTGCGCGCCAGCTCGAGCCATCGCCGTTTGGATACGGAACGCATCAACAACTCGGATTACCTCCCTGTTCTTCGCTGGTACTGTTTGGTAGCACCTGCCCAGCCTGCGGAATGACGACCGCGTGGGCTTGGACAACGCGTGGGCAGATCTGGCCTGCGCTGCAGGCGAACGCGGGAGGCGCGATGCTGGCGTTAATCGCTATGGCATATCTTCCGTCAAGCTGCTATTTCTTTGCCGGTGGACGGACTAGTCGCAAAGGCTGGTTCTCGCTCGCGCTCGGCAACGGTTTGTTGGTATCGCTGGGAGTCGCAATCGTGCAATGGGCTCTGAGGCTAGTCAACTGAATGCGTGGGCCAACGGAACGCGTGGGCCAGCCCGCGTCACTCCAATGCCAGTGCCCTTACAGTAAAGCGCAAATGACTATGACCCAGCAAAACCGGCGAACTGCTATCTTGGCCACGATTGTTGCAGGAATGGCGTCTACCAGTGGTTGTATCAACTTGGCTGCCAACTTGATCCACGCGGTTACCGGAAATAACCGTCCGGCAGAGTTCGACGGACTCAAGGAGAAACGTGTTGCCGTGGTCGTGGCGACCGACAACGGGATGGCCACCGACGCAACCAGCGCGATGCTGACCAGCTACATTCACGCGTCGTTTAATAACCACATCAAGAAAATCGACGTCGTACGGCAATCCGAAGTCGAGCGCTGGGTCGACTCGCACAGCAATTCCGATTCGGACTATTTGGAAGTCGGCAAAGGCGTCAAGGCCGATCGATTGGTTGCCATTGAAGTATTGAATATGAAGCTCAAGGATGGAGCCACGCTCTATCGTGGTCAATCCGATATCACCGTCACTGTTTATGACGTGAAAGAGGATGGTAAAATCCTGTATCGAAAACAGATACCCGAGTTCACTTTTCCACAAATGGGCGGTCCCACGATTACCGATATCAGCGAAGCCAAATTTCGAGGGCGCTATCTAGCCATCGTGGCTCGAACGGTCTCAGGGCTGTTCCACGAAGTCGACGCGACGGCGGACTTCGCGCTCGATGCAACTGCCAATAGTTTCTAAGGAAGCAGCCACTCTCCACGTGGCGGCTGCAAAGCCCGCATCCACATCATTCTGCCGGTTATCGTTCTGCTGTTTAAAACGGCATCGCGAGCAGGCAGAACTTCACACACAGCAGCGGGTTCTTGGCACACGACGCAATCCCCTACTGTCGCTTCTTCGCGGCAGTCATTAAAGTTGAGTGTCCCTATCTGGCCTGCCTATCTGGCCAATTCTGTCTTACCAATTCAGAACGAGCGACTGCATCCTCAATTTTGACCGCCCGAAATCCTCGATCGCCGATAGCAGGCAATCGTGCTCACCCTGCAGAATTTCACCGAACTCTTCCTGAAGTGACAACACGAACGTGTCGATCCGACGCTGTAATTCTGGACTAGTTGCCATCCTGGCTTTCCTCGTTAGAGGTAGCTTAAAAGGTTCATATCTGACACCCTGTCAAATTCCGCCTCTAAAACTAACATCTTCCAATTCAATCACAAACCGCGATCTGCACCCATTTAGTGGAGTGCCTGTAAGTAATCTGACTTCCGTTTCGTGTAGAATATTTCGTGTAGAATAGAGTTCCCACCTGAATGGCACGGAGTTAAAGGTTCCTACTATCAGCCGTTTTGGCGTTAATGCCAGAACGAGTGAGCCATGGTGCGGAAGGCACCGGGTAATGGTTTACGGGTACTGTTATGTCGCCCGGCCGCTCACGCGACACGGCTCACTAAATCGACAGCCCGCTAGCTCCAAAACGGCTAACCCCGCGCAATTTAGTTCCTACCTGAGAGTCCCTTCCCCCGCCCTAAAACCTGCCTGATCGGGTGATTGCCCATGTTACTGCCTCACTATGGCTTAGATCGTCGAGGTTTATTGCGCGTCGCTGCTGCGAGTGTCGTGGGTGCTTCACTACCAAAAGAAATTGTTCTGGCTAGTGGATCGTCCGACACACGGCCGGTTGGTTTTGGCAAGGCCAAGTCGGTGTTGATCGTGCTGCTCAGTGGTGGGCCGAGCCAGCTCGATACCCTAGACCCGAAGCCCAACGCACCAGCGGAAGTGCGAGGTGAGTTCACACCGATTTCGACCACCATTCCGGGCGTGGCTGTTTGCGAACACTTGCCGAAACTTGCCCAGCAGACCGATCGTTGGGCTATCGTACGTACGTTGGCCCATCGCGAACATAATCATTTGCTGGCGACACATGTGGCACTGACCGGCCGACCGACGCCCGTGCCACGGGGTGGGTCGGATTTGGATCGCGTTGAAACTCGCAACGACTTTCCCAATTACGCCGCCGCCTTAAATTCCGTTCGTCCGCGTGGTGATGGTTTGCCCTCGGGGGTCTCGCTACCCAATTATTTGATCGAGGGCCCGTTAACGTGGCCCGGACAACACTCTGGTTTTCTGGGCCCACAGCATGATCCGTGGCAAATTAATGGCGATCCCAATGACAAAGACTTTCGAATGCAGGCCCTCACAATGCGCGACGGCGTCTCGACAGGGCGACTCCACTCGCGGCGCCAACTGCTCGACCGCTTGAACAGCGGGCACAGCATGTTGAGTGGTGTGGAGACCGATTCGCTGCGCGAACAGCAAAAGCTCGCCTATAGTCTGCTCACTTCTGGCAAGTTAACCGAAGCGTTCGAGATCAACCGCGAATCGGAGCAAACGCGTGATCGTTATGGTCGCAATAAATTCGGCCAATCGCTGCTGTTGTCCAAACGCATGATCGAAGCGGGAGTCCCCGTGGTTCAAGCCACGATGGGGATCGTGCAAACTTGGGATACGCATGTCGACAACTGGGGCAAGCTCAAAAATACGCTGCTACCACAACTAGATCAAGGCTTGACAGCGCTCACGGATGATCTCACCGCGACTGGATTGCTGGATGAAACTTTGTTGATCGTCATGGGAGAATTTGGACGCACCCCCAAAGTTTCCATACTGCCAGGCCAAACGATTCCTGGGCGTGACCATTGGGCTCACGCGTATTCGGGTTTGTTTGCAGGGGCGGGAATCCTAGGTGGCCAGGTGCTCGGCCAGACCGACGCTCAAGCGGCTTACCCGGTGACGAATTCTTGGTCGCCAGCCGACATCTGTAGCACGATCTTCAATGCACTTGGAGTCGAAGCGCATGCAACGCTGATCGATCCTCTCGATCGCCCCCATCATTTGCTCAATGGCAACGTCATCTCCAGTTTGTACACGGGAGCGACGGCATGAGAGCCAGGACTGTTCGAAAGTTGCCAAGCACTTGGCAGCATGTGCGGCGCTCACGCCGCGACGCGTTACAGGCAGGCGCGATCGGAATTCTTGGACTCGGCATAAATCATTTGGCTGCCTTGCGCCAGGCTTCGGCGGCAGAGGGCCGTCTGCCCAGTGGTAAAGCCAAATCGTGCATCTTTATTTTCCTGTCGGGCGGCCTGTCGCAGCACGATAGCTTCGACATGAAGCCCGAGGCGCCGGACAATATCCGAGGCGAGTTTCAGCCGCGAGCGACCAAGACTCCAGGGCTGCAAATCTGCGAGCATCTGCCGAAACTTGCTGAACGTAGCCAAATGTGGTCGCTGTGTCGTTCGCTAACGCACGGCTCCAACGAACATTCCGCAGCCCATCACATCATGCTGACGGGACATTCCGAGTTGCCAACTGGATTTAGCCCGAATAGCCCCAGCCGATCCGATCACGCGTCAATTGCCGCAGTGACAGGCTACGCGATGCGTACCAAACAGCACAACAACCTTCCGACAGCCGTGGTGTTGCCCGAACGTTTAGTACATAACAGCGGTCGCGTGATTCCGGGGCAACATGCCGGTGCAATGGGTCCGCAACATGATCCTTGGATGATCGAAGCGTCGCCGTTCCACAACACATCGTATGGCGCATTTCCCGAGTACGCATTTGATCATCAAGACCGCGGGAAGCCGGATCAACGATTGTTTCAGACGCCACAACTTTCATTGCCGGACGGACTCGGCATGCAGGCCATCAACGGCCGCTTGGCGTTGTTGGAGTCATTGAATCGTCAACGCACGAAACTCGCAGCGTACGCTCAAGTCGAGAACTTTGATCGGCTGCGGCAAGGTGCGGTGTCCCTGTTGACGGAGTCGGCCGTGCATCGGGCTTTAGACGTTACTAACGCGGACGCCAAACAGTTGGAACGCTATGGACGCAACTCCTTCGGATGGTCCTTGCTAATGGCGCGGCAATTGGTCGGCGCGGGAGTCAGCCTCGTGCAGGTGAACTTAGGCAATGACGAAACGTGGGACACGCATGGCAATGCGTTTCCTCACTTAAAGAACAATCTGTTTCCTCCGACCGACCAAGCCCTTGCAGCGTTGCTTGACGATTTGCATTCCACGGGCGAATTGGAAGAGACGCTGATTGTGATGGCTGGCGAATTTGGTCGCACGCCGCAAATCACTTTGCTCGACAAACACTACAAACTCCCGGGCCGTGACCACTGGGGAGCTGTCCAATCGGTGTTGTTCGCCGGTGGCGGTATTCGCGGTGGAAACGTGGTTGGCCAGTCCGATGCACAAGGTGCCTATCCCGACGAGCAACCTGTGAAGCCGGAAAACTTCGCTGCCACCATCTACGATGCGTTAGGGATCCCAGCCACCGCAGCTTGGCGTGACGCCGAGAATCGCCCTCACCACATTTATCACGGCGAGCCCATCGCTGGTTTGAGTTAGCAGAGACATGCCACTTTACTCTACCTCCGAGACCTGTCGCGAATTTCGGTGCTCGAATCGACTAAGCCGTCGACAAGTGCTGCACGCAGGTTCTATTGCTGCGCTCGGCCTTGGCTTGGGCGATTTGCATTCGCGATTGGCTGTCGCACAAGATAACAGCCTGAGTCTGCCCGAGAAACGCGCCAAGGCATGTATTTTCCTGTTCATGTGGGGTGGGCCAAGCCAGCTTGAAACGTTTGACTTGAAGCCAGATGCACCAGCGGAGGTGCGCGGCGAATTCAATCCGATCTCTACTAAGGTTCCTGGCATTCAGATTTGCGAGCACTTTACCCAGCTCGCGACACTAACGGACAAGCTCGCGATTATTCGTTCACTCACGCATGACGATCCAGCTCATTTGTCGAGTGGACATGCGACTCTCACGGGACAGCTCGCTCCGGTCCTCAAGAGCGACGCTGATCCGCCTAGCGCGAAGGACTCACCGCATTTAGGCTCGCTGGTATCGAAGATGAGACCCAATTCACACGGCATGCCGTCTTTTGTCGCTATGCCTTGGAAAGCTTTTCATCCAGCCGCACCCGGCGGTGAAGCTCCGGGGCAACACGGTGGTTGGTTGGGCTCCGCCCACGATGGCATGCTGCTAGCTGGCGATCTCAACGATCCCAACTGGCACCCCCAAGGTTTAACACTCCCAGCCGACATCGGGCTCGATCGCTTGGAGTCGCGAGTGGCCTTGTTAAAAATGCTTGACCAGCAACGCGGAGCTTTGCAGCGTTCGCTCGGGGCATCGAGCTATGGTAATCATCAATCGCGGGCAATGGAGATCATCGGTTCAGGAAAGGTGCGTCGGGCGTTTGATCTTTCTCAAGAGAGTGACGCAACCCGCGAGAGTTACGGTCGTAACATTCACGGCCAGTGCGTCTTGATGGCTCGGCGGCTAGTCGAGCATGGAGTGCCGCTAGTGTCTGTCAATTGGCACAACGACGGCAAGAATTTTTGGGATACGCATGGTAACAATTTCAATCGTTTGAAGAACGACTTGATTCCACCAGCCGATAAAGCACTCTCGGCGCTGTTAACGGACCTGGAACAGCGCGGATTGCTTGACGAGACTATCGTGGCCTGGGTCGGTGAGTTTGGTCGCAATCCGCAGATCACAGCCAACAATGCTGGACGTGAACATTGGCCCTTCTGCTATAGCGGAATCTTAGCAGGCGGCGGAATTCGACCTGGCCTGGTTTATGGATCCAGCGACAAACATGCAGCCTACCCCACCTCCGATCCGGTCACACCCCAGGATTTTGCCACCACGATCTTGCATGCGATGGGGCTGCCGACGCAGGTCGCATTACTCGATCGAGAAGATCGACCTCACAGAATCACTTCCGGAAGAGTCTTACATGAACTACTCGCGTGATAGCTATTCGCAAGCACACCTCATGCGAAGCCCAAAGCTCACGATCTGCTTAGCGAGCCTTGGGTGGCTGTGTTTGTCGCTGAACGTCCCCGCTCAAAACATCACATCGGTTCAACCGCGAACCTGCCAGCCGGGGCAAACGTTCCAATTGATCATCCAAGGTAGCGACTTGAATGACTCGCTGCGACTTGCATCCACTGACAGATCGATGCACTGGCATATCGAAAAAATCGAACCCAATCAAGCCACAGTGGCTTTCACGTTGACCGAGGATGTGCCGCTTGGCCCCCTGAGTCTATGGCTGTCGACGGCGACGGGCGTCGTCAAACGACACACTCTCTTTGTCGACGATTTGAATGCGGTGAACGACAATGGCAACAATCACTCGATCGAAACCGCACAGCAGCTAGCAACGCGATCAACGGTCGAAGGCGTTTGCGATGCGTCGCTCAGCGATTTCTATCGAATTCACGTCACCGCTGAGGAGCGCATTGCGGTCGAAGTCCACACGCAACAGCTGCGTTCGAAGATGGACCCCGTGCTACGACTGCTGAATGCCGCTGGACAGATACTGCTCCAAGCCGACGACGATGCTGTCGGTCCTGACTGTCGGTTTAGTCATCAATTTGAGCAAACCGGTGACTACTGGTTGCAGATTCAAGATAGCCGCAACTCGGCCGGCGGCGCAGCCTATCAATTGCGGATTGGTGATTTTCCGATCGTCAACCAGTGTTATCCGCTGGCCGTTCGTAGTGGCGAAAAGTCGCTGGTTGCGTTCACGGGCCCCGACGGAAATCTTGTGGCCCCGCGCGATATATCATTTCCGGCTGAAGCCCATGGTACCGTCCATGTTCGTACGCGATTCGACGCGGAGCAATCTTCCAGTTGGCTGCCGCTCTTATGCAGCGGCTATCCTCAGTTTACTGAGACCAAGTCTACCGACAGCCTCACGTTGCCGACTGGTATCAATGGTCGTTTGGATCAACCGCGAGAAGTCGACAGCTATCTCATCCGTGGCGTCAAGGGACAAGTCATTCGCGTCGCAGCCAAAACGCGCAGCCTTGGTAGTCCCACGCTGTTGCAGATGCAGTTGTTGGACACGGCTGGAGTCAAGATCGCTGAGACCAAAGTTGCCGATGCCGACGAATGGAGCTTTGACGCTACGTTTCCCGACGACAGTGACTATCGATTGGAGGTGACCGATTTACTGAAACGTGGCGGTATTGAATTTACCTATTTCATTGAGTGCGTTCCGTCTGGAACGTTTACCGTCGCACTCAAAGCAGACGCGACCCTGCGAGAGGAATTCATGATTGAATCCGGTCAGGGCGCATGTGCGCTGGACCTGCAAGTATCGCGGTTTGGCTACGACGGTGAAATTGACCTCACACTGAGCAATCCAGATTTAGGTTTGCGAATTTTGAATCCTCGTATCCCCGCCAAAGCTGTCGATGCGAAGGTATATCTGACGGCGGATGCAAACTGGAAATCAGACAGTCTGTGCGTTTTGCAATTCTGCGCGACCGCCGTCGACAACCCAGAGCAAAAGTGCCTCGTGAATAGTCACGCCCTGCGACGCGTCAAAGAGCCGTTCGTGATTGCTCCCACGACGCAAGCTGGTGGTGACATTGTGCTCGCTGCTACGACCACCACCGCTGCGCCGTTTGCAATGGAGCCGTCAACTCCGGTGCAGTTCGCTCGTCCGGTTCTGACGCACTCGGCGACGCTCACGCCGAAACGCACTGAAGACAAATTCAAAGCTGGAGTCGAAGTCCTCCCACTTGGACTCCCTGCGGGATGGAACATTAGTACCAAAGTGGATAAGGAGGCGTATACGCTAACACTGTCGCGTAGCGCCCAAGATATTGGTGAACCCGACCAACTCCCGCTGCTAGTTTACGGTGAGTTCAATAGCCACGGTCGTATCGAAACTTACAAATTGCCCATCCAGTGGATCGATCCTGTTCAAGTGTCGCTAAAGTTTTTGGAACCACCAATGCGCGGTGGAGGCGTTCGCACCGAAGTGAATGTGAAGCGTGAGGGAAATGATCCACAGCCCGTGCGAATTGCGCTGTCCAGTTTGCCCCCTGGGTTCACCGGTCCCGCGCCGATTGATATCGCCGCAGATCAATCTCAGGCGGAAGTCGAATTGCAGATCGCCAACGACGCGTCGCTCGGCGCTGCACACGAGATAACGATCAGCGCAATCAGCGAGTTCGAAGGGCAAGACTTTACCGTCACGTCAACACACGCATTGCCTGCGTTGGTCGAGAGTCCCAAGAATCTGGTAGTTTACCCAAGCGAAATTGTGCTGGCAGATGCTCGGTGTAGGCAACAACTGGCGATCACCGGGACTACCGAGCAGGACCTAGCGCGTGACTGGACTCGCCACGCACGACTCTGGTCGTCTAACCCGCAAGTGGCAGTGGTGCGTCACGGAGTAGTTTATCCGATCGCCGCTGGAGACACGGAGGTGATTGTGGAAGTTGGCAGCCAGCGACAGATGATTCCCGTGTGTGTCAAAAATATGGCGATGCCGCGAAAGATGGACTTTGAATCCGAAGTGTTGGTCGCATTATCGAAGCAAGGCTGTAACTCGGGAGCCTGTCATGGGTCGCCAAGCGGCAAAGGGGGCTTTCGATTGTCGTTACGTGCCTTTGATATGAAACTCGATCAGTTGACGTTGATACGCGAAGACTTCGGGCGTCGAGTGAACCTGCTTGATCCCGAACAAAGTCTGCTATTGCTTAAGCCATTGATGAAAGTTGCTCACGGTGGCGGCAAACAGTTGCACAAAGACGATGCTGCCTACGAAATCTTGCGAACTTGGATTTCCGGTGGCGCCACAGCGGATCCGGCAGACACGCCAAGGGTCACGCGGCTTGACGTCTATCCAAATCAAAAACAGATTTTGTCCGTAGCCGACGGCGGACAGCAACTTGCGGTCACCGCCCACTTTGCCGATGGACGCCGACGCGACGTCACTCATCTGGTCGCCTACGAGACTTCCGACACCGCCGTGGCCACCGTGGATGTGCACGGATTCGTGACTCCACACGATCGCGGTGAGGTGGCAATTTTGGTACGGCTGTTGGAGCATATTGAATCCGTGCCACTCATGTTCGTCGAGAATATGGACGGCTTTGAGTGGAAATCGCCGCCACCGGAGAACTATGTCGATGCGCTAGTGAATGCCAAGTTGCAACAACTGCAGTACTTGCCTGCGGAAACTTGCAGCGACGATGAATTCCTGCGGCGCGTCAGCTTAGACCTGCTGGGCATCCTCCCCTCCATCGAAGAAACCACCGCATTCTCGGCGGAGCCGGGTGAAGACAAACGCCAGCGGTTGATCGACGCTTGGCTTGAGCGCGAAGAGTATGCCAAGTTTTGGTCACTCAAGTGGGGCGACTTGTTGAAAATGACTAGCAAATTAGTCGGCGATGAAGGAGTCTACAAATATCATCGCTGGGTCGAACAGTCGCTGCAGGAAAACATGCCCTACGACGAGTTCGCTAGTCAACTGCTAACCGCTACTGGCAGCACGCTGTCAAATCCAGCCGCGAATTTCTATCGTACTTCCACAGACATGAACGAATGTGTGGAAACAATCTCCCAAGTTTTTTTGGGTGCCAGATTGCAGTGTGCGAAATGCCACAACCATCCCTTTGAACGCTGGACCCAAGACAACTATTACGGACTTGGAGCGTTCTTCAATCGGGTACAGCGTCGCCAGACCGACCGACCTGGCGAAATGTTTGTCTACACCAGCTTTTCTGGTGACGTGACGCAACCGAGAACTGGACAAGTCATGTCTCCTTGGTTGCCGCAAACCGGCAGTATCGAATCCAATACTAACGCCGACCGCCGCGCGGCGTTCGCGGAATGGTTAGTTGATTCCGACAATCCGTACTTTGCCAGGATCGAGGCCAATCGGATTTGGAGTCAGCTTTTCGCGCGCGGTATCGTCGATCCCATTGACGATTTTCGCGACTCGAATCCGCCATCCAACGCACCGTTGTTGGATGCGCTTGCCAAAGATTTCATCGACAGTGGCTATGACCGTAAACACCTATTGCGAGTCATCTTGAACAGTCGCACGTATCAGGCGAGTTACCAAACCACAGAGTTCAACCAAGAGGACAACAAGTATTTCTCACATCAAGAACCGCGCTTGCTGGATGCCGAACAACTGCTGGATGCGATCAATCGCACGTTAGCACTTGAGCAGACTTTTGGAAGTCTCCCCGCTGGCACGCTGGCAACTCAGTTACCAGCACCGGATGTGGTCAAAGTTGATTTCCTGAAGGTCTTCGGCCAACCTGAACGAAGTACCGTGTGTGCTTGCGAGCGCGCCGACGATTCCAATCTGGGCATGGCCATCGAGTTATTTAATGGCCCCATGATCCATGAAAAGTTACGCGACACCAACAATCGCTTTCGAAAGTCATTGGCGGCTGGGAACGGGATCGAAGAAGTCGTGCGCGAACTTTACTTGGCGGCCGTATGTCGCCCACCGTCCGACCTGGAGTTGAAGGCTGCCCTCGAGCATTGCGGCCCAAACCCCGATCCGGTGTCAGGCGTCGAAGATGTTTGCTGGGCGTTATTCAACACCGACGAGTTCCTATTCCAACATTAATGTAACCGTTCACGCTTGATTTTAGAGTAGAACAATTGTACCCAATTGTTCAGAATTTTGTCGGAGTTTGAATTGCATTGAAAGCTCGTGTTCACAGTCGCGAAGCGACGATGTGCGACCTGCGCAGTTGCATTCGCTAGGCATCCGTTTTAACTTGTTTTTTCACGATTACAAAATATTTCCTTGGGTCCTACTGGGTACTGCAGTTTGATGAAATGCTCCGTTTCCAACTTGATATGCTGCTTTCTGTTGTTCGGCGTCCCTGCGTTAGGCGACGACGCGACAACTGTGTCTGTCAGTTTTCGCAGCCAGATTGCTCCAATCCTGCTCGACAACTGTTTGGCCTGTCACGGTGCTAAGAAGGCCGAAGGTGGCTACCGCGTTGACAGCTATGAAGAACTGATGAAGGCAGGTGACTCTGGCGAATTGCCGATCGCAGCATCTGTTGATCAGCCGAGCGAATTACTGCGGCGAATTACTTGCGAGGACGAATCCGAGCGCATGCCAGCCGAAAGCGAACCGCTCGCGCCGCAGCAGATCGAGTTGGTAAAGCGGTGGATCGTCAGCGGTGGGAAGTTCGATGGTGAACACGCCAGTCAACCGCTGGCTCTCGTTATTCCTCCGGTCCAATACGCTGAGCCACCCGAGGTCTATGCTCAATCGATACCGATAACTGCAACAATATTCTCCCCCGACGGTCAGCTAGTCATTACCGGTGGCTATCACGAACTCGTGATCTGGAATACGGAGGATGCGAGTCTCGTTCGCCGGATCAACAACATCGGTCAACGCGTGTTCGCTTTGGCATTTTCTCCCGACGGGCAGACATTGGCTGTTGGCTGCGGTGAGCCGGGTCGAAGTGGCGAAGTGCGATTGATTGACTTTGCCAGCGGCGAGGTCAAGGACGTAGTGGCCAGAACCAATGACGTAGTGTTGGACCTGACCTATCGTCCTGGAGCCAGTGAACTGGCCATCGCTTCGGCTGATAGCACCATTCGCGTTGTCAACACTGAGACATTGGAAGCCGTGAGAACGATCGCTAGTCATGCGGATTGGGTGACCGCCGTTGCCTGGAGTGACGACGGCACTCGACTGGCTTCTGCCAGTCGCGACAAATCAGCCAAGGTTTATGATGCCGCGACGGGTGAATTGATCGCCAGCTACCTAGGACACGGTGCGGCCGTACATGGTGTTTCCATCCTTGCAGATAACAAGCAAGTCGTATCGGTAGGCACCGACAACAAGCTACATCGCTGGGACGTGGAGGGAGCCAAGAAAGTGGCTGAGGTCAGCACCGGGGGAGAAGGCTACAAACTGCTTCGCAACGGTACAAACCTATTTGTCCCGTGCAGCGATCATCGCGTGCTACAGATTGACTTGGGCAGCAACAAGATTTCGCACGAGTTCAAAGGGCACCAAGATTGGGTACTCACCGCCTGCTACCAGCCAAGTACAGTGGGGGATGCCAGCAGTCGGTTGCTTGCCAGCGGTTCCTTCGATGGAGAAGTCCGCATCTGGAACACTGCCAGCGCCACGCTCATTCGCAATTGGCGCGCCAAACCTTAAGGAAGGGTCACTCCGTGTGCCGTCCGCTAGGGATTTGGTGTTGAGGGTGCTTTCCCCGTGTTCTTTTTTTCTATTTCCGTTCCTTCTTTTTAATCGCTCCCTGGAATCATTCTGCGACCCTTATTCTGTCAGCGCCACAGCATCACATGACAAACGTAGGCTGAGTTACTCCAGTAACACGGGCACGAGCTTAGCGACTCGCTTTTGGTCCCCGAAAATAAACAATTCGTCGTCCGGCGTCAGCCAACGGCGCACGGAAAGTGCCTGCGACTCTAGCCAAAAAGTTGCGTGATGGGGTGACCTTCGTCGAGCAGGTTGTAGGGACGTCCCTGAGCGTCTTCGGCCCTGAGATCATCGATACCAGCCGCATAGTAAACGGTCTTAGCGATATCGGCAGGTGTCAACGGATGTTCCGCAGGGAATTCCGCTAATCGGTCGCTGGTTCCAAAAGTCTGCCCGCCTTGGATTCCACCACCTGCCATCAGTACGCTTTGGCAATGCGTCCAGTGATCGCGTCCCGCACCGCTGACTCCGCCGGAACGGGGATCGCCAATTTTGGGGGTGCGTCCCATCTCGCTATTGACGACCAACAATGTCTGATCCAGTAAGCCGCGTTGCTCGAGGTCTTCGATCAGTGCGGAGAAGGCGCGATCGAACTCCGGCAGCAAGTGATTCTTCAAACAATCAAAATTATTGCCATGGGTATCCCAGCCACCTGCGCTTTTGCATTGGTCTTTGATCGCTTCATTCTCCTTCCAAAACACTGTCACAAAGGGTGTTTCAGCTTCGACCAGGCGCCGTGCCAGTAACAGGCTCATCGCATTGACACTCGTGCCGTATCGGGCGCGAGTCGACTCGCTTTCGCTCTCCAAGTCAAACACCTTGGTTGTACTTGAGGATAGCAGTAAATCGAGCGTGCGCTGTTGATGTAGCTTCCAAGTCCGCGCGATCGAAGAGTTTTCAAATTGGCTCCGAGCAGCATCGAGTCGGTGAAGTAATTGCTCCCTTGACTGTAAGTGCTCCGCCGTCACGTCTCCCGAAAGTACCAGCGACGGCACTTGAAACTTGAGCGGTTCGTCAACGGTCCCTTGAACATATAGCGGATCAAATTCGACACCCAGTCGCGCTGCGAATTGTCCAGGTCGCGTGTAGGGCAATTTGCTAGGTTTATGAGGCAACGTGATCGCATTAGGCAGACCCTGTTGGTTCGGTTGGCGGGATCCAACGACTGAACCAATAAATGGCCAATCGTCGGCATAGGGACGGCGATCATTCCCCAGGGTCTTGAAAGTGCTATCGGGAATGTGACCGGTCAGGTTGTAGTAGTAGCCAGCGTGATGATCGTTCGTGTTGACCGTTCCACAGACCGAACGAATCACCGCTAAGTGATGAGCTTGTTTGGCAAGCAATGGTAGATGCTCACAGCACCGAACCCCCGACGCTGACGTCAAGATGGGCTTGAATGGACCACGATATTCGGCAGGCGCATCGGGCTTCATGTCCCATGTGTCGACATGCGAAGCACCACCACACAGGAAAAACAGAATCACCGATTTAGCTCGTCCACCGCTCCGCCCAAGGTTGGTTGACGGCAATGCGCTGCGCTCATCCCCGTAGACCCTGGATGGCATTCCAAAGTGAAGCCCAGCAAATCCACTTGTCGATGCAACAATAAACGCGCGACGATCGTGAATACTCGATAGATGGTTCATAGATGTTCGGTGAAAACCTTTGCTTACTTTTGCAGCATTGCAATGCTGCAACCATGCTCCAAAGCTGGCAAGTCGACTCGTGAAGCCTCCCTGGCTGTGCTGGCCTTCCAAGGCTTTGAATAAGCCAAACGCTCACTCCAATATTTCTGAATCAGTATGATCCAATTGCCAAACGACCATCTCGGCCCGACGCAACGTCGCACCGAGATTCATGAAGCGGGCTTTCTACTTTTTGCGAAGGGCGGTGAAAAGGCTGAACTCGGTCTGTTGAATGGATCTGCGAGTACGTCTTAGTCAAGTTGTAACCGCTTTGAAGGCTTCGGTGTTGCCGATCTGGCGTTCCGACGCATTGGCCGCGACGTGTCTCAAATCACGTCGCGAGATCGGCTTTTGCCCTTCTTTTTCCACCGCATGCGCACTTTCACGCAATTCCACTGCGCCATCGGTCACCGATCTTTTGACTCTCAACCCTTCGGACTGCAGCCCCTTTTCCGAAGTTTCGGTCGATACGCCTCAGGAGATTCTCGCTGGTGCTGAGACAACTTCGCATTAACCGCATCAAAATGGGCGCAACATTACGTGCGGAGCATTGCAGTTTCGCGAGGACTCGCGCGACGCTGACAGGGCAAATTTGGGGGCTGAGGCACTCGAAGATGCCTCTAAACACATACTCGAACCAGCAAAAAGTTTGCGACAATTTGCGATAGGTAGCGGAGGAGGGATTCGAACCCCCGACACGCGGATTATGATTCCGCTGCTCTAACCAACTGAGCTACTCCGCCAACACGTTTTGCAACAAGGACTTACGGCGACGAACGCTTTGGGTCGTACCATCGCCCATAAAAACCACGCACCCTGCGGCTAACTACCACGCCCAAGGGAGAGGAAATGCGGAGCTTACTAGGTTTTTAGTACCTAACGCCAAGTCCTCAAGGGCAATGCAGTCGCCAAAAGGCCAAATTCTAACGTTTCCACGAAACTACAAAAGCCCCACTTGGAAACGCGAGTATCCGAAACTAGTGCGAGAAACCGCAAGTTCCGTCCTAAAGTTATCGATACCGTTCCGCTAGGGACATGCCCTTCGGCAGCGCGGTATGATTGTCAAAGCGATGGATTACTTAACCTCAAATCGCGATTGCACGCTTGGATCGAGCCCAAGAAGACAGAGTTCACCGCAGCACCTGAAGTCACCCCAATTGGCTCCGCAGTAAGGGCCTGCAATAACCGAAAAATTAGTCCGGCACGCTGTGCGGTTAAACAGACCAGACTGACGTCGATCCGTAAATGCGGCCTTGGACACAGAACGCAGCTTAAAGGTTTTAGCGCTAGCGATCTCGAATACCTTACTTTCGGTGAAGACTCAAGTTCTGACGGTATCGCCAAACATGGATGCTAGCGCTAAATCCGTCGGTAGGTTCGATGCGGAATCAACGGGGGGCCGTGGCGAAATCGACTCGGAAAAAAATCGAGCACGAATCGACAAAGGCGGTGTTGTGAAATCAAATGTCGACAGTGGCGACTCTTTAGCATCGACCAACAACTCAGCCCCGCTATTGGCGCTAACCATCGCTCTACTTGTACCTGGCATTTCCCAGGTTGGAACGGTTTCTGCAACGCGGATCGAATAAATTCCGTTCATCCAGTAAAAGCCAAATTGCCCCCAAGTCGACCATGAATTCGTCGCTTGCGAAGTTGTACTCGTAGCTGCAATCAAGCGGGTCGCGCTTCCAGCTTCGGCAAGTGCGACAGTGGTTGCTGCGTTTAATTTTCCGCGAGCATCAGAGCCATGGGCTGACTGCGTTGCACCTGCAACTATTACAGTGCGTAGCTGCTCGGCCGACAAGCTTGGGTTAGCGGATAATGCTAATGCTGCCACGGCGGCAACATGCGGCGTGGCCATACTGGTGCCACTGTATGTCGAGAAGCCTCCTCCGCTAAAGGTGCTATAAATACTCACACCTGGGGCATCAACTTGGACTGCATTGCTATTACCGACACGATTGGAGAAGCTGGCTTGGCGATCGGAAGAGTCGTAAGCACCGACTGAAATAACGTTGGACATCGTAGAACTGTGCCTGGCCGGATAGGCAGGTGTCGTCGCATATTCATTGCCCGATGCGATCACAACCAACACGTCCAACTGCCGCGCATAGTCGATCGCAGATTGAATAACGTAGCTGAACGATCCGCCAAGACTGAGGTTGATGATGTCGGAACCCACTTGAGCAGCATAGCGAATGCCAGCCGCCACGGAGTTGCTGGTTCCGCTGCCATTCGCGTCCAGTACGCGGACAGGCAGAATCGTCGCTCCATACGCAACGCCAGTCGCACCACTGCCGTTGCGCTCGGCTGCGATCGTACCCGCAACGTGCGTTCCGTGCCCGTTCATGTCATCGGGCACGTTGTCGTTATTGACAAAGTCCCAGCCATGGATGTCATCGACATAACCGTTCTGATCGTCGTCTAACCCGTTGTTAGGGATCTCGCCGGGATTTACCCAGATTTGCGAGTCCAGATCGTAGTGATCCAAGTCCACTCCCGTATCGATCACGGCAACCAGCGTGCCTTGGCCGGTGTAACCTTGAGCCCACGCTTCAGGCGCGTTGACGTAGTTGACATTCCAGTCGTTGGCACCGCCGTAGTAGGCCACGTCTGGGTAGCTCGGCACCGGAATCGCCGTTGTGGGATTTGCAGTAGCTGGATTTGCAGGTGTGGGCTGAGTAGCGGATTCCAATATGGCAGTCGCTTTGAGCGTGTACGGGCTCTGCGACCAGCGATAGGGGTCGACCAGAATGTAGTATGTTCCTGCATCGAGCAATTGTGAAATAGATTCAGATTGCGTTCCACTTTGGTTGGATAGGGCGATTTGCCTACCACTACCGTTGTAAAGTGCCAGATCAATATCACCACGCAAACCGTTTAAAAGAATTGTCACATCGGCTTTGCCACTCACGGAAAACTTGAGCACGTCCGATGGGTCTCGTCCGCCGACCGAGCCGTAAATGGTTCGATTACCCGAAATGTCGCCGAGATTGAGGGCCGTCGCTTGTGTCGAGCCCGGATCCGCTTGGGTAGCATAAGTAGCAATCGAAGCGCTATTGAAGTCAGCCGGCCAATCTCCAGTGTCTTGGGTTTCACAATCCATAACCGAGGCGAGAACCCGTCGGTCATCCAAACGCTCAAAAACGGCGACTCTTCGTCGGGCTTGAAGCTGTTTGCCAAGACTTCCAAAACAATGCATTGAGCGTCCCCTGTACCAAGGTGTCTTGAAAATTAGTGCTGCTCTGGATTGGACATGGGATCGCGAGGGAAATAAGTGGGATAGGCTTCTAGCCTGTCATAGCGGAATCGACAGGCTAGAAGCCTATCCCACGCCAGAGAACCCGACTCTAATTATCCGTTCGATCCAAGCCTGGATTCCAGCGCAGAATAGTGCTGTCCCCATAGAGACGTTTTTTAGCCAACTTTTGATACATATTTCTTGAAAATTCTTAGAGAAATTTGGTTCTGTGCCAGCTCGAAGCGCCAGCGCTTGGGGTTAGTTGATTCGTTCGTTTTCAGAAAATGCTGGCATTGCGAGAACGGTGAGTCACAGCCTGACGTGTCGAGCGGGTAATATGAACGCAACCCACGCATCCAACCTCTCAGCTCAACAGCAGTTTGCCCATGAAATCTTTTCAGAGCTATGTTTTTGTAATATTGTCAACCGCAATCTTCATGATTTCTTGGTCTGCGGTCTGTGCGCCAGCCTACTGTGCGGGTCAAACGCGTCCGAACATTGTTCTGATTTTCACGGACGATCAGGGTTATCAGGATCTTGGCTGCTTTGGCTCGCCCCACATCAAAACGCCTCATTTAGATCAAATGGCTGCCGAAGGATTGCGGCTGACCGACTTCTACGCACAACCGGTGTGTGGAGTGTCCAGAGCGGCTTTGATGACGGGTTCTTACCCAATTCGTATCGCTGAACCAGGAAATATCAAACGCTTGCATACCGTGCCGCACCCAAACGAGTTGACGATGGCGGAAGTCCTGAAGTCGGCAGGCTATGCGACGGCCATTATCGGCAAGTGGCATCTGGCGGTTGATGGGAAGGAATTTC
>JBGSJL010000110.1:0-2627 GCA_041741955.1 Pirellulaceae bacterium | reverse complement strand
GCGATTATCAAACAGCATGGACGCAGATTTTTGCGTGGAAGCACTTGAGGATGCATTGGAAGGAGGCACTCCTGAAATCATGAATACTGACCAAGGCTCTCAATTCACGGGCCGCGAATTCACCAGCCGTCTCAAAGACCGTGGGATAGCAATCAGTATGGATGGCAAAGGGCGAGCGATTGACAATGTGATGATTGAGCGCCTATGGAGAACAGTCAAATACGAGGATATCTACCTCAAGGAATACGTCAACGGAGCCGATCTTCATAAGGGGCTGAGGACCTACTTTCACCACTACACCTCAGTACGCAAGCACACTTCGCTGGACCGCCAAACGCCAGCAGAAGTGTACCGTAGTGGCCGGCTAAAACGCGACGTTCCCTCTATCTAAGAAACTCGCAGCCGTGGTCCTAATATTGGGGTCCACTTCAGACATCTCGAACATGGGTGGCACGTCCCTGAGTCTTCGAAGGGCGTGTGTGCAGCATCTCAAACAGCGGTGATGCTAAAGGTGTCGGAAAGTGGCAGCACATGGTAGCCTGTTTCCGTACCCGTGCTGGAACGCGAAAAGCTGCAGTTGTACATGTTCGGCAAAGTCCGGACTCCGAATGAATCGCATCCAATCACTCGCGTTCGTCGAGGTACGCATGTACTTCAAGGCCTGCGGCAGTCTTCGTTGCCCCAATTAGCCGTCATCGTGTACGGTGCCAGGCACGGCCATGCCACCAACGCACTGCCAAACGGAGTCGATCCGATTTCGGTTGGGCACTTGATGGGTCACCGATCGCCCGCCATGGTGGCTCAAGTCTACAGCCATCTCTCCCAGAATCACGAGTTCCTGAAGAAGCAAGAAATGCTTGGCCTTCGGTTCCGGCAACTCCCGTTCCTCCGCAAAACGCAACCGCAACGGATAAAGCGTGAGCTCATCTTCGGCAAATCAAGGGACGTTGCGAGACACCAACAAGTCGCTCCAGCGTGTCCAACCGGTGCGAGTCAAAGCGTTACTCCGTAAACCCTCGGTTTGGTCAGGCGTCCGAAAAGCAAAGGAAAAAATGAGATCAACTGACTCAGGACGGTTCGTCGTTAGGCACGATAACAGTCGCTCGCAGGCCGAAAAGACAAAACCGTTGAGCCCAAACGCATGACTCATCGCGGATAGCCAAGAAGATAAGGAATCACAATTGAGCCGGACTTGGATTCACCGATCTCCCACACAAATGAGTCACCTTCATTTAGCGAATTGGTCAGTTGAAATAACTCGTCTTCGTTGTACGTCCGGAGCACGGAGACCAATCCATCCCAAAACACGAACAGCGGTACAACTGGCAACAGATAGGTCAAAAACAGGCGACTCCATTTGAATGGACGTATCGCTGGGGAAAGCAACAGGACAGCTAGAGGTGAAAGTGCAAACTTAAAAAAGTGCGCGGCATCTCGTTTTTGAGCTTCGAATATTGCTATTGGCTGTCCAGCGTCAACGGCATTCTGCAAAATGCGCCTCGCATCCTGAATCTTGAAATGATGAAACGACAGAAACTGAGTGCGCAGACCTAGTAGTCGATCCGGGATGTCGCGAGCGTCAATTGAGGCCGGTTCAAACGTCATGACGGAATTGCCATCGCTCACCAAGCGTTCTAGCGCTCTGTAGTTAGGGTAGAAATCGGTGCATACAATTTGTAGCGACGGAAGCCTCTGAACGAGCAACTGCGCCAGTTTGGGCCAACCCCCTCCAGCGCCAGTACCCATGTCGATGATTCTACAACAGTGGCTCTTGTTTACGCCCTTCTCTAGAATCGGGACAATGGACTCATAAAAATTGAAGAGGTTGACAACATGGCTGAGGTAATCCGTCATGCAATCGCGAATTGTCGCTGGAAACCAGGGTTGATCTTCGAATTCGAAAAGGTGTAAGCGTCGCACGTTAATCTCTTCTAAGAATTCCTATGAGCTAAGAGTCTATCCGAAAACCTGATTGGTATTGAAAAAGTGAGCCAACCCTGGAAATGAGAGTTACCACACTTTCACCAGCCAAGGAGAGCTCACCGAGGAATCGAATGACCGATTTGACTCGTATCGAATGCCAGACGCTATGTGGTAAAAGATCCGCAACCTTCTCCCTGTATACAAAACAGGACCCTTTGGAGGAAGGCCACGAAAGAATTTGCGATCCGTCGCGGATGCCATCTTCTACCGACTTCGCACCGGTTGCCAGTGGAAGGCCATTCCAAGTTGTCTTGCCCCAGGAAGTACTGCTCATGACTATTTCCAAGAGTGGGTAACATGCGGAGTCTTTGCGACCCTTTGGGAGATCGCTCTCGAACTGTACGACGAGTTGGTAGGATTGGATTGGCGGTGGCAAAGTGTGGATGGGGCCATGACGAAAGCTCCGCTTGGCGGCGATACGACTGGGAAAAACCCAACGGATCGCGGGAAAATGGGAACCAAACGATCGCTCCTTACCGAGGCTGCGGGGATTCCAACGGGCTTGGCCGTCGGAGGAGCCAACGTACACGATATTCGTTTGCTTCGATCAACTCTTACGGATGCTCTGAGGCGTGCAAGAGGCATTCATTCCAAGGGAAAAGAACACCTGTGCATGGATAAGGGGTACGACTCCGCTGCGGTCA
>JBGSJL010000109.1:0-30293 GCA_041741955.1 Pirellulaceae bacterium | reverse complement strand
GTTTTTGTGCGAGAAAACTGGCAATCGGGTAGGGTCCAATTAGCATGGACTGAATGCATAAATTCAGCTGCCAAGTCCTCCTGACCCACTTAATTTACGTGTCTTTTGCCGCCGCGGTGGCTTCGACCGGTAGCTACGGCTGCGCAGCGGACAATGTAATTGCGGCTCCACATCGACCAAGACCTGATACTTCAGAGTCTGGATCTGCTGGCGAGCAGACTCTCAACCAACGCGATTCAGTCCACGGGTCTTTGGGCCATGACTCTTTGGCGAACGTTCACGTCGAGCTGAAGCAGCTGCTCGAGCGTCGGAGGAGCTCGCGAGAGCTGCTTGATTTCATCATGCGACTGGATTCGGAGGGACGACTGTCGCAGTTGGGCAGCGATCAAATTGCCTTTTCAAACTGGTCCCAGTCTGGATGGCGGCGCGAGCTCGTTGATTGCCGCGGACAACGCATCGTACTTGCCGGTGAAGGCCCGCTGCTGATCGCTATCTGCGAGCAAAACACCATCGAGCTATCGATCGCCGACCTGTCGCATGGAACTGCCGGTCGGCGGGGTTATGCGGGTACGCCGCAATATTTCGGCCACCGCACGAGCGGGATAGTTCATATCACGGCGATGTCTGCCGGTCATCTTGCGCGGCAGTCCACCGAGCTTTCTCAGTACTATTACTACTTCGCGGGCCCCAGTCGAGAATTATTAGGTACTGCGGCGCTTCCGCCACCTCCGATCGTCCTGCATTGGTAGAAGACCCAACCGTCACCCATGCCGAAGATCAAGCGGAAAATAAGTGGGATAGGCTTCCAGCCTGTCAGGCGGGAATCGACAGGCTCGAAGCCCATCCCACGTTTAGAATCATACGGTCATCCGGTGGTGGCGCTGCGCTTACCACCGGCTAATAGCTTGGACCCCTTCGGGGTAAAACCTGCGCTGTCTCAATCGCTACAAAGCGAATGTTTATACCGGCCACTTGGAAAAAGATGCTGGGCCGTCGCCCACGGCCTAGGGAGTGAACTAAGGTTCTATAGGCTCTGAAGTATGGAGAGCAACTCCTGCCACCCTGGTATCGAGTTTTTCCATTGTTCTTGACTCAGCGCAAGGCTGGTCGAAATCGGGCCAAAATCAAGAGACACGTTAGTGACATTTGCTGCGTTGATTAACAGTCAGTCGTCCTACGAAAGTCGGTTTGCAGATCGCGTGCAGGCCGATGTCGACGGCGTATTGGACTTGATCGCAAACGAATGGCTCCAGCATGGGGCCGACCCGAACTTCAGGTTGTTGGAGTCCGTTCGCGCATCGCTATCGAATATCTGCCAGTCCGTCGTGGATCACAGCAATGGTACAACGACCGCACCCCATGCTTTCCATCCGCCTACGCTAGAAAATGGTCCAGCCGGGGAAAATGGTCCAGCCGGGACAATTAACGTACTTGCCGAAGCACTGCACAGCGCGTCCGAAGGGGCGGCCATACTCGCGCCCTGCGGCACGATACGACACGCTAACTCTGCATTTGTAGCCATGTCGGATGCGGATTTCGATAAACACCTGTCCATCGGGCGGACGCTGTCAGAGGTGCTTAGGTTCGATCTGGAAGATTTTTCGGAAGTCTTAGCGCGGGTAATCGCGGGTATGCCCTGGTCGGGCAAAGCAACCTCCCGCAGCGATAGAAATCGGGCCTATTGGATTTCGCTGAGCTATTCGTCGCGGCTCGATCCGCATGAACCCATCATTGCGCTGGTCTCCGATATCACGGAAGCTGAGGGCAGCGAGAAGCGGCTGCGGCAGGAGGCCATGCATGACAAGTTGACGGGACTTCCCAATCGGAGATATTTCTGCGACTACCTGGATGATCTGTTGCTGGAGCTGGCTAGAACAGGAACTGGAGCCGATGTGTGCTTCATGGATCTCGACGACTTTAAGCACGTCAATGATTGCACGGGTCATGCAAACGGCGATTTGCTGCTCAAGACAATTGGTCAACGTATCCAGTCCGCCATGGGACCGGATGCCTTTGTTTGCCGCTTCGGTGGCGACGAATTCGCCGTGGTCTTTCAGGACAGCGATACCAAAAAGGGACTAGAGCCCTACCACAACCTATTGCTCTCCCTACAGGAGCCGATCTCTCTGAGCGATGCAGAAGCGCAGATGAGTGTGAGTATCGGCGTTACGCGATTTCCGGAGCACGGCACGAAAGTCGACGTGCTGATGGCCAATGCCGATGCGTCAATGTACGCAGCTAAGTCGCTCGGAAAAAATCAAATTGTCGTGTTCAGCGAACAACTGCAACAGGACATTTCAGCGCGACAATTGGTGCAGTCGAAACTCAAACGAGCCGTCGAAGCAGGCGAAATCGAGCTGTGGTTTCAACCCAAAGTGGATGCTCAGACGCTTAGGCCCGTGGGCTGTGAAGCGCTTGCCCGCTGGAAGACGCCCAGTGGCGAGTACATACCGCCCAGTCGCTTTGTGCCGATTGCAGAGCAAATGGGCTTGATCACGCTGTTGGGTAACAAAGTTTTCGAGTTGGCAGCGCGGCAAAGTGTGCTCTGGCGCGCACTGGGTATCACTTCGACAATTGCCGTGAACGTATCTCCGCAGCAATTACGGCACCCGCGATTCGTCCAACAACTGGAGGACATACTGGCAGACACCGGCGCCAGCGCGGATGGGTTCGAGCTCGAAATCACCGAAAATGCGGTGATGGACGATGTGGAACGAGGTGTGGCAGTCATTGCCGAGCTGAGAGGCCTGGGATTTCGCATTGCCATCGATGATTTTGGAACGGGCTATTCTTCGCTCAGCTACCTGAAAACATTTCAAATCAACACGCTAAAGATCGACCTTTCGTTCGTTCGTGATTTGATACACGACGAGCCCTCAGACGCGATTGTGCGTTCGATCATTTCGCTCGGATCGGGTTTGAAGCTGACGCTGGTCGCCGAAGGCGTAGAAACGGCGGCGCAAGCAGCCTTTCTCAGAGAGGCCGGCTGCGACATTCTACAGGGCTACTTAATTGGTAAGCCCGCGCCGCATCACGAATATCTCCAGTGGTTGAGATCTTATCAAGGATCTGATTGACCCAATACAACGGGAATTGTTAATTGCTTTCCGTCGCGGAGAATTCCCAGTAGCACACTGTCGCCAGGTTTCTTCATCTCGATATGTGTCAGCAATTCGTCGGCGGTCTGAACCTGTTTACCATCGATGGACTGGATCAAATCGGCTGTGGTGGGGTCGATGGCCGGTTGCTCGTAGATGTAAGGCCCCTGCCGCAGTCGCTTGGTCACGAGACTGTAGCCCCGCAGCCCCGCTTGATCGGCGGGACCACCGCTGGCGGTACTGACGATGAGCAAGCCCTCTTCGTTTTCGTAAACACGCATGATGCCAATGGTCGGACGCTGCACTCGACCACTTTCAATCAGTTGAGGCACAATCCGCCGCAGAGTGCTGGCAGAGATAGCAAAGCCAACTCCCGCACTATCACCATCGCTGCTCATGATGGCAGTGTTCATGCCGATGAGCTCCCCACGTGTATTGAGCAAGGGTCCACCCGAGTTACCCTGGTTGAGCGACGCATCGATTTGAATCAGCGAGCGCATGACTCGGCGTTCACGCGAAGGAATTTGGCGATTCAGACTGGAGATCATGCCTGTGGACATCGTCCGTTCTAAACCAAAAGGGTTGCCGATGGCATAGATCTTTTGGCCGACGCGAAGCTGCTGAGATTCACCCCAAGCGATGGGAATCAATTGGTCCGTCGGAGCGTCGATCTTGAGTACCGCGATGTCCGTGTCGGGGTCTTGTCCGACGATGGCAGCCGGATATCGCAAGCCATTAAATAAACTGACAAATACCTCTTTGGCTCCGTCGATGACGTGGTAGTTGGTTAGGATCCTTCCTTCGACATCAAGCACGGAACCACTACCCGAACCTTCGCGCATCGAGATCTGTTGAAACGACTCGATCGCAAACGAACGAGTCGCAATATGAACCACGCTACGATTGCAGCGATCATAAACCGCGATATTGATTCGTTCCTCAGGCAGCAGCCCGTCGTC
This sequence comes from Pirellulaceae bacterium, assembly GCA_041741955.1. Classification (GTDB taxonomy): domain Bacteria; phylum Planctomycetota; class Planctomycetia; order Pirellulales; family Pirellulaceae; genus Aureliella. The sequence goes on along the minus strand of JBGSJL010000109.1, from coordinate 26,236 downwards.
TTCAGGCAGTTGGGCACGAAGCGGCGATGCGAACAGAAGTACCGCAACCCAAGCTAGGCAACGGTGCCGAATTCCAATTTGAGATCTACGCTGTGAAAAACGATGCATGGTCAGCTCCCGTTTTTTTTAGGCTCTTCAGAAGAATTAGTGGGTAACAACCCAGAGTACTATGTTTTCGGGGTTTTCGGATGCGGGGTTTTCTAGGTTCTGCTGAGGACCTGAGGCGCCGAAGCGAACAGTAAAAGCAACGAACAGCAGCCGCTCTGGGGCTTGTCCTGGGCTGTTAAAAATTTGGGGTTGGCGCGCTCTTTTCGGGATTTCCATTGGTACAAATTTCATACCGCATGCATTGTCTTTTATCCCGATAGGGATTCAAGAACGTGGGATAGGCTTCCAGCCTGTCGATTACTGCATGACAGGCTGGAAGCCTATCCCACTTATTTCCCGCTTGATCCAAGCAGCGCACCCCCAGAAACCTGTTTCCGGTGGTGTCGCTGCGCTCAACCACCGGCTAATAGCTTGAATCCCTTTCGGGATAAAACCTGCGCAAGCCCATATTCTTCACAACCCCAAATTTTCAACAGCCCAGGACAAGCCCCAAAGCGGACAGGAAATGCAAATTGCAACGAGTTCCTGGACAACCGAAAAATAGGCTGACAAACAATTGATTGCATATTGATCATGCGAAATGCCACTGGCAAAAACCTGTTTAATATGAAATCAGCGTGAACGGTTACACTGTTGCTGAGCCTGATGGAACCAGTGGGTTACCGCTCGGCCACGCAGCGTGGTTTTTTGCATCAAGTCGATGGTCACGAATTCTACTGCATGTGAATGCACCGCCGTACCGAGGATGTGTTCCGTTTTGTCGATCAACCGCTGCTCGATACGTTCAAGTTGCCGCGGGTTGGCGGCCCGCGCGAGTCCGAGCAGACGCATGACTGCTTGCAAATCATGAGCCGCACTTGATCTGCAATAGCTGCCGGTAAAATGAGATTCTGCCACCATGCCTGCCAGTAGGATCATCACGTCGTCTTCCAACCAGTCTCTCGACGCTTTGATACGTCCCTTCTGAATATCGCACAACCCCAACCGAAAGCCGCCCGTCTGCAATTGACTTGGTGCGATCGTCACCTTTTTGATTGTGCGACCTAGACTCACGGCCATGACCGCATGTCCCGCTTCGTGATAGGCGGTGGCCAACAGTTTGCGATTTGGGTCAGGATCAACGACTGGTTTTGTGCGTCCCTCGGCATCCTGAGCGACTTCGACACCCTCGTTGTCGGGCAGTTCATTGCAAGTCGGTTGACTGGTCACGGTTTTTTGAACTTCCAGTTTTGCCGAGGGGTCGCGGGAAAAGGTGTCCGACACCAAAAGCCGGAACGGCCCTGCGGGTGCTTCGTCCGGGAAAAGGTGTCCGACACCAAAAGCCGGAACGGCCCTGCGGGTGCTTCGCACTTTTGGTGTCGGACACCTTTTCCCGGACAGGCGCGCGAGCTACTTCTGTGCTCGCAGTACAGCTTGTGCAGCCGCTAGACGGGCGATGGGCACGCGGAATGGCGAGCAGCTTACGTAGTCCAGTCCAACCTTGTGGCAGAAATCAATCGAAGCGGGGTCGCCACCGTGCTCTCCACAAATTCCAAGTTTGAGATCTTTCTTGACACTGCGGCCCTTCTTAACAGCCATATCGATAAGCTGTCCAACGCCGGTCGTATCCAGCGACTGGAATGGATCGATGGGAAGAATCTCTTGATTGAGATAGTCGGGCAAAAACGAATTGATGTCGTCTCGGCTGAAGCCAAATGTCATTTGGGTCAAGTCGTTCGTACCGAAGCTGAAGAAGTCGGCTTGGTTGGCCACGGCATCGGCGGTCAAAGCGGCTCGCGGTACTTCGATCATTGTGCCGATCAAGATGTCGAGTTTACCGGTAAAGCTTTGGGCCTTTTTGACCGCTTCAATTGTGTGCTCCGTCTTACCGCGGAGCAACTTAAGTTCGGCTTCGGTGCCGACTAGCGGAATCATGATTTCAGGAATCGCATGAATCTTCTTGTTCGTACACTCGATGGCGGCTTCCACAATCGCGGTGACCTGCATTTCCAAGATCTCTGGATAGGTCACACTCAAGCGGCAACCGCGATGTCCGAGCATCGGATTGAATTCATGGAGCGAATCCACACGGGCTTTGATCTCTTCGGTAGAGACCTTCAGCTCCTTGGCCAATTCGGTTTGGCCCTTTTCGTCGTGCGGCACGAACTCATGCAACGGTGGATCCAGCAGGCGGATTGTAACCGGCAATCCGTCCATGGCAGTGAAGATGCCAATAAAGTCCTGACGTTGGAAGGGCAATAGTTTTGCTAGAGCCGCACGTCGAGCGGTTTCGTCTTTGGCCACAATCATTTGGCGGATTGCCAAAGTGCGGTCGCCGCCGAAGAACATGTGCTCTGTGCGGCACAGACCGATTCCCTGCGCGCCGAACTCGCGGGCGCGCTGGCTGTCCTCTGGCGAGTCGGCATTGGTACGCACTTTCAAAGTACGGTACTTGTCGGCCCACTCCATCATCGTGCCGAAGTCGCCCGATAGACTCGCCGGCTGGGTTGCTACCTCACCTTCGGCCACTTCTCCCGACGTGCCGTTGATACTGAGTGTATCGCCTTCGCCGTAGACTTTTCCGTTGATCGTTGCCTTCTTGGCCTTGGCATCAATGACAACGCCAGCCGCACCGGCTATGCAGCAGCGTCCCCAGCCTCGGGCAACGACAGCCGCGTGGCTGGTCATACCGCCGGTGCTGGTCAAAATTCCAGCGGCTGCATGCATGCCGTCCACATCTTCTGGACTGGTTTCTTTGCGGATCAGCAGGACTTTCTCACCGGCCGTCGCACGCGCCTTAGCATCTTCGGCTGTGAAAGCCAACTTGCCGAAAGCAGCGCCCGGCGAGGCGGGGAGTCCGCGCGCGATCTTTTCGACTTTTTCCCAAGCCGCTGGCTGGAAGCTCGGCAGGAGCAATTGGGTCAAATCGCCGGCAGGCACGCGTAAAATGGCAGTCTTCTCATCGATGAGGCCCTCTTTGACCATTTCGCAAGCCAGGCGAACAGCGGCCATGCCCGTTCGCTTGCCATTGCGTGTTTGCAGCATAAACAAAGTTCCCTTTTCAATGGTGAACTCGATATCCTGCATGTCTTTGTAATGCTGCTCGAGCTTGTCCTTGATGACCATGAGCTCGTCGTAAACCTTCGCATTCCACTTGCTCATTTCCTCGGTGGGCTGCGGTGTACGGATTCCGGCAACCACGTCTTCGCCTTGAGCATTGACTAAGAACTCACCGAAGAATTTATCTTCGCCGGTGTTTGGATTGCGGGTGAATGCAACACCCGTTCCCGAATCGTCTCCCATATTGCCGTAGACCATGGATTGGCAGTTGACGGCCGTACCCATCAGTCCGCGAATGTTTTCGATTTCGCGATACTTGACTGCCTTGTTGGTCATCCAACTCTTAAAGACCGCTTCAACGGATTTGGCCAGCTGCTGCATGGGGTCTTGCGGAAATTCTTCGCCGGTGTGTTTCTTGTAGAGTGCCTTGTAGGCGTCGCACAATTCTTTCAGTCCTTCAGTCGGGACTTCGGTGTCTTCGAGCGTGTTGTATTTCTTCTTTATCTTGTCAAAGGCTTCCTCGAAGTGCTCGTGATCAACTTCCATGACGACGTCGCCAAACATGTTGATCAGACGACGATAGGCGTCATAGGCGAATCGCTCGTTGCCTGTCGCTTTGGCGAGTCCAGCGGTCGAAACGTCGTTCAGACCCAGGTTTAAGATCGTATTCATCATGCCCGGCATCGAAACGGCTGCACCCGAGCGCACCGATAGCAGCAATGGGAATTTGTCGTCACCAAACTTCTTGCCCAATTCGGTTTCTAGCGTGGCTACATTCTTTTTGACTTCGTCCATCAACCCCGGCGGCATTTGCTTGCCAGACTTGTAATAGGCTCCGCAGACTTCGGTCGTAATCGTAAATCCGGGAGGAACAGGCAGGCCAATCGATGTCATATCGGCAAGATTCGCACCCTTGCCGCCCAGGATTTGCTTGCTAACTCCGGTGCCGTCCGTGCGAGTTTTGCCGAAGTAATAGATCATTTGGTTGGAACTGGACATTACTGTTTACGAGCCTCCGAGGATCAGTGGGTGGACCAAGATTTGGCCGGATGGTGTGCGGCGATCAGCGTCAGAAATGCTGACAGCTATTGACTTTAGACGCCAAAATGAGTCGCAAAGTTTAATGCTGACCCAGCCGATCGTCAATCGGTTACCACAAGTGGCACTGGCTTCCAGCCAGTGAAAATCTGTGGCACTGGCATCTAGCTAGCGAAAATCCGTGGCACTGGCTTCTCGCTAGCGAAAATCCGTGGCACTGGCTTCTAGCCAGCGAAAATCCGTGGCACTGGCTTATAGCCAGTGTCTTTTCGTTGTGTCAGCTTCTGGCTTTGCGGAACATGGGGTGCAGTCCAATTGATAACGCAACCGGCTAGGGCTATCTCGCCTTCCGGGCTAAGAAATACAATGTCACCCAGGTAATGTTCCTGCGGGTCGATCTGAATCAGGCCGGAGGCCGATACAACCCACGCAGTTGGCGTCAGCCAACGGTGATTAGAAAGCTAACTCGCAAGGGCGGGGGGCCGATACAGTCGTTCTTACACATTGGCTGGAAGCCAATGCCACTTTTTCATTGGCTGGAAGCCAATGCCACGGGAATCGACAGGCTGGAAGCCTATCCCACGGGGAAGCCTATCCCACGGTCTAAGGTAGTCCGATGTCCGAAGTGTCGATCGGCTGCCTAAGCGCTCGACCAATCGCGCTTTCACCTCGCCTGGCTCCGAACTGGGGCCAGCCGCTGACCTCCGCCAACTCGGGCATCAAGTCCACCAACTGTTCGCACAGCATTTGCGTCATGCGTTCCATCTGTTGCGAGGACTTCAAATCTCTCAGCGCGCAAGCTGTCTTCATGACCTTGATCATTTTGGCGCGTTCGGCTACCGGTCGAGACAGCGCTTGAGAATCTTCTATCAAGTCAATGAGCGGTACTTCCAATGCCTGCTGTAACATGCCCAACTGCGAGACAGTCAAATCGAAGGTCGGCTTTTCCATTTCCCGATAGCGCTTGACTTCGATCCCCAGCCTCCGCGCGACGGTACGTTCGGAGATCCCCTGCTGAATTCTAATTTCGCGGACATGATGCAAGTTCGCGTACCCGACGCTCGGCTTAGCGCTAGACACGGCGGCGGGGTTCTGTGCACTTAGGGGCCGCTGCACCGCAGGTATTCGATCTGGCAAATTTTCTACGCACGGCTCTGCCATTTCCGGAGCAGACAATTCGCACGCCGGTAGCAGTGTATCGGTAGGAAGGGTATCGGTAGAAAGGATTGATCCACCGAGCATTCCCAATGGCGTCGGTATGGGCGAATCGTGCTGGCTTGGCAAGGCAGATGACATTTTACAAATACTCCGCTGCGTCAGGAATTCTCGTACCGCCTGGTGCGAATAGGCGACGCAATGCAAACTAGTGTAAAATTTAGACGAGCCTTCGAGTACTAAGTTCCCCACAAGTGGTGGATTAGCATCGAAAGAATGGGATGTACTACAACACCTAAGGATCGTGCGGAAAATTAATGTCGGATTCTAAACGTGGGATAGTTTTCCCCGTGGGATAGGCTTCCAGCCTGTCGATTCCTGCATGACAGGCTGGAAGCCTATCCCACTTTGCGCATGACAGGCTGGAAGCCTATCCCACTTTGCGCATGACAGGCTGGAAGCCTATCCCACTTATTTTCCGCTTGATCCTAACTCCAAAAACCGCCTACTCAACTGTCGCGATGAACTAGCCGCAATACGGGTAGCGAATCGATACGCAGAGATGTACTCAAGAAAGTAACTTTTTTCTGGTGACCGGTCACGAGTCCAGAAACTTCAACCTGAACATGAACTTCAACTTAAACTCGAACTAAAGGCAGAGTTTAAGTTGGAGTTGCAGTTCAAGTTTAAGGCACGTCTGGCTGGTGTTGTGGTTAGCCGCAGGGGGCTGCCTATCCTTGAGACAGCGTTACATCAATAGTGACGGTTTGATTATCGCGCACCACGGAAACAGAGATTGTGTCGCCGGGCTTCTTGCCCGCTAGAATTTTCTGGAGTGCCTCCAAGGACTCGACTTGCTCGCCACTAATGCTGGTAATCAGGTCGCCGGCGAGCAGCCCCGCTCGATCTGCCGCCTCGCCCTGCACGACCGAATCGATCAGGACAGAACCTGTGGCGTTTGCAAGTCGTACGCCGAGGACGGCTCGGCGTCGATTCGAGTTGCGACCACGACCTGGTCCAGCGATTTGAGCTACCGCAGAACTCTTGATCAAGGTCGGACGCGCGACGGAGGTAGCAACCTCCGTAGCCACATTCGCAACGAGCCTAGCGATTTGCGACAGCCCCGAAATATTCACTTTTTCAAAGTCGTCGCTGGGGCGGTGGTAGTCGTTGTGCAAGCCCGTGAAAAAGTGAAACACGGGAATATCGAGCTCGTAAAAGCTAGCATGATCGCTAGGTCCAAAACCAGCCGGCTGCTTGTCGAGTGCAAGTGAAACCGCAGCGGCTTGGCGAGTAATCAGTTCGTCGAACTCTGCAGCGGTTCCGGTTCCGTAGACCGTCAGCGTATCGCTTTGCAAGCGACCGACCATATCCATATTGAGCATCGCGACCGTTTTTTCAATCGGCCAACGCGGATTACGCGCATAGTGTTTACTACCCAGCAACCCACGCTCTTCGCCGGTGAAAGCGATAAAGACGACTCCGCGTCGGGATTCAGCGGTGCGCTGCGAAAGTTCGCGCGCGACCTCCAGCAAAGTGACTGTGCCAGAGGCATTGTCATCTGCGCCGTTATGAATTTCGATGGTCCCTGGTGCCAACGATCCTGCGCCGCCCATACCCACATGATCGTAATGCGCACCGATAACAACGTATTCGTCAGCAAGACTACCCGCACCCGGCAAAAAACCAACTACGTTGCGAACGGCGATCTGTGACTTCTCGATGCGTGTCTCACCACTGGCCTGGATACTCGGCAACTCCAGGCTCTGCGGCGACTCATTCTCATCGATGGCACCTTCCAATTCGGCTAAGGATTTTTGGCCGCTGGAGCTTAATAACTGATCAACCACCGCGCGGGTTATATAAAAAGTTGGCAATTGAGCGTCGGTGGCCGCGCTGCCGGCTGCGTTGATATCTGGCAAACGGTCCTGTCCCTCAGTGGCGGCAGTTAGGCTATCGTTAACAATCAGCAGTGCAGACGCCTGGTGCAATACAGCGTTCAATTCTTTGGATGAGAAAAAAGCAAACTGTGAGGAGCGCTGACCATCGAACTTGCTGGCCGGATCATTCTGTTTCGGCTCTTTACGCAAGACGATTACCACCTTGCCAGCCACATCAACGCTCGCATAGTCATCGTAGTTCAGGTCCGGTGCCGTAATACCGTAGCCAGCGAACACTATCGGGCCTGAAAAAGCTCCGCTGTTACCCAATGTTACCGGCGTATAGTTTTCCCCCAACGTCAGCTCAATTGGATCGGCAGTTCCGGTAACGCTAAGCCTATTATTCTCTGGCGAGCCAAGTTGGGCTGGCCCGGGTATGCTGAAATTTTGAAACGGGCTGCCATCAAATGCGTTCACTTCTAAGCCCGCTTTGGCGAATTCGCCAGCGACAAACTCGCCTGCCGCCGCGATGCCCTCGCTGCCCACATCGCGTCCAGCCAGCGCATCGGCAGACAGATACTTTAGGTCGTCGGCCAGCCGCGTTTGCGAATCGCTGGTCTCCAATTGGCCAAGGGCCACAGAACCCAATACGCAACTCATCGATAGGCCAACGAGCATCCAGCACAACAACTTCGTTCGCAGCAGCATTGGGAGCATTCCGCATAAACAGGGGTTCATGAAACTTTGCTTCAGGTTCCCACACCGCGACGGCTTGGGCAAGCGGGGGACCCGCGGTGTCCGTCGGGGACAAGCCTGGGCTGTTAAAAAGTGGGATAGGCTTCCAGCCTGTCAGGCAGGAATCGACAGGCTGGAAGCCTATCCCACGTTTAACAATCGACAGGCTGGAAGCCTATCCCACGTTTAACTGTTTCCGGTGGTGTCGCTGCGCTCAACCACCGGCTAATCGCTCGAATCCCTAGCGGGATAAAACCTGCGCAAGCCACTATTCTTCACAACCCAAAACTTTTAGCAGTCCAGTAGCGCCCTAGCGGCTTGGGTGGCAATCAGCAGCACTGCTGCGTTGGTATTGCCGCTTGGAAGTGTTGGTAGCACCGACGCATCGACTACGCGTAAACCGCTGATGCCATGCACACAAAAGTGCTGGTCGACGACGGAGTTTGCTGGGCCGACGAGGCCCGCTGACGCCATGCGGCAGGTACCTACAGGATGATAAATGGACCTCGCAAACGCAGCTAGCGACTTGGTAACGGACTTCGCGTCAAGACACTTTGCGCTGGGTGACACCTCAGTATCAATCACTTGCTGCAGCTCGCCGTGCGTTGCCAGCTGGCGGGCCCAATGTATTGCTTGCTCGAAGCGTCCCACATCGCTTGCCACGGTCAAATAGTTCGGGTCGATCTGCAACAGCTCGCGATCGTGTTGTCGAACGAGTCGCAAACTACCGCGACTTTGCGGATGTAGATCGGTTACCGCCAACGACAAAAACATGTCACCGCTTTCAAGCTGCGGGTACTTAAGGTAGTGAGTTGGCGTGAAGTGAATTTGAAATGCGGGCGGGTCGCGATCGTTGGATTCGGAATGGACGAAAAGCGCGCCCGCTTCTGCGATGTTACTGGCCAGCGAACCGGCACCGTGGACGCGGTAAGCATTTCGCGCCGCGCGAGTATGCCTCCGCGGCAGGCCAGCGGGGCTGCGAGTCCTGAAAACGAGCGGAAACACCAAGTGGTCTTGTAGATTCTGGCCGACCCATTTTGAGTCGCACAGGCAGGGGATTTGCGCTTGGGCCAGCATGTCGGCATCGCCAATTCCCGATCGCATCAGCACCTGCGGCGACCCGATCGTGCCAGCGCACAGCAGAACTTCGTCCGTGGCCCAAACCGTTTCGAGCGTACCATCCGCTCGCCACACTTCGACCCCCCGCACTCTTGGCTCCAAAGACGTTTCATCGAAACATAGTCTATGGATGTGGTGATCGGCAAAAAAGTGTAAGTTGCAGCCCACCTGCGCCATATCGTCGTTATCAAATTTTGCTTCGGACAACCAATGCCCCGCGTGAACTCGGCGACCCGCCCGCTGCGTCAATTGAAAGTAGCCGCAGGTGTTGGCTCGCGCCTGTGTCCAGCGATCAACGACCTGCAGGCCACTAGCGGCTGCGGCTCCCAAAAACGCGGTAGTCCATGGGTGCGGCTTCGACACGGTGCTCAGCGGCAGCGAATCTTCGACCGACTGCAACTCGCGCTCGAGTTGTGGACCTAACTGCCAGCCCCAGGTTGCGAAATCCTGCTGGGCAGCCTGTAAGAAGATGAGGGCGTTGATGGCACCGCTACCACCCAGAAGCTTTCCGCGCGGCCAGTGCAATCGGCGGCCACCCAAGGCTGGCTGCGGTACAGTCGAAAAATTCCAGTCGAGCTGCGACCCAAAGGTGCGCGGGTAAAAGTTGGGCACGGTCGATCGAACATCCGTCGTCTTGCGTCCCGCCTCGATGAGGGCCACGTTGCCGGCTTGCCCCTCAGCCAGCAGTTGAGCCAATCTGCATCCTGCGCTGCCGGCGCCCACGATCACGTAGCGGAATTCTCTCGACTTGCTCAATCGCAGCACCTTCGAGTTTGCGCACGCTCGGGCTAAACGTTGAACAAGAAGTGGCAAATATCGCCGTCTTGCATCACATAGGTTTTACCTTCGGTGCGTAGTTTACCCGCGCTGCGGATTTCCTTTTCGCTCTTATAAAATTCCAAATCCGCCAGCGAATAGACTTCGCAGCGAATGAAGCCTCGCTCGAAATCGGAATGAATCACGCCGGCTCCTTGTGGCGCGGTAGCTCCGATAGGAATTGGCCAAGCCCGCACTTCCTGTTCACCCGCTGTAAAATAGCTTTGCAAACCCAAGGTTCGGTAGGCCTCGCGAGCCACGGTTGCCAGAGCGGGTTCCGTCAAACCCACCGACTCGAGCATTTCCTTTCGATCGGGTTCGTCCAGTTCGGCCAACTCCGATTCCAGCTTGGCACAAACGGGGATAACGCTCGCACCAATTTGCTGGGCGAATTCGCGAATTGCACTTGCAAGCGGGCCCTTGCCCTCCAAGTCGTTTTCATCCACGTTGGCAATGTACAGTACCGGCTTGGCAGTCATCAAACCGAAGCTGGATATTTCTTTGGCTTCGGCTTCGGGCAAGTCCAGCTTCCGCAGTGGCAGGTCCTGAGCCAGGTGGTCTTGGCACTTCTTAATGGCAATCGCTCGGAGTTTTGCTTCCTTGTCGCCGCTCTTGGCCGAACGCTCCGCTTTTGGCAAAGCATTCTCAAGTGTCTGCATGTCCGCGATCATCAGCTCTGTTTCGATGATTTCCACATCGGCCACGGGATCCACTTGTCCACTTACGTGAATCACATCGTCGTCGTTAAAACAGCGAACGACTTGAAGAATCGCGTCCACCTGTCGAATATGGCTGAGGAATTTATTTCCAAGTCCCTGGCCTTCGCTTGCACCTTTGACAATCCCAGCGATATCGACGAGTTTAAGATAGGACGGCACCAGCTTCTTCGGCTTGATGTGCGCGGAGATCCTACCAAGTCGCTCGTCAGGCACGCTGACAATGCCCTCGTTGGGCTCGATCGTACAAAACGGGTAATTTGCTGCCTGAGCTGCTTTGGTGCTCGTCAAAGCATTGAACAGAGTGCTCTTGCCTACGTTGGGCAACCCGACAATTCCGGCTTCCATGGGTTCTACACTTACAACTATTTTTGGTGTGTGGCTCGTTTGGTTATTGTTGATCCGTTATAGTACCTCGCGGTATGGAAAACGGAACGGGACTTGCGACTCAGGAATTCCGGAGAAGCCCGCCAACCAAAAAATTGAACTGTGACGAAGTACTTGCCCGAGAAACTGCCAGTTCCGTGCTGAGGTAAGCCTCAAGCGTTAGAGATTACAGCAACAGGAGATTGTCTGCGTGTCCTCTTTGTCCAACCCAACCCCAGCGAATGCTTTGTTCCAGCAGCAGCGATCGATCGCCGCATTCGACCGCGCTTGCCAACTGATGCCCGGCGGTGTCAACAGTCCCGCTCGTGCCTTCGGTGCCGTGGGTGGGAAACCGCTATTTATTCAGCGGGCCAGCGGTCCGTTCCTATTCGACCTCGACGGTAATCAACTGATCGATTACATCGGCTCATGGGGTCCCATGATATTGGGTCATGCACACCCGGCGGTCATCGAAGCTATCTGCCAAGCGGCCCAGCGCGGAACTAGTTATGGGGCGCCGACCGAGGCAGAATCTGAGCTCGCAGAGCTGATTGTCCAATGTGTGCCGAGCATCGAGAAACTACGGTTGGTCAACAGTGGCACCGAAGCCACGATGAGCGCAATTCGCCTGGCGCGGGGTGCCACAGGTCGCGACAAGATCATTAAATTTGCTGGAAACTATCACGGGCATGTCGATAGCCTGCTGGTGGCTGCGGGCAGTGCCGCGGCCAGCCTCGGCGTGCCTGATTCGCCAGGCGTGACGATCGGAACCAGTCGCGATACGATCGTGCTCGAATACAACGACATCGCGGCGCTGGAGCTTGCATTTGAAGAACAAGGCAATCAACTGGCTTGCGTTATCCTCGAACCGGTCGTGGGCAACATGGGCTGCGTGCCACCTCGACCGGGTTTCCTCGAAAAAGCTCGCGAGCTTTGCACAAAATACGCTGCGGTACTGATCTTTGACGAAGTCATGACCGGCTTTCGAGTCGCCTTGGGCGGTGCCCAGCAGTTGTACGGCGTTATGCCAGACCTCACGACGCTCGGCAAGGTCGTGGGCGGCGGGTTGCCACTAGGTGTATACGGCGGCCGCAAAGAGCTGATGGATCAGGTTATGCCTGTAGGTCGGGTTTATCAGGCAGGCACGTTGAGCGGTAACCCGTTGGCAACAGCGGCGGGTGCCGCCACCCTTAAACTACTTCGCGACCAGCCGCCCTACGAAGGCCTGGAACTCCAGGGCAGTAGACTAGCTGGCGGTTTGGCCGAAGCTGCCACCAGGGCTGGATTGCCGTTTCAGATTCAGCGCGTCGGTAGTATGTTGACACTCTTCTTTTGCGACCAGCCAGTTTACGGCTGGAAGCAGGCCGACTTGTGCGATCGCCAGAGATTCGCTAGATATTTCTGGGGATTGGTGCAGCGTGGTGTCTACATGCCCTGCAGCCAATTCGAAGCTCTGTTCTTTTCAGCGACTCACAGCGCCGAACTGATCGATCAAACCGTCGACGCCGCCCAGCAAGTCCTTCAAGTAATTGCCGATGATTTGACATAAATCCAGGCGGTCAGCAATCCACATTAGAAAGTGTATGAAATGAATTCATCGAAGAAATTGGTGGCTGAATTGATCGCAACTTTTTGGCTCGTTTTCGCCGGTTGCGGATCGGCCTTGCTTGCGGCAGGATTTTTAACTGACGATAAAGTGCATCTGGGCATCGGATTTCTGGGAGTCGCGTGTGCATTCGGATTGACCGTGCTGACCATGGCCTATGGGATTGGCCACATCTCGGGCGCCCACCTCAACCCAGCCGTAACGCTAGGATTGTTCTTCGGTGGTCGCATCCCTGCTAAGGATGTCCTGCCTTATATCGTGTCGCAATGCATCGGCGGTGTTTTAGCTGCTTTTGTACTGTTTGTCATTTGCAGCGGTGCACCGGAGTATGACAAATCCACGTTTGCAGGCGTGTGCAATGGCTTCGGCGAGCATTCTCCAGGTGGCTATTCCATGATGTCGGCCTTCATGACCGAAGCGGTTTTGACGTTCATGTTCTTGATCGTCATCTTGGGCTCGACGACTTCGCGGGCGCCAGCGGGTTTCGCAGGTATCGCCATCGGTTTGTGTTTGACGCTGATTCACTTAGTCGCGATTCCCGTCACCAATTGCAGCGTCAATCCTGCCAGAAGTTTGGGACCAGCCCTGGTCGCGATGGTCAACGGGCAAGCTTGGCCGATCAGCCAATTGTGGCTGTTCATCGCTGCGCCGGTGCTGGGTGCCATTGTGGCTGGATCGCTGTACCGCACCGTACTGGATGGCGAGAAGGTTTAGCCGGACAGCGTCGCTGGTTCAATGCGCTTGGAGCCAATTTTCGCCGATACCTGTCTCTACCGACAATGGTATCTTCATAGGCAGGGCCCCCTCCATCGCTTCGCGTATCAGCGGAACGACGGTGTCCGTCTCCGAGCGATAGAGGTCAAAGACAATTTCGTCATGAACGGTCAACAACATCTTAGTCTTGTAGTTGCCATTTTTTAGCACAGCATGGACTCGGATCATGGCCAGTTTTAAGACGTCCGCGGCGGTGCCTTGAATGGGGCTATTCATAGCCAATCGCTCCGCCGCGCTCGCCACCGCTCGGCTTTGCGAGTTGATATCGCGCAGGTAGCGACGACGCCCAGTTTGGGTCTTCACAAATCCGTTCTCGCGAGCGAACGCAATCGTTTCGTCGATGTACTGCCGCACGCGAGGATAGTTGGCGAAGTAGTTTTGAATCAACAACTGGGCTTCAGCGCGGGGAATGTTCAATCGCTGCTGCAGTCCAAAAGCGGAAATGCCGTAGATGATGCCAAAGTTGACCGTTTTCGCCTTGTCGCGCATCTCGCGCGTCACTTCGTCAATATCTACCTTGTAGACCTTGGCAGCGGTTTGAGTATGAATATCGATATTGTTGCGAAACGCCTCCAACATGGCTTCATCGCCGCTCAAGTCTGCCATAACGCGCAGTTCGATCTGCGAATAGTCCGCCGAAAGCAGCAAGTAGTCTTCGTCGCGGGGCACGAAGGCCGCGCGAATCTCGCGGCCTCGCTCTTTTCGCACAGGGATCGTCTGTAGGTTTGGATTGTCCGACTGCATCCTGCCCGTGGACGTCCACGTCTGATTGTAATGCGTGTGGACGCGGCCCGTCTGCGGATTGACATAACTGGGAAGCTGATCGACGTAAACGCTCTTCAATTTTACAGCGTTGCGGTAGTCCAGAATGTCGGCAATGATTTGGTGGCGACCGGCCAGCCTTAACAGCTCTGTTTCGCGAGTTGAATACTGACCTGTGGCGGTTTTTTTTGGATTCTGATCGAGCAATAATTCGTCATAGATCACGCAGCCAAGCTGTTTCGGCGAATCGATATTGAACTCGCGCCCTGCCGCTTCATAGATTCGCTGTTGCAGTTCGGCGATTTCGGGAACTAGCTTTTCCGAAAACGCTTGAAGCGCCAGTGTGTCCAGCCGAATTCCTTCATATTCCATATCTACCAGCACAGGCACTAGCGGACATTCGACTTCATAGCAGACTCGACCGACTCCCTGCGCATCGATCTCTGGGCGAATCGCGTGTGCGATTTGGAGGGTGACATCCGCATCTTCGGCCGCGTACTGGGCGACTCGTTCGATCGGCACGTCGCGCATGTTCTTCTGTTCTGGGCCGCGCTCGCCAATCAACTCCGTGATCGAAATCGGTTGGTAGTTCAGATAGAGTCGTGCCAAGTAATCCAGGCCATGACGCATTTCAGGCTCTTTCATGGAATGCGCCAACATTGTATCCAGCAGGGGCCCGCGGACTTCCAAGCCGTGCCACTTGAGCAATGACAAGTCGTATTTCAGATTGTGGCCGATTTTGACAATCGATTCATCCTCGAAAATCGAACGAAATTCTTGCAGCACGGCGGTAGTCTCGACGCGATCTTCGGGGCAAACCACGTAATAAGCCTGATGTTTTTGGAAGGCAAAGGCTATCCCCAATGGCTTGGCCGTGCGAGGGTCTAAGCCTGTCGTCTCCGTATCGAAACAGATTTCCCTTTGTTGAGCGAGTTGGGCGAGTAGCTGCTGGCGTTCATCCGCGGTGCGCACCTCGCGATAGTTATGTGGCACATCCCGAATGGTTAGTTCCGTCGCGAGGTCGTCAAACAACGATGCTTGTATTTCCTTTTCGCGTTTCTCGCGGACGACGCTGGCCCTGTTTTGGGACGACGAGAAGGACTTTCCGAACATCTTTTTTCCAAGCGTGTCAAACTCGAGTTCACTGAATAGCGCTTTGAGTTTCTTTTCGTCGTAGTTGGCGACTTGCAATGCGTACAAATCGACGCTGTGTGGAACGTCGAGCTGGATTGTCACTAATCGTTTGGACAGTTTGGCTTGCTCAGTAAACTCTTCGATGCGCTCCTTCTGCTTGCCGCTAAGTTCGTGACTGTGTTCGAGTAGACCTTCCAGAGAGCCGTATTGGCAAACGAGCTTCTGTGCGGTCTTGGGACCGATGCCTGGGATACCTGGGATGTTGTCGCTCGAGTCGCCCATCATGCCCAGCACGTCGATGACTTGCTCGACCCGCTCTACCTCCCACTTAGCCAGCACATCTTTAACGCCCAGAATTTCTACCTCGCCGCCCTTGCGTCCTGGCTTCATGACAAAAATATTTTCGGTCACTAATTGATCGTAGTCTTTGTCTGGGGTGACCATGAGGGTTTGAAATCCCTCCACCGCCGCTTGGTGGGCTAGTGTTCCAATGATGTCGTCCGCTTCGTAGCCCGGCAAGCGAATCGAGTGAATATTGAAGGCTTCGAACAGCCGGTCGATATAGGGCAGTTGCTTGGCGATATCTTCGGGCATCGCATCGCGCTGGGCCTTGTACTGCGGGTACTCGATGTGACGGGCTGTGGGCTCGCGCGTATCGAAGGCGACGGCCATGTGCGTCGGTTGCTCGCGCTTGAGGATATCCATCAGCGTATTGAGTACGCCAAACACAGCGGATGTACACACGCCGCCAGAAGTCATTCGCGGGCTTCTAACCAGTGCAAAATGGGCGCGATACGTCAATGCCATGCCGTCAAGAAGTATCAGCTTCTTGAGCATCGAACAGTCTGGATTGTCCATCGTGCTCCAATTCTTCGTGCGAGTTATGGGAGGTTGAATTTATAGGACATTCCCGTTTAGATCAATCGTGGCCTAATGACCGCTCGAACAACTCGGTTACAATTGAGCATCGTTTTCGCACGGCCAGGCTGACACCACGTAGGGTATGCTGAAGTTTCGATGACTAAAGCTCGAGTCAAGAAGTACACTGTATTAAGTGTTGCGATTTTCACATGCCTGTTCATCGGCAATTCGCTCGCGCACGCCCAGGACTCCGCGCCTGACCTCGCGACTGCTCAGCCAACTGTCGCAACACTTGCGTCCGGCGAAGAACTCGCTGACATTCAGGATGACCCCGCCACTGCCATCCCATCGCGGATCGCCACACCCGTCGACATTTCTTCGCCGGTTGACTCCGACGCGGAAAATATCAATGCCGCCAGCGCGGAATCGGTGCCCACTGTATCGATTCCTGAAACAAACAGTGCGGTAGATGCGGTAGAAACAGTTGCGGCTAAGGCGGAACGAGTACCGGCATTTGTGAATCCTGCTTGGTTGGATCTGCAGACTAAGATATTGCTGGGGGTTGTACTTGTCACGCTCGGCATCGCGTCGCTAGTCGGACGGTACTTGCGACGGCAGCCAACCGAATCGGTCAATCCAGCGCTTGTCCAACGACTACGTCAGCGATTGAGCGCTTGGTGGCTGATGTGCGCAATCTTGGTGTTTGGACTGTTGTTGCAGCCGATAGGGACCATCGTGTTGTTCGCGCTCGTATCGTTTTGGGCGCTACGCGAATTTATTACCATGTCACCCACTCGGCGCGGTGACCACCGAGCTTTGTTCTGGGCACTGATCGTGATCACGCCACTGCAATACATTTTGATCGGTATGGAACATGTTGGATTCGCATGGCTCAATGGCAAGTCAATCAATTTCTACGGGCTGTACAGCATCATGATTCCCGTATACGCATCGTTGCTAGTACCTGCCAGAATCGCGTTGTCCGGTGACCACAAGCGTTTTCTGGAACGATCGGCTCAGATTACAATGGGCCTGCTTATTTGCGTGTATTCGTTGAGTTATGCGGCCGCGCTGGTCAACTTGAAACTGACAACGAGCAATGGTGGGGCTTGGACGGGCAGCCCGGCTGGATTGTTGTTCTTCTTCATTCTCATGTCGCAGCTTTCCGATATCCTCCAATGGACTTGGGGGCACTTAGTAGGCAGGCATATTATTGCGGTAGATGTTAGCAGCAGCCGAACCTGGGAAGGCTTTGCGGGTGGCACTCTATCGACAGGATTGATCGGTGCGGCGCTCTATTGGGTCACGCCGTTCACTTTTTGGGAAGCCGCATGCATGTCGATGTTGGTTGGCGTGATGGGGATGTTCGGTGGCATGACGATGAGCGCTATCAAACGCGATCGCGGTGTGAACGACTATGGTTCCCTAGTGATGGGGCACGCCGGAGTACTCGACCGCATCGACAACATCTGCTTCGCAGCACCCGTGTTCTTTCACGTCACTCGCTTCTTTTTCGCGAGCTAAATTGTTTTCACCGGATTTTATCGTTGACCAGTACATTTAGTTCCGCGCTGGAGTCTACGCTTTCGCCAAATTTTATCAGACAGCTAGATCCTTGGCTCTCAAGGATTTGCGTCGATGCTGTCCTTTAGACTTGGAGCTGTCCAGCTAGACATTTAGTAATTTTTCACTCAGTACAAGAAGTTTATGAGCGTCCCAGCCGAATTCAAAGCGATGTCAACAGCGCTAGGAGCCAACAATATAGACAGCGCTGCTCTGACGTTACAAAAGATCTCAGGCTTAGGGATGCCAGGCGAACTTTTTGACAGCTTCTGCGCCCAGTTGATCGCCCGACTAGCAGGCAGCGATAACTCAGATCAAGCGCTGGTCAATATCGAGCGCTTTCTGGCCGCTTCGCGTTCACCACTATCTTGGTTAGCACTTTTTGAACGCGAACCGCAGGCACTCCAAACACTCGTGCAACTCTTTTGCACTAGCCAGTACTTAGCTGACATTCTGATCGCAGATCCAGAAGCGTTCGACCTGCTGCGGATGACTGGTGGTCAAGCAATCGCCAAAAACGTGCTGCTGGACGAAGTGATGGCTGAAGTACAAGCCACCAACAATTTGCGGACCGTCATGCGCATCTTGCGAGACTATCGACATCGCGAGACACTGCGGATCGCTTATGGAGACTTTGTACTTCAACAGTCGCTCGAGCTGGTGACAGAACAGCTTTCGAATCTGGCAGAATCGATTCTCCAAGCCGCCGTGTTTGCCGCCGAGCGCGACCTAGCAACTCGCAGGCCCGCCCCCACCCAAGCGGACGGTCGTCGCGCCGCCTTTGCGGTCATTGCACTGGGGAGACTTGGTGGTACTGAACTGAACTATTCCAACGACATCGACCTGCTGTTTGTCTACGAACCGTTGGTCGAGCGTCGTGGTCCGGGCGCGGCTGTCATGAGAGACTCGCAAGTCGAGGAGTACTTCCAGCGTGTAGGGCACCAAGTTATCAAACTGGTAAGTGAACCCACCTCGCGAGGCATTGCCTATCGTGTAGACACACGACTACGTCCCGATGGCGCTCAAGGGCCCCTGGTGGTTAGCTTCCAGCGAGCACTCAATTACTACGATTCGGCCGGGCGCACCTGGGAACGGCAGGCGTTTGTCAAAGCGCGGGCTGTGGCTGGCAATATTGGCTTGGGTGAGCTACTCATCGAGCGATTACAAACCTGGATCTTTCGCCGCTATTTGATGCGGACAGATATTACGGGACTGGCGGCGCTGAAACGCCGAATTGAAACCCGCTCCAATCTTCCCGATCAGGACAAGCTCGATGTAAAATTTGGGCACGGTGGAATTAACGATGTGGAATGTACGATTCAGTTTCTCCAATTGCTGTATGGTGGCGACGAAGCTAGCGTTCGCTGCACGGGGACATTGCCCGCTATCCAACTGCTGCAACGCGCCAAGGGCTTGACGGTCGACGAAGCATCCCGCTTGACTGATAATTATAGCTTCCTACGACGCTGCGAGCACCACTTGCAAATTATGGTCGATCGCAGCGCGCAGGGTTGGCCAAATGAACCTGTCGAGTTCGCCAACATTGCCAAGCGACTGGGCTTTCGTGACTCCGAGAGCAGTTCTTCTGCGGCATTGCTGCGCGACAAGCTGCAGGAAGTTGCGCAGGCCAATCGCAGTATCCTAGATCACTTGCTGCACGCGGCTTTTGATGCCGACGTGACCGTGGCCATCGAGTCCGACTTGATCCTCGACCCGGAGCCCTCGCCCGCCGTCATTCAATCAACGCTCGATCCATTTGGGTTTACCAATTGCGATGCGGCCTATCGCAACTTGCAGGCGCTAGCCGTGGAATCAATTCCCTTTCTTTCTACGCGTCGTTGTCGGCACTTTCTGGCCGCGATTGCACCAAAATTATTGGCTGCCATATCGCGCACACCCAATCCTGACGCCACGCTAATTTCACTGGCAAACGTTACCGACTCGCTCGGTGGTAAGGCAGTGCTGTGGGAGCTTTTTAGTCACAATCCACCGACGCTCGAGTTGTGCGTTCGGCTCTGTGCCGGCAGTCCGTATCTCGCCAGCTTGCTCACCACCAGCCCAGGCATGATCGACGAACTGATGGACTCGTTGATGCTCGATTCATTGCCGACCCACGACGAGTTGGCTCAAACACTCGCCGAACTCTGTCGCGGCGCCGTGGACGTGGTGCCGATCCTACAGAGCTTTAAAAGTTCAATGCACTTGCGCGTGGGTGTTCGCGAAATTCTTGGAAAGTCTTCGATTGCACAAACACATGCATTTCTCTCGGATATCGCGGAAGTTTGCTTGGAACAAGTGATTCACTACGAATTTCATCGCTTGGTGAATCAACTGGGATTGCCAACCCGCATTGACACTGGCGGCGGACAGGAAGCAGCCGAACTGGTCGTATTGGCCGTTGGAAAGCTAGGCGGTCGCGAGCCCAATTACCATAGCGACCTGGATGTCATTTTCTTGTTTGACGTCGAAGGGTTGACTCGCAGCTTGGTTCCAAATCGGCGGTTTGAGCCGACCACAAATCGGCACTTTTTTAATCAACTGTGTCAACGGGTTATTCAGGCTGTGACGCGAGTGGGTGGTGCGGGCCGGCTCTTTGATTTGGACGTGCGACTTCGCCCGCTCGGCAGGAGCGGTGAATTGGCGATTACCATCGAAGATCTGAGACGCTATTTCGCAGGCGGTGGCGGGCAGGTGTGGGAACGTCAAACGTTGTGCAAGGCGCGGCCAATTTGGGGCAGCCCACACGTTCAAGCCTCAGTCATGGACGTCGTCTCGCAGACTCTGGCTGCCGAGCCCTGGTCTTCAGATCAGACACAACAAATTCTTGAGCACCGCATGCAACTGCAGAAAGGGGCAGGCCCCTTCAATCTAAAACGCGGGCTCGGTGGCACGATGGACATCGAATTTGTAGTGCAGTTGCTACAGCTTGCACACGTTAGCAACCATCCACACGTTCTGGTACCCGGAACTTTGGATGCACTGGGACGACTGCGGGAAGCCAAACTGATCGATATTGCCACCGCCATCGAGCTACAACAGGACTACGAATTCTTGCGGCACATCGAATCGGGCATCCGACTCATGAATATGTCTGCGAGGCACGATTTGCCCAGCGACGCAGAGGAGCTCGACAAGTTGGCTTTTCTGATGTGCAAACCGCGTGCTGAAAACGGCGAACAACCTGCCACCGCTCCAGCAGCCAGCCTGGAGCCGATGGACCGCGCGAGCAGCCTCGAGGAATCGAGCCCAAGCACGCGATTGACTGGCGCTCAACTTCGGGACAAAGTCCAAACTGTACGCCGCGATTGCCGCGCGATCTTCCAACGAATCTTCAACCAGTACCTTCCTGCGTCGGTACCGACGGATGAGCAATAGCCTCGCCTGAGTCGTTGGCCCAAATCGACCGGCCACCATCGACCGGCAAGCAAACGCCCGTTACAAACGGGCTGGTGGCTAGAAACAAGACTGCGTGCGCCAAGTCGTCGGCCGTGCCTTGGCGTTTGAGCAAACTGGCTGCGATGATTCGCTCGCGCCGCTCGCGACTTAGACCCTCCGCCAACATGATCGGACCCGGTAGAACCGCGTTGACGCGCACCCGCGGATTACGAAACGCCAATTCTATAGCCATCGTGTGCGTCAAAGTCTCGATGCCAGCTTTGCTAAGCAGGTAGGGTGAAAAATTTCGATAAGGTCGCTGCGTGGCCCAATCGCCGATATTAATTATTGCCCCGCCACTTACTTGCTGTGTCATCAACAAACCAAAATATTTACAACACAAGGCCGTGCCCAAAGTATTGACTCGAAAAGACGACTCGAAGTCCGCGGCGGTGGCTGCTTCTAGCCGTACGGGCTGCCAAGTCGCTGCCGAGTTCACCAGCACGTCCAGCCGACCGAATGCGTTGCTTACATGCTGCACCCAACCCGCGACAACGGCTTCTTCTTCCACTGCACCGCTGACCAACGTCGCCGAATAGCCCTGTGCTAACGTTTGCTCTAGCAAGGCCTGGTTCTCCGCAGACGCATGGTGAGCGTGAAATACAACGCGAAAGCCTTGCTGTAAGAAGTGCTCGGCAACGTAGCGTCCAACGCGTGGCGCTGCGCTGCCGGTCACGAGCACGACAGGTGCCTCGGTTCCAAACAGTTGTAGGTTTCTTTCGATGGCCGTCAAAGTCTGCAACATAAGTCGTTTGGTCTCGGTAAAATCGGAATTTAGCCAAATGGTTGGTAGGGAGCTGGGCGACCGCAACTGCACTTCCCGGCTGCATAATGTAATCTGCACGGGATGTTAATCGCACCGCGCGGTTCTGGAGCAACGTAGTTCGACAACACTGTTTCACAAGCGTGGGGAATTCATGTCCAAACGATCCGTTCGCACGATTATAGACTGCCTGGGGAGCCTGCTTGTTTGCTCGGCTTTGAGTCTGCCTGCAATTTCGCAAGATAGCGATGCGGCGCTCGATAAGTTGTTCCAAGATTACCACGAACAATATCTAATTCTGTTCCCCTTAGAAGCGACCAACTTCGGTGACATGCGCTACAACGATCAGCTACAACTCAATATCTCGGACGACTTCTTGGCCAAAGAAAAGGTGTTCTATGAAGCGATCTTGGCCAAGCTGGATGCGATCGATGCGACGTCTGCCTCGGCCACGCGTCGCCTGATGGCGGAAGTGCTCAAGTACGAGCTGCAAATACGACTGGATAAATTCCAATTCGCCTTCCAACGCATTCCATTCAATCAGTTTGATGGCCTGCCATTGACGTTCGCGCAGATGGGCAGCGGTGCCAGTAGCCAACCTTTCAAGACAGTCGCGGACTATGACGACTGGCTGCGTCGCATCGCCGCCTTTGACAACTGGGCCAATGTGGCCATCGATTGTTTTCGTCGAGGCATCGAAGACAAATACGTGCTACCCAAAGTTCTTGTCGAAAAAATGATCGCCCAACTATTAGACCCTACCATCGTTTGCGACGATCCCACCCAAAGCTTGTTTTATGGTCCGATTGAAAAACTGCCGGAAAGTTTCAGCGCGAGTGAAAAACAACGACTCACGGTTGCCTACCAGACCGCCATCGAGCAACAAGTGATGCCGGCCTATCAGCGGTTGGGAGAGTTCCTGCGCGATGAGTATTTGCCGCATGGGCGCTGGACGTCGGGGATTGGCGCGCTGACGGATGGCCGCGCGCAGTATGCGTACTGGGTGCGGTATTGGACGACGACACAGATGACGCCCGATGAAATCTTTGAACTTGGCCAACAGGAGGTAGCTCGAATCAGCCAGGAAATGGAAAAGACCAAAGTGCAAATGAACTTTGACGGTTCGCTCGCAGAGTTCTTCGAGTTCCTGAGAACCGACTCGAAATTTAAGCCCTTCAAGTCGCCCGAGGATGTTCTGGAATTCTTTAGAGGTCTGCAAGCCAGGCTCGCACCAGAACTAGAAAAAGCCTTCTTGAATTCGCCCAAGACTCCATTTGAGATTCGCCGCACGGAATCATTTCGCGAAAAGACGGCTAGCGCCGAATATATGCCTGGGTCCGCCGACGGTACTCGACCGGGTATTTTCTATTGCCCTATTCCCGATGCTACCGAGTTCAACATTACCGGCGGCATGGAGTCGCTATTTCTGCATGAAGCCCTACCCGGTCATCACTACCAAATATCCCTCACGCAGGAGAACCAAGAACTACCTCAATTTGCTAGATTTCTATGGTACGGAGCCTACGGCGAAGGCTGGGCGCTTTACTGCGAATCGATCGGCGAAGAGTTGGGACTGTACACCGATCCGCAACAAAAAATTGGTGCCCTAGGAGACGAGATGCACCGCGCGATTCGGCTGGTTGTAGACGTCGGCATGCATTGGAAGGGTTGGACTCGCGAAGAGGCCATTAGCTACATGATGGCTCACGAGCCTATCGCCGAAGACGGCGCGGTTGCTGAAGTCGAAAGATATATGGCGTATACCGCACAGGCGCTGAGCTACAAAGTTGGCCAGCTCAAAATTCAGCAACTCCGCCGCGCCGCCGAGCAGCGTCTAGGTAGCCAATTTTCGCTCCCCACCTTTCACGATCAAGTCCTCCGCAACGGCTGCATGCCCCTCAGCATCCTTGAGCAGCGCTTAAGCAATTGAAACCATAAATTCGCAAATTAAATGGTGGTTCGGTGATCTCCGCCAAGTCTTCTTGACCTAACCAACTAAAAGAAACGCATCGATCGGACTCTTCATTCTGACCCCCAGTTTTGCTGTGATATGAACATTGCTCATAGTGGTTTGGGTGTCGGTACCCGTTTCCACTAAAGACTCAAGCTTCCTTCTGCGGATTAATTCTTTCGGAAAAACAAGATGACCGTCAAAAGTCGTGTCGAGCCAAGCAAGAACTTTAGCAACTACTGAGTTCAGACCGCTGGCACTGCGAATGGGCAGCAAGGCTCGATTTCGGTCGTCCACGAATCCCTTCACCAGGAATTTGAAGTTTGAAGCAACGGTGTACAGCCGAAGCTCAGGTCCTCTGTTCACGAAGCCCGTTGGAACCCTTGCAGGTTATCTTGGGTAAAGCTCTTTGCGTGCTCTGGATAGGTACTAGCTGCGGAGCGTGCCCACTTGCCAGCCAGTACACCCCGCCCAGAAAACGCGGTCACCAGCCAGCGGACCTCGTCCAGTCGGATTTTCCAACGTCGCTCGGCTCTCCGAGCCGATCGCGTCCGACCTTCCGCTGTCGGTTCGGAGAACCGAGCGACAATTATTTTCCGCTTGACCCTTAACAACGCGAGCTCTGCCGTCGGGGTCATCCCGTCGGGGTCACAGCCCGTCGGGGTCACAGCTTGTCCACACATCCCGTCGGGGTCACATCTTGTTCAAGGCTAGTGGTGTCTCACTGGGGTCACAGCCTGAGCACATCCCGTCGGGGTCATCCCGTCGGGGGCACATCCAACGCCGTGAAGGATTTTTCATGCTGCGGTTTTGCATTTGAGAGTCTCGATCTTTTTTCGTTCACGTGCACTTAAGACAATCACTCTGGGCGGCTGGAGCGCCTTCTTGTTTGGCCGAGGAAGATGCCGCGATTTTTTACTCGCTCGCCGTATGTACGTGTCGGTTAACGCTTGTTCGAGCATCGCCGTGAGACATTTCCCAAATGCCGGCTTTGCCTCCGGCCGCGTGATCGCTTGACGGATGGCTCGCATCGTTTGGGCTAGGCTGCACCGCTGGGGCCTCCAGGATGACTTCGACCTAGGCCGTTTACGACTATGCATGCGTATCTGTTCTCGCAAGGCCAGCAATTCACAAACTGCCATTGCGGCTATGGACCAATTTAGTTCGACCAGCGAGCGAGAAGGATTGAGACAGCACATTTTAGCGCAATCCAAAGTCTGTTTGAGCCCGCGAAATTCGATTTCGATCGTCCATCTCATTTTGTAAAACGCGATCATCTGAGCTTTGGGCAGCTTTCGTTCGCTCAGCACGCTTGTCAGCAGCCACACTTCGGCCGCCCCCACTTTTACCGATACCAATCGCAATCGAATTGGATTATTTTTGGAACGCACATCCCTCGGCCAACAAAGAACATTGCCATCGGGTTGTAGTAAGTAGTCGCAACTCTCAGCTAGTAAGCTGGCATTCGCTCCTACGCGAACCATGAAGTGGTAGCCTTCCGCAATTATCTTCTGCCAAAAGTGATAGCCCACGAAGCCAGCGTCGCCACAGAACAATGAATTTCCAGGATATTCCTGCTCATCGAGCATTTCCATGACGTGGTTGCGCTCGCTCGAATCAGAGCTCCCAAGCTTCCAACGCCATGGTAAACGAAACCCCATATGCCATAACATCGTGATCCAAATCTGTGGTTCCTGATGATGGGCTGTCCCATGTCTATTGGGTTTAATCTTTGTTCCTTTTCGCTTAGTCGCTTTTGCATATGCACCATTGCCATAGTTTGCCGCACAAAATTTCCTTTCATTGGCTGTCGTTCGAGGAACAGTACAACGTGAACCGTCAAACGCGATGGGGACATACCCAAACACACAATAGAATTCGCCACTCATCGTTTGCATGCATGATTGCAGTTGCTTGAACAGTACCTCCATGAAACTACCCGTCCACCGAATCAACGCGTTCATCATGCCCTGATAGGTCGTGACGGGTACCGAGCCGAACATCGATTGACTTGCGGACGCAGCGGTGCTGAACGCGTCGGTCACGAATCTCGAGCCCGCCATAGCCCATAAAAGTGCAAGCATCGCGAGCTGAGATGGCCGCCAATTGGTATTGCCATGTAACTTGATTGAGTTGAAGATACTGTCATCTGGGACGATAGTTCGAAGTTTGCCTGCGAGGCAGGCTCCATGTTTCTGCTGTTTTGCCTGTTGCTGTTTCAGCTTGGTTTTTCGTTTTGCGTTCTTTTGCACACGCTTCACACCTTCAATGCATTTCCGTCGCATAAGCCAGGTTCCTTCCTGATGGACTCGTGTCCAGATGGGTGAGGGGGAGCCTGGCTTTTTTTCACTTTCTACGGACCAAAGATATACCAATTCCAAGGAATCCTTGGGGAAAATCCTTCACGGCGTTGGG